>NZ_JAGGKQ010000012.1 GCF_017873815.1 Halorubrum alkaliphilum | reverse complement strand
GCCCTTTTACTCCCCCGCCGGGGGGGGGGGCCGTTGAGTTCAACCGACGGTGGGGGGCGGCCCCCCCGGGGGGGGGGGGGGGGGGGGGGCGCGGGGGGGGGGGGGGGGGGGGGGGGGGGGGGGGGGCCCCCCGCGACGAGGCTGGGGAGGTGTGAGGTGCGGTTGCGGGGCGGGGTGGGACTCAAAGGGGCAGTCGCGAGGACGCCGCAGGCGACGCAAGCACCGGAAGGAGCGAGTGAAACGAGCGACTGAGGAGCGCAGCGAGCGTGCGGCGTCCTCGCGACTGGGGCTTTGGCGGTGTTCACCGCCGATTCGCCAGCAACGACTTATAAATAGCCGCCAGCAACACCACTAATCCACCTATAAACAACTACTCCAACGTATTGCGAGACCCACTCCCGTCATCCCTCAACAGGTATATATGATACCCGAATTCTCTATGCCTCCTAAAAGAGAGCGTTACTCGCCGAGGCGGTCGAAGACCGTCTCGACCATCTCGCCGGTGTCGTCGATGATCGCGTCCATCTCCTCGTCGTCGCTCGGCAACCCGAGCAGTCGAGCGATCCGCATGATCGAGACGTGATGGACAACCTGTTTCCCAGGTTCGACCTGCTCGATAACCATGTTGCAGGGGAACAGCGACCCGATTCTTCCGTCGGTCGCGTCCAGCGCCCGATCGGCCATTTTCGGGTTACACGCTCCGAGCACGTAGTAGGGGTCACGACCGGCGTCGACCTTCTCGTTCAGCATCTCTGAGGGCGAGAACTCCACGGGAAAGCCGAAGCCAACCTCCGTACACACCTCGCGGACGTGTTCGATCGCCGCCTCGTGGTCCATCTCTAGGGTCGCACGCTCCTCACCGAACTCTTCGGGGTCCAACTCGGCCGGATCGAAGGGGATCGTCATGTATCTCGTTCGGGTCGGGACGAACAAAAGGGTGTGCGATGCCGGCGATCACGACGGTCGCCCCTGTCGAGCGATCTCGACCGCGCTACTCCGTCGCGACCGGACCGCGACCAACGACATCTTCGACGGCTTCGAGGAAGTCGCTCCGGCCCTCGAACAGCGGAACCTCGGACTCCGCGAGCGCCTCGTCGAGTTCGACGGGTCCCTCGGGCGTCCGGATCACGGTCTCGCCCTCCTGAGCGCGAACATCGCTCCGCTTTGCGGGCCACGTGAGCCGCGACGCGACCCGCGCGAGCGGTTCGCCCTCGATGTCGGGACCCTCACCGAGTTCGACGGCCGGCGCTTCCTCCTCCGTTTCCTCGTCGGTATCGCTCATGACCCGCGATACCGTTCGGCTGAGGGTAACGTTTTCGATACGGTCCACCGGAGCACGCCTCTCCGGGACGGTTCACCATGCATATTTGGTCGCACCGTTATCGGACCTGGCCGGCTACGTCAACTGCGGACAGGCACACGCATCCCGCCGACGCGTCGTCGATCCGCGCGACGTGCCCGCGGTATTTTCACCCCGGTTAGCCGATTACAGGCGGTAAGACCCCTTCCTCAAGGAGCAACGCAGGCCGAATGCCCAGTAGCGTTAACGAGAGCAAGCTCTCGTTCGCACATCAGAAATCGAAGATTTCTGAGGACGCAGTAGGGAGGGGATACACCGCCGTCATCATTTATCATGCGCCTGCTTGTTGCTGGCCCACAGGCCCACGAACCGATACGTTTATGTTGAAACAATGTCTAAACATAGGTGATGGATAGACACGAAATCAAAGGCCACGAAGTCATCGAAGGCGAGGTAAAAGCCACCGGCAACGGCGCACACGTCCTCGTTCCCAAAGACTGGCGTGGCGCAGACGTGAAGATCGTCCGAACGTCAGAACCAACCGAGTAACCGATGTACTACGCCTACAGGTTCCGGCTCAAGCCAACCACCGAACAGCGTGAGTTGTTGGATTACCACCGAGACACCTGTAGGCAACTCTACAACCACGCTCTCAGGGAGTTTAACAAAATTCCCGAATCAGAGGGTACACTCAACCAACGAGTGCGACAAGTCCGCGATCAACTCACTGACCTCAAAGGGTGGTGGGACGAATTGAACGACCTGTATTCAACGGTTACACAGGCCGCTGTCATGCGGATCGAAGACAGTATCACGGCACTCGGTGAACTGAAAGACAAGGGCTACAACGTCGGGAGTCTCAACTAGAAAGCTCCCAGAGACTTCCGCAGTTTCACATACGTCCAGTCTGGCTTCGAGTTCGACAAGAAGAACGGTCAGACTGTGCTCTCACTGTCGAAACTCGCGGATATTCCAATAGAGTGCCACCGAGACATTCCCGACGATGAAACAGTCAAAGAAGCCACGCTCAAGAAAGAACCAACCGGGGAGTGGTATGCCTCCTTCGCCGTTGACGACAAAGAGGAACCGCCCAAACGGTCGCTGGCGGAGATCGACGCCGACGAGATGGTTGGCATCGACGTGGGGATTCTGAAGTATGCCCACGACACTGACGGCACGGCAGTTGGTTCACTCGACCTTTCGGAGGAACGCGACAGGCTTGAACGAGAGCAGCGGAACCTCTCGCGCAAAGAGCATGGGTCGAACAACTGGGAGAAACAACGGCAGACGGTAGCCGAGTGTCACCAACAAATCAAGCGCAAGCGGCGTGACTTCCTACATAAATTGTCGAACTACTATGCTCAGGAATACGACTTGGTGGCCGTCGAAGACCTTGACGTGAAAGGAATGCTAGAATCGCCGTCGAACAGCCGCAACACCGCATCGGCGGCGTGGCGAACGTTCCTCTCGGTGCTCGAATACAAGTGCAAACGTGAAGGCACGCACTTCGTGGACGTGGAACCGGAAGGAACCACCAAAGAGTGCGCTCAGTGTGGCGTCGAAACCGACAAACCACTTTGGGTGCGTGAGCACTCCTGTCCTGCCTGTGGCTTCGAGGCAGACAGGGACGCAAACGCAGCGTGGAACATTCTTTCTCGTGGTCTCACCAATCTAGGAGTGGGTCACTCCGAAGGAACGTCCCCAGAAATCGAAGATTTCTGGTGTGCGAACGAATCGCGGAGCGATTCGTCAACGCCTGTGGAGACTGCGCTCGCTGTGGAGACTGCGGTTGTGTCTGCAAAGCGCGTCGTTGAAACAGGAAGCCCCTGCCTCAAGAAGACGCCAACGGCGGCGAGTAGGCAGGGGTAGTTCACCGCCAGCCGTGGTCGGTCGCGTTCAGACGCTCGTGCCCCTCGTCGGTCACGACCACAAGGTCCTCGATCCGGCAGCCGAAGCGCCCGTCGAGGTACACGCCCGGCTCGACGGAGAACACCATCCCGGGCTCCAGTTCGCGGTCGGAGCCGGACACGATGTACGGCTCCTCGTGAACGTCGAGCCCGACGCCGTGGCCCGTCCGGTGGACGAACGCGTCTCCGTAGCCGGCTGCCTCGATCACCTCGCGGGCGGCGCGGTCGACCGCCGCCGCCGTGACGCCCGGCTCGACCGTCTCCACCGCGGCCGCCTGCGCCTCCCGGACGATCGCATGGACCTCGGCGTACCCGGCCGGTGGCTCCCCGTCGAACACGAGCGTCCGCGTCTGGTCGGAGGGGTAGCCGTCGACGCGCGTCCCGAAGTCGAGCACGACGGGGTCGCCGGAGCGTATCTCCCGGTCGGAGGCGGCGTGGTGCGGCTTCGCTCCGTTTTCGCCCGCGCCCACGATCGTTTCGAAGGAGACGCCCGCGCCGCCGTGCGCCGCCAGCCGGTCGGCGATCCAGTCGGCGAGTTCGCGTTCGGTCATCCCGATCGCTTCCGACCCGAGCGCGCGGAGGTCGGAGACGGTCGCGTCCGCGGCCGCGCCCGCCGCCCGCAACGCCGCCAGTTCCGCGTCGTCCTTGCGGACCCGCAGGTCGGCGAGCGCCTCACTCGCGAGCCCCCACGTCGCTGCCGGCGCGACCGCCCGGAGGTCCTGCGTGAACCGCGCCCACATCGTGTCGTCGACGAGCAGGCGCCCCGATCGCAGTTCGTGGTCCGCAAGCACCTCGCGGGCGGTTTCTCGAGGGTCGTCGCCGTCGGCCCACGTTCGCACGTCGTCGACGTCGGTCGCCTCTCGAACCTGCTCACCGTACAGTTCGGGGACGAGCAGGGTTGCCGGGCCGCTCGTGGTGTCGACACCCCCATCCCCACTCGCGGGGAGGACGAACAGGAAGTGTCGCTCCCCGGGCTCCTCGTGGAACCCGGTGAGGTACTGGAGGTTCCGGCTCGGAAAACAGACGAGACCGTCGGCGTCGATCACGCTCAGTCGGTCGCGTGCCCGCTCGCGCCGGCCCGCGTAGGCGTCGTCGCCCATAGTTCGCCTCGGTTCCGGACCGGCATATAAACAGGGTGTGGTTATTGGTGCATCAAGCGCCGCGTAACTATATCGATACGTTTCATACTCCATCTCATGAGCATCGAATCTCCCTCGACCTTCGACTGCCCGGACTGTGACACCACGGCCCCGTCGACGTCGGTTCCCTACGACGCCCTCGGGTACGCGGTCTGTCCGGTCTGCTCGTACACGGGCGGTCCCGAACACGACGACTAGAACCCGTCGCGGACCGCGGTGTTTTAGCACGACGGCGTTCCGTCTCCTCGTATGGGCTGGTCAGTCTCTCGCGACGACGACACGATCACGGAGTGGGAACGCTCGGACGGGTACGCCACGGTCCGGATCCGCGAGCGCGGCGACGGCGGATTCGTTGTCCGACTCGACGTGATGGAGCAGGCGACCGACGAGAGCGCGTACGACCGCGTTCGGTTCGACGACCGCGAGGTCGCCGAGGACCACGCGCAGACGTGGCGCGCGGATCACGATCTCGACGACTGAGCTGGTCTCCGGCCGGTCTCGTAGTCCGTGTCGCGACCGGCCGGCGGGGCGATCAGGGGAGTTCCACGTCGTCGTCGAGGAACGCCTGACACTCCACGGTTCGTCCGTCCGGGTCCTCGGCGAAGAACTGGTATATCTCGTACGTCTCGTTCTCGTGTGGCTCCTCTCGGGCGACATCCGCGAGTCGGTCGTGAGTGTCGTCGACGCCGTCTCTGTCCGGGTAGACGAACGTCACGATCCCGCAGTCGTCGGTTCGATCCCGATCACAGAACCCGACGAGCAGGTTTCCGTGTTCGAGGATCGTACAGTCTGGCTGTTCGAGCCACGTCTCCATGCGTAGTCGGTCACGGTAGAACTCAACGACCGCGTCGTGGCTCTCCGTTGCGTAGAACACGATCCCGGACATACGCAGCCCAACGTCCGGACACCACCTAAACCCACGCGTCAACAACGATTAGTTCGTGGCCGAGAGGTGATAGCCATGCCAAGCGAGACGGAGCGTACCGAAACGGAACGGATGCTCGCCGGGGAGCCGTACGACCCGAACGATCCCGAACTGGTCGCCGATCGGGAGCGCGCCCGCGACCTGACCCGTCGATACAACCGGACGGCCGCCGGCAACGAGGCGAAACGACGGACCGTTCTGGGGACGCTGTTCGGCTCTGGCGGCGAGACGGCGACGGTCGAACCACCTGTCCGCTGTGACTACGGCTACAACATTCACGTCGGGGAGGGATTCTTTGCGAATTTCGGCTGCGTTTTTTTGGACATCTGCCGCATCAAATTCGGCCGGAACTGCCTGCTCGGCCCGGGCGTCCACGTCTACACGGCGACCCATCCGATCGACCCGGCGGAGCGAGCCGAGGGGCTGGAATCCGGGGAGCCGGTGACCGTCGGCGACGACGTCTGGATCGGCGGGCGTGCCGTGGTCGATCCCGGCGTCTCGATCGGTTCGGGCGCGGTGATCGGTTCGGGCGCGGTCGTCACCGACGATGTCCCATCCGAAGTCATCGTCAAAGGAAACCCGGCAACCGTCGTTGCGGACGTCGAGACCGATCGACCTCCGGGCGGTACCTCGTGATTCACCGCTCCGGATGCGTCGGGGCGTCGAACCCGCCACGTATCAGGGGTTTCGCGACGTGTCGCCGGGCGCTCGGCGGGACCTCGTACCAGCCGCGTTCCAACTCGCGTTCGATCGGTTCCGCCACCTTTCCGGGCGCGGTCGTCCCGCAGTCGCGACAGCGGTAGCCCTGATCCCGTCCCGCCGAGGACATCGTTCGTTCACAGTCGGGACACGTCGGTGTTGCTGGTGCCGTCCGGACGAGTTCGCGGACGGCGAGTTTCTCCAGTTTTATTGTTCCGTCCGGACCGGGGTCGGCCGCGCGGACCTCGTGTTCACCACAGATCGTGATTCGATCCCCGGGTCTGAGCGCGCGCACGCGATCACGGAATCGACCGGTCGGCGAGAACGCGACGATACGGAGGGTCGGCCGTGGTTCGCCGCTCCCGTCTCCGGAGTTTCGATCCGAGCCGACTCCGCCGACGTCGACGTGGACGTGTCCCCCCCGTTTCGTCTCCGGATCGCTCGCGACGACGCCGGACACGCGGTAGCCCGCCCCGTCGCGGAGTTCTCCGGGCCTGCCCTCCGCGAGGTGGGCGTCGGTCCCTTGGTTCGTCAGGAACGTCGCGGCGCGCTCGACGCGTTCGCTCTCGATCCCCTCGGCGACCCGCAGACAGGCGTCCGGGTCGTCACCGCGGATCCCGTAGAGGATCGGGCCGGGCGCGTTGGGAACGCAGACAACCTCGCCCGTCCCGCGGTCAACGGTGTCCCAGACGACCGGGTACTCGTGGTCGGCGGCGGCGAAGACGCTCTCGGCATCGACTTCGCGTGGGGTTCCACAGCGGTCGAGTTCGCGATAGGAGATTCGTTCGTAGGTCGCGTCGTCGAGAGTCGCGGGCGCGCCGACCGCCGCAAGCGCCCCGATCCGGCCTCGTCCGGGCGTCGCGTCCCCGTCCGCGCCGCCGGAGCCGAAGCCGGCGTGACGGTACCCCCGTGCCTCCGCGATCGACACCGCCTCCTCGACCGACAGCCGCTCGCGGAGCGCTCGTCGAGAGAAGTGAGCGACCGCGTTCGGGATCGCGCTCTCCGGGTCCGCGACATCGACGTCGGCAACGACGACGCCGGGGGAGGTCCGTGGGTCGTCCGTGGCCGCGAACTCCCGGACCGTTTCGCCGGCGATCCGGAACGCGGTCTCTGCGTCGATGTCGGCCGCATGGAGCGCGACCGCGGCGTTCCCGCGCGTCTTGTGTTTCACGGCGGGGTTGAGTCGTATCAACAGCCGTCGCGTAACCCTCCCGCCGGCCGCTTCGAGGCGCTCCCCGAGGCGGGTTCCGACGTACGTGGTACACATCCCGCGCTCGCGGGAGTCGGTGTCGTCGACGGCGACGATCGGCATGGGTCCCGTTTCGACCCCCGAGACAAGCCGGTTTCGGGGTCGACCCGATATATAACCGTATCGACCGCCTGCCGGAGAAAAACGCAAGCGGGCAAGGCCTTCTCCTCGTCTCGACGACACAACGTATATATGCGCTGAAACGCTTATCTCAGGTATGTCCCGGACTGCGCTGATAGACAACGTCACCGCGATGCTGGGGGACGCCGGCTTCCTCGTCAGCGACCGGTGTGCGGTCCGGCCCAAGAGTTTCGACGTGGCCGCCCGGCGTGAGGAGGACCTCCTGCTCCTGAAGATCCTCGGCAACGTCGACGCGCTCGACGCCGAGACCGGTGCGGAGATGCGGCGACTCGGCGAGTACCTCGAGGCGACGCCGATGACCATCGGGATCCGAACTCGCGACGAGGACCTGAAACCTGGGGTCGTCTACTTCCGACACGGCGTTCCCGTGATCAACCCCGACACCGCGTACGACCTGTTCGTGGAGGGGATGCCGCCGCTGATCTACGCCGCTCCCGGCGGCCTGTACGTCAGCCTCGACGGGGACCTCCTCGCCGACGAACGTGAGGAGCGCGGCTGGTCGCTCGGCCGACTCGCGACCGAACTCGGCGTCTCCCGTCGAACCGTCTCGAAGTACGAGGACGGGATGAACGCCTCGATCGAGGTGGCCGTCCAGCTCGAGGAGCTGTTCAACGAGCCGTTCTCCAGCCCGGTCGACGTGCTGGAGGGGGCTGACGACGTGCGTGACACGGAGCCGACCCCTTCGGCACCGGACGCGGACCCCGGCGATGAACACGTCGTTCACGTGCTTACGAGCGCTGGATTTACCGTCCATCCGACGGCGCGTGCACCCTTCAAGGCGGTCTCGGAGGACGACGAGTCATCGGCGACACGGATGCTCACCGGTCACTCCGCGTTCACGCCCGCCGCCGAGAAGCGCGCGCGGATCATGTCCTCGATCGGCGAGGTCGCGCACACTCGGTCGGTGTACTTCACCGAGGAGGACGAGAAACGGGAGTCAGTCGATGGCACCGCGATCGTCTCCTGTGAGGAACTCGCCGCCGTCGACGACCCCGACCGGATCCGCGAGCTCATCCGCGACCGTGCGGAAGCGCCCTCCGAAGCGTAGTCGGGCTCCGTCGGTGTCGTCACCGACCGAGTAGCCGACTGAAGAACCCGCCCTTCTCGTCGTCGTCCTCGTCGTCGTCCCCGTTTCCGTCCGCACCGTCCGTTCCGGAGCCGTCCTCGTCCGTCCGAGAGAGGGCCGTCTCCATCGTTCCGGTGTCGTCGTCGCGGAACGGAACGCTCCCGGCGAGTTCGTCGTCCACGTCCGGTTCGGGCTCCTCTTTCGTGTTCCGTTCGGGCTCCTCGTCCGAGTCGTCTCCGCCGGCCGAAATTCGGTCCGAGGCGTGCTCCCTTTCCCCTTTCTCCGCGTCGGGAATGCCCTCCGCGACCGAGGGTCCACCGGTGGGATCCGGTGATCGGTTCTCCGGACTGTCGATCACGTGTCCCTCGTCGGCTTCGCTACCGTCCCGGTTCCCGTCCTCCGCTCCGTGCTCTTCCGGATCGTCGTCGTCCGCCCTGCTCACCTCGTCCGGCTCGTCGACTTGGTCCTCCGGCTCGTCGACCTTTCCATCCCGCTCGTCGACCTTTCCATCCCGCTCGTCGACTTGGTCCTCCGGCTCGTTGACCTCGTCCGTCCCGTCGAACGCGCCCTCGACGACTCCGGACTCCTCGACCGGCTGCTCGTCCGCGACGATTATCTCCTCTTCGTCGCCGGCCTCGCTGATTCCGACCGGCCCCGAGTCGGCGACGATCAGGTCGTCATCCTCCGCTTCGTCTCCCCCCGGCTCCTCCGCCTCCTCCTCGGGTTCATACTCGTTCGGAACCGACGGATCTCGGTCCGCCTCCGCCTCGTCGCCGTCTTCATCCGGATCCGGATCGCCGATCGTTGCTCCGGTGAGCGCACGCGCGAGGTCACGATACGCTCGGCTCGCTGGCGCGTTCGGCTCCACCGAGACGACGGACCCGCCAGCGGCGTTCGCCCGCGATATCGCCGCATCCTCCGGTATCCGGCCGAGAACGTCGGCGTTCAGGATCGTCTCGATGATCCCCGCCTCGTCGTCGGGATCCGTCGCATCGACGCGTGTGATCGCCGCACCGGCGACGCTGCCGCCTAGCCGCCCGACGAGCTGCCGGGTCTTCTCCGTGTCGCCGAGCGCGCTCCGCTCGGGCGTGGAGACGAGCAGTGTCTCGTCCGCCAACCCCAGCGGCAGCGTCGAGTCGTGTGAGAGCCCCGCCCCGGCATCGAGGAACACGTAGTCGGCGTCCGCGAACGCCTCCACGACCGCGCGAAGCCTCGAGGGATCGGCGGCAGCGTACGCGTCGATCTCCGTCTCGCCCGGGACGATCCGGAGCCCGGCGGGCCCCTCGTGGACCGCGGCCTCCGGATCCGCGTCGCCGGCGAGCACGTCGTGGATCGTCGTCTCTCCGGGACCGACGCCCAGCGCGTCGGCGAGGTTCGCCATGCCGATGTCGGCGTCGATTGCGACGACGTCGGCACCGGACTCCGCGAGCAGCGTTGCCACCGCCGCGGTCGTGGTGGTCTTTCCGACCCCACCCTTCGCCGACGCGATCGCATACACCGTTGCCATGTCGTCAGGGTCCGGCGACTGCTACTTAAATGTACGCGGCGCTCCGTCGACATCCGACGCTCTTCGGGTTACTGTCGCCAGCGGATCGTTCGCGTATCGTGCCGCGCGCTTCCGCAAACACCTTATACGTCGCTCGTAGACGTTGAAGCGATCAGTAGAATGGCGAGACCAGAGGTGCTCGACCGGATACAGGAGGCTGAAACGGAGGCTGACGAGATCATCGCGGAGGCGGAATCGGACGCCGACGAGCGCCTCGCCGAGGCCAGAGCACGCGCGGACGAGATCCGCGCCGAGGCCGAGGAGGAGGCGGCCGCGGAGGCTGAGGAACGGCTTGAAGCGGCTCGTGAGGAGCTCGAACAGCGACGTGAAGAGATCCTCGCGACGGGACGCGAGGACCGCGAAGCGCTCGAATCGGCGGCCCGGGATCGTACGGACGACGCCGTCGACTACGCGGTGGAACGCTTCGAGGACGCGGTCAGAGCCCACGTGACGGAGGAATGAATGGCTCTTAGACCGGAGCAGATGAGCAAGGTGTCGGTGACGGGCTCGAAGCGCGTCATCGACGACGTCATCGAGGCGGCGTACGACCACCACTCGCTTCACGTCACCGACTACGACGACCGCTACGAGGGGTTCGCTCCCGGCGATTCGATTGCGGGCGCCGAGGCCGTCAACGAACGACTCGTTACGGTTCGATCGCTGGAGAGCATCCTCGATGTCGACGACGGTGACGCGGACGGGATCGGCTCGCTCGACGACGAGGAGCTGGCCACCGAGCTCGAAACGACTCGCGACCGGGTCAACGAGCTCAACGACCGACGTGACGACCTTCGCGCGTCGATCCGCGATCGGCAGGAGGCGATCGAGCGGATGGAGCCGTTCGCCGACCTCGGCATCGCGCTCGACCTGCTCGGCGGCTACGACTCGCTCGAAGTCGTCGTCGGGGAGGCGAAAGCCGACGCGGTCGAGGCTGCCCTCGCTGCGGCGGACGACGTCGCGTCGTTCGAGGTGTTCTCCGGCGGCACCGTCGTTGCCGCGTTCGCCGCGCCGGCCGACGGGGCCGAAGAGGGGTTCCTACAGGACTCGCTCGTCGGCGTCGACATCGCGCTGTTGGAGGTCCCGGACGCGGACGCGACCCCGAGCGAGTACGTCGCGGAACTCGAACGCGAGCGGTCGGAGCTCGAATCGGAGCTCGCCGAGGTCGACGCGGAGCTCGCATCAGTCAAGGAGGACGCGGCCGGCTTCCTCCTTCGTGCCGAGGAACAGCTCACCATCGAGGCACAAAAGAAAGAGGCACCGCTCTCCTTTGCGACCACCGAGAACGCGTTCATCGCGGAAGGGTGGATCCCGACGGCGACGTTCCCCGAGTTCGAGTCGACGATCGCCGACGCGGTCGGCGACCACGCTGCCGTCGAGGAGCTGGAGCGAGCCTCCTTCACGCCCGACGGTGACCATCACACCGAGACGGTCGAACGCGACCACGGCGACGCCTCCTCGCCCGACGGGGCCGACGAGTCCGCAGAGCGCGAGGCAGCCACTGATGGTGGACGCGCGACGCAGGCCAGCGACGACCCGCCGGTCGTCCAGAACAACGGGAAGGCGGCCGGTCCGTTCGAACTGCTCGTCCAGGGGTTCGGTCGGCCGAAGTACTCGGAGTTCGACCCGACGCTTCTCGTGTTCTTAACGTTCCCGCTCATGTTCGGGTTCATGATCGGGGATATCGGTTACGGGGTGTTGTACGCCGCCGTCGGCTGGTATCTGTACTCGAACTATGAGGGTGCGTTCCGCGAGATGGGTTCGGTCGCCATGTGGGCCGGCGCGTTCACGATCCTGTTCGGGATATACTACGGGATCGACCTGTTCGGCTACCACGCGTACCCGTGGTTCGGGATCGAGTCGTGGCCGATCGCGAAGGGGCTCTCTCCCGGTGCCGGCGAGTGGGCACTCGCATGGCTCGTGATGAGTGCGCTGTTCGGTATCCTCCACCTGAACGCGGGATACATCCTTTCGTTCGTGAGTAACCTCCAGCAGCACGACCTCAAACACGCGATGTACGAGAGCGCGTCGTGGCTGCTCCTGCTCAACGGCGCGTGGGTGTGGATATTCAGCACCCAAGCCGGGGGCGTTCGTCCCGAGTTCCTCAGACCCGACGTGACGCTTCCGGTGGTCGGGAACCTTGCGGAGTTGGATCTCGTGGCGTCGGGAGAGAAGCCGGAGTTCCTGTTCACCTCTATCGACGTAGTGACGCTCGGAGCAGTCCAGTTCCAAGGGCTCCCCGAGATCGTCGGGATAGTCGCCCTCCTCGGCGCGTTCGTCGGGTTCCTGCTTCTCGCGATCGGTGAACCGACGGAGATCGCCGAGGTGCTCTCGCCGATCGTCAACGTCATCTCGTATGCCCGGATCATGGCCGTGCTGCTCGCGAAGGGCGGGATGGCGCTCGCGGTCAACCTGCTCGCGTTCGGCGCGTACATCGACGAGGGTGGTGAGGGGAGCTATCACTTCATCTTCACGCCGAGCCGCCTCGCGGAGGTACAGGCGCAGCCGGAGACGTACGAACTCGTCTTCGCCGGCATCTCGACCGCCTTCGAGCCGAGCGTCATCGGCGTCGTCGCGCTCGTCGGGGCGATCCTCGTCGCCATCGTCGGCCACATCGTCGTGCTCCTGCTCGGGATCACGGCCGCCGGTATTCAGGCCGTCCGACTCGAGTACGTCGAGTTCTTCGGACAGTTCTACGAGGGCGGTGGCGACCCGTACTCGCCGTTCGGTTACGACCGACGCTACACCTCCGAGGAGTAGCGGGACGGTCCCAACGGCGCTTCGACGAACAGCCGCTCGCTGAAGGCGGCCGAACAACCAGTCGTGACACCTGTGAGCGACCGCTTTGCGGCGGTTCCGGTCGTCCGTTTTGGGAAGCTTTATGACTCTCGTGGCGGCAACTACCTACTGTTCGGAGACGAGCAACTGCAACTACTACCAATGCTTGAAGCTACCAACGAACTCGGGACTGTTGTACTGGAGGCCGGCGGAACGCTGACGAACCCGGACGCCGCGATCGCGATCGCGGTCGGGCTCGCCGCGCTCGGCGCGGGATACGCCGAGCGAGGAATCGGTTCCGCCGCAGTCGGCGCAATGGCCGAGGACGACGACCTGTTCATCAACGGGCTCATCCTGACGGTCCTTCCCGAGACGATCGTCATTCTCGCGCTCGTTCTCGTCTTCGTCCTCTAAACCGCCCCTTCCACCAATGAGTTTGGAAACCGTCGTTGAGGACGTTCGAGACGAAGCCCGCGCGCGTGCGGAGGAGGTACGCGAGGCGGCCGACGCCGAGGCCGACGAGATAATTGCCGAGGCGGAGGAAGACGCCGAGCGTATCCACGAGGAGCGGCTCGCCGAGGTCGAAACGCGGATCGACCAAGAGCGCGAGCAGACGCTCTCGTCGGCGAAACTCGAGGCCAAACAGGAGCGTCTCGCCGCACGTCGTGACGTCCTTCAGGACGTGTACGACGACGTCGAGGAGACGATCCGGGGGCTTGACGGCGACCGACGCCGCGAGCTGACCGAGGCCCTGCTCGACGCGACCCTCGCGGAGTTCGACGACGACGAGACAGTCGCCGTCTACACTCGTGCCGAGGACATCGAACTCCTCGAGGAGCTCGTCGCGGGCAGTAACGCACAGGTCGACGGGGAAACCGAGTGTCTCGGCGGCGTCGTCGCCGAGAGCGACACCTCCCGCGTCCGCGTGAACAACACGTTCGACTCGGTCCTTGAGTCCGTCTGGGACGACGAGTTGAAACACATCTCGGAGCGACTGTTCGACCAATGAGCGCCGTCGGCAGCTCGAACCCGGAGTACGTCGTCGCGCGGGTTCGCGCCCGCCGTGGCTCGCTCTACGGGGACGAGGAGTACCGAAAGCTCGTTCGGATGAGTCCCGCCGAGATCGCCCGTTTCATGGAGGAGTCGAGCTACGAGACGGAGATCAACGCGCTGGGGAGCCGCCACGCGGGCGTCGACCTCATCGAGTACGCGCTGAACCGGAACCTCGCCAAGCAGTTCGAGGGCATCCTCGACTGGAGCGAGGGTGGGCTGTACGATCTCATTGCCCGGTACCTCCGGAAGTTCGACGCGTGGAACGTGAAGACGGTCATTCGCGGTATCTACACCGACGCGGGCCAGGAGGCGGTCGAGGTCGACCTCATCCGGGCCGGCGAGTTCGACGACCGGCGGATCCGTCGGCTCCTTGAGGCCGACTCGATCGACGCTGTTATCGAGGTCCTCGAGGACACGATCTACGGCGAGCCACTACGATCCGCGTACGCGGAATACGAGGAGACGGACACGCTCGTCCCGCTCGAGAACGCGATCGACCGCGCCTTCTACGAACGCCTCCTCGCGAACCTGCCCGGCAACGAGCCGACTCGGCAGTACGAGGCGTTCCTCAAGGCCGAGGTCGACTTCCGGAACGCGGACAACGCGCTCCGGCTCGCCCGGTCGGGAGCCGATATCGACCCCGCGGCGTACTTCATCGAGGGCGGTGACCTGTTCACTCGCGATCAGCTCGCCCGGCTCGCGAGGAACCTCGACGAGCTCGTCGAGTACATTGCCGACAGCCAGTACGCTGACGAACTCGGGCCGGCACTTCGTGAGCTCGAGGACGCGAACAGCCTCATCGCGTTCGAGCACGCGACCGATGTCGCGCTGCTGGCGTACGGAGACCAGTTGGGAACGATCCACCCGGTGTCCGTGACGCCGATCATCTCGTACATCCTTGCGAAGGAGCGCGAGGTCGACAACATCCGCGCCATCGCCCGCGGCAAGGAGGCTGGCCTGCCGGCCGACGAGATCGAATCGGAGCTGGTGATAACATGAGCCAAGAAATAGCCGTGGTCGGGAGCCCGGAGTTCACGACCGGCTTTCGGCTCGCCGGCGTCCGCAAGTTCGAGAACGTACCGGACGACGAGAAGGACGACCGGCTCGACGACGCGGTCGAACGGACGCTCGACGACGAGGCGACTGGCATCATCGTGATGCACGACGCGGACCTCGAGCACCTCTCGCGGGGGACCCGCGAGCGGGTCGAGGGAAGCATCGAGCCCGTTCTCGTGACGCTCGGTGCCGGCGGTGCCGGCAGCGGCGGGCTCCGCGACCAGATCAAACGTGCCATCGGGATCGACCTGATGGACGAGGAGGAGAACTAATATGAGCAAGGCAGAATCCACGGAGACCACCGTCGAAGACGGTGTCATCCAAAGCGTGAGCGGTCCGGTCGTGAGCGCCCGCGATCTCGACGCCCGCATGAACGACGTCGTCTACGTCGGCGACGAGGGACTCATGGGGGAGGTCATCGAGATCGAGGGCAACATCACGACGGTTCAGGTGTACGAGGAGACCTCCGGGGTCGGCCCCGGCGAACCCGTCGAGAACACGGGCGAGCCGCTGTCGGTCGATCTCGGTCCGGGAATGCTGGACGCCATCTACGACGGCGTTCAGCGTCCCTTGGACGTACTGGAGGGCAAGATGGAGAGTCCGTACCTCGACCGCGGGGTCGACGCCCCCGGCATCGACCTCGAGAAGGAGTGGGAGTTCGAACCCACCGTCGAGGTCGGCGACGAGGTCGGCCGCGGCGACGTGGTCGGGGTCGTCGAAGAGACGGTCACCATCGACCACAAGGTCATGGTGCCGCCGGACGCCCTGGAGGAGGGCGAGACCACCGAGGTCACCGCCATCGAGGCCGGCTCGTTCGACGTCACCGAGACGGTGGCCGAACTCGCCAACGGGACGGACGTTTCGATGCACCAAGAGTGGCCGGTGCGCGAGGCGCGTCCCACCGTCGAGAAGCGCACGCCCCGACAGCCGCTCGTGTCGGGCCAGCGCATCCTCGACGGCCTGTTCCCCATCGCAAAGGGCGGAACGGCCGCGATTCCGGGGCCGTTCGGCTCCGGGAAGACGGTCACGCAACACCAGCTCGCGAAGTACGCCGACGCGGACATTATCGTCTACGTCGGCTGTGGCGAGCGTGGCAACGAGATGACCGAAGTGATCGAGGACTTCCCAGAGCTGGAGGACCCGGCCAACGGCAACCCGCTGATGGCCCGGACCTCGCTCATCGCGAACACCTCGAACATGCCCGTCGCGGCGCGTGAGTCCTGTATCTACACCGGGATCACGATCGCGGAGTACTACCGGGACATGGGCTACGACGTCGCGCTGATGGCCGACTCCACTTCGCGGTGGGCGGAGGCGATGCGCGAGATCTCCTCGCGGCTGGAGGAGATGCCCGGCGAGGAGGGGTACCCCGCGTACCTCGCCGCCCGCTTGGCGCAGTTCTACGAGCGAGCCGGCTACTTCGAGAACGTCAACGGGACGGAAGGCTCCGTCTCCGCGATCGGCGCGGTGAGTCCGCCCGGCGGCGATTTCTCGGAACCGGTCACGCAGAACACGCTGCGTATCGTGAAGACGTTCTGGGCGCTCGACGCGGACCTCGCGGAGCGCCGCCACTTCCCGTCGATCAACTGGAACGAGTCGTACTCGCTGTACAAAGACCAGCTCGACCCGTGGTTCGAGGAGCACGTCGAGGAGGACTGGGCGGAGAAGCGCCAGTGGGCCGTCGATATTCTCGATGAGGAAACAGAGCTGCAGGAGATCGTCCAGCTCGTCGGGAAAGACGCGCTGCCGGACGACCAGCAGCTCACCCTCGAGGTCGCTCGCTACCTGCGTGAGGCGTACCTCCAGCAGAACGCGTTCCACCCGGTGGACACGTTCTGTCCGCCGGAGAAGACGTACCTCATGCTGACGACGATCGAGACGTTCCACGACGAGGCGTTCGACGCGCTCGAAGCGGGCGTGCCCGTCGAGGACATCGTCGACACGGAGGCCGCCCCGCGGATCAACCGTATCGGCGTTCAGGAGGACTACGAGGAGTACATCGAGGATCTCAAATCGGCGATCGCCGACGAGCTCCGGAGCCTCTACTGACCATGAAAGAGTATCAAACCATCACTGAGATCAGCGGCCCCCTCGTGTACGCCGAGGTCGACGAGGCGATCGGCTACGACGAGATCGTCGAGATCGAGACAGCACAGGGGGAGACGCTGCGCGGACAGGTGCTCGAATCCTCGGAGGGCGTCGTCGCCATCCAGGTGTTCGAGGGCACCTCCGGTATCGACCAGAATGCGTCCGTCCGCTTCCTGGGCGAGACGATGAAGATGCCCGTCACCGAGGACCTGCTCGGACGGGTTCTCGACGGCTCCGGCCGTCCGATCGACGGCGGCCCGGAGATCGTTCCCGAGGAGCGACAGGACATCGTCGGTGCGGCGATCAACCCGTACTCCCGGGAGTACCCCGAGGAGTTCATCGAGACGGGCGTCTCCGCGATCGACGGGATGAACACGCTCGTTCGCGGACAGAAGCTCCCGATCTTCTCCAGCTCCGGCCAGCCGCACTCGGAGTTGGCGATGCAGATCGCCCGGCAGGCCAGCGTCCCCGAGGAGGAGGGTGACGACGAGGAGGACGAGGAGGGCTCCGAGTTCGCCGTCATCTTCGGCGCAATGGGGATCACTCAGGAGGAGGCCAACGAGTTCATGGAGGACTTCGAGCGCACCGGTGCGCTGGAACGCTCTGTCGTCTTCATGAACCTCGCGGACGACCCCGCGGTCGAGCGGACGGTCACGCCGCGAATGGTCCTGACGACGGCAGAGTACCTTGCCTTCGAGAAGGACTACCACGTGCTCGTCATCCTGACGGATATGACGAACTACTGTGAGGCGCTCCGTGAGATCGGTGCGGCTCGCGAGGAGGTCCCCGGCCGGCGTGGCTACCCCGGATACATGTACACTGACCTCGCACAGCTGTACGAGCGTGCGGGCCGGATCGAGGGTCGTGAGGGGTCGGTGACGCAGATCCCGATCCTCACGATGCCGGGTGACGACGACACCCACCCGATCCCGGACCTGACCGGATACATCACCGAGGGGCAGATCTACGTCGACCCCGACCTGAACAGTCAGGGGCTTCAGCCACCGGTCAACGTGCTTCCTAGCCTGTCGCGGCTGATGGACGACGGGATCGGCGAGGGGCTCACGCGCGCCGATCACGCCGACCTGAAAGACCAGATGTTCGCGGCGTACGCGGAGGGGGAGGACCTCCGTGACCTCGTGAACATCGTCGGCCGCGAGGCGCTGTCGGACCTGGACAATAAATACCTGGACTTCGCCGACCGGTTCGAGGCGGAGTTCATCGATCAGGGGTTCGACACGAATCGCGACATCGAGGAAACGCTTGACCTCGGCTGGGAACTCGTCTCGATGCTGCCGAAGGACGCGCTCAACCGGATCGACGAGGAGTTCATCGAGGAGTACTACCACGAGGACGACTCGGAGCAGCAGGTCGTCGAATCGGCGGACTGATCGCTCCTCGTTTTTTCGATGTCCCGCCCCGGCTTGAGCAACGGCATCGAAACCGTTCGGATGACGGATCCTCACTCGGTCTCGGCGAGATCGATCACGTTCTCTCGGCCGATCCGGAGCTTCTCAACGTCTCCTTCGTCGGCCATTCGCGACAGGACCCGGGAGGTTTTCGACTTCGACCAGTCGAGCTCCTCGACGATCGCTGACTGTCGCATTCGACTGCGGTGCTGCGGGAACTCCCTTCCCGGCAGTTCTTTTTTCGGCGGTCGTACCCGCTTGACCCCGCTTGGGGCGCTTCGCGTCTGAAAAGAATTAACCGGGTCGACGCGGAACGTTCGGGCAACAGATGGCCAAGGACGTCAAACCGACCCGGAAGAACCTGATGGCGATCGAGGACCGAATCGATCTCTCCGAACGGGGTCACGACACGCTCGAACAGAAGCGTGACGGGCTCATCATGGAGTTCATGGACATCCTCGATCAGGCACAGGACGTCCGGTCGGACATGGCGGACGATTACGAGACGGCCCAGCGGACGATCGACATGGCGCGCGCGATGGAGGGCGACGTCGCCGTCCGCGGTGCGGCCGCGGCGCTGAAGGAGCACCCGGAGATCACCACGCGGTCGAAGAACATCATGGGCGTCGTTGTTCCACAGATCGAGTCCTCGAAGGTGAAGAAGAATCTCGACGAGCGAGGCTACGGCCTGCTCGGCTCCTCGGCGCGGATCGACGAGGCCGCGGACGCCTACGAGGAACTGCTCGAATCGATTATCCTCGCTGCCGAGGTCGAGACGGCGATGAAGAAGATGTTGGAGGAGATCGAAACCACCAAGCGACGCGTCAACGCTTTGGAGTTCACGCTTCTGCCCCAGCTGTACGAGAACCAGGAATACATCGAACAGAAGCTCGAGGAGCAGGAGCGCGAGGAGACCTTCCGGCTGAAGAAGATCAAGGACAAAAAGGAGGAAGAAGAGAAGGCGGAGCGAGAGGAAGCTCAAGCCGAGGCAGCCACGGAGGCCGAGTCGTCCGCGGACGCGGCCGACGCCTGATCCGGCCGGATAGACTCGTTCGGCTCTCGACTTTCTCCGGTTTCGGACTCACCGGCCCGATGTCGCGTCCGTTTAAGTACTCACGCCTCCGAGTGGCCGCCATGGCCTGTCCGTACTGTGCGTCGAGCGTCGTCGCGTTCGCGGTGCCACCCGGGATCCGCGAGCACGCGCCCGCGCCCGAAACCGTGATCTGTACGGTTTGTCTCCGGACGGTCCCGGCTGTCGACGCCGGTGTGGATCCGGCGGGGTCGGCGGACGGAGTTGTGGAACCCATGGATGTCGGTGTGGGATCGCCGGTGCCCGACTTTTCGCCGGTTGACCCCGCGTTTCCCGACGGGGAGGCGGGCGTCGCGCTCGCGTTGCTATGCGGCTCCTTGGTGTCGTTCGCGCTCAATCGATCGTCGATCGAGGCACTGGTCGAACACGCGGAGCGCTCGGGTGCGGACGTCTTCTCGTTTCTCGAACGGCTCGACGCCGCCGATGCCGCATTCGATCTCGATCGGCGACGGGCCGCGCTCCTCGATCTCTGTTAGATCGCCGCTAGCGTGAGAACCGTATTACACGTCGACGCCCGGCGGATCGTTCCACTCGTCGTCCTCGTCGGTCGTGCCCCCTTCTCCGTCGGTCGCGCTTCGTCCCCCATCGGCCGCTTCTCGTCCCTCGCCGCGGTCGGTTCCGCCCGGTTCGATGAGTTCCTCTCCGCGTCGCGACTCGTGGACCTCGAAGCGTTGGCCCTGTGCGTACGGGTCCTCTTCGGGGTCGTAGTCGGTCTCCGCTCGCTCGAAGAGATACGCGAAGAAGCCGAACAGCGGAACGAAAAACGCGATCGCTGCCCACTTTTTCGGGTTCATCCCGTGGTTCGGCGCGTCGATGTAGGCGTACGCCGCGAACCCGACGAGCCACGCGAGCGGCAGCCCGACGAGAACTACGACGAGGAACGGCTCCATACGCCCGCTTCGAGCGCGTCGATATAAGACCCCGGGTCCGTGAGGCGTCTCCACGTTGGATGGCGTTCGTCCGGTTCGGATTCCACGTGTTCGGCTCCACCGGATTCCCTTTCATATTACTGGCATGCGTCGGGAAGTGATCGCGGAGAGTCGAAACGTCGGCGGCGAAAGGCGGACGCAAGTGGAACTCCACGGCGGTGGGGCAGCCGGACTCAGTCCCAGAACGACTGCGTCCGGGCGTACTCGCGTTCCTGACGGATCACGTCGCGGTAGAACTCCTCTTCGTCCTCGCGCAGCTTGTTGATGATCCGGGCGGCGTTGTGCGGGCCGACGCCGCGGGCGGCCATCGCGATTACCGCCCGCTTCCCGTGGGTCTGGACGAGACTCGCTGCGCGGTGGGCCCGCCGGGTGCGTCGCTCCTGTCCGTCGTCCTTTTCGCTTGCGCGGACCGCGGCGACCGTCTCGTCGTCCCACGGGTTCAGCGAGGCGATCCGCGTCGACCCGCACTCCGGACACTCCGGCTGCTCGCGGACCCGTCGCACCTTCGTCGTGTGTTTCCAGTCGTTACAGTGGAGACACGATAGGATCACTCGGTCGTTGCGGATGCGCTCGCGGACCGTCTCGATCACGTCGGCGTCGGCGTTCTCGGGCACGAGGAACTCCGTGCCGGCCGAGCGTCCCGCGGTCCCGAGGGGCGTCCGCTCGCGGGCGGTCGCGAGGTCGATCTCGCCGGACTGTATCTCCGACAGCACCTCGGCGGTCTCCTCGACGGCGAGATCGGCGTGGAACACTTCCCGGACCGCCTCGTCGTAGACGGGAGTCCCCTCAAGCGCCGCGAGCAGGCGGTCGCCGCCAAACTTCCCGCGCCCCTCGCGGTAGCGCTTGACTGAGCCGAACTTCGCCGCGACCTGCGCGAGCGTGAACTTCAGCGTGTCGGCGTTCTTCAGGGCAAGTTCGAGGTACGCCTCCAGCGAGTCGGGGTCCGTCGTCTCCAGAACCTCACAGAACGTACCGGGATCGACACCGTGTGGGACCTCGAACTCGATCCGATACGGGTCGACGTCCATCCCGACCGACGACCCCGTCCGCTGCCCCACGAGCGCGGCGAGCAGGCGCGCGAGCGTCTCGTTGACCGCGTGACCGAACGTCGCGTTCACGGCCACGGTCCGCGCGCTCCCCTCGATCACGACCCGGTCGTCGGTCGGGACGGGACCGCCCGCCTCAACGTGGTCGACGATCGCGTCGATCGCGGCTGCGCCAGTCGTCTCGTCGATCGGATAGCGCTCCGCGAGATCGCCCGCGACCGCCCTCGGAGTCGACCCGGCCACGAGCGCGTCCGCGACCTCACCCCGGATCCGTCCCACCTCCTCGGCGACCGGTCGCGGGACGGGGATCTCTTGGCCGACCCACGAGGGGACCTCGCCCGCGGGGTCCGCGATCGGTGTGACCTCGACGCGCTCCTCCTCCTCGTCCACCTTCGTGATCCGCCACATTTCGCCGCGTTGGATGAACGTCTCGCCCGGACCGGCGAAGTTCACGACGAACCGCTCGTCCAAGGTGCCGATCCCGCGACGCGAGGACATGTCGTACACCTCGTAGGTGGATTCGTCGGGGATCATAGAGAGGTTCGCGTAGAAGTACTGCCACGTCCCCCCGGACTTTTCGAGCGTGTCCGACTCCTCGTCGAGCCAGAGCAGCCGGTTACCGTCGAGCTCGCGAACGACCTCCTGAAACCGTGGCTCCGAGAGCTCGCGGAACGGGTACGCGTTCGTCACGGTCTCGTACACTTCCCGAGCGTGGATGTCGTCCTCGTCCATGACGACCCCGACGATCTGGTTGGCGACGGTATCGAGACTGCCGTGGTGGATCGCCGCCGGCTCGACCAACTCCTCGTCGGCGCGGCGGGCGATCGCCAGCGCTTCGAGGGTGTCGTCACCGCCCTGCGTTACGACCGTTCCTTCAGAAACCAGATCGCGGCGGTGACCCGCGCGGCCGACGCGTTGGAGCAGGCGGGCGACCTCGCGGGGACTCCCGTACTGAACCACGTGGTCGACGCGTCCCACGTCGATGCCGAGTTCCATCGAGGAGGTACAGACGAGCCCATCGAGATCCCCCGATTTGAACCGGTCTTCCACGTCGATCCGGACATCCTTCGAGAGCGACCCGTGATGGACTTCGATCCCGGTTGGGTCGGCGATATTCTCGTCGCTCTCCTCCCGCTCGGCCAGCGTCTTGAACCGCGAGCCGAGCGCTTCCGCGGTCTGTCGCGTGTTGACGAAGATCAATGTCGAGTCGTTGTCGGCGACGATCCCGCGGATCGTCCGGACGTGGCTCGCAGTCGTCTCGTCGATCGCCAACTCGCCGGCGAGGGTGGCGTCCCGGTCGGTTATTTTGGGGTCGAGCACCCGCACGTCGGTCCGGCTGCCGGCCGCGACCTCGACCGTCTCGAACTCGCGGTCGCCCGGACGGTCCGGATCGCGCCGGCCACAGCCCACGAGAAAGCGCCCGACTTCCCCGGGTGTCCCGACGGTCGCGGAGAGGCCGACCCGCTGAAACGGTCCTGCCACCCGGCGGAGGCGTTCGAGCCCGACCGTGAGCTGTGCGCCGCGTTTCGCCGAGGCGAGTTCGTGTACCTCGTCGATCACGACGTGTGCCACGTCTTCGAGGGCAACCCGCATCTTCGAACCGGTCAAGATTGCTTGGAGGCTCTCGGGCGTCGTGATGAGTACATCCGGCGGGTCGTCGGCCTGTTTCGACCGCTCGTACTGGGTGGTGTCGCCGTGACGCACTGCGACCTCGATATCCAGTCGATCGCCCCACCACTCCAATCGGTCCATCATGTCGCGGTTGAGTGCGCGGAGCGGGGTGATGTAGAGGGCAGAGATCCCATCTCGGGGCCGGTCGCCGGGAGAATCGCGGGCGTCGACGATGGCGTCAAAGACGGGGAGCATCGCGGTTTCCGTCTTTCCGGTTCCGGTCGGCGCGAGAACGAGTGCGTTTCGGCCGTCGGACAGTGGCGGGATCGCCTTTTGTTGTGGTTCAGTGGGTGTGGAGAAGCCCTGCTCGGAGAGGGCCTCCCGGACCTCAGTTCCGAGGTTCGCGAACGCGTCCATGCCCGACGATTTCGCCATTAGCTGATCGTCGGATGTTGGAGACTGAGGCGATTAAGGCCGTCGCTATACGTGGTTTATTTATAAGTGATCGGTGGTGGATGAGTGACGAACACCGCCAAAGCCTCGGTCGCTCGTTTATAAGTGATTACTAGCGATCCGGCGATGAACACCGCCAAAGCCTCGGTCGCTCGTTTATAAGTGATTACTAGCGATCCGGCGATGAACACCGCCAAAGCCCCAGTCGCGAGGGCGGCGCACGCTCGCCGCGCTCCTCGGTCGTTCGCTTCGCTCACTCCCTGCGGTGCTCGCGTCCCCTGCGCCGCCCTCGCGACTGCCCCTTTGAATCCCACCCCGCACCGCAACCGCACCTCACACCTCCCCAGCCTCGCGGCTCCCTTCGGTCGCCGCGTCCCTCGCGCCGGCGTCGCCGGCGCGTAGCGCCGGCTGCCAGAGGGACCCTCGGTCCCTCACGGTTCGCGGCCCAAAGGGCCGCTCACCGGGGCGCGCCACCGCAGTTCATTTATAAACAGTCGCTATCGTCACCTACGTCACTCCACCCCCACTCGTCGCGTATTGCTCGTGTGCGCCGCTGTCGAGGATCGCCGCGATTTCGTCGACCACTTCCAGCACGTCGGCGAACGAGGTGTACGGCGCGGCCGGACAGACGCGGACGACGTTCGGCGGCCGGAAGTCGACGACCACGCCGCGATCCGTTAGGGCCGCGCTCAGCCGCTCGGCGTCAGGATGTTCGAGGGCGACGTGGCCGCCGCGGGCCGCGTGCTCACGGGGCGTGCCGACCGACACCTCTGGAAGCCGCTCGTCGACGAGGGCGATGAGGAAGTCCGTGAGCGCGAGCGATTTAGCGCGGAGCCGGTCGATCCCGGCCTCCCGGAGGAGCTCTATGGAGCCCTCCAAGGGTGCGGCCGCGAACAGCGGCGGGGTTCCGATCTGCCACGCACCCGCGGAGTCGGCCGGAGTGTACTCCATGTTCATCTCGAACTGCGTGTCCTTCTCGTGGCCCCACCAGCCGGCCAGCGCGGGCGTGAGCCCGTGGTGGCGCTCGGCGACGTACAGCGCGCCGATCGATCCGGGACCGGCGTTGAGGTATTTATACGTACACCAGACCGCGAAGTCGACGTCGGCCTCGCCAAACTCGTGTGGGACCGTGCCGACCGAGTGGGCCGCATCGAAGCCGGCGTACGCGCCCGCCTCGTGGGCGGCCTCGGTAATCCGCGCAACGTCGAACAGCTGTCCCGAGCGGTACAGCGCGGTCGGCATCCAGACGATCCCGATGTCGTCGTGGGCGTCGAGCGCGGCCTCGATATCTCGGGGGTCGATCGTCCGACCGTCGCGACTCGGAACGACCCGGAGCTTCTCGTCGGGATCGATCCCTCGCTGGCGGAGCTGTGCCCGGATCGCGTAGTGATCTGAGGGAAAGTCGAGTTCGTTGACGAGGACGGCGGGGTCGGTCTCGGGGTCTCCGTCCGCCGCCTGCGTCCCGTCCCCTACCCACGTCCCGTCCGCCGCTGGGAGTCCCTCACGCTCCGGCCCGTTTCCGGCCAGTAGTTCATCGAGGAACGTCCCGACGAGCGTGTGGATGTTCACCGTGATCGAGTTGCCGACGACGACCTCCTCGGGGTCGGCACCGACCAGCGGCGCGAGCGCGTCACCAAGCCGCTCACCCATCGTGAACCACGGCGGGTCAGCGTCGGTCCACCCGCCGATCAGCAGCTCACGCCACTCCTCGATCACGCGGTCGAGACTCGCCAGCGCGGCGTCGCTTGCGGGACCGAGCGAGTTGCCGTCCATATACAACACGTCTCCTGGCACGTGGTATCGGTCCGCGACCGAAGAGAGTGGGTCGCCGTCGTCGAGGCGGGCGGCGAGGACGGCCGGATCCACGTCGCCGACATCGGTCGCTCCGTCGTACTCGTCCATACCCGATCGGGTGGTGCCGTCGACTAATCGGTTCCGGGGACGGCGCTCGTGTCCGAACAAATCGGATGAAACCGAGGAGTTGGTCGCTACTCGACGATGTCGATCGCCGGTCGCCCCGGCTCCGCCTTCCGGACGACGGCGTCGTCTGCGTCCGCGGCACGCTCGACAACGACGGGCGCATCGAACTCACGCTCGATCAGCCACGCGGCCGCCCGCAGCGCGTCGTACTCGTCGTCACCCGACAGCGTCTCCCGGAGGGCCTCGCGGTTCGCCTGTAGGTCGTGCCCGTAGGAGGCGGCATCGTCGCCCTGCTCGCGGATGTGGCTCTCCTGCATGAGTTCGCCGATGAGGTTGCCGGCGTCGCTGTCGAGGGCGATCGACAGCGCGTCGTATTTCCAGTCGGGCGCGACGACGACATCGATCCGCTGGGGGTCCTCGATGCCCGCCACGTCGACGATATCGCGGACGTCCTCGCGCGTGTTCTCGACCAGCCGGCGGCGGCGCTCGACAGTCACCCGGTCGACCGTTGCGGTCGGCCACTCGGCGTCGACGGCAAACCCGTCTCGTTCGAGCGTTTCCCACAGCTCCTCGGCCAGATGCGGGGCGACCGGTGCGAGCAGGCGGACGGCGACGTCGAGGCCGCGCGCGTACGTCTCCGGGTGCGGCTCGGCGTGCTCGCGATAGCTCCGGAGCGTTCGGACGAGGTCCTGCGCCTCGCGCAGTGCGACGTTGAACGTGAGGTCGTCGTACTCCGCGCCCGCGATGGCGACGGCGGCGTCGGTCTCGTTCGCGACGTAGTCGTCGACCGTGTCGCGGTCGGCGTCGGCGGGGGCGGTCGCCGCGTCGTCCGCGACGTACTCCTCGACGAGGTCGGCCAGCCGTGTCAGGAACCGGTACGTCGACCTGACGCCCTCCTCGCTCCAGTCGAAGTCGCGCTCGGGTTGGGCCGCCTGCATCATGAACAGGCGAGCGGTGTCCGCGCCGTACTCCTCGACGATCCGCTGTGGGGAGACGGTGTTCCCCTTTGATTTTGACATCTTCTCGCCGTCCAGTTGGACCATTCCCTGCGCCAACAGGTTGGTGAACGGCTCGCGGTGCTCCAGTCCCTCGTGGTCGGCTATTGTCTTCGTGACGAACCGGCTGTACAGCAGATGCATCACGGCGTGTTCGATGCCGCCGACGTACTGGTCGACCGGCATCCAGTCGTTCGCACGATCGAGGTCGAAGGGTACCTCCTCCGCGCCGGGCGAGACGTAGCGCAGGAAGTACCACGAGGAGTCGACGAACGTGTCCATCGTGTCGGTCTCGCGGGTTGCCGACCCGCCGCACTCCGGGCAGATCGTCGCCTTCCACTCCTCGGCGGCATCGAGCGGGTTGCCGGTCGTGTTGATGAACTCCGGCAGCTCCACGGGGAGGTCCTCCTCAGGCACCAGCACGCTTCCGCAGTCGTCGTGGCAGTGAACGATCGGGATCGGCGTCCCCCAGTAGCGCTGCCGGGAGATCCCCCAGTCGCGCAGCTGGTACTGGGTGCTCTCCTCCGCGCTCTCGATCGCTTCAGTGAGTCGCTCGCGGGCCGTCTCGCTCCGCAACCCGCTGTACTCGCCGGAGTTGATCAGCACGCCGTCCTCGGTGAACGCCTCCTCGCTCACGTCGGGTGTGTCGGGGGCCGTGTCGTCGTCCCAGTCGTCCGGTTCAGGGGCGATCACGGGTCGGATCTCGACGTCCATCTTTTCCGCGAAGGCGTGGTCGCGCTCGTCGTGTGCGGGGACGGCCATCAGCGCGCCGGTTCCCACATCCGAGAGGACGAAGTCGGCGACGAAAACGGGTATCTCCTCGCCGGTCGCGGGGTTGGTGGCGGTCAAGCCGGTCTCGACTCCATTCGGCTCGTCGCCTTCGGGATCGGCCTCGTGATGGACGAACTCGTGGACTGCGTCGTCCTCGGACGCGAGCGCCTCACTTATCGGGTGGTCCGGTGCGAGCGCGAAGAACGTCGCGCCGTGGATTGTGTCGACACGGGTCGTAAACGCCTCGACAGGGCCATGTCCATCGATGTGGAACTCGAGTTGTGTCCCGTACTGACGGCCGATCCAGTTACGCTGCATCTGCCGGACCGAGTTCGGCCAGCCCTCTAAGTCGTCGATGGCCTCCAGTAGCTCGTCTGCGTACTCGGTTATCCGCAGGAACCACTGTTCCAACTCGCGGTCCTCGACCGGGGTGTCACACCGCCAGCACAGCTCTGCGTCTCCCTCGACCTGCTCGTCGGCGAGGACGGTCTCACACGAGGGACACCAGTTCACTTCGGCGTCGCGGCGCTCGGCGAGCCCCTCTTCGTGGAACCGGCGGAACAGCCACTGGTTCCACTCGTAGTACTCGGGGGTACAGGTCGTGATTTCACGGTCCCAGTCGTAGCCGAACCCCATCGATTTCATCTGGCCGCGCATCGTGTCGATACAGTCCATCGTCCAGTCGCGGGGGTTCGTGTCGCGCTCCTTGGCGGCGTTCTCCGCGGGGAGGCCGAACGCGTCCCACCCCATCGGATGGAGTACGTCGTCGCCGCGCATCCGGCGGTAGCGGGCGTACGCGTCCGTGATGGTGTAGTTCCGGACGTGGCCCATGTGGAGTTTCCCGGACGGGTACGGATACATCCCGAGGACGTACGTCGGGTCCTCGACGTCGTCCGGCGTGTGATACACGGCAGCGTCGTCCCACGCCGCCTGCCACCGACTCTCGACCGCGGTGTGGTCGTAACCCTCCTGTGACATCTGCTTATATACTCGTGGTTCGGTCGGCGTTCTATACCTTTCCATCCTGTGATGGACCGTGACACGCCCGGATGTGGTCGTTTCTCGGGAGGGCCGGTACGGGAGAAGGTATTTGCGGTCGGAGCCGCCAGTTCGGAGTATGGCGCTCAAAAAGGTCCTCTACTACGGCGCGATCGGGATCGGGATCCTGATCGCCGTCAGCATCGTCGTCTCCATCGTCTCGACGCTGTTGAGTCTCGCGTGGGCGGTGATATCCGGGTTGATATCGCTCGCTATCCTCCTTGGAATCGTCTACGCTGCTTATAAAGCAGGATCGTGGATATTCGGCAGCAGCGGGTCAGAAACGGACCGAATCTCCACCGGACCGAGTTCGTACTCGTCGGGGTCATCGACGGCGGGCGGCTCGCAGGACCGGCAGGACCGTCTCCGACAGCAGTACATCGAGGGACAGATCAGCGAGGCGGAGTTCGAACAGCGGATCGCCCGCGAGTTGGAAAGCGAGGACGTCGACGGCATCGACAAAGAGCTCGAACGCGAGCGTTAGAACCGGTCGCGCAACTCGGCTCGAAGGTCGTCCACGTCGAGGTCTTTCATCGAGAGCAACACCAGCAGGTGATAGACGAGGTCAGCGCTCTCGTAGGTCAGTTCATCGAGGTCGTCGTCTTTCGCCGCGAGGATCGCCTCAGTCGTCTCTTCGCCGATCTTCTCTAACACCGCGTTCTCGCCCTTCTCGTGGGTAAAAAGCGAGGCGGTGTACGACCCCTCTGGCAGTTCTCGCTTGCGCGACTCGATGGTCGCAAACAGCTCGTCGAGGACGGCCTCGTCCGGGACGGTTCGGGCATTGTCGGGCACGTTCCCGTCGCCATCGTCGAGGTCGCTCACGCGATCACCTCGCTGTCGGGGAAGAAGGCGAGGTCGTGGAGTCGCGGGTCGGCAGTGAGTTCCGGGTGGAACGCGGTCGCGACGACCGGGCCGTCACGCACTGCGACCGGCCGCCCGTCGACGGTCGCGAGCGTCTCGACTGCCTCACCGACATCGTCGATGGCGGGCGCGCGGATGAAGACGGCGTGGAACGGCTCGTCAAGCCCCTCGACCGGGACCTTCGCCTCGAAGGAGTCCTTCTGTCGACCGAACGCGTTGCGGTCGACGGTGACGTCGACGACGCTGAGGGGGTCGACCCGGTCGTCCTTGGCGTCGCGCGAACAAACGATGAGGCCGGCACAGGTGGCGAGAACCGGCTTCCCGGCCGCGACGTGGTCGCGGATCTCGTCTGCGATTCCCTCTTGATGGATCAGCCGCGAGATGGTCGTCGACTCTCCGCCCGGCATGAGAAGCACGTCGCAGTCGGGGACGATACCCGACTCCCTCACTTCGACGACCTCGGCGGGTTCGTCGTGTGCGGCCGCCGCATTCTCGATGGCAGCGGCGTGTTCGGCCACGTCGCCCTGGACGGCGATGACGCCTGCGTACATACTCGCTATCCGGGAGCGACGCGCAAAAAGGGCGCGCTACGCGACATCGGGGAGACCCCCTCCGATCTCAGCATCTTTCGAGGCGGAGCCCCCGGCCTCAACGAGCAAGCGCTTCCGACCGGTCGGAAGCGCGAAGCGAGTAGGCCGGGGAGGAAGCCGACATGGCCGGAAACAAGTAACTTGATTGCTACTGTCTGACTTGCCACCCGATACACTTTTTTCGGGCGACAACGTACCATTGTGTAGTGATACCGTCGCGCACGTCGGCGGTATCACGGGCCGCAGTAGCCCGGCCCCAAATGGTGGGGACGCCGACCCCGAAGGTCGCTCAGTACGGGCGAGGAACGACCTTCCTCCCCTGCGACAACTGACGGCGAGTCCCACATCAAAGCCCCACCCTCCACGAGCGAACCCGTCAGGGTGAGCGAAGTAGGGTGGGGTCGGTTACGCAACGGTCAACGAGAGGATCTGGACGAAGACGCCGAAGAGGACGCAGAACGCGAGGACCGTCTTCGGGTCCATCGTTATCGCGTTCCGGTCCTGTGCGTCGAAGTACCGAACGAGCCCCGCACTGGACATCAGCCCGCCGGAGTTGCTTCCACTGCTCATACGCATCGATACTGTATCGCCGGTGGTAAGCGTTTCGTCTCGGATCGGGACCGTTCGGGCGGGGATCGCTCGCGGAGTCCCTCATCGTACCGCCGGGTGAGAAACCCTTATCGGCTCGGCCCTGCTAGTCATCGGCGAACCATGACTGTTCGACTGCTGGACTTCTACGCAGACTGGTGCGGCCCGTGTAAAACGCAGGACCCGATCCTGGAGGACGTTCAGGAGGAACTCGGCGACGCCTTCGAGCTACAGAAGGTCGACGTCGACGAGGAGCAGGACGTCGCCAACCAGTACCAAGTTCGGTCGCTGCCGACGCTGATCGTCGAGAACGACGACGGCGTCGTCGACCGGTTCGTCGGCGTCACCCAGAAGGAGGACATCACGGCGGCCATCTCCGAAGCCGGCGCATAACGGTTTCTCCCGTCGCCGCCTCGCTCCGGCAGTGTTCCGTCGCCGCGTCTCGCAACCTTTTACAGCGCTCGCACGCTCACCGGTAGTATGGCCAGTTTCGACGCCGCGGAACGCCGCAACCTCGACCGCGCGATCTGTATGCGCTGTAACGCCCGCAACGCCCCGGATGCCAAGAGCTGCCGCAAGTGCGGCTACAAGAAGCTCCGACCGAAGGCGAAGGAACGCCGCGCGACCTGAACGGCACGCATCGCCCATTTATTTCCGCTCCGGTTCCCGCTAGCACCTGGCTTCTTCGGCACTGTCACTCGCCTTCTCCCGGACGCCGAATCGATTAGTCCTCGCTCGTCTCCGAGGCGACGTGATCCGCGTCCGCGGCGCTCCCGCGTTCGGCCATCATCTCCGCCGCGCGCGGTGCCCACCCGGTGTACCTAAAGCCGACAGCGACGACGAGCGCCATCCAGCAGTACGCGAGGAACACCCCGATGTACGCCCCTTCGGGGCCGAGCGCCAGCGTCCGGCTCAACAGCCACGAGAGTCCCAAAAAGAGCCCGAACATCCCCGAGACCCGCGCGACCAGTGGTATCCGGGTCTCGCTTGCGCCCTGTAACGACCCCGACAGCGCCGAGAAGCAGACGAGCGCGGCTCCTGCGAGGCCGTATACTCGAGCGAAGTCGACCGCGTAGCTCGCGGTCTCCGGGTCGCTCGTGAAGAGGCGGACGACCTCCGGTGCGAGCACGACGAGCGCGAGGCCGATCGTTCCGACCGTGAGCACGCCGAGGCTCGCGACCGCCCAGCCGTTGTATCGTGCCTCGTCCGGATCGCCCGCGCCCAGCGCATGCCCGACGAGCACCGAGGCGGCGACGTTGTATCCGCGCGAGAGCGGTCCGGTGACCTGCTGGTAGACGCGCCGCCCGATCTGGAACCCGGCGTTGACCGCCTCGCCGAATCCTAACAGCAGGGCGTTAAACGGGAACTCCGCGGCCTCCGAGCCGAATCCCTCGACCACTCGCGGGGCGCTCACCCGAAGGAGCTGGCGGGCGATCGTGAGATCCCGCGGTCGAGCGAAGTTCGCGTCGGTCCACGACCCCCAGATGGCCGCACACAGCAGGCCGGCGGTGAGGACGTTGGCGGCGGCGGTCGCCAGCCCGACGCCGACTATCTCCAGCCGCGGAAAGCCGAACAGTCCCAACCCCAACACGACCGATCCGGTGATATTGAGCGTGTTGGCGACGATGTTGACGTACATCGGCGTTCGGGTGTCGCCGGTTCCTTGGAGCGCTCGCGCGCCGACGAGCGCGACGTGTCTCGCGGGGGCGGTCGCGAAGACGATTGCGAGGTAGACGGAGCCGAGCGCGACGACCTCCGATGGGGTCTCCTGCCCGACGAGCGTTCCGAACACGTCGATCGCGGCCTCACCTAAAAAGAGGCCGAAGAGGACGAACGGAACACCTGCGAGCGCGCCGATCAGGATCGCCTGTGTGACGGCCTCGTCGCGGGTGTCTGTCGCGCCCGCGCCGGTGTCCTGTGAGGAGAGCGCGATCGCGCCGCCGCCGAGCCCCAATCCGATCCGCAGCGGAAACCGGGCGTACAGGTCCGCGAGCCCGATGGCGACGACGGCCGCCGGCGAGAACAGCGCGGTGACGATGATGTCCGTCGTCCGCATCGCGGTGCGGAACGTCTGCTCGGCCATCACCGGCCACGCGAGCGAGAACACGCGTTTCCAGACGCGCCGGAGCCGCGGGAAATCCATGCGTCATCGCCGACGGCCGGAACCGGTTTTTAGATGTCGAACGCGGCCGTCCCCGCCGGAGCCCGGACGATAGGCGGCTCCAGTCGCTCTGCCGCCTTCCGCCCGAAGATTGAAACGCGAGAGCGACCCACCCGGGCTATGGACGTCTTCGTGTACGGAACGCTCACCGAACCGGAGCAGGTCGGCGACCTGCTCGACTCGTTCGTTTTCGTCGGCTCCGCGACGCTGACGGGGCTCCGGCTCGTCGAGGGCGAGTACCCGACGCTCGCGCCGGGCGGGGAGACCGCCGGTCGACTCCTTCGAACCGAGGAGGTCGACTCCCTCGACGAGTACGAACGCGTCGACGACGACCTGTACGTCCGCGTGACCGTCCCGCTCGACGCGCCGGACGAATACCCGGCGGAGACGGCGGTGTACGTGGGCGACCCAGACCGGCTCGGTGCGGACGCGACGTGGCCGGGGGAGGGATCGTTCGGCGAGCGTGTCGCGAGCTACCTGTCGACCGCCGATGTCGCGGTCCGGCTCGACGGGTCGAGATCCGTCTGACGGGCCGATGACGCGGGACTAGCCCCGCCGCAGTCTCCCGGTTTTACTTTCACTCCGCCTGCCGGACCTTTTTGTATCACGCCGCGCTTCGTTTACTCGCACGTCACACGCGTGCATTCCCCCATTCCCTTTTACCGACGGCGACCGGAACCGATTAGCCGCCGGCCCCGCCAGAACGGCGTATGCTGACGCTATCTGCGATCCGTGACGCCCGGGAGCGGGTCGACGCGGTCGCTCGCCACACGCCCTTGGAGCGGTCGCGGACGTTCTCGGAGATGACCGGCGCGAACGTCCACCTCAAACTCGAGAACTTCCAGCGCACCGGCGCGTTCAAGATCCGTGGTGCGGCCAACCGCATCGGAACGCTCCCGGCAGAGGCGCGCGAGGCCGGCGTCGTCACCGCCAGCGCGGGCAACCACGCGCAGGGGGTCGCCCTCGCGGCCGAGCGCGCGGGCGTCGACGCAACCGTCGTCATGCCGAAGTTCGCGCCCGTGTCGAAGGTGAAGGCCACCCGCGGATACGGCGCGACCGTCCGGCTGGAGGGCGTCGATTACGAGGAGGCGCAGGCGTACGCGCACGAACTCGAACGCGAACACGGGCTCACGTACGTCCACGCGTTCGACGATCCCGCCGTGATGGCCGGGCAGGGAACGCTCGGACTGGAGATAGCCGAGGACTGCCCAGAGCTCGACACCGTCGTCGTTCCGATCGGCGGCGGCGGGCTGATCTCGGGGGTTGCCGTCGCGATCAAAGAGCAGCTTGACGACGTCCGCGTTGTGGGCGTCCAGGCCGAGGGCGCGGCGAGCGCTCCCCAGTCGTTAGCGGCGGGCGAGCGGCGCGCGATCGACAGCGTCGATACGATCGCCGACGGGATCGCTACCCGATCGGTCGGCGAGAAGCCGTTCGAGATCATGCGCGAGTACGTCGACGAGGCGGTCGTCGTCGACGACCGCGAGATCGCACTCGCGCTCACCCTCCTGTTGGAGCGCTCGAAAACGCTCGTCGAGGGCGCGGGCGCGGTCGCGCTCGCCGCGGTCCTCTCGGAGGCGTTCGACTACGAGGACGACGAGACGATCGTCGCCGCGCTCTGTGGCGGCAACATCGACCTCAACCGGCTCGGCACCGTGGTCCGCCGCGGGCTCGTCCAGATGGGTCGATACCTCAAGATCACGATCGATTTAAAAGACCGACCGGGCGAACTGGAGCGCGTCTCCAGTATCGTCGCCCGGACCGGCGCGAACGTGTACGCGGTTCACCACGACCGGACCTCCCGCGATGTCGCCGTCAACGCGGCCGAACTCGAACTCGAACTCGAAACCGACGACGCCGAACACGCCGCCGGCATCGTCGAGGAGCTCGAAGCGGAGGGGTACGACGTGGATATCGTGTCGTGAGCGGGAGACGAGACCGTGGGACTCGTTTATAAATAGTCGGCTCCGGTTGCGTCTCTGCTCTCCGGACAGATCGTCGCCCGAAATAGCTGTGGGCAAGGCTTGGTGGTGAGTGATTACGGGAGTGAGTCTCGCAAATCGACAGCGACGTGATCGTATTTAAAAGGACTGTGAGCGGCTGCGGCGACGGTTTATAAATAAGGAATGCGGTGGCGTGCCCCGGTTCGCGCCCTCAAGAGGGCGCGAACCGCGAGGGACCGAAGGTCCCTCTGGCAGCCGGCGCGTAGCGCCGGCGACGACGGCGCGAGGGAGTCGGTCGGCCGAAGCGAAGCGGAGGCCGGCCGACGAGGCTGGGGAGGCGTGAGGTGCGGTTGCTGTGCGGGGTGGGACTCAAAGGGGCAGCCTGCTCCGGGAAGATGGGCGTTCACGAGAGCGGCGCTCTCGTGAGCCGATCAGAACGCAAAGCGTTCTGATGACGACGCAAGCACTCAAAAAGGGCGAGCGCAGCGAGCCGTGTGAGCGCGCAGCGAGCCCCTCGACCGGAGCAGGCTGGGGCTTTGGAAGTCTTCACCGACGATTCGTCGCTAACCGTTTATAAACGAACAGCTGGAGAAGTGGAGCCGTTCACCACAGCACCATCTACTTATAAACAGCCGCCAGCAACACCACTAATCCACTTATAAACAACTACCAAACCGTATTGCGAGACCTACTCCCGACATCACTTATAAAAACTCCGTACTGACCGACCACCCGTTCGAACATTCGGTCGCCCGGAACTGGTCATCGACGGGTCGCAGTACTGTCCGTATCGCCGTGGTCTCAGTCGTCTGCGGCCGCGGCGTCGACTTCGGGCTCGTACAACTCGCCGGCCCGCTCCAGATCGGAGAGGTAGTCGTCGGCGTCGAGCGCGGCCTTCACGCCCATTCCGCCGGCGGTAACCGCCTGCTGGTAGTGGTGGTCGACCACGTCGCCCGCGCCGAAGAGTCCCTCGACCGTGGTCGCGGTCTGGCCGCCGTCGCGGCCGCCCTGCGTTAGCAGGTAGCCGGCGTCGTCGAGTTCGACGCCCGTTTCCTCCAAGTACTCGGTGTTTGGCGTGTGACCGATCGCATAAAACACCGCGCCCACGTCGAACTCGTACTCCTCGACCGCGTCCGCGGTCGCGGGGTCGTTGAGCTTTTCCTTCGGATGGCCGTCGGGATGCTCGACGAGCGTGACGCTCGTGATCCCGTCCTCGGCCGTGCCGTGAATCTCGGTTAGCTCCGTGTTCCGCAGGATCTCAATCGCGCCGTCATCGACCTTGTCCATGACGCGGTCGATCCAGACGTCCTCGGCACGGAACTCCTCGCGGCGGTGGGCGATGTAGACGGTGTCGGCGAACTTGGTAAGGAAATTCGCCTCCTCCATCGCGGCGTCGCCGCCGCCGACGACGAGCATGTCCTCGTCGCGGAAGAACGCGCCGTCACACGTCGCACACGTCGAGAGCCCGTATCCCATCAGCTCCTCCTCGCCGGGCACGCCGAGGGTGCGCGCGGAGGCTCCGGAGGCGGCGATCACGGCGTCAGCGGTGTACACGTCGCCGTTCGTCAACTCGACACGGAAGTGACCGGCTGGCGTCTTCTCGACGTCGGCGACGATCCCGTTTCGAAGGTCGGTGCCGAACTTCTCGGCCTGCTCGCGCATCTCGTTGATGAGCTCCGGGCCGGAGATCCCGTCGGGGAAGCCGGGGTAGTTCTCGACGTCCGTCGTCAGCGTGAGCTGGCCGCCGGGCTCGTCACCCTCGATCAACAGCGGCTCGTTGTTCGACCGGGCGGCGTAGATCGCCGCGCTCAACGCGGCGATACCGCTCCCGGCGACGAGAAGTCGTCGGTGTTCGAGTATTTCATTGCTCATACTATACTGTTCGTGACGGCGGGATATGTAGGTTGCGCTGCGGGTTCGTTGGACCGGGCGGCTCGCGTCGACACCCGTCGGGTGGTGTCAGTTCGTAAGCCCCTGTCACTCCGGAAACTCGCTCGCGGGCTCCGTCGGGGTCGTTCCCCGAGTCGCGGTCGGCGGGTCGTCGAGCGCCTCGAAGAACCGACCGGAGACGAACGCCTCGACGACGTCGGGAAGTTCCTCGTCCTCGGCAACGCCCTCCAAGATCCCGAGGGGGACCTGCGCGCCGGCCATGTTGGCGTGTCCGCCCGCGGATCCGGCCTGTTCGAGCGCGTCACGGAGGACTTCACCGATGTCGAGGTCGGTGCCGCGGGTGCGAGCGGAGCCGTAGATTACGCCGTCCATGTACCCGTACACGAAGGTCACGGAGACCCCTTCGAGATCCAGCAGTCGGTCGGCGGCCTGCGCGAGCGCGTCGCGGTCGGTTATCTCTCCGACACAGGAGGCGACGATCGATCCCCTGATGTCGCGGCGTTCGATCGCTTCCGCGAGGACGCGGAGTGTCTCCGCGCTCACGCTCGGGCTTTCGACGCGCTCCAGTGTCGACTCATCAACGTGTGGAACCAGCGAGGCGGCCGCGGTAAAATCCGGGATCGACACCTCCCGGGTGAAATCTCGGGTGTCGATACGGATCCCGTACAACAGCGCGGTCGCGAGCGCTCGCTCCGGTTCGATCCCTAGCCGCGAGAGATACTCCGTTATGAGGGTGCTCGTCGCGCCCGCGTCCGGCCGGATGTCGACGAACGTCCCCTCTATCGGACCGCGGGGTGGGTGGTGGTCGATCACGATATCGACGGTCGCGTCCTTGGACAGCGAGTCGTTGATCCCGGCCCGGGAATGATCGACTAAGGCGATTCCGCCGTACTCCGACGGATCGACCTCGCCGAAGGTCTTCAACGACAGATCGAGGAGGTTTACCATCGCGCGGTTCTCTTGATGGGCGATCTCGCCGCCGTAACAGGCGTCCGCGGAGGTTCCGATCCGCTCCGCGATCCGCGTCACCCCGATCGCGCTCGCGATGGCGTCCGGATCCGGGTTGTCGTGTGCGACCACGAGAAGCGGCCCCGAGAGCCGCCGGATAGTTCGAACCAACCGCGGCGGTCGCTCCTCGGCTCCCGGCGATCGAAGCCTCTTGGCGTCGCCGACCGGTTCGACCGGTTCGCTCGACTCATCCGAATCGTCCGGCTCCTCCATCTCGACGGCGTCGAGCACCCGATTCGTCAGCGCCTCGGTCGGGTCGACGACGCGGTCGGCGACCGATTTCAACGCCTCCGTCTGCTCGGCGGTCGGGCCCGTCCCGACGTGTGCGACGATCAGCGCGTCGGGATAGCGTTCCCGGGCGGCCCGGGCGGCCGCGACGTTGCGGGCGGGGTCGTCGCTCGCGACCAACACGACGGACGCGCGGTCGGGATACGCCGAGGGGTCGGTCGGGTCGGCCTCGACGGTCGCGACGTTGCGGTCGCGGAGCGTGGAGGCCCACCCGGTGTCGTCGGTCACCGCCAGAACGTCCGCGCGGTCCTCCCGTGCTCGCTCGACGAGCGTGTTCCCGACAGCGCTACAGCCGAGCAGCAGACGCCGGGGCATGTCCGACCGAAGGGGGTCACGACGCAAAACGCTGCCGTCCGCGGATCGACCGGGTACGGTCCGCGAATCGACTGGGTACGGTCCACGAATCGACCGATCCTCCGCCCCGAGAGTCGACTATTCCAGCGTATCCGGGTCCTTTGCGGCCGCGACGACGTCGACCGCGGCCCGGTTCTCGGCCACGTCGTGGACGCGAACGAGGTCGGCCCCGCGCTCCGCCGCGACCGCGGTCCCTGCGACGGTCGCGTGCTCGCGGTCCTCCGGGGCACACCCGACCGCACCGAACAGCGACTTGTGCGAGTGGCCGACCAACACCGGACAGCCCAGCGCGGCGAACTCGTCGACCCGCCCGAGCAGTTCAAAACTCTCCGCACCCGACTTGCCGAACCCGATCCCGGGGTCGACTATCACGCGCTCGCGGTCGATGCCGGCCACCTCGGCGCGGAGCAGTCGCTCGCGGAGGTCGTCGATCACGTCGGCGACGACGTCGCCGTACTCCGGGTCGTTCTCGGGATCGACCGGGGCGTCCACGCTGTGCATCACGACCACCGGACAGTCGGCGTCGGCGACGACCTCGCGCATCTCGGGGTCCTCCAGTCCGGTGACGTCGTTGATAATATCTGCGCCGGCCGACAGGGCCGCCTCCGCGACCGCCGGCTTCCGGGTGTCGACCGAGACGAGGACGTCGCCGTCGGCGACCGCCTCCACTTCGCGGACCGCCTCGATCACGGGGACGACGCGGTCGATCTCCTCGTCGACGGGGACGGGCTCCGCGCCGGGCCGGGTGGACTCGCCGCCAACGTCGATCACGTCGACGCCGGCTTCGACCATCCGCTCCGCGCCCGCGACGGCGTCGGAGAACCCCTCGTGGCGGCCGCCGTCGTGAAAGGAGTCCGGCGTCACGTTGAGCACGCCCATCACGGCGGTTCGGTCGGCCCACGGATACGGGGTATCGCCACGGACCGCCTCGCCGTCGCCGTCGATTCCGAGGCTCGCCCGGAGGTCGTCCGCGACGCCGCCGAGCCCGTCGCCCGCGCCGTCGAGGCGATCACACAGCTCGCGGAGCTCCGCGGGCGACCCGGCGAGCGTGACCGGCGAGAGCTCTCCCCCGCCGGATTCGCTGCCCCCGTCGACATCACTTCCCTCGCTGTCCGCGCCGACGCCGCCGACCGCAGCCTCGCCGCCGACCGTCCGGAGCGTCGCGGCGACCCGATTCGCCCGGTCCCCGCGCAGTCGGAGCGTGCGAACGCGGTGGTCGACCCCGTCACGAGCACGGTCGACGCCGGCGGGCGGGACGCACCCGGATTCGAGCGCGCGCGTGGCATCACCCGGCTCGCGGACCGACTTCGGAGTCACCGTTCTGGTTCGGGCGGAACGCGCCTCGGCGACCGCGAACAGCGATCCGACGACGAGCACGCAGTCCTCCGGGTTCGCGCGCGCGACCGCCGACTCGACCGCGTCGGCGACGTCGTCGCCGGCGGCTACCGACCCGACGCCCGCGGACCGCAGCGCCGCCGCCAACACCTCCGGGTCCTCTGCGCGATCGAGTGCGGGCCGGCAAGTAACCGCGCTCGCGGCCTCGGGGAGCGCCGCGGCCGTCCCGGCGTGGTCCTTGTCGTGCATCGCCGCGTAGACGAGGTGTAGGTCGTCGTAGTCGTACTCGGCAAGCGTTCCGGCGAGCGTCTCGCAGGCGGCGGGGTTGTGCGCGCCGTCGAGGACGGTCAGGGGCTCGGCGTCGACCACCTCGAACCGCCCGGGCCACGTCGCTCGCGCGAGCCCGTCGGCGAGTGCCCGGTCGGTGAACGCGGCGTCGGAACCGCCGACCGCCTCTACGGTCCGTCGCGCCAGCGCGGCCGCGAGCGCCGCGTTCGTCGCCTGATGTGCGCCCACCAGCGGGATCCGGTACTCGCCCGCCGACTCCCCCGCGAACGAGACCTGCGCGTCGCTCTCGCTCACGCGACCCTCGTACTCCGCGACGATCGCGGCGTCGCCGTGAGGGTCGCCTCCCGATCCCGCGTCTCCCCCCGACTCGGTGACGGTCGTCACTGGCGCGCCAGCCTCGTCGGCGACCTCGCGGACGACATCGAGGGCGACCCCGTCGCAGGCGGTTACCATCGGGGCGTCCGGCTCGGCGATTCGCGATTTGGTGCGGGCGATCTCCTCGATCGAGTCGCCGAGGACCGACGTGTGTTCGAGCGAGACGTTCGTCACCGCGGTCGCGACGGGGTCGACCGCGCTGGTCGCGTCGTACTCGCCGCCCAGCCCGACCTCCAGCACCGCGACGTCGACCTCGCGGCGCGCGAAGTCGTGGATCGCCATCGCCGTCACGACCTCGAAGAAGGTGAGCGGCTCGCCGGCAGCCGCCCGGTCGACGAGCCACGGCTTCACCTCGGCGACGACGTCGGCGACCGCGGCCTCGGTCATCGGTCGGCCGTCGACCCGGACGCGTTCCCCGAGCGACGATAGGTGCGGCGAGGTGTACAGTCCGACAGACAGTCCGGCTTCGCGCAGGACCGACTCGGTCAGCCGTGCGGTGCTTCCTTTCCCGTTCGAGCCCGCGATCTGGACGCACGCCAGGTCGTCCTCGGGGTTACCCAGCCGGTCCAAAAGCGCCGCAACGCGCTCGGTGCCGGGCTTGACCGAGAAGCGACGGAGGTCGAACAGGAAGTTCGCCGCCTCGTGGTAGTGCATGTGGCGTGGGTCGGTGCCGCGTCGGTTAGGCGTATCGGACCACGAAAGCGGAGCGACCCTCGGCGTGTCGGATCGGGAAAGAGCAACCCTTACGCGCGACGACCGCCGACGACGGATATGAACGAGACGGTGCCGTCGGAGCCGACCGACGGAACGAACGCGACCGACCCCGTCCTTGTCGCCGAGGCGGTCCGGAAGTCGTACGGCGACGTCGTCGCGCTCGACGGGGCCGACCTGCGCGTCGACACGGGCGAGGTGTTCGGGCTCATCGGCCCCAACGGCGCGGGCAAAACTACCCTCGTACGCGCGCTCACCGGCACGACCGAGGTGGAAGGAGGGGTCCACGTCCTCGGCGTCCCGCCGCGCGAGGTCGACCCACAGCGCGTCGGGCTCCTCCCGCAGTCGTTCGATCCGCCCGCGCGGCTCACCGCCCGCGAGCTCGTCGACTACTACGGCGGACTCTACGACTCCGCCCGCGACACCGAGGGCGTCCTCCGGGACGTGGGAATGGCCGCCGACGCCGACGCGTGGTACGAGACGCTTTCCGGGGGCCAGAAGCGACGGACCTGCGTCGCGACCGCCATCGTCAACGACCCCGACCTGCTGTTTCTGGACGAGCCGACGACCGGGATCGATCCGGCCGGCCGGCGCTCGATCCACCGGCTGGTCGAGCGACTCGCGGCCGACGGCACCACCGTCCTCCTCACCAGCCACGCCATGGACGAGGTCGAGCGGCTCGCGGACCGGGTCGCGCTCCTCCGCGACGGCGATGTCGTCGCGTCGGGTGCCCCGGACGACCTGATCGCCGCACACGGCGGCCGACCGCGGCTGTCGGTGACGCTTGCCGACCCGGCGGCCGGCTCCGTCGACGCGGTCGCCGGGGCGCTCGAAGCGGGGACGACCGACCCCGACGGGTCCACGAACGTCGGCACGCGCGTCGATGTCGAACCGACCGAGAACGGACTTCGCGTGCTCGGCGTCCGACCCGAGGGGATCGGCGCGGTCGTCGACGCGCTCGCGGACGCTGGGGTCGCGTTCGAGTCGCTCTCGTGGTCCGAACCCACGCTGGAGGACGTCTACCTCGAGTTGACCGGCGAGGAGTACTCGCCGCGCGGCGACGGCGGACTCGTGACCGACTCGTCCGGAAACGGGACGCAGCCGGCGGACGCGTCCACGGTCGCCGAGGTCGGGGATGTCGCTGACGGCGGGGATGTCGTCGATGGAGGAGATGTCGTCGACGGAGGGGACGCATGAGTCGGCTCGGACGGATCGGAACGGAAGCGACGGCGGCGACCCGGTCGTTCCTCCGGCGGCGGACGGCGGTGTTCTTTACGTTCTTCTTCCCCGTGATCCTCGTCGTGATATTCGGGGCGCTGATCCGGACGCAACCAACCGGCGGCGGGCTGTTCGCGGAGCCGGCCGGCTACTACATCCCGGGGTACCTCGCGGTCGTCGTCCTCTTCACGCCGCTGTCGCGTGTCGGCTCCGAGATCGCCCGCCACCGCGACGGCGGCCGGTTCGAGAAGCTGGCGACGACCCCGCTCTCGCGGGTCGAGTGGCTGGTCGCCCACACGCTCGTCAACGTCGCGATCATCGGCGCGGCGAGCCTGCTGATCCTCGGACTCGTGATCGCGGTGACCGACGCGGAACTCGTCGTCTCCGCGTCGCTGCTGGCCCTGCCCGTCTTCGTCGCCGTCGCGGTCGCGCTCTTCTGCGGGTTCGGGGCGATCCTCGGCGCGCTCGCGGACTCACAGGACGGCGTGATCGCCGCGAGCAACACGGTCGCGCTCCCGCTGTTGTTCCTCTCGGAGACGTTCGTCCCGCCGGCGCTGCTGCCCGACTGGTTCCTCCCGGCGGTCGCGGCCTCGCCGCTGACGTACTTCGCGCGCGGGACGCGAGCGATCCTGTACGAGCCAGCCACGTGGGCCACCGAGTTGGCGATCCTCTCGGTACTTGCCGTCGGGTTCCTCGCGCTCGGCGCGTACGCGGTGCCACGGACGGACTGACTCCCCTTCACGCTCAGTCCGCGACACGAAAGCCGGTGGTTTATCACTCCGGCCGCCGTTCCCCGACCAACGAGGGATCACCGTGTCGACCGTCGAGTTCACGTGTTCGGGCTGTGGCCAGACCATCGAGGTCAACGACGAGATGCGCGAGACCATTCTCTCGGTCGGCTGTCCCGTCTGTACGACCCCCGCGAGCGACGACGACTTCGCCGCACCCGACGAGGACGACGCCGCCACCCTTGGTGCCGGCGACTCCTGAGGACCACTTACAAACCGCTCTCGTGGCCGGAGGCCAGCCCGTAAGCCGTTGGTCCGGATGAACGTCTTAGAAGACGCGGGTACCTGCCACGATCGTTTATAAGCAGACACCTACGACTCGCGATCGACGGTTATCTTCCGCCCGGTCAGTGTCTCGGGTTCGAACCGGTAGAGGTCGATGTCGAGGTCCGGCTTTTCGTCGGCCCAGATCTCGAACAGGGGGCGGCGAGTCTCGCCGTACTGCGCGATCGTCTCCGGCGTGAGTTCGTCGAGGTCGACGCGGCGGAGGGTCCCGACGCCGACGACGCTCGTGTACTCCTCGCCGTCCTCCTCGTACACGACCAGCCGAGCCGCCGGGTCGGTGCCCAGAAACGCCCGCTTCTCGCTGTCGACGCTCGACACCAGCCTGATAAACGCCTCGCGGGACTCCTCGTCGTAGCCGTAGGAGACGGGGATCGCGTACGGCGCGTCGTCACGGGCGAGCGAGAGCACGCCGGTCTCGTGTCGGGCGAGGAACGCGTCGACCGCCGACGCGGACATCTCGACCTCGCGGTTCGTCGTCATACGATACGACTGTTCGTACGCGGGTATAAAGGACACGAGACACCCCGCCTCGCGAGGGGTCGGTGTCGGCGGCAGCCGAGACGTACCACGGGACGAACAGGCGTCGACGCCGGTCACATGACGGATGATTCACCGCGCTCCGGGAAGATCACCGGTGAAAGGACCTATCCGATCCCTCGTGGTACTACAGTACATGCCCTCCCCGACGCATTCCTCTTCGACGGGCGTGGCCTCGACGGCCGACCGTGCCAGACCGTTCCTCCATGCGACCGAATCCCTGCTCGCCGTCGGCGTGCTCCTCGTCGGCGCGATGGCGTTCAACTATCTGCCCCAACCGTACTCCGCGTGGCCGACGGTCGGGTCGGTCCCGGTCTCCCCCGAGTTGGTCGTCCCGACGCTGCTCGGGCTCGCGGTCCTCGCGAGCGCAGTCGTGGACCGGTCCGACATCGGGTCGATACTCCTCGGGCTCCTCGCTGGCGTGATCCTCGGGATCGGCGGCGTCAGCCTGTCGCTTCTGTATGCGTCCGGAACCGGCGGCGTGTTCTTCACCGGGCTGTTCACGCTGGTCGGTGGGATCGTGCTGGCGCTCGGCGTTCTCGGGTACCGGGCCCGCCGATCCGACGCGGTCGTCTCCGTCACGCGTGGACTCCGCGACCGGATCGACGGCTGATCACGGACCTCACTCTCTCCGAACGGACACGCTCTCTCCCGCTGTTACCCTCGCTCACTCGACGGCCGTCGGCTCGGTGAGATCCGCGTCGACGACGGGCGCGCCACAGACGACACAGCCCGCGTCGAGGAGACCCTCCCGCATTGCGTCGTCCACCTCGAAGGACTGGTGGCACTCCGAGCAGACGAAGGTGTGTGTCGATCGGGGCGTCATGGCGGCGACTACGACACTCATCCTCATGAAACGATCATCGGGTTCCCACGGCTCTGGAATCCGGGCCTCCGATCTCAGTCCAACATCGCCGGGAGCAGTTTCCGTTGTGCGGCCGCGATGTGCTCCGAGAACGTTGACCGATCGATCCCGAGCGTCTCCGCGACCTCGCCCGCGTTCGCGCCCTTCGGGTGGTCGAAGTAGCCGGCGTCGTAGGCCGCGGTGAGCACCTCCCGTTGGCGCTCGGTCAGCTCGCTGCGATCGAACGTGACCAGGTCGCTCTCTTCGGGCGTCGACGACGACTGGAGCAGCCGCAACACCTGCATGTCCGCACACGACTCCTGGAGCTCTTCGAGGACGGCCCGCAGGGCTGGCAGGTCCGTGGCATGAAAGGTGACCAGTAGGCGACCGTCCCGGATCACCGTCTCCGTGGCCGGAACGCCGTGGCGATCGAGCACCGTGAACGGCGAGCCGTTCGTACACGGGACGTCGAACCGGTAGGCGGCCTTCGCCCCGTAGTCGAACACTGTCTCCACTCCCTCGGGAACGTCGAGGTCAGCGTCGGCGACGAACTCGATCACGACCCGGTCGTCGCTCGAACCATCGGACTGGGGGGATCCGAGCCGGCTTCGGGCCACGCTGTATATCGGCATCGCCCCGTCGATGATCCCGTCGAACGGCGACGGCGACGACGTCGGCAGCGAGACTTCCGCCCTGATACCGGCTCCCATCGTCCGTCCGTACCCGCGGCCGAACAAAACGTTGACGGCACGATGCGGGCCGCGGCCAGCATTCGTTCGTCCGCGCTCGCGTATCCCCCCGCCTCGTGACTCCTCTTTCTCGTGATCCTCCCTCGCATGTACTGATCCGCCCGGTGGACGATTGGTGTATATAAAACACCCCGCATATGCTGGGATGGGGTTCGGGTAGATACGGCTCCACGGTACGTATATGAAGCGCAAGCCGTCCCGCATGGGGGGACAGAAGACGACCGTGACGGACGCCGACGAAACGCTCGGTGACGCGTTCGACGCACTCGCGGACCCGGACTGCCGGGCCATCCTCTCCGCGGCCGACGAGCCGATGACCACGAGCGAACTCGCCGACGCCTGCGACATCGCTCTCTCGACGGCGTACCGTAAAGTCGAGCGACTGAACGAGACGCCCCTCCTCTCCGAGGGGATCCGGTTCGATCCGGAGGGCGATCACGCCTCCGAGTACTCCCGCGGCGTCACCGACGCCACCGTCGAACTCACTGATACCGGCGTCCGACTGACCATGGAGACCGGAACCGAACCCGATGAGGTCGTGTCCGGCGGGTCGACCGCGGACTTCGGTGTCACCGGAGCCTCCGCGGACTAACGACGCGGTCCGCCACGGGGACCCGCCCGACTCGCTACTCGATCCGCGGCCGACTCGCCACGTTTTCCGTCGATCCGCGGCGAAGCGGATTTTATTCGTGATAGCCTCGTAGCAAGTATTATACCGATCCTCGGGAAACGCTCCGTCATGGTTCGCCCCCCCGACGCCGAGACCCTCCTCGATTTCACGCAGGAGAAACTCGTCGTGCTCGACGATGAGGGGCGGTTTCAGTACCTCAACGCGGCGGTTCGAGACGTACTCGGCTTCGAACCGGACGACCTCGTCGGCGAGGACGCCTTCGCGTTGATACACCTCGAGGACGAGCCACGTATTCGAACCGTTTTCGAGGAGGTCGTCGCCGGCAACCGCGGCACGACGGAGACCTTGGAGTACCGCTACGGGACCGTCGACGGCGACTGGCTCTGGATGCGAAGCGATGTCTACACTCGGGAGGCGACCGGTATCGACGGCTACGTACTCAGTTCCCGGGACGTTACCGACGAGGTGGAGTCCATCCGTCGACTCGAAACCATCGTCTCGACGTCTGCCGACGTCCTCTGGATGTTCGACCCCGAGTGGTCGGAGGTGCTCTTCGTCAACGACGCGGCCGAGGACGTCTTCGGGATCGAACCGGAAGCACTGGAGCGGAATCCGCAACTGTTCCTCGATCGCGTCCATCCCGAGGACCGACAGCACGTCGAACGCGCGATAGATCGACTCTCGGCGGGAGAATCGACGAACATCGACTACCGAGTCGAGCCACCGGACGGAGGAATACGCTGGGTCCGCGTCCTGGGCGAGCCGGTCCACGAGGACGGCGAGATCGTCGCAGTCGCCGGCTTCGCGCGCGACGTCACCGACGAATACCGGCACAAACGCCAACTCGAAGTGATGGACAACCTCCTCCGGCACTCGATCCGAAACGATATGAACGTCGTCATCGGGACCGCCGAACGGATCATCGAGGCGGTCGAGCGGATCGGGAGCGACCGAGCCGCTCTCGCCGCCGCGAACGACGAGGGTAACACCGACACGGATCCCTCCCCGGATGTCGGCTCGGCTGCCGATACTCACTCCCTTCCGGACGTCGAATCGATCGCAGATGTCGAAACGGCGGCCGAGACGATCCGCCGCGTCGCCGAGAGCCTCCTCGACACGGCGGAGAAACAGCGGGACGTGATCGAACTGGTGAGCCGTGGCGGGTCGCCACGTCCCATCGACATCGAACCGATCGTCCGCGAGTCGGTCGCCGAGGCGCGGGCGGGTGCCCCCGCGGCCGAGTTCTCCGTGTCCTGTCCGACGGACGCCGAAGCGTTCGCCCTCCCAGAACTGGAGTACGCGGTCTCCGAACTGGTCGAGAACGCGGTCGAACACGCGGAGGCGGACCCGGAAGTCGACGTGACGGTCGCCCGTGTCGGCGGGGACCTCGAGATCACGATACGTGACAACTGCCCGCTGATCCCGCCCGAGGAGCGCCACATCATCGCCGACCAGTGGCAGATGGACGATGTTCATCACACCGTTGGCATGGGGCTGTGGCTCGCCTACTGGGTCACCGACCGGTCCGGAGGTGACCTCTCCTTTGACACCCACGGCAACGGGAACGTCGTCACCGTTCGGGTGCCGAACGACTGCTCGGAGACCCGGTCCAGCCACCCGGACGACTCCTGAACCGCGAGCGTTTCACGACTCCGAGAGCGAGTCCCGTCGATCGGTGACGACGAGATCGTATTTGTCAGCCGCTCAACCCACCAGGTTCAACAACCCGAAGAGGGGGTCGATGTTCCGTGCTCCCAGCGACGCACGTCGCGACTGCCCGGCTACCGGTCGTCCGGCCTCTGTCCGTAGCTCTCGAACTTCTCTTCGACAACGGCGAGTTGCTCGTCGGTGAGCGTGTGTGGTTCGCCGACCGCCGAGGACTGGAGATAGAGCCGACAGAGATCCTCCACGTGACGGGTGTTCTCGACCGCGGTCTCGAGATCCGGGCCGGTGACGACGAGGCCGTGGTTCGCGAGGATCGCGGCGTCGGCGTCCGCCTCGGCCATCGCGGCGACGACGTTGACGGCGAGTTCCTCGGTTCCGTAGGGGGCGTACTCGACGAGGGGCACCTCCCGACCAACTGAGACGATCATGTAGTGGATCGGCGGCAGTGACTGATGGAGCGTCGCCATCGTCGTCGCCCACGGCGAGTGGGTGTGAACGATCGCGCCGGGTCGGTCGTGTTTATAAATACCCGTATGCATCGGCACCTCGCTTGACGGGGTCATCCGACCCGCCACTCGCTCGCCGTCGAGGTCGACGACCGGGACGTCCGCGGCGTCGAAGGCGTCGTACGCCACCCCCGTCGGCGTCACCGCGACCGCGTCACCGTCGCGAACGCTGAGGTTCCCCGTTCGGCCGGGAGTGAGGTCGGCGAGCGCAGGCGCATACTCGACGACCGCCCGGCGCGCGTCCGCCAGCAGGTCCGCGTCGTCGTTCATATCACCACCTCGATCACGTCGTCGAACCTGTCCAGCCGGTGATCCGGTCGCTCCCGGGCTCGAAGCTCCTCGTCCGCGGGCGCGTCGCCGTCCGCGACGAACAGCGCGGTCTCCGCCCCGACCGCGTTCCCGCCGGCGATGTCGGTCTCGACGTTGTCGCCGACCACGAGCGCCTCGCTCGGCCGGAGATCGAGCGCCGACAGCGCCGTAGTGAAGGGGATCGCGCTCGGTTTCTCGCGGCCGACCTCCTCGGAGGTGACGAGCCGGTCGACGTGTTCGTCGATCCCGAGCCGGACGAGCTTCTCCAGTTGGACGTGCGTCGTGAGGTTGGTGACGACGGCGACGGCGACCCCTGCCTCTCGCAGGGTTGTGAGCGCCGACGCGACGCCGTCACACCGGTCCATTGCCGCCATGTATCCCTCCCAGTACGCCTCGCCGACCGCGAGCGCGGTCGCGGCGTCGTGCGTGTCGGCGTGGATCCGGAGCGCACGTTTAAAATAGATGAACCGCTCGTGGGACGCCGCGGTACCGCGGACTTCGCGTTTCGCCTCCCGACGCGCGGTCGCGTACAACTCGTCGAACGTCGACCGGTCCATCTCGTGTCCGTGCTCCCGAAACGCTGCCAGCGCGGCCCGCTTGCCGGCCTCGTTACAGGGCGTGTACGGATACAGGGTGTTGTCGAGATCGAACAACACCGCCTCGTAGCTCATGTTCCGAAACTCGGACGGGCGACAACTTAAGCGTGCTTCGACGGGACGCGTGCGTCGACCCCGCGACGTCCCCCTCTCCACCGACTGCCCGACCTTATATACGGAGCCGCGGCCACTCTCGCCGTGACCTGTTGACCGTCCCGGTCCGGGCGAGACGGGTGTCCGGCGACCCGGCCGGGGAGCGTCGCCGCCGGCTGTTCGCCACTATCGTCTCGATCGGTCGTTTAGCCGGACTGATCGGCAGCGACGCGCCGACGCCACTCACTGCTCGTTCATCGCCTCGCTGGCGATGTTCCGGCCGCGGGAGTTGAGTGTCACCTCCCGTCGTACGCGGACCTCCTCGACGACTTCCAGGTCGATCAGGCGCTCGAACGTCTCCTCGACGACGTCGACATCGATCCCGAGGAACGCCGGGATCTCGAACGGCGAGACGCCGGAGTATAGCGCCATCAACACCTCCCTGTCGCGACTCGACAGGTCGACGTTCGTCGTGCTCCGCTCCTCACCCTTCCGGAGCCACGACTCGACGAACCGCATCCGGCTCGGCTTCCCGGCGAGATGGGTCTCGATGCTGGTGCCGTCGCCGTCGGTATGTGAGACCTCGATCACCGGTTTCTTCTCGCCGTTCACGGTGCGTTTTGCGGCGTCGAGCCCGCTGATGTCGTCGAGGTCGAACTCCACGAACGCACCCTTTTCGAGGGCCGCGTTGAGGCCGTTCTCGTCTATCTTCACGCGGGCCTGCTGCCACTCGGTCTCCTGTACGACGCCACCGGCTACCGCGGGGTGTTTCGCCATCACCGTCCGCTGGTCGATCAGTGCCCGGTAGACGTCGCGTTCGAACGCCTCGTGATCGGAGGCAGCGACGAGCAACACCTGCTCGCCCAGATCGAAGCTCACGTAGTTCGAGACGCGAGTGATGGACTGGTTGGCGTCGTGACGCCCGCCGAGTCCCCGGAGCTGCGAGAGCGGGATCGTTCGCTTCCCGTCGTTTCCGGCGAGGATCAGTCGCCGGTTCGACAACAGGACCCGTCCCGGGGTCCACGAGACGTCGTTGACGGTTCGACCCTCTCGAACCGCAACGGCGAATCGCGCTTGGGTGTCGGCGATCTTCCGCTCGCTCTCGTTTCCCGACATCTACCCACCCCCCGCACGAAGGCTGGAAACCGCGGAGAACACCCGCTTTCGGACCGCGGCGCTCTCGTCGTCGGTCAGGTCTTCGAGACGGTTCAGCGTCTCCTGCCCGCCGACGGATCCGAGCACGAACACGGCCTTCGCCCGCGCCGACTCGGGGTGTTCGGTGCCGATCCGGTCGAGGAGTCTGTCCTCGACTACCGGGCCACCGAGGGTCTTCAGGCTCGTCGCCGCGAACTGAGCGGTCTGTGGGTCGTCGTCCGCGAGCGCGTCCGCCAGCGCCTCGACGGCCGGGGCGGCGTCGGGATCCGCGACCCGCCCGAGGATCCACGCCGCGTTCCGTCGCTGTCGACGCTGTTGGCCCCGCGTGAGGATCTCGACTAGCGGCTCCACGACGGTCTCGTCGTCGGCCGCTTTCAGTTCGGAGACGACCTGATCGCGGACCGCGTGGCTCTGTTCGGTCGGGACGTTCGAGAGCAGTTCGATGACGGAGTACACCGCGGCGTTTCTGACGATCGCGCTCTCGTCACCGAGCGCTCGCGCCAGCGGCTCCACTGGCTTCGGGTTGTTCGCCTTACCGAGCGCACCCGCGGCGATCCGACGGATCGACTCGTCCGGATCGTCGAGGAGGTTCAAAAGCGGGTCGAGCGCGCGGTCGGTTCCGACGTTCCCGAGCGCGTTCGCGGCCGCCCGTTTGACGCGCGGCTCGTCTTCGAGTCGTTCGACCAGCGCCGGAATCGTCCTCGGATCGGCGAACGCCCCACACGCCTGACAGGCCCGCAGCCTCACTCGCGGGTCGGGATCCGAGAGCGCCTCGACGACCGCAGGAACCGCGCTCGGCTCGTTCAAACGCTCCAAGGCGTTCGCCGCCGCGATCCGGAGTTCAGGTCGGTCGGCCTTCAGCGCCCGGGCGAACTTCCGTGCGGTGACCCACTCGGCCTCGGAGCCGCCGCCACCCGTGAGCTCCGTGAGGAGCTGTTCGAGCGCTTCCTGACCGACCGCATCGAGGGCGTCGACCGCGGCCCCACGAACCTTCGGGTCGTCGTCCGTCGAGGCCGCACGGAGGAGCCCGTCGATCGTCGCCTGGTCGTCGGGATCGGCGAGCTCGCCGAGCAGCTCGACCGCGCGCTTTCTGACCGCCACGTTCTCGCTCCCCAACGCGTCCCTGAGCCGCTCGATGTCCCCGTTCCGTGCGTGCTGATACAGCGACATCACTCCCTCCGAAACACGCGCCGTCGCTTGTCTATCGGTTCGTATCGGTCGCTCCTGTCGGGCGGAACGCTCTCAGTCATCCCGACGATCAGGACGCCGTCGTCGTCCAGTGACGCCTCGAGGGTGTCAAACAGGCTCCCCTTGTGACCGACGTCGATGTAGATGAGGAGGTTCCGACACAACACCACGTCGAACGGTCCGCGCGAGCCGTCACTGATGAGGTCGTGGGTGTCGAACTCCACGAGCCGTCGCGGCCCGTCGCGGACGCGGAACGTGTCCTCGTCGCGGTCGACGTATCGATCCGGATCGGATAGGGGCGCGAGCTCCTCGGCGATGTCCGTCGTTCGCGTCGTGTGGTAGACGCCCTCGCGTGCGCTGTCGAGGGCCTCTTCGCTGATGTCCGTGCCGAGTATCTCGACCCGACTCTCGTCGATATCGGAGTCGTCACACGCCAGCATCGCCAGCGAGTAGGGCTCTCGACCGTCCGCACACGGCGCGGACCAGACCCGGACCCTCCGGTTCTCGGCGGTGAGGTCGGCCAACACCTCGCGAAGCACTTCCCACATCTCGGGGTTGCGGAAGAACTCTGTCACGTTGATCGTGAGCGCGTCCATCAGCGCCTCACGCTCCTCGCCCTCTTCACGGAGGAGTCGTTCGTACTCGGCATGTGAGTCCGTATCCCGTCGGCGCATCCGGGCGGAGATACGGCGGTCGAGGTACGACTCGTTGTAGTACCCCGGCTCGAACGGGACGGAATCGTCGATCTGACGCAACACGCCCTCGAAGGCGGCGTCTCCGGTCATAAGCTCACCACGTCCAGAACGGCCACGACGTCGCCGTCGCCGAGGACGGCCGTGCCGCTGAGCCCGGGCGTCCCCGACAGCGGCCCGTCGAGCGGTTTCACGACCACTTCCTCCTGGTCCAACACGCCGTCACAGTGGAGCGCGACCTGTCGCGTCTCCTCGCGGATCCTGACGAGCATTCCCTCGTCGGCAGTCTCGGAGGCGGTTTCGGTGTCGACCGATCCGCCGTCGGTCGCCGTGGTCTCCGTCGGGTCGGCTGATTCGGACGCAACACCCGACGGTGCGGGAGTGCTCCCGGCTTCGAGCCGCTCGTTGAGTCGAACGACCGGATACAGGTCGTCCTCGTGGCGGACCACCTCGTCGCCGTGAACCGTCTCGATGTCGTCCGCACGGGACACCTCGGCGATCGATTTTATCGGGATCCCGTACTCCGTCCCGCCGACGTCGACGAACATCACCTTCACGATGGCGACGGTGACCGGAAGCCGGAAGCGGACCGTCGTCCCCTCGCCGGGGACGCTGTCGACGGAGACGGAGCCGTCGAGGTCGCGGGCCGTCGTCCGAACCACGTCCATGCCGACGCCCCGGCCGGAGACATCGGTGACCTCCTCGGCCGTGGAGAACCCCGGGTGGAAGACCAGATCGTACACCTCGCCGTCCTCCATCGATTCGACCGTATCCCGACTCTTGACGCCCTCCTCGACCGCCTTCTCGCGGAGGCGGTCCGCGCTCAGGCCGCCGCCGTCGTCCGAGACCTCGATGATCACGCTGTCGCGTTCGCGCTCCGCGGTGAGCATCACTTCGCCGGTCGGGTCCTTCCCGGCCGCCTCGCGCTCCGCGGGTGATTCGATCCCGTGATCGACCGCGTTCCGCAGCACGTGGACGAGCGGATCGCGCATCTCCGTCAGGATGGTCCGGTCGAGCTCGACGTCGTCGCCCTCGATGTCGAACCGGACCTGCTTGTCGAGGTCGCGAGCGATGTCCCGAACGAGCCGCGGGAACGAGTCCGACACCTGCGAGAACGGGATGAGCCGCATGTCCATCGCGGTGTCCTGAAGGCTCGACGCGAGCTTGTCGAGCTCGTCCAGCGTGTCCGACTCGACGTTCGCCTCCTCCAGTTCGCGCCGGAGCTTGATCCGACTCGTTACGAGCTGCTCGACCAATCCGTACAGGTCGTCGACCTGATCGACGTCGACGCGGATCGACTTGATCTCGTCACGGTCGTCGCCGCCGGTCGGTCCGTCGCCATCGCCGGTCGGTCCGTCGCCGGTCGGTCCGTCGCCGGTCGGTCCGTCGCCATCGCCGTCGCCGGTCGAGTCGTCACCCGTCGGCCCATCACCCGTCGGCCCGTCACCCGCCGAATCATCGCTACCGTCATCCGGTGTGGTCTCGTCCGCCACCTCGTCCGCGGCGGTGTCGTCGGGTGCGGTCCCGTCTCCGGTGGCGTCGTCGCCGGTCGTGGCAGCGTCGTCGGGAGCATCGGCATCCCCATCGGCGGCGGCGACGCTCACGGACTCGACTTGGGTGAGCGCGTCGAGTCCCTCGGCGACGACGTCGGCTTCCGCGTCGGCGACGAAGGCGTCGAACCCGTCCTCGAACTCGCCCTCCTCCAGTGATTCGGGGTCGGGGTCGGTGACGAACTCCCCGAACTGGTCGTCGAGCGCCTGCGTGATGAGCGTCGCGTCGACCGCCGGCATCGCGCTATCGCCGACCGTTACCGCCGCGTAGACGACATCGCCATCGAGGTCGGCCGCGGCGTCCGGGAGCGCGGGGATCGGGACGTCGGCCGCGTCGCCGGCGGCGGTGTCGCCGTCGGCTTCGCCTGCGGAAGCGTTGTCGTCGTCGCCTTCGCCGTCGTCATCGCCGCCGTCCGGGTCGACCGTTCCGTGTTCCTCGACGGCGCGGAGGCGGGACTCGAGGTCCGAGGGGTCCGTCGACACCTCGCCCGTGTCGGCGATCTCGTCGACCATCGACTCGACGGTGTCGACGCCCTCGAAGAGGAGGTCCATCAGTTCCGGCGTCACCTCGCGGTCGCCGGCGCGGACCGCGTCGAGAAGGTCCTCCAGCGCGTGGCCGAACGAGGAGACGTCCTCGTACCCCATCGCGGCGGCGTTGCCCTTCAGCGTGTGGGCGACGCGGAACACGTCGTCCATTGCCGCGTCGTCCTCCGGATCCGCCTCCAGCGCGAGTAGCGCGTTGTTGAGGTCGGTGATCCCGTCCTCGGCCTCGGCGACGAACGCCGCGCGGTGTGAGTCCATCAGGCCTCACCTCCGAGGATCGCGCCGGCGACGTCGTCGAGGTCGTGGACCGCGTCGACCACGCCCGTCTCCGCCGCACGCTTGGGCATCCCGTAGATGACACAGGTGTCCTCGCTCTGTGCTATCGTTCGTGCGCCCGCGTCCGCCATCGCCCGGATCCCCGACGCTCCGTCCGAACCCATTCCGGTCAGGATCACGCCGACGAGCGGATCGTCGACCGTCTCGGCGGCCGACCGCATCGTCACGTCGACGGCTGGCGTCACGGAAGTCGAGTCGTCGTCGACGAGGTTCACGCGCAGCCGGCCGGCACGATAGCTTCCGATCTCGAGGTGGCTTCCGCCGCGGGCGACGAGCGCCTCGCCCGCCCCGATCCGGTCGCCGTCGGTCGCCTCCCGCACCGCGTACGCGGAGACGCCGTCGAGCCGGTCGGCGAACCGGGAGGTGAACGCCTCCGGCATGTGTTGGACCACGAGCACGCGGCAGTCACCCGTCGGGAGCGAGGCGAGCACGCGCTCGACCGCGTTCGGTCCCCCCGTCGACGCGCCGATGACCACGGTGACCGGGTCGTCGAGGTCGACGCTCTCGGTCCCGGACGTTTCGGTCGCCGTCCCGGTCGCTTCGCGCTCGCTCGCTCCGTCACGGGTCGCCGCGTCGAGGTCGGCGTCCGCGACCGACCGGACCGCCTCGACGAGCCGCTCCGCCTCGCGGGAGACCCCGGCGGACACCTCGCCGCCGGGTTTCGCGAAGAAGTCGACCGCGCCGCGTTCGAGCGCCTCGAACGTCACTTCCGCGCCGTCGTCGGTGTGTGCCGACAGCATCAACACCGGCGTCGGCGTCTCGTCCATGATCCGCTCGACCGCTTCGAGCCCGCCCATGCCGGGCATCTCGACGTCCATCGTCACGACGTCGGGGCGAGTCTCCGCGACCACGTCGAGTGCCTCCTCCCCGTCGCTCGCCTCGCCGACGACCGTTACCCCGGCGTCGTCGAGGAGGTCGGTTATCAACCCTCGCATGAACGTCGAGTCGTCGACGACGACCACCCGGAGAGAGCCCCCTCGCCCACCACGCCGATCCGTCGTCCTGCTCATGTCCCCAACGCCGGCCAGAACCAGCATAAACCCACGGACCCAGTAATCACAGGTGATAATTCAGGGGACACGGTTATGAGTCGGATTCGCGGATCCCCGTGTATGGCAGCCATGGAGGCGGACGCCGAACCCACGAAGGTACTGGAGTTCGGCCTCGGCGAGGGAACGTACTGTCTGGACATCGGCGTCATCGACGAGATCGTCGACGCCGGCGAACTCACCCGGATCCCGAACTCGCCCGATCACGTCGAGGGCGTGATGGACCTCCGCGGTCGAACGACCACCATCGTCGACCCGAAGACGCTCTTCGGGATCGGCGAGACGGGTCCTCGCGAACGGATCGTGGTGTTCGACGACGACGAGCTCTCGGAGGGCGGGACCGTCGGCTGGATCGTCGACGAGGTGTTTCAGGTCCGGGACGTGAGCCCCGAGAACGTCGACGACGGAACTACGGCTGATGACCCGGGACTCAACGGGATCGTCAAGTCCGACGACCGGTTCGTCGTCTGGGTGGACCCGGAGGTCGATGCCGACGAGGGTGCCGGAACCGGGATCGACGGCGCGGGCGCTGGTGACGGTGCGGGCATCGATGACGACGGCACGGGTGTCGATGACGACGGCACGGGTGTCGACGGATCCGAGTCCGCGTGAGATACTCGTCGTCCGGAGTTCTCATCGATGAAAACCGGGCGGCAACGTTTATCCGGTGACCCGAGTGGATACAGGTATGCGCGCCTCCAGTGGGGTCCCCGGGTTCGACGATGTCGTCGACGGCGGGTTCCCGGCCGATCGGCTATACGTGGTGAGCGGCCCTCCGGGAAGCGGGAAAACGACGTTCTGCTCACAGTTCGCCGCGCAGGGGGCTCGAAACGGGGAGGACGTGCTGTACGTGAGTATGCATGAGACGAAAGAGGGGATCAAACGCGACATGGGCGGCTACGACTTCGGGTTCGACCGGGCGTTGGAGACCGACCGGATCACCTTTCTCGACTCGTTTTCGGCCGACGGCCGGCGCTTCTTCGGGTTGCCCGGCGAACGACGGGACCGGTCTGGCGTCACGAACCGACTGACCGGCTTCATTAACTCCCGCGACATCGACCGGGTCGTCTTCGACTCGACGATGCTGTTGCGCTTCCTCCTCGATGACGACGAAGACACGATGATACAGCTCCTCTCCTCGATCAAGCGGGCGGACGCGACGACGCTTCTCATCTCTGAGATGACCGACCCCGACGCGTACTCCGAGGAACACTACCTCGCACACGGCGTGGTGTTCATGCACAACTATCTGGAGGACGAGGGGATGCGTCGCGGCCTCCAAGTGTTGAAGATGCGCGGCGCGGACATCGATACGGACATCCAAGACATCGAGTTCACGGAGGGCGGACTCCGTGTGGGCCCGGCAGCAACGGTGAGTCACTGATGTACGACCGCACGTTCGGTACGGACTGGTGCGACGACACGCTGGATCGCGAGGAGGCGATCGATCGCGCGTTCGCCTTGGGCGTCGCCGCCGGCTGTGGCAGCGAACGGCCGGATGAACTCGACCGCGTCCTCGGGGCGTTTCCGAGCGCGTACGACCGGAGCATCGTCGAACTCGCCTACGACGAGGGACGGACGAAGGCTCTGGAGGATCCGGCCGAGGAACCCGAACGCGTCTGGGACCGGCTCGTCGACGAGACCGGGACGCCTCGACGAGCGCCGGTCCCCGCCGCGCTCCCGGGAGCCATCAATGAACTGACTCTCATGGACCGGCCGCGAACGGGGGCCCCGTCGTCGCTTGAGCTCCCGTCGTTCCTTCGAAAATGATCGCTCGGAAGGGTTTTACACGACTCGGTCCGAAGGGAGAGATATGAGCGTGCTTCCCGACGCTGTCCTCGATGCCGGCAGCGTGCTCATCAGCGGGCCACCGATGAGCGGGAAGTACGACCTGTTCAATCGGCTGCTCTTCGAGTGGTCGAACGCACCGATCGTCGTGTCGACCGGTCGTACCGCCGACAAGGTTCGGTCGGACTACGAGCAGATCACGGGTACCGACGCGGACGACGTGGTGATAATCGACTGTGTCACCCACCAGCAGGGCGATAAACCGGCCGACACCGCGACGACGAAGTACGTCGGGAACCCGGGCGATCTCACCGAGATTGGGATCAAGTTCACCGACGTCGTCGAGTCGTCGACCGGCCTCTCTCGGGCCGTGGGCGTCTACTCGCTGTCGGAACTGTTGATGTACTGGGACCCCGAGCGGATCTACCGGTTCACGCGGGTGATGACTTCACAGGCGTCCGGGCAGGACTGGCCGTTCGTCGGCGTCGTCGGCTCGACCACGCACGACGAGCAGGTGATACACACCCTCCACGAGCCGTTCGAACTCGTCTTGGAGACCCGCATGGCGGACGACGAACGCCAGTTCCGCGTCCGCGGTCGCATGGATCAACCCTCCGAGTGGACGACGTTCTGAGGGTGGTCGTCGGGTTCGGACCCGTCGCTGCGCAACTCACCCGACGAGTTCGAACTCGATACCGACCGGTGCGGCGTCGACGACCCCCCAGTAGACGAACCGGTGTGTCCCCGGCCCCAGTGGCGGACAAACGGCGATTTCAGTGCCGGGAACTCCCGACGCGAGCGCGTCCTCCTCCAACGTGACGGACCAGCTATAGGTTCCGTTGGTCGCGAGCGACCGGTCCTCCCGGGGGAGCTCGACGGGCTCGCCGGTCGGCGAGCCCCGGACCTCCTGCCATCCGGCCCCGGTTCGTCGCTGGATCGAGTAGGCGTGTTCTCCGCGCGTGGCGACCGCCGCGTCGCCGTTGTTCCGCAACACGAGCCGGAGCGACGACCCGTACGTCTCGGACGTTCCTTCGGTGGAGAGCTCGACCCGCGTCCCGTTCGCCTCGACGGTTCGCGTCTCGACCGGCTCGGAAAAGGGGGCCTCCAGCCGGACGAACTCCTCGTCGGTACACGACAACGTCGCCGGTGTTCCCTCCGGGCCCTGCGGTCCGTCGCCGGCCGCGAAGTCGAGGCATCCGGCCGCGGCAGTCGTCCCGACCGCGGCGAGCGCGCCGCCGGCGCGGGAGAGCAGTTCCCGTCGTGATCGCGTCATGGAACCGCTACGGGCGGCGCGGGTTTCAACCACACGCGTTCGGAACGGCTTTCCCGTCGGCCGGCGCAAGACCGTCCATGGAGCTGTTCGGATCCAGCGGCATTCGCGGGGTCGCGTTGCGGTACCTCACGCCGGAGCTGGTCCTCGACATCGCGAAGGCGGCCGGAACGACGTGGGGCGCCGACCGGGTCGCCGTCGCCCGCGACACCCGGACGACCGGCGAGCTGTTCGCCAACGCGGCCGCGAGCGGGCTCGCCGCCGTCGGCTGCGACGTCGACCGGCTGGGCGTCGCTCCCACGCCGGCGGTCGGCCACTACTGCGAGTCGACCGGGGTCCCCTGTGTGCTCGTCACCGCCTCGCACAATCCGCCGGAGTTCAACGGTATCAAACTCGTCGGCGACGACGGGGTCGAGCTGTCGGTCGACGTGCTCGAACGGATCGAGCGACGCGTGCTCGACGACGACTACGACCACACGGACTGGCGCGGAGCGGGAACGACGACCCGCGTCGAGGGCGTCGTCGACGACTACGCGGACCAGCTGATCGACGCGGTCGACCGGGATGGCATCGCCGACGCGGGTCTCACGGTCGCGGTCGATCCCGGACACGGGGCCGCCTCGGTCAGTTCTCCCCGCATCTACCGCGAACTCGGCTGTGAGGTGCTAACCGTGAACGCGACGCCCGACGGCCACTTCCCCGGTCGGGAGTCCGAACCCGTCCCCGAGAACCTGACCGCGCTCTCGCGGCTCGTCGCGACCAGCGACGCCGACGTGGGGATCGCCCACGACGGCGACGCGGATCGGGCGGTGTTCGTCGACGAGACCGGCTCGGTCGTCGACGGTGACACCTCCTTCGCGGCGCTCGCCGACGACGCCCTGAAGCCAGGCGACGCGGTCGTCAGCGCCGTCAACGTCTCTCAGCGACTCGTCGACGTCTGTGCCGACAACGACGCCGACCTGGAGCTGACGCCAATCGGCGCGACGAACATCATCACGCGGACACGGGAGCTGTACGCGGAGGACGTTCACGTCCCCATCGCCGGCGAGGGGAACGGCGGCGTGTTCTTCCCGCCGTACCGGCTCTCCCGGGACGGCGCGTACATCGGCGCGAAGTTCCTCGAACTGCTCGCGGCCGCCGACGAGCCGGTCAGCGAGGTCGTCGCGCCGTACACCGACTACCACTTCGTCCGCATCAACGCCGAGTACGACGACGCCGACGAGCGTGAGGAGATGCTGTCCGCGGCCCGGGCCTACGTCGAGACGTCGGCGGCGACCCCGAACACGACCGACGGCTACCGGCTCGACTACGGCGACGCGTGGGTGCTCGTGCGCCCCTCGGGCACGGAGCCGAAGATCCGGATCTACGCCGAGTCCGCCGACGCCGACCGCGCCGAGCGGCTCGCCGAGGAGATGCGGCAGGCCGTCGAAAGCGGCCGGTGACGGTGGGTTACCGGTCAAGTGCCGCGAGCACCTCGGCGGCCTCTCGCGCCGCTTCGAGGTGGTCGCGGGCCCGGCGCGGGTCGTCGGTTTCCTCCGCCGCCCGGGCGAAGCGTGTCAGCGTCCGCGTGAGCGACGCTCGGGCGTCGTCGATCCCACCCGGTGAGCCGTCGCTCTCCTCGGACCGAACCCCGGCTGCGGTCGAGGACATCGAGGTACCGGCGGCGGTCGTCGCCGACTCCGAACGATCCGTGGTCGTCGAGTCCGGACGCGGCGCGGACCCCGACTGTGGGTCACGTGCTGGTTCCGCCGACTGTGGGTCACGTGTTGGTTCCGCCGACTGTGGGTTACGAGCCGATGTCGCCGGCTCGACGCCTTCCGGACTCCCAGCCGTCCGATCCGTTGTCGCGGGCGACTCGTTCACGGCCGCGTCGTCCGGGGTCTCCCCCGTCGGCACCTGTCCGCCGCCCGCCGGGACCGCGTAGCCCGCCTCGGTGGCGTGACAGGTGGGACAGAACTCCTGTCCGTCGTGTCGGAATATCGGATCGCCACACGCGTCACAGTGGCGGTTCGTCATCGTCGCACCCTGTAGGAGTAGCTCGGACATCCGCTGGGTGTGTTCGCGTTGCTCCTCGTCCTCCGCGAACTTCTCGCGGAGCTTCTCGCGTTCGGCCTCCTTGTCGAACCCGTCGCTCATACGCGTTCGAACGTGGTTCACGCGCAAAAAGGCGGTGGGCTCGGCTCGGTCCCCGACTCCTCGTCCGCTCGGACTACTCCTCCGTCCGAGTCCGATCGGGATCGAGCTCGCCACGGTGGATCTTCGAGCCGTCCTGAGCCACCTGCCGACCGAGCACGGCGCATTTGACCCGCATCGGCGAGATGTCGACGCCCAGCATCTCCGTGACGTCCTCGGTGTCGAGCGCCTCCAACTCCTCGATCGTCATCCCGTGGAGTCGTTCGGAGAGCATGCTCGCTGAGGCCATCGAGATCGCACAGCCGTCGCCGGTGAACCGCACCGCCTCGATCTCCTCTTCCGCGTCGTCGAGTCCGATCTCCACCTTGATCGTGTCGCCACAGGAGGGGTTCTCGCCGACGTGTGTGAAGTCCGGGTCCTCGAGTTCCCCGTAGTTACGGGGGTTCTTGTAGTGATCGAGGATCTGCTGCCGGTACATATCCGAGCCCAGTCCCATACTGCTCTCGCGTACGCCGGTCGCGCTCAAAAGGGTTCCGTCGGTCGCTCAAAAGGGTTCCGTCGGTCGCGCTCGGAGGGGTTTCGCCGGCCGCCTGCCGACCACTACTCCTCGGACAGCAACGGCATCGGTGCCGACTCGGATCGGCCGGCCGGGGCGTGCGTCGAGTCCGACGGACCGGGTTTGGCGTCCCCGCTTCCCGCCGTCCGGACGTGCCCGCGGATCGCCCTCAGGAGACAGTCGTACTGTCCCGCGTTCGACCGCTTTCTGACGTACGCGTCCGCGCCCGCACTGATAGCGTCCGACTCGACGAGCGAGTCGTGACAGGTCGTGTGAAACAGGATCGGCGTTCGAACGTCCCGTCCGCGCGCGTACTTGACCAGTTCGACGCCGGTTCCGTCCGGGAGTCGGTGTTCCGTTACCACGCAGTCGACGTCGCCGACGACTCCGAGCGCGTCGGCGAGCCGATCGACTGACTCGACGGTCACGTCGTCGAGCCCCCAGTCGATGAACGCCGCCACCACCTCCGCGGCCCGCGGATCCGGTTCGACGTGGAGGAGGTCGACCGATGGATCCTCGTCAGCGTCGACTTCCCGGTCGGTATCGGCACCTCGATCAGTGTTAATAGATCGGTCGGTGTCGGCGGTCGTTCGTGGGGCGGTTCCGTGCGCGTTCGAGTATGGTCGGTCAGTCATGATAGTTGTTCCAGCACGAGGCGTCGTCTCCGGCGGAAGCTACTACGTATGTAGTAAATCTTCTCTCCAGTGGTCGTGTTTCTCCCGGTATCATAATAAGAATTGTGCGATCCGGGTTGTCATGGCTCTATACGGCCGAGATCGAGGGGTACGAGATGTCATATCACGTCCGATACGCCCCGGTTGGAGCTCAGATCAACGGACGGAGACGGGTTCCGCGGTCCCGGTCCGTTGTCTCCTCCTAGCACTCACCGACCCGTCCATATTTAAGTCGGCCGGCGGCGATCAGTCGGCCATGTCGACACCATATGGCGAGTGGCCGTCGCCGATCGCCCCCGAGGATGTCGCCGAGGGTGGTCGCGGCTTCGGGAGCGTCCACGTCGCGGACGGGTACGCGTACTGGCTCGAACGACGACCGTCCGAGGGCGGTCGCGGCGTCGTCTGTCGGACCGCGCTCGGTGGTTCGGACGACACCCCCGACCACGACGAGATCACTCCGGAGGGCTTCGACGTCAGAACCCTCGTGCACCAGTACGGCGGCGGCGACTTCGCCGTCGCGGGCGATGACCTCGTCGTCGCGAGCATGGACGACCAGCGTCTCCATCGGCTTCCGGTCGATGGGAGCACGGAACCGACGCCGATCACGCCCGAGCCCCCGGAGCCGCTCGCGCTCCGATACGCGGACATGGCGGTCGGCCCCGGCGGCGACATCGTCTACGCGGTCCGCGAGCGACACGTCGGCCCCGGAACCGACGACGAGCCGGCGAACGAACTCGTCCGAGTCCCGCTGTATCCCGGTGACGAGGACGATCCGGATGATCCGGCCGTCATCGCCGAGGGCCACGACTTCTATGCGGCCCCGCGGCCCGCTCCCGACGGCGACCGGATCGCGTACCTCCGCTGGGATCACCCGAACATGCCGTGGGACGGAACCGAACTCGTCGTGGCGGACCTCGACGCCGAAGGAGAGGTCGTCTCCGGCTCCGAAACGGTTGCGCTCGGCGGTCCCGATGAGTCGGTGTGCTCGCCCGCGTGGTCGCCCGACGGCGTCCTGCACGCGGTCTCCGACCGGACCGGCTGGTGGAACCTCTACCGGATCGCTGATGGCTCCGCTGAGAACCTCCATCCGGCGGACGCGGAGTTCGGAGTCCCGATGTGGCTCGTGGGGGTATCGACGTTCGCCTTCCTCGACGACGGCCGGATCGCGACCCTGTATACCGTCGACGGCGAGCCGAGCCTCCGCCTGCTCGATCCGAGCACCGGGGAGATCGTCGACCCCGATCTCCCGTACACGTCGTTTCGACCGGCGTCGATCCGATCGGACGGCGACCGCGTCGTCTTCCTCGGCCACCGACCGGACGCCCCGAGCGCGGTCGTCGAGTGGTCGCCGGAGTCTCCCGAGCCGAACGGTACGGGGGACGAGGGGAGTGATGGCTTCGGCGAACCCCGTCGGCTCCGTGAGTCCACCGACGACCCGATCGCTCCGGCGTACGTCTCGACGCCGGAGTCGGTCGTCTTTCCGACCGGCGACGCCGTCGGCGCGGACGACACCGTCGCGCACGCCCACTACTACCCGCCACACAACCCGGACGTCGAGGCCCCCGACGCCGATGGTCCTGATTCCGACACCGAGCGCCCGCCGCTCGTCGTGAAGGTACACGGCGGCCCGACCAGCCGGTCGGAGGCGACGCTGTCGACGTCGACGCAGTTCCTCACGACTCGCGGGGTCGCGGTGCTCGACGTGAACTACCGCGGGTCGACGGGGTACGGCCGCGCGTACCGCGACGCGCTCGACGGGCAGTGGGGGGTCCGCGACACCCTCGACTGCGTGAACGCCGCCCGCTACGCCGCGGCGGAGGGCCTAGCGGATCCGGACCGACTCGCCATCTCTGGCGGGAGCGCTGGAGGGTACGCCGTCCTCTGTGCGCTCGCCTTCCACGACACGTTCGATGCCGGCGCGAGCTACTACGGCGTCGCCGATCTGGCCGCGCTCTCCGCCGACACCCACAAGTTCGAGTCGCGTTACCTCGACGGGCTAGTCGGCCCGCTCCCGGCGGCCGAGGAGACGTACCGCGAGCGCTCCCCGCTGTATCACGCCGAGGGGATCTCCGCCCCGCTGCTGTTGTTACAGGGTGGTAAAGACGAGGTGGTGCCGCCCGCGCAGGCGGGGGCGATGATCGACGCGCTCGTCGCGAACGACACGCCGTACGCCTACGTCGAGTTCCCCGAGGAGCGCCACGGGTTCCGCGACGCCGACAACATCGCCCGGGCGCACGAAGCCGAGTTCGCTTTCTACGGCGAGGCGTTCGGATTCGACCCGGCCGGCGATCCCGAGCACGTCCCGATGCTCGTCGGCGAGCGTCCGCCGGAGCTCCGGTGAGAGCAACGATCCCGTGCGAAGACTAATCTAGAGTGGCTAACAAGGCATACGAGCGTTCCCAACTGGCTCCCGCGAACCGCTTCGGGATCAAGCCACGAGACACTCGACTTGACAGCTGATGAAAGTCAAAACGGGTGGATCGATCGGAGCGGCTACAGCCGAGCTATTCCATGTCTTTCTGTGCCTGTCTTATCGAATTAGCCACCGCCTGATAGTCCGGAATGCCATCGAACACGATGTCTGACATCGTTCCAGTTGATATTTGGATGTTCCCCTGCCCAAGTAGTCCCTCAACAAACGCTTGTCCAGTCTGTACTTGTCGAATGTCACTGATACGGTATTCTGTGGTACCGGTGCTGAGAACGCCAGCGACCTCCACTACTCGTTCGTTCGTCACGATGTACCTGTGGTTTTTACGCGCTAGCCAAACGTAAACGAGTCCGACGAGACCGATCAGGAAAAACGACATGATTACACTGATCAATAGTAGATTACCCCACTTTGACCAGGCGGGTCTGACGTCATGCCGTATCTCTTCTCCCTCTAACAACGCTATTGACTCCGCTGCACTACTTGGCATACGAGAATTATCAATTTCGTACAAACATATAAAAGTAGTCCTCGATCATCACCGATGATAACCAGAGTCGAATACGATCGCGGGTGATTCGACGCCGATGTAGTTCAGGCGAACAGATCCCGTGCCTGCTCGACCGCGTCGACGAGCGCGTCAACCTCCTCGACGGTGTTGTATATATAAAAGGACGCTCGGACGGAGGCGGCGACGCCCATCTTGTCGTGGAGCGGCTGTGTACAGTGGTCGCCGGCGCGGATCGCGACGCCGAAGTCGTTGAGAATGCTGGATAGATCGTGTGCGTGGACGCCGTCGACGTTGAACGCGACGAGGCCGCCGCGCTCGTCGCCCGCCGGACCGTAGATCTCGACGCCGCCGAGCGCTTCCAACTCGTCGTAGGCGTACTCGGCGAGGAGCCGCTCGTGGGCTTCGATCCGGTCGACACCGATCTCCTCGACGTAGTCGATGGCGGCCGCGAGACCGATCCCTTCGGCGATAGAGGGGGTGCCGGCCTCGAACTTCCACGGAAGGTCTTCCCACGTCGAGTCCTCGAAGGTCACCTTCCGGATCATGTCGCCGCCGTAGAGGTACGGCTGCATCGAATCGAGAATCGCCTCGCGGCCGTAGAGCACACCGATCCCGGTCGGACCGGCGGTCTTGTGACCTGAAAAGGCGAGGAAGTCGACGTCCAGATCGTCGACGTCGACGGGCCGATTCGGGACGGACTGGGCCGCGTCCGCGAAGATCAGCGAGTCGTGATCGTGGGCCAGATCCGCCAGCTCGCGGATCGGGTTCACCGTCCCGAGCGTGTTCGAGACGTGGACGACGGAGACCATCTCGGTGTCGTCGTCGATCTTCGCCGCCGCGTCGGCCATGTCGAGCGTCCCCTCCTCGGTCACCTCGATGAACCGGACGTCCGCTCCGGTTCGCTTGCCGATCTGTTGCCACGTGACGAGTGACGCGTGGTGTTCCATCTCGGTGAGGACAACGTTGTCGCCCGGACCGAGCTCCTCCAGTCCCCACGCGTACGCGACGAGGTTCATCGCCTCCGTCGTGTTCTTGGTGAAGACGATTTCCTCGCGACCAGACGCGCCGATGAACTCCGCGACCGTGTCGTGGGCCTCCTCGTACGCGACGCTCGCCTCCTGGCTCAGCTGGTGGATTCCCCGGTGGACGTTGGAGTTGTAGCCTCGGTAGTAGTCGCTCATCGCTTCGACAACCGGCTCCGGGGTGTGTGTCGTCGCCGCGTTGTCGAGGTAGACGAGTGGCGTATCGTCTCCGTCCCCCTCGCCCGGCGTCTCGGGATCGCCGCCGACCGACCGCTGGAGGATCGGGAAGTCGTCGCGGATCGCCTCGACGTCGAACGGGTACTGTTCCTGAACTCCCATTATAGCCTGTTGGACCCCGAGTATTAACAGCCCTTCGGTCCGGTACGTGTTGCCCGTATCGCGGAGCCGATCCGAGGGGCGGGTTCGTCGTGTCGCGCGTCGTTCTTCAGCAGGGTTTATAAGTCGTTTCGACGGTGGGAGACACGTCTTATATATGGCTCGTCTGAGTCGCGGGCGACCCGTTTGCGGATCGAGTCGCTCTGGCGTTCGAGATGGGACCGATCGGGTGTCCCGCTCCCGCTCCGACGTGACGCCCGAACTAATGTGCTTTTGAACGTCGGGGGCCTCCTCTCGGGTATGACCGAAACCCTCACCCTCGCGACCCGCGGGTCGGATCTGGCCCTCACACAGGCCGAGACCGTCCGCGACGCGCTTTCGACACGCAAACGCGAGGTCGATATCCGCCGCGTCGAGACCCGCGGCGACCGGATCCCCGACGAGATGATCCATCGGCTCGGGCGCACGGGAGCGTTCGTCCGCGCGCTCGACGAGAAGGTGCTCGCCGGCGACGCCGACCTCGCGGTCCACTCGTTAAAAGACGTCCCCACGGAAGGGATGGACGACATGGTCGTCGCCGGCGTCCCCGAACGCGCTCCCTCAGGCGATGTCCTCGTTCACCCGGAGGGGTCGGCCCTCGACGACCTCCCGGCCGGCGCCGTCGTCGGGACTGGCTCGCTCCGCCGAACCGCCCAGATCAAGGCGGCACGACCCGACCTCGACGTCGAACCGATCCGCGGCAACGTCGACACCCGGGTCGAGAAGCTGCTCGCGCCCGGCCTCCAGGCGGAACACGAACGCCGGCTGATCGCTTCCGGCGAGGCCGCCGCCCTGACCGCGGAGGGCGGCGAGGAGGTGTCCGAGGACGATACCGGTTCCGACGGCCCCGACGGCGACACCGACGCGTCGTTCGAGCGGAGCGTCGAGGAGTGGTTCGACTCGCTCTCGGAGCTCGAACGCTCGGCCATGGAGCGCTCCGTCGACGTCGAGTACGACGCGCTCGTGATGGCGGAAGCCGGACTGCGTCGGTCCGGGCTCTACGACGACGGCCGAACGACCCGACTCCCGCGCGAGGAGTTCGTTCCCGCCGCGGGCCAAGGAGCCATCGCCGTCACCGCGACGGATCCGGACACCATCGAGGCGATCCGGTCGGCGATCGACCACCCCCGAACCCGGGTGGCGGCGACCGTCGAGCGGACGGTGCTTGCCGAACTCAATGGCGGCTGTATCGCCCCGATTGGCGTCTCGGCGCTGGTTCAGGGGGAGCACGTCCACACCCGGGTTCGCGTGCTCTCCACCGACGGCACGGAGGAGGTGGAGGGAACGCGGGACCTCCCGATCCGCGACCACGCCGGCGCGGCGGAGTCGTTCGCGGCGGATCTGGCGGACCGCGGTGCGGCGGACCTGATAGCCGAGGCGCGTGAGACGGTCGACTCGGCGGCGAGCGGCGACGAGGAGGGGAACCCCGATGAGTGACCGAGCCGGCGACGACGGTGACCACGACAACCCGCCGACCCGGACCCGCGAGGACGATGTCGGGACGGTGTACCTCGTCGGGTCCGGACCCGGCGACCCGGACCTGATGACGGTGAAGGCGGCCCGGCTGGTCGAGTCGGCGGACGTCGTGCTCCACGACAAGCTCCCCGGTCCGGAGATCCTTGGGGAGATACCGGCGGCGAAACGCGAGGACGTCGGCAAGCGTGCCGGCGGCGAGTGGACGCCTCAAGAGTACACGAACCGACGGCTGGTCGAGTTGGCCGAGGCGGGCAACTCCGTCGTCCGGCTCAAAGGCGGCGACCCGTTCGTCTTCGGTCGCGGCGGCGAGGAGGCCGAACATCTCGCCGATGCCGGGATCCCCTTCGAGGTCGTTCCCGGCGTCACCTCCGCGGTCGCCGGCCCCGCGGTCGCCGGGATCCCGGTCACCCACCGCGATCACGCCTCCTCGGTTTCCTTCGTCACGGGTCACGAGGACCCCACGAAAGAGGAGTCGGCGGTCGACTGGAACGCGCTCGCGGCGACCGGCGGGACCATCGTCGTCCTGATGGGCGTCGGCAAGCTGCCGGCGTACACCGCCGAACTCCGCGGGGCGGGCCTCGACGGCGACACACCCGTCGCACTGGTCGAGCGCGCCACGTGGCCCAACATGCGCGTCGCGACCGGCACGCTCGACACGATCGTCGCGGTCCGGGACGAGGCGGAGATCGAGCCGCCGGCGATCACCGTCATCGGCGAGGTTGCCGCGACCCGCGATCGGGTCGTGGCGTTCTTGGAGCACGCCGGCTCCGCGCCGGTGGCCCAGCCCGAGGCGAACACGGGAGCGGATCAGGAGAACGCCGTGGACGCGGACACGGGTGGTGAGGACGCGTGAGCGACGCCCCTCGTGTCGCCGTCTTCCGCCCGAACGACGAGCGGATCGAGGACGCGATGGCCGCGCTGGCATCGCTCGGAGCCGATCCGGTCGCGGACCCGATGCTCGCGATCGAGCCGACCGGCGAGACGCCCGCCGACGCGTCGTACGTCGTGGTAACGAGTAAGACGGGGGTCGAACTCGCCGCGGACGCGGGCTGGGACCCGGGTGACGCGACCCTCGTCGCCATCGGTCCGGCGACCGCGGCCGCCGCCCACGACGCGGGCTGGACGGTCGACATCGTTCCCGAGGAGTACACCTCCGCGGGGCTCGTGGCGGCCCTCCGCGACCGCGTCGACGGGGTGTCCGTCGAGGTCGCACGGTCGGATCACGGCAGCGAGGTCCTGCTCGACGGTCTCGCCGAGGCGGGCGCCGACGTGACCGAGACCGTGCTCTATCGGCTGACACGCCCGGCGGCGGCCGGCGACTCGGCGGTGGCTGCCGCCGGGGGTGAACTCGACGCGGTCGCGTTCACCTCCTCGCTCACGGTGGCGCACTTCCTCGAGGCGGCCGCGGAGCGGGGCGTCCGCGACGCGGCCCTCGCGGGCCTCGACGAGGCGATCGTCGGCGCGATCGGTGCGCCGACCGCCGAGACCGCGGCCGAACACGGGATCGACGTCGACGTAGTTCCCGACGAGGCCGCCTTCGACGCTCTCGCAACCGCCGTCGTCGATGCTGCCGGGATGTCGGCCGACGCGACCGACGCGGAGTAGGCTTCGGGCTACCGGAGCTCGGAATGCCGCCCGCCCGACATCTGCCGTCTCCCTCGGTTCTCAGATCCGATAGCGGCGGCGTCGATCATCACCCGAGCCCGACGGGTTTCGACTCGATCGATCGGTACCTTTCATTCTGACGCGGTAACGAACCGAAACGACCCGAACTCCCACGAGCCTCGGGATCTCTCGATGAGTTACCGTCCGTGGTCGAGATATCAAAAACAATAACTGGGTGCGTGGGTTTATACTCAGTCGTCTGATATCGCACGGTATGGAATCGAGCGACCGGTGGACGACACGGGTCGACGACGGCACGCTCGTCGTCGAGTTCCCGCACGGGACGGGGTTGAGCCCCGCCGACGGCGAGGCGCTGCTCGACCGGTGGCGAGCGCTTACCGCCGACCGACCGATCGGTGCCGTCGTGATCGTTGTGCGGACGAGCCGCCCGTGTTCCGACGCCGGTCGCCGAGCGCTCCGAGAGTCCGCACAGATCGCGGTCGCCCGCGGTGTCGAGCGATTCGCCGTCGTCGGCGAGCGCTCGAAGCGACGCTACCTGAAGCGCACGATCGACATCGAGGACGTCACGGTCGAGGCGTTCAACGACCGCGAGACCGGGGTGGAGTGGGCTGACTGTCGATCCGGATCCGGCCCGGCGGTCGGATCGTCACCGTCGTAGCGTCCCCCTCTCCATGACCGTCGAGTGCGGTTTCGATCGAAGTGCTCCCCCGGTCTCTACTTATCGTCCTGCCGTCTCGATCCCCGCCGCCTCGACGACTCGCTCCGCGTGACGAGTGGCTCGTTCGCGAACCGCGTCCGCGTCGATCCCGACGTGCTCTCCGCCGTCGTATCTGACCGTTCCGGCGACCATCGTGAACACCACGTCGTCGCCGTGTGCCGCGTACACGAGATGTGAGAGGGGATCGTGAAGCGGCGTCGCCCGCGTCTTCTCCGTGGTGAGCCCGATCAGGTCCGCCTCGTACCCTGCTTCGAGGCGGCCGATCCGATCGAACCCGGCCGCCCGCGCGCCGTTGATCGTCGCCATCGCGAGGACCGTCTCCGCGGGGAGGCGGGTGGGGTCGCGTGCGTCGACCTTTCCGAGTAGACTCGCCTGTCGCATCTCCGTGAACGGGTCGAGCGTGTTGTTACACGGCGGGCCGTCGTTGCCGAGCGCGACCGTGATCCCGCGCTCGAGGTAGTCGTGGATCGGCGCGATCCCCGAGGCGAGTTTCATGTTCGAGGAGGGACAGTGGGTGACGACCGTGTCGGTTTCCGCGAGGATGTCCCGCTCGCTCTCGTCGGTGTGGACGCAGTGGGCGAGCGTCACGTCCGGCCCGGTGAGACCGACCTCGTCGAGCCAGTGGACGTTCCGTTTTCCCGTCGCCTCCTCGACGGTCGCGATCTCGTCTTTGTTCTCGCTGGCGTGGGTGTGGATCGCCACACCGTCGTAGCGGTCGGCTATCTCCCGACAGCCGCGGAGACAGGCCTCCGTACAGGTGACGGCGAACCGCGGGGTGACCGCGTAGCGGATCCGACCGTCGGCCGCGCCGTGGTACTCTCCGATCAGCGCCTCCGTTTCCGCGAGCCCGGCGTCGGTCGACTCCAAGAGCCCGTCGGGCGACTCCTTGTCCATCAACACTTTCCCGAGTCGTCCGCGGATCCCGGTTTCGATCGCCGCCTCGAACGCCTCGGCTGCGTGGTTGACCGAGAGGTGGTCGACGACGGTCGTGGTCCCGGACTCCAGACACTCGAGATAGCCGAGCTCTGCCGCGGCTCGCGTCGCCTCGGCGTCCATCGCGGCCTCCATCGGCAACACGGCCTCGAACAGCCAGTCGAGCAGTTCGTCGTCGTCGGCGATCCCCCGCCCCAGCGACTGGACCGAGTGAACGTGGCCGCCGACGAGTCCCGGCGCGACGATGTCGAACGCGCGGCGTTCGTGATCCGGGTGCTCCGAGAGGAGGGCGTCGGCCTTGCCGACCGCCGTGATCGTCGATCCCTCGATAACGACTGCGCCGTCGTCGATGACGGTCTCCGGATCGGCGATGACGGTCCCTGTGATCAGCATGTCCGTCCGTTCCTGACGGCCGATTCTTAAGAGGGTGTCCCTCGCGGGCCGAGCGTGACCGACCCCGACCGGCCGCGTCGCCGCCGACCGTTCGACGACACGTCACGTCGCCGGCCTCTCACTCCAGTTCGCGCTCGCGACGCTCGCCGGACCGGCTTACGGACCGATCCGCCGACCGGGTTCTGCTTCGGCCGTCGACGCGCTCGTCAAGCGGTTCGGTCTCCAGCAGCCGGTCGAGCCGGCGCTCGAACTCCGCCTCGTCGATTTCACCGGTCGCGTAGCGATCGCGCAGCTCCGCGACCGGCTGCTCTGCGGTCGTCGATTCCGAGACGTCTCCGTTGCTCTCGGAGGCGACGAGCGGGAAGTCGTCGCCGAGCAGCCACACCAGCGGAATCAGGAGGAAGTACCCGGTGACGAACGTTGCGGGGACCGCCACGCCGAGTCCGAGCACGGCGAACAGCGCGGTGAATCCGAACGCGAGAACCGCGATGAGGCCCGAGAGCCGCACCTTTCCGAACGTCGGGAGGGACATACCGCCGCGGTGTCACTGAACCCTGAAAAACGCACCGCCGTGATCGTCGACGGGACGCCCTATCGCGTCGTCACTGACGACGCTCCCGTGTCGCGATCAACGGTACCCCAACGTCGCGACCGACGCATAGCGGCGTCGCGACCGACGCCTATTCGGCACTGCCTCCCCCACTCGGATCCGTGCTCAGATACGTGACGACGAACCCGGGGAAGGTTCGCGAGGCCGAGGAGTATCTGCCGGACGGATCCGTCGAACGGCTCGACTTCGACTACGCGGAGATCCAGTCGCCCGAACTCGGCCCCATCGCGGCCCGAGGCGCTCGCGAGGCGTACCGGGAGGCCGGTGAACCCGTCCTCGTCGACGACGCGGGACTGTTCATCGAGGAACTCGACGGGTTTCCGGGCCCGTACTCCTCGTACGTCGAGGAGACGCTCGGCATCGAACGCGTCCGGGAGGTCGCCCGCCCGCTTGCGGACGCTCGCGCCGCGTTCCGCTGTACCCTCGCGTACTGCGACGGGGAGGGGTTCGCCGCGAGCCCGGATCCCGTCGACCGCACCGATCGTGAGGCGGCCGCGGCCGCAGGCCCCGGTGAGAGCGACGGCGACTCAAGCAGAACGACCGACGACGAGACCGCAGACCGATTCGATCCGCTCCCGGTCAAGCTGTTCGAGGGCTACGTTCCCGGGCGAATCGTCGACCCACGCGGCGACGGCGGCTTCGGCTACGACCCCATCTTCGAACACGACGGCGAGACGTTCGCGGAGATGGACACCGAGCGGAAAAACGCCGTCTCCCACCGCGGTCGCGCCCTCGCGAAATTCGCGGAGTGGTACGCGGACAGGTGACTCGAGGTCCGGGCTCCGTCCGCCCACTACTCACCAGTCCCGCGCGTCCCGATCCGGCCCGGGGTACTCTCCGCCGATAACCGCCGGATACAGTCGTTCAGGATCGAACACGGTCGCGAACGCTCGCGGCTCGCGAACGCTCACGGGCAGTCGATCGCGGAGTCCGGCGGCGGCCTTCGGACCGGTCAACGTCGGGTCGAGACTTATGACCTGCATCGCGCCGCCGTGGTACGCCGACGCCAACGCGGGGTGATCCCCATCCGTGTGGTCCACCCGGTCCCGCCACGCCGCCACTTTCTCGCGCCAGTCGCTTGCGAGGTCGGGATCCGTAAGCGACGCCACGATCGCCGCTGCGTCGTCGAGCAACGGATCGCTGGCGACGAGCGTCGTCCAGGAGTGCTCCCGGAGGATATCGAGCGCGTCGCGTGCGCCACCACCCACCAGCAGATCCGCTGCCAGCACGTCCGCGTCGGCGACGACTCGGGCGGGGCTCGGCTCCGGCCGCCCACTCATTCGCGATCGCTCCGTTCCGCGCGTCGCTCCGCGAGCGTCCGGCTGACATCGTCCGTCTCGACGGCGTACTCTCCTCCTCGCTCGAACAAGTCCTCGAAGGTCATACGACACCGTCGTCCTCCGTCCCTATCGGCTTACCGGCCGAGCGGAGCCCCGCCCCGTCGGAACGTCGGCCGAACGGATCACACCCGTCTGACGCGGATATAAGTCGCTCCAGTCGGTCGATTTTGATGGGCGCACGGCCCGGACTGGTTCCGGTTCGCCGCGCCGATTCCCCCGGTTTTTCTGACCGATGTAATTACCCAGAGATGTGGGTACAGGACGTGTGAAATAAAAAGCCTAGGCCGGAATTTGAATCCGGGGTCTCGTCCTTACCAAGGATTTTTTCGAGATCGCCTCAAACCGGCCACTTCACGGCCACTATCGCCGGTTCTCGACCTGACTCGTACCTTCTCATCCCGAAATAACTGCACGATCCTATAAATAAACGATGGTACACTCTCGGGAGTCACAGGAGTACGTTCCAGATAACAGGACTCAGAAACAACAAGAGCCACTCATCACGACAAGCTCTCGATAGACTCACTATCCGGAATCGGCTCCAACGAGGAAAGCGATACTTGGTAGTTGTACTTCTCGATTGACGTAGACCATTTTCGATTCCCGTTCAGAACCATCTCCTTCGTTGCCATCCCCAGAAACTTCACCGAAGTATCGCCCTCCAGATGTCCGAGAATAAAGAGGTCAGCGTTCACACTCTCTTCTTTTACCGAAAAGACGTACGGCTTGGTTTGTCTCGTTTTCACATCAATCGTCTGCTCAACACCGTCGATGGATGTTTTAAAATCGACACCACCGTCAGACCACTCCACCAGTTCCGAATTGACCTGAAGGTCAGCATAGATGGCGAACGCTATCTCGCCTATCATCCCAACCTGATGCCGATTCTCTGGATTCTCACCTCCTGTATTTTGATGATTATCGTATCCCTCCCGTTCCTCGAACGACTTGTTTCGATCCGTTCCCATCTCACGAGCCCGCCGAACATACCGGGGCGGAACATCAACGGTGACAGTCATTCTTGTACCTCCGCACCAGTTCGAAAGCTGGTGAGTTCGTCGATGCGGTCTTCCAGGTCCTCGATCTCCCGGCGGAGGTCCTCTGCTTCTTCATCTTCCGAGGCCGCCAATTGGTCCTTGAGGCCCTGGAGTCGCGTCTCTTTGCGTTCCTCGTCCACCTCGGCCTTCCGAACGTACTCGCTCTCTTCGACTTCGTACACGTCGCTCTCGGACAGCTCCGTGACATCCAGCGCGTCGTCTACCTTGTCACGGTCAACACCCAGCACACGCTCACGGTCGATTCCGGCCCCTTCAAGCGTCCCCAGCACTTCCTCGTCGTCCTTCAGCGAGCGGTTCCGGCGCGTGGTTCGCTGAACAGACCCGAACGGTCCGGACACCGGTCGGTCGTGATGGAGCCGGTTCAACAGTACGTCGGCCACGTCCTTGCGGAGATCGTTCGCGTTGCGCTGAACGTCCGAGAGAAGCGTGTAGAGGTTTACGAGAGCGTCCGTATCCATGTCTTCGAGGACTTCCATCTCGTGGCGTTCGAGCGCGTCAACGAGCAGAAGAGCGTCCGCATACACATCCAGATCTGGCTCGGTACGTTCTTCCTCGCTCTCCTCGGATTCATCCCTGACATCGAGTAGCTGGCTCGTGGTCGATCCCTCCTTCTCGGCGATCATGCCTTGGTCCTCGTCGATCTCGAACCGTGGATGCACACTCAGCACAGCCGGATACGGATCGGCATTTGGCGGGAGTCGATCCAGTTCGAAGCCACCGGGTTCCTCGGTGATCCGCCGATACAGCGTCTCGAACTGATCGCGTTGGAGCGGCCGAGTTTCGTCTATGTCGCGGTCGAGGAACTCGATGACGACCCGTTGTTCCTGTACGTCGGTCACGCGAAAGCGATCGTGCGACAGCGGCGTGATCAGCGTAGCTCCCTCGGGGAGATCGTCGAGTTCGTCCAGAAGCGTATGCCAAGAGACGCTGAAGGTCATAGTTCGACTGTCGAGCGCAGGCAACAAAATCGTCTGGGTCGGGCCGAATCCGTGCGATGCTGTCGGGACGTGAGTAGAGAATCGGAAGACAGCGGCTACTTCGCAGATTGTGCTATTGAGACCACCAAATGGTGCTATCTGCGAGGTAGGATTGCCGGTTTGCTGAGCCGAGGCTGGAAGTGAAGACCGTGATCGGGTCGATGGTCCGACAGCAGGGTCGCGCTCGTCTTGACCTTCCCTCGGCAATAAACCCCGCACAAGAAAACCTAACGGGCTCGACATTACTCATTAATCAATGCCAACATTCGAGCGATTCAGGCACAGCCCGTCAGAGTAGTAACTCGATGTGATCCAGTACTTGTAGTCGTTGATTTCAACCTTCTTGAACTCGTTACCGTTGTATATCTCACTCTCACCGTTCTGCTCGATATACTTCCTGAACTGGTGGAAGATTTCTAAGTCCTCACCATCGTACCAGTCACTAACCACATACTCATGCTCATCTATCCCCTCATAATCGTCCTCGTCGATATGATTCCAACTCAGTGACTCCGCCCACTCGTGGAGATCGTCATCGGTGTCCATACTGCTCCTCAACAGCTTCCAGCTACACCAACTTTCACGTTGCTCTATTCGACGAGGGGAATGAACGCACGAGGGCAAAGCTGATTTGTAGGGCTTGTATATCGTCTTGTGTGACAGATAGCCTCGCGGATCAATTGGCCGGACTCAAAAGCGATCTTGATGGGCTTCCGGAGGCTAAGGAGCCGCCGTCAACGACACTCCAAATCATTCGGAACAACCAGCAGGAAGAAGAGTGGCAACAGCTTCTGTTCCACTATCTATCTCCGGACGAACCACATGGCTTGGATCACGCGCTCTTGGAGCACGTCCTGTCGGCACTCTCCGATCGAGACGATATGGATTTCACGTTCTCCGGGCTGGATCTCGCTGATGTTCAAATCAAGCAAGAGGTTACGATCCCGAACGGCCGACGGCCAGACGCTGTTGTGTGGGCTTCTGAAGAGTGGTTCATTTGCTGGGAGCTGAAGATCAATGCCCCTGAGGATGAAGATCAGACACGGGATTACGCAGATGCCAATTCGTTCCAGAGTATCGATTTGGCAAAAACAGACGTTCCCGAGAGCGGCCACCATTATGTGTATCTTGCGCCGAAGGATGCTTCACCTCCGGAAGCGGAAGAGTTTGTCCACGTCTGGTGGAGATGGGTAGCCGATCAGATTCAGACGTTTCTGAGCGAGAGTCACGGCGAATACCCTGCTCGAACAACGGCACAACTTGACCAGTTGATCGGAACAATCCAAAGTGAAGTAAAAATGACTGAATATCAGGAAAACCAGCAAGAAAAAGCAGAGCTGTACTTCGAGTACTACGATGCAATAACTGAAGCACAGGAAGCGTATGAAAACCGGTGGGATTGGTTCGCCAATAACTGGGGAAACCAACTGGTCAAGTCCATGGATAGTGTTGAGCCAGTCGAGATCTCCTCTCTACGAGATAGCGATATAGCGGTTGAACTCTCTCAGCCATCTATCGAAGATGAGACGTGGATCTTTTCACAAAGTGGTTCAGACTGGGCAACCTTCTTCAAAGAAGGATGGTTTCGCCACAAGGATGACCTGTCAAATATCTATGTCCCAGATGAAAACCGGGATGATATTTGGGTAATGTTCTGTCATCGTTTGGAAAAGAACAGAGAAAAGGCCATCAAGGATAATTTATTACAGATTAGGATAATTAACGGTTTAGGGAATAGTGATGAGTTCAATGACAAATTTAGACAAACATTCATCACTAAAGCCGAAAACAGCAACGACGAGATGCCATCATCAGTGACCGTTCCTGGTACCCGTAGCAGTCCACTTACCGCGACCTACAACATCCCGGTAAGAGAGTATGGTGATTTCTTCGAAGCATATGTCGCGGCGTTGGACGATGCATTTCACGATCTGGTGCTTGAGAACCATCAAATAATTACTCTCATCGATGAAGCGTATGAAGAGTCTCTTGAGGTATTTGAGTGAGCCCCACAGCAGGGTTGCGTTCGTTTTGACCTTTCTCCGCCCAGAAGCCTTCGCCCACGGGGACAGATACGTTCAACAATCTGGCCTCGGTACATTCTTATAATGGATGTCAGCACACTGGAGACACTGAGAGACGAATACCCAACATCGAGTTGGGCACTCTGGAGTTCGGACTTCCCTTCAGAGGGCTGTATCGAGGAGAGCCCGGGGAGGCTCTACGAGTTCATTAAGCGCAACCAGGACCGATTGCGACCGTCGATTGTGTTGCTGTCGCTGAATCCCTCTACACAATTGCCGTCCGACTACCAGAACTTCCACTCGACGGAGCCAAAACATCGCAACGACCAGTTCCGAGATTTTGTCGAGGACGCTGATCTCGGAGGGGCCTATATGACGGATCTGGTCGAGCGAATTGTCGATGCGAACTCAGGGAACGTAGATCCGACCCCGGACGATGTCGAGCACTTCTTTGAACAACTGGACCTCCTCGATCAGGAGACCTATCATATCCTGTGCTTCCACGAGAAAGTGTTCCAGACGCTTATGAACTATTACGATTCGAGGGAACGAGAACTCAACCACGACATCCGGGCGTTTCGCGCCGTCCAAGGCGGAGTCCGATTAGAGTGCTATCGCGTCTGGTTTCACGCCAACTGGGGCGCGAACCGGGACAAGATCCCCGCGCTACGGAACCAACTGACGTTCCTGAGCTCGGAAATCATCGGCGACGAACTTGCGGATCTCTCTCGGTGGGTCGAGTGACCGGCCATCCCCGAGAACCAGGATCACCAACTGACCCGTAACAAGAATCCAATAACGGGTGAGTTGGCGATTCACTCCCCGAACTCGATCATCTCGTACGTGTTGCGTCAATCCCACGTCGAAGCATCCCTCAATTTCCCTCTCACTCGAAGGAGTTCGATAGCTGTGATTAGCGCAGAAACCACTGCAATCGAAATTTCTGAGCCTGGGGTCCGTGTATAGTATATTTCGAGGAGTGGAGGTGCCGCCCCTACTGCAAATATAGCTAATGGAAAAACCAATAATGTTTTCTTATCTATATATTTGATACCTGTTATGATGTCGGACAACATATAGCTCGGTTCACAGGAATCACTAAAATAGCCCCGCTGGTTCTGACCACCTACACCTCAGACATAAAAGCGCCATAGATAGACTATCCGACGACAGCATCATCAAGACACCGGGTAACCACTAAACGGCTGTTAGAGTGTCCATACAGATTTAATTCGGGAAGTACAGATCTGTCATTATTCTATATACTAATAGGGAAACACCGATTCTGTCGAATTGATTCGTTTGAGGGGCTAAAGATGTGGATTAGGAGTAAAGTCGAGTGCCACCCCTGCTGTCGAGACGTATGCTGGGGTAGGTTGGCGTCCGGGCTTCAATAAATCCTCAACCGTCGCGACAGCAGGGTGCGGCCACGTCCTGATGTATCAGTATCTCTCTCTCTCTCGGGCTTTCTGTAGTCTCACTCGAATGAATCAACCGCCATCTGGGACACCAACGATGGTCTTCCTTCCTCGTCGTTACTGTCTTGTTCAGGAGCAACAGCCATCCAGCAGACCAACTTTACCTCCTCCTTCTCTTCGAGCTGAGGGAGCGGATCTGGGGCTTCGTACGGCTGGAGTCCGAGATCCTCAACCTTGGCAACCAGCTCGCGGGATTTCTCGACCGGGGCGAGCGACTCGTCCTCATAGATCTCGCGGAGTTCACGCTCATACCGCCGTGGCCACGGCGCTTCGACCGAGGAGACTGTTGTCTGGAGCTTCTCCTGGGTCATATCGTCCGGCCAGTGGTCTCGGAGATGCTGACCCACCTCACGGAACAGCTTCCGGATGTCGGGCTGGACATTCAGCGGGTCAGTCTGTTCCTGCCACTGCTGGAAGATGTCACCACGGGCCTCCTCCCAGGCGTCATAGACTCGCTCGCGCATCCCGTCGGGAAGGACACGCTCTGTCTCCTCCGTACACTCGATTCGCTTGAGGCAGGTGAGCGTGTCCTGAATGAGTACATCGTCGTCATCGTCACCAGTCTCAATCGTCTCCCACTCGCGGGGGACGTACCGCATAAAGACCTCGTCGCCAATCCGCGCACAAAAAAAGTAGCCCGGATTCTGCCCCTCAAACCCTGATCCTGCGGCCCAAGGAAGTGACGTAATCTGTCCCTCACGGGACTGTAACCCCTTCCGGAGTTCCTGCCGATACTCTTCTCCGGAGTAGGCCGCCGCCTGCTTCCCGCCCTCCTCGTACACATCGCTCTCCTCATCGTGGATTGAGCCGATGTCCTCAAGCTTGTCCGAGAAGTTCTGCTCCAGAGTCTCCATGTCCGGGATGACCTCGCTGTCCACACCGATCGAGCGTGCCGCCTGCGTGAGCTTCCGCCGGACCCGGTGTTCGAGTTCGAGGAGTTCGTCCAGACGGTCCTCCGGGAAGAACGAGATCGGATAGATTTCTGAGTGGGGCGAGTTTACGCGATCGATCCGTCCGTTTCGCTGGACGACACGCATCGGGTTCCAGGGCAGGTCGTAATTGATCACCGTGCGGGCTTCCTGAAGGTTAACACCCTGCCCGAGCACGTCTGTCGTCACCAGAATGTCGAACTCGTCAGTAGCGTCCGGTGGGGCGTCCGAGATGTTCGGTGCGAACCCATAGACGGCTTCCTCTCGCGTAATGCCACGCTTTGAGTCCTCGCCAGAGACGCCAGCGATGCGACCCTCATAACACGACAGTTCGTCGTCCTCCGCGACGGTGTCCTCGAGATAGTCGAGGATCCAATCGACTGTATCCTCGTAGTACGAGAACAACAGCACCTTGCGGTTCTGGCGGAACGCCGCCTCGACGTTCTCATCGTCCACCTCCCCCGCCTCAGCGTCCTCACGGGCGAGTTCTACCACGTCATGGAGGGTATCTCGGAGGGCGTGAAGTTTCTCGTCCTGGTCACGACTCACGGCCCGTGCGCCGTCGTGCCACCGTTCGAGGATCTCGATGTCGTGTTCGAGGTCGGCACGAAGCTGATCGGGGTCGGCCTCCGCCGCCGCGAGTGGGACACGACCTCCTTCAGCCTCTTCGAGCATCTCCTCCCAGGCCTCGTCGCTGTCCGTCTCCATCCACTCGTCGATGGCGTCGGAGTCCGGGAAGTAGCCCTCGTCCATCAGCTGAAGGGCGGCACGGTTCTGTGCCACCATCCGGTTGAGCGTGTTGGCGAACGCGTGGCTGGAGGACTCGAATCGCTTGAGCAAGCCGGTCCGCAGGAGTCCGACAAGGGAGAGTTCCGAGGCGTTCTCCTCACCCTCCAGATAGTACGACGGACGGTAGCGGGCAAGCGTCAGTTCTGCCTCCTCGTGATCCCCGGCGGCGAGCCCCCGCGCGACATCGCCGAAGTACTCGTCGCCGAACGTCTCGGAGAACTCGTAGTCAACCCGCCGTGGATGCTGGTCGGGGAAGCTGATCCGAACGGAACCCCCTTCTCCATCGGGCATCGTGGCGTTCTCGTAGTGGTTCTTGATGAACCGACGCGTGCGGCGGACCGTCGTCTCGTCGAGTACGTCGAACAGCATGTCTGGACTCAGATCCGACGGGTCCTCCGCCTGGGCCTGCTTGAACCGTTCACGGAGTGACCGAATCCCCTCGTGGGCGAACGCCGCGTCGTTCTTGATGAAGTAGTCGAGCTCGTAGTATAGGTCCCACAGCGAGTTGTTCACGGGCGTTGCCGTGAGCATCACCACGTCCTTCGGCGGGTCGCCACGGAGGAGTCGGCGGAGGGCATCGGCTTGCTGAGTCCCGGGGTTGCGGAACGCATGGGCCTCGTCGATGACGACGAGCTGGTACTCATCGACTTTGAGATCAAGGTTGTTGGCGTCGCCACCGAGTTGACTGTCGTTCCGGAGTTCAGCGTAGGAAATCGTCTCGAACTGAATACCCCACTCGCTCGGCTTGCGATTCCACATCCCGTCGCGGAGGTACGCCGGTGCGACCACAAGAGCGCGCTGACGGTTCTCGTGGACGTACTGATGGAGGAGTTCACCCGCGATGTATGTCTTCCCGAGGCCGACCTCGTCGGCGACGATGACGCCACCGTGTTCATCGAGGAACCGGTTCGCGCGACGGACACCGTCTTCTTGGAAGGTCGTGAGCCCGATACCGCCCTCTTCCTCGCGTTCCTCTTCGAGTTCTTCACCGTATCGCTCGTAGAGCACGCGGAGGTACACCAGGTACGGGTCGTAGGGCTCGAACCGTTCCTCGTACAGCCCGGCGAGATCGAACGGTTCGCTCTCGCTCCAGAGGTCCTCGAACCAGTCCTGTACCTTGCCCGTGACGTGGGGGTCGTACGTGCCGAGGTTGAGTTCGAGGTTCGAATTCAGGCCTGCGCCAGTGAAGTTCGACGAACCCGCGATGACGCCCTCGTGGTCGGAGAAGAGGTAGGCCTTCCCGTGAACGAAGCTATCCTCGTGCCGACGGATCTCCACGCGGTCGCTGTTCAGGAACTCGACGAGGTCCTGAAGATTCTCGTCTATCTCGCGGGAGAAGCCCAGCAGATTCCGGTCCTGTTCGAGGTTCTCATCGAGTCGCTGAAGAGCATCGTTGATGCGCTTCTGGTCGTACTCTTCGTCCAGTGGTTCACCTGGTTGTCGCCACCGTTCGGTACCCTCGTATTCCGGCTGGGCACCGATGAGAAGTCGGACCTGATCGACGTGCTCCAGGCCCTCGGAGACCGAGAAGTACCCACGCGGGTTGAAGTAGCCCGTGACGACATCCAGATTCGGGTCGTCGGCGAGTCGGTCGTCGATCTCTTCGAGGTAGCCATTGATGGCCGTGGCGAGCGTGTTCCCGCTCCGGTTGTCAACGAACTGCGGGCGCTCGAAACGACTGCGTTCAGTCATCGTTGCGTGTTCCAGCCGCTTGTTCCGCCTCGCGGTTGGCGTGATCGAGGTCGAGTCGGTCGGCCCAGTCTGCGTAGTAATCGAGCACGCGTTCGAGACGCTCATCGTAGTCCCAGCCGTCGTGGAACGTCTCGAAGATCACCTCGACGTGGTCACGGGAGAGCCCGTATAGATGCGCAACGACAGCATCGAGTTCGCAGATCTTCTCCTGTTTCGTGTCTTCGTCGAGCGGTCCGTAGTCGACACCGAGTGCTTCGGCCCAGTCTGTATAGCGGTCATCTACTGCGGCGAGTCGTCCCGCGAGATTAACGGCTCTTCGACGTAGTTGATTCTCGCTTGAAGCTCGTGGTATCGGTATTCCATTGAAAATATAATAATCTAAATGCTTTTCTACGAAACGACGGGCATACCAATCCGCTGGAATGGATGATAGGACCCCGATTAGGTATGCCTCGTCGGTCTCGTCACCCCGTTCCCAAAGCAAGAGCGGATCTGCATCCCGCATAAACACTTCTGGGGGAATGAGAGCGGCACGAATTGTCCGAGTATCTGTCGCCCGGGTCACCCTACGGAACGCTATTGACGGGCGGAAACAGGGGAGTTCCCTATCCGTGTCTGGCCACTTCCGACTTCGAGATCGCTTGTCTCGAAGATATTCAACCAGCTCATCTCGATCTCCCCAGCCATAGTACGAATTTGTGTCCGGTTTCCAGACATCGAATGATTCACCTTTGTAAACCGGCCAGACGGTTGTATCGGCCTCACTGGGTGCGTCAGCATCAAGTAGATCTCCTGCGGTAATCCCTGTTCGATAAGGAACGACACTCCACGAATCCTCAACGCTCGCGGAAATACGTGGTGACTTTTGGAGTTGGCCGAACGCACTTATCGCCCGGTCTTCGGGCGGTAACAGAGGAAAAGCGCAAACATCGGTCCATTCTCTGACTTCGTCGATAGTAAACCTCGAGGGATCTTTCCTTACGCCTTGGTTGAACTCGTTTTCACTCGCGTACGGCCCTCTAATCGGAATCGTGGCATCGTCATTAGGAAGTGACCTACGGAGCGAAACCAACCCAATCGTGTATCGAGGCTCCATCTGGAAGGCCCACCGATTTTTGTTCTTCACAAATGTAACATCGTCGAAGGTTCCATTCTCAACAGCATGACGTCGGAAGGCCTCCGAACCCTTCGCCATAAATGCTTCTCGGGGGAGAACGACACCGATCCCCCCGCCATCAGTTACCACATGCCAGAAACGCCAACAAAACGCTTGGTATAGATCCGGGTCACCAGATCCAATACCTTTGTACGGGCCGTTCGTAAGTATTTGAGACCGCTTGTCAGCCTCTTCTCTTTGCTCGGACAGGTCTTCAACTAAGTCAGGACGCTCTGCTTCAAGTTCCGATATTTGTACGTGTTTACCCCGAGGTCTCGACAGCCGGCACAGCGTGAGCCCGTGAGATCATTTCATTGTTGCTGACGACTCGACGAAGCTCTTCGTATGGATTGCGTCCCTGCTGGCGCCACGTCGCCAGCAGGGACAAGATCGTCTCGTGAACGAACATTCCTCGGTCATTACGGAGCGTTCCGATGATTTTCCGGAGAACCACTGGCTCACGAAGTGCATTCTCTGCGGCATTGTTCGTCGGAGAGACCGCTGGCTCACCGACGAAGGTGAGCCAGTGGTCGAGACCTCCTTCGATCTTCCCGAGCAGTGTTGC
>NZ_JAGGKQ010000011.1 GCF_017873815.1 Halorubrum alkaliphilum | reverse complement strand
TGGTCTTCGTGGAGTTCACTGTCTGCTTGCTGCTGGTGTTTGGTCACATTCACAGCAAGCAGACGTTCTAACTAACCGGCTTTGTGAGGTACTGAGCTTCGCTCTCTCGAACCACGCTCCTCAGTCGCTCCGCTCCTTGCGGTGCTTACGTCGTCATCAGAACGCGCAGCGTTCTGATTGGCTCACGAGAGCGGAGCTCTCGTGAACGCCTACGGGGCCCGCACGGCAGCGAGGCGCTCCGCGCCTCGGGCAGCCGGACGTAGTCCGGCGACTGCCCCTTTGAGTCCCACCCCGGACAGCAACCGCAGCCTCGCACCTCCCCAGCCTCGTCAGGGGGCGGTCGCCGGAAACCGCTCGGCGACCGCCCCCTGACTCCCTCGCGCGTGCTCTCGCCGGCGGCGTTGCCGCCGGCTGTCAGAGAGACCTTTGGTCTCTCCCTACTCGCGCCCTGCCGGGCGCTCGGAGGCGCGCGCCGACCGCGTCCTTCAGTTAAACCGATCGTTGTTATCGCCGAACACGGGAACGAACTCCGCGCTCCGGTCCGTTCTCAGAACGTCCCGGGCGCGAGGACGTAGACGAACAGCCCCGTCAACAGCCCGCCGACCACGAGGTAGTACGTGAGCGGGATCAGGTTGAGTCGCACCACGCGCCCGGTCTTCCCGACGAGTCCGACCGTCGCGAGCGCGGCGATGACGTTGTGGATCGCGATCACGTTGCCGATCGCCGCGCCGACGCTCTGGGCGGCGACGAGGAACTGCGTCGGGAGGGCGAGCCCCTGTGCGATCTCGAACTGGAAGGCGGTAAACGTGATGTTGCTCACGGTGATCGATCCGGCGATGAATGCGCCGAGCGCGCCGACGGTGGGCGCGAGGAACGGGTATGCCGCTCCGAACGTCGACGCGGTGGCGTCGGCGAGCACGACGATCATGCTCCCGTCGGCGACGCTCGCGGGCGCGTCCGCGGTCTGTAACATGATCTCCACCATCGCAATGACGAACACTAACGCGATTGCTGGTGAGATGATCTTCGCGCCGGCCTCGCGCCACGCGTCGGAGACGGAGTCACGACCCATCCCGAACAGCGGGATTGCGACGAGCGCGCTGACGAGGAGCCACGTGCCGGGAACGTACGCCCACGCAATCGCGCCGGTGACGTCCGTCCCGAGTACTCCGCTCCACTCGATCGCCATCCCCGGCCCCTCTTGGAGGAACGACGCAACCGGGTCGACAACGCGGGTCCCGACGAGCAGCACGACGAGGACGAGGTACGGCGACCACGCCCGGAGGATTGACATCGACTCTGTACCGGAATCGATCGTCTCGGTGGTCGCGTCGGCCTCCTCGCTGCCCGGTTCGATGCTGCCGACCCAGTGGTCCGGCCACTCCTCGCGCTCGGGGAACTCCCACTCCTCCTCAGGAAGGAAGTAGCCGGCGTTCAACGCCGCCACGACGACGCCTCCGCCGGCCATCGCGGCGAACAGCGAGGGGAGCTCGGGCCCGACGAGCCACGCGGACGCGACGTACGGCACCGCGAACGCGAGTCCCGCGAACAGACACAGCGGCAGGACCTCCCAGACGGGGGCCAGCGATCGATTGTCAGGATCCGTCTCGCCGAAGAAGTAGACGACCATCCCGACGGCGAAAAGCGGCATCAACACGCCGAGGATCCCGTTGAACACGGCGGCCCACCCGCCGGCTGCGACGGCGTACGCGCCGACGGAGTCGAAACCGCCGCCGATGATCGCGTCGGCAACGGTCTCCAGCGGCTGTTCAAACCCGACGATCACCGGCGTTCCGACCGCGCCGAACACCGTCGCGACGGCGTGACCGACGAGCGCGGCGACCACCGCGGCGAGCGCGGGGAACCCGAGCGCTAAGAGGAGCGGCGCGACGACCGCTGCGGGTGTGCCGAACCCCGCGACGCCCTCGATGAACGTCGCGAGGAAGAACCCGAGCAGGACCACCTGTACTCGACGGTCGTCGCTGATCGACGCGAACCCGGCGTTGATCCGGTCGACCGCCCCCGAGTTCATCAGGGTGTACAACAACACGAGCGCGCCGAAGACGATCCAGAGGATCTCGATAGCGGCCATCGCCCCGTCTATCGATGCCGCCGCGATCCACTCGAGCGGCATGTCCCACGCGAGAAACGCGACGCCCGCGGCGGCGACCCACGCGACCGGCATCGCCCGTGAGGCGGGCCACAACAGCCCGATGAGCAGAACGCCGACGACGACGAGCGGGATCAACGCGAGCGGCGCGCTCGGCGTCATGTCACTCCACCGTCCTCGTCCGTTCCACGTGCGGCCTGACCGCGTGCGGTTGCGCTCTTCCGGTCCCGTCGACCCTCCCTGCCTACGATCATCATGAACGATCGCCGGTGGTACGGATAAATAAAACCCATCGGCCGTTTCGGGATTCCGGGGACGGGCCGGGCCGAGACGGGGGCGGTGGGGCCGCCTCAGGCGGTCGCAGCGACGACCTCGCCGCGCCGCGTCAGTCCGCCGTACCGACCACGTCGACGTCAGTCGGTCCCTGGCCGTCGAAGCGCGTGATCGCCTCGTCCAGCCGTTCGGGGTCGTCGGCCCCGACGAGTTCGCGCTCGGCGGTCTCACACTCGGCGTCGACGCCGAGCCGATCGCAGACGAGATCGGCGGTCGACGCTGCCATCATCCGATAGGTCGTCAGCTTTCCGCCGACGACGCTGACCGCGTTGTCGACGCCGTCCGCGGCGTGATCCAATCGGAAGAACCCGCGGGAAATCCCCCGCCCACCGCGCTCGGCCTCGTCGGGCGCGTACAGCGGTCTGACGCCCCACCACTCGCGGACGACCGGCGCGTCCGCGACGTCCGGGAGCATAGCCGCACACTCCTCGATCGATGTCTCCACCTCCCAACGCGCCTGCTCGTAGTCGTCGGGGTCGTTCACGGGGACGCTCGTGGTTCCGAGTACCACCTCGTCGCCGTGAGGGACGACGATGTCGCCGTCGTCGGGCTCCCGACACCGGTTCAACACCGGTCCCAGCCCGTCGTACTCGACCGAGACCATCACGCCGCGGGTCGGCTGCATCTCCACTTCCAGTCCGGCCATCGCGGCGACCTCTCCCGCCCACGCGCCCGCGGCGTTCACGACGTACTCCGGTCGGACCGTCCCGTCGACGCTCCCGCCGAGTGCGACCGCAGACACTCGGCCGTCCTCAACGGTTATCGACTCCACGGGCGCGTGCGGGTGGATCGTCGCGCCGTGCGCCTCCGCGTCGAGCGCGTTCGCAGCGATCAGTCTGGACGGGTACACGACTCCGTCCGGAACCCGCATGACCCGTTCCACGTCGTCGGCAAGGTCCGGAACGGCTTCCCGAGCGGTGTCGGGATCGAGCGTCTCGGTCGGGATCCCGACCGCCTCACACGCCGCTCGCTTCTCCGCAAAATAGTCGGCGTCGTCGTCGGCCAATCCGACGAAGAGCCCCCCGGTATCTTCGATCGCCGCGCCCGCGATCCGTCGGAGGATCCGGTTTTCCTCGATACACTCGGCAGCACCCCTCTCGTCGGCCTCGGCGTACCGCGCGCCGCTGTGTAACAGCCCGTGGGACCGTCCGGAGGTCCCGCTACACAGTCCACCGCGGTCGACGACGGTCACGTCCACCCCGCGAAGCGCGAGGTCGCGGGCCGTTCCGATCCCGGTTGCGCCGCCCCCGATCACCAGCACTTCAGGTTCTCGTGAGTCTGGTCTGTCCGACATACGATCGATACGAGCCACGACATCAAGAGCCTGTTGTGGGCGGCGATCCACGATCCGTGGTCCGCAAAACCTCTCGCGCCACGAGCTACCTACCAGCGCGTCGAGGTCGGGATTACGGGCGGTACGATTCCGCCGTCGGTGGCGTCTTCGATGACGGCTTCGCTCGCGTGTTCGCCACTGAGCAGGCACATCGGCATCCCGATTCCGGGGTTCGTGTACGCGCCGACGTAGTAGAGCCCGTCGACGCCGGGCGCGCGGTGGGCCGGCCGAAGCGGCCCGGTCTGGTCGAGCGTGTGTGAGAGTGCGAGCGCCGTCCCCTTCGGCGCGTTGAACCGGTCGGCGAACGTCGAGACGCAGGCGGACTCCTCCAGGACGATCCGATCACGGAAGTCGACGCCGGCGGTGGCCGCCAGATCGTCGAGGACGAGTTCCCGGAACTCCTCGCGGATCTCCGGGGTGTCCTCGATCCCGGGAGCAAGCGGCACGAGGAGGAACACGGCCTCGTGACCGTCAGGGGCGACCGTCTCGTCCGTTTTCGACGGGACGTGGACGTAGTACGCGGGGTCATCGGGCCATCCGGGGTCATCGAAGATGGTCTCGAAGTGTGGTTTCCAGTCGGTCGGCAACACGAGCGAGTGGTGTTCCAGCTCCTCGACGTCGCCCTCGACGCCGAAGTACAACAGGAACGCGGAGGGGGCGTACGTCCGCGAGTCCCAGTACGCCTCGCGGTTCGCGTGCTCGTCGGGAAGCAGGTCGCGCTCGACGTGGGTCGGAGGGGCGTTGGCGACGACGCGGTCGAACTCCCTCGTGGCCCCTTCCTCCGTCCCGCTCGTCTCGACCGTGAACCCGGGGCTCTCGCGCGTCGCGCTCGGGGTCGTCGGGTCGATCGCGGTCACGGGGGTGTCGGTGTGAATCGTCACGCCGAGGTCGGTCGCGAGCTCGACCATCCCGTCGATCACGCTTGCGATCCCCCCGGTCGGATGGTACACGCCGAGGTTCATGTCGACGTGGCTCATCAACGTGTAGATCGCGGGCGTGTTGTACGGGGAGCCGCCGAGAAACACCAGTTTGTACTCGGCGATCTGCCGGAGCTTTGGGTCATCGAAGTACGACCCCACGTAGTCGTCCATCGTCCGCAGCTTCGGAAGCGCGCGCGCCGACCGGAGCACGTCGGTGTCGACCATATCTCGCAGCCGCGACCGACTGGGGTAGACGAACCGCTCCATCCCGAGTTCGTACGCCTCGGCGGCGTCCGCGAGGTAGTCGTCGAGACGGTCGCCGGCACCCGCCTCGTAGGACTCGAACAGCGCCTTCTGTCCCTCGCGGTCCGGCGGCATCCGCGCGTGGTCTCCGTCCTTCCAGTAGACGTCGTAGAGGGGGTCGAGTTCGGTCAACTCGTAGAACTCCTCGGTTTCGCGGCCGAACTCCTCGAAGAACCGGTCGAACACCTCCGGCATTAGGTACCAGGATGGACCGGTGTCGATCCGGAACCCGTCGCGCTCGATCCGGCCGGCGTATCCGCCGGGGTGTGCGTTGCGTTCGAGCACGGTCACCTCCGCGCCGGCGTCCGCGAGATACGCCGCCGCGGAGAGTCCGCCGAACCCCGCACCCACGACCGCGATCGACTCGCCCGCCAGCGGCTCGTCCGTAGGGGCGCTCGACGCTTCCCCCTGCGTGCCGGATGGGGTGTGACTCATCGGTTACCAGTACGGCCCCCAGCCGCTTCACTCGCCGGCCATACACAGTCAGGTATGTGAGCCGATCACAGGAGCTGGAGCCGGGCTCGTTAGGTTCCTCGATCGATAGCCGGGCTCGTTAGGCCTCGTCGGCGGGTGGGTCGCTCTGGAACCGGCGGGCGACCACGGCGAAGACGCCGATGAGGATCAGGTAGAGCCGCCAGCCCCGCTGGGCGATTGGGAACCGACGGTCGATCTCTTCTGCGTCGACGAGGTTCTCCGGTGAGTCGGGCTCGACCGGGTTGTTCACGTGGACCGACTCCGTCGTCCCGGTGCTGCCGGCGTCGACCGTGCGCTCGCCCGTGTCGGGGTCGAGTTCGATATCGATGAACGTCTGGACGAAGCCGTCCGCAGTCGAGAGCAGGATCTCCCCCTCCAGTCGGAAGAACTCGTCGTGGAGGGGCCACAGCGCGTTGACACCCTCTAAGTGTGCCCAGTCGAGGAAGATGTGCGCGAAGACGTGCGCGAACAGCGCGACCCACGCAATCTTAACCCCGCGGTCCGCGAACCGCTCGCGTAGCAGGGAAGTCCCGCGGAGGCGCGTGTCGTAGTAGAGGAGGAGCCCGGCGGCCGCCGGGAGCACGAAGTTGTGCCCGACGGTCCGGTGTGCGCCCGGCATCACCGGCCCCATGAGGCTATCGACTTCCGGGAGAACGATGACGAAGAGGACGACCGCGAGTGCCGGCCGGTCGTACGCCCCTTTCAACAGACCCGCGGCGAGAAGCAGCGCGAAGCCGGCGTGAACGACGCTGGAGGGCACTACGTGTCACCTCCGTCGGCCGGCTCCAGGAACCGCACAGCGAGCAGCGTCGCTGCCGCGGCGACGACGACCGCCTGCCACCCCGTCCGAACGACGTGGAGCTCGCGCGTCGCCCCGAGCGCGAGTCCCGGTCGGCCGTCGGGGTTGATCCACGTCGGGATCGCGTACGACGCGGTCGTACCGGGGCTCTCCAGCGGAAGCATTCCGGGGCTCCCGGCGGCGACAAACGTCTGAACGATCCCGTCCTGTGTCGAGACGATTAGCCGACCCGCCACGAGGTAGTAGGCGTCGTGAACCGGATACAGCAGGTTCACACCACCGAGCCCGAACAGCTCTGGGCCGATCCCGGCGACGGCGAACGCCGCAAGCGACACCCACGCGATCCGGACCCCTCGCCAGCCGTACGCAGCGCGGATTCGGGACTCTCCGCGAACCGTCGTGTCCCAGTAGAGGAGCGCAGCAACCCCAAGCGGAATCCAGACGTTGTGGAGCAGCGCGTTCGTCGCGCCGTCGAGCGCGAGGCTCGCGACCGCGTCGAGGTCGGGGAGGGCCGCGGCCGCGACGACGACCGCGACGGACCGGCGGTCGAACGCGGCCCCGAGGAGGGCCGCCGCCAGCAACGCCCCGAACGCGGCGTTGACGAGCGTCGGTGCCATACCGGGTCCTGCGGCCGTGCGAGCATAAGCGCTCGGGGGATTGTAGACCGACCCCCAACTCGCCGGGACACGAGCCGCCGACCGAAGCTATTCAGGCGTCGATCACGAACCCTCGCGCGATGAAAGTGGGACTCCTCTCGGATGTCCACGCCAACCTTCCGGCGCTGGAGGCGGTGATCGACGACATGCCCGCGGTCGACCGGGTCGTCTGTGCCGGCGACGTGATCGGGTACAACCCGTGGCCGGCCGACTGCGTCGATCGCGTGCGCGAGGTCGCGAGCACCACCGTCCGCGGGAACCACGATCGCACGGTCGAAACCCCCTCGCGATACCGGGCTAACCGGATGGCCGAGGCGGGGCTCGAACACGCGAAGGAGACGCTTAGCGAGGAGCAACTCGACTGGCTTCGGGAACTGCCGCGCGCGGAGACGTTCGCCGGTGACCGCTACCTCCTCGTTCACTCCCATCCCGCGCCCGAACGGGAGGACGCCTACGTCTACCCGGAGGAGTTCCCGAACCTCGACCGGCATCTCGGCGAGTACGACGGGATCGTGCTCGGACACACCCACGTCCAGGGGATCCGATCGGTCGGCGACGGGTTCGTCGTCAACCCGGGCAGCGTCGGCCAGCCGCGCGACGGTGACCCGGACGCCGGCTACGCCGTCCTCGATACCGCGACCGACGAGGTCGACCTTCGACGAGTCGCGTACGACATCGACCGCGTCCGCGAGGCGACCGAGTCGGTCGGGCTCCCAACACGAACCGCAGAACGACTGTATACGGGAGAGTAGTCGGAGTCCGTCACTCTCCCGGCCTGCGACACACGGCGTTTCCGACCGCACGTCACGACGCTCTCCTGTTGCCCCGATCTCGGTTTCTCGCAGCGATCACTACCTCGGTCGTGACCTTCGCACCTCCGAGGACTACGGGCCCGATCACGAGCCCGATCGGGCCGAACGCGACGATCCCTCCGAACACTCCGACGACGATTATCGCCGAGTTCAGTCCTGCGCTGTGGCCGATAACGAGCGGTCTCGTGTAGAAATCCGACGCACTGATCAACAAGCCGAACACCAACATGACCGAGGCCAGCCCCGTCTGTCCGGTGAGTACGAGATACCCTACCGCCGGTACCCAGACCACGAACGCACCCACGAGGGGGAGAAGCGCCAGAACGAACGTGAGAACGGTCAAGAACAGCACGTTGTCGAATCCAAGCAGCCAAAACACGCCACCGAGCGCAACGGCCTGAATGCCCCCCGCAGCGATGTTCCCAACGATCGAAGCCCACATGAGACGGTCGAGCCGAGCGAACAACTCGCGTTTCGTGCTCCCGCGGATCGGAAGCATGGTCCATACCCACCGAATGAACAGTTGGCCGTCTCGAAGCAGTACGAACAGAACAAAATTCAGGATGACGAGACCGATGACGATTCCCGGAAGCGACTGTGCGGTCGACAGCGTTTGGTTCGCTAGCCTGTCGACGCCGTCAGTGATCAGTTGCTGGTTTTCATCGACGACCGCAGCGATGTCGACCGTGAGGCCCCACTCGCGAAGCGCCGTTTCGACGTACTCCTGATCAACGCTCGCCTCTCCGACGGTCTCAGCGAACGAGACGGCTTGTCCGGTGAGCTCTCGCAGGAGGTAGATGAACGGAACCGAGACAACGACGATCGCGAGTAGCGTTATTATAAGCGCTGAAACGTCCCTTCGGAACCGCGCAACCAGCCGCTCCCGAAGCGGCCAGAACACGTACGCCAACACGCCAGCAAAGACGATGTACTGGACATAGGGGAGAACGACTAACCCAGCTAGCACCCCGACGATAACCAGTAGGGTCACCAGCACCTGTTGTTCGGTAAACCAGCTTGGACCTCGCGTATCAGGAGTCATTTGATTCCCCGACGAGATGATCGGTCTGTACTCATTTGTTTGCTGTTGGTTTACTCATGAGGAATTCTCGGACGGCGTGCCGTCTCCGACCCCCAGCGCGTCGTAGAGGAACGTCCAGCCGTCGACCTGCTCGTCGACGATCATCGACTTCGGTCGGCCGACGCCGTGGCCGGTGTCCGATTTCGTCCGGAGCAGGAACGGGCCGCCCTCCGCGTCCGCTTGCATCCGCGCGGCCGTCTTGCGGGCGTGAGACGGGTGGACGCGGGTGTCGCTCGCGGCGGTCCGGAACAGAACGGGCGGGTACTCGACGCCCGCCTCGATGTTGTGGTACGGCGAGTACTCGCGGATGTACTCGAATGCTTCCGGATCCGCTTCGGGATGGCCGTACTCCGTCGTCCACGACTCGCCGAGCAGGAATCGGTGGAACCGGAGCATGTCCAAGAGCGGCACCTCACACTGGGCCGCCCCGAACAGGTCGGGTCGCTGGGTGAGCACCGCCCCCACCGAGAGTCCGCCGTTCGACCCGCCGGCGACTCCCAGACGGTCGGTGTCGGTGTACCCCTCCGCGACGAGCCACTCGCCGGCCGCGATGAAGTCGTCGAACGTGTGCTGTTTGTTCGACAGCATGCCGTCCTCGTGCCACGACTCGCCGTACTCGTAGCCGCCGCGCGCACAGACGAGCGCGTAGACGCCGCCGTCCGCGAGGAACGGGAGCCGAAACCGCCCGAACGACGGGGTAACGCTGTTACGGAAGCCGCCGTAGCCGTACAGTATGGCGGGCCGAGGGCCGGATCCATCCCGCTCCACGTCCTCGCGGTGGCAGACGAAGACGGGGACCTCAGCGCCGTCGGTCGACTCGACGACCGCCTGCTCGACGACGAGGTCGTCCGGAACGTCCACGTCGACGGTCGAGAGCACCTCGCTCCCCTCCCGCTCGGCGTCGAGGTCGACGCGAGTCACGGCCGGGGGCCGGTCGAACCCCGTGACGCCGTAGAAGGCCTCCGGCTCGTCGCGGGCGGCAGTGGTCCACGTGACCGTCGCGTACTCGGGGAGATGGAGATCCCGCCGGTGTGTGCCATCGCGGTCGTGGACCGCCAGCCGCGAGTGGGCGTCCTGTTGCGTGTGGACGACGAGCCGGTCGCCCGCGGGCACCGCCGACTGGAGGATCGACTCGCGCTCCGGGAGGACCTCGCGGCACTCCTCGAAGGAGAGGTCGCCCTCGCGGAATCGCTCGACGGAACAGGCGAGCAGGCGGTTCCGCGGCGCGTCGTGGTCCGTGTGGAGGAACGCGGTCCCGTCGTGGAACCGAACCGACGTTTCCGCGTCGGTGTCGATCAGGACGGGTCGGCGCTCGCCGTCGACGTGGACGTACCACTCCGTCCCGCCGACCATTTCCGAGAAGGCGATCGCGAGGAGCCCACTCTCGGGGTCGACCGTCAGCCCGGGCCAGACGTGCCGGTCGTCGTGCTCGAACAGGGTCGTCTCCCCGTCCTCGTCGAGGCGGTAGCGACGGATCGCCTTGTCCATCTGTGCGCCGTCGTCGGCCTCGCCGGTGGCGACGTAGTGGAACCCGCCGCCGTCCGCCCCCCACGCGAAGCTATTGGCGTTGACGCGGCCGCGGCGTTCGAGGACGGCGACCGGATCGGTCCCGTCGCCGTCGCGCTCGGCCGTTCCGATCGACTCGGGATCGGGAACCGGCAGCACGTGGATGTCGTAGTTCTCGTCGCCGCCCTCCGTGACGCCGACGGCGACGTGGTCCCCGTCGTGGGCGGCGGCGAACCAGCCCATCGATCTCGGCGGTGCGTCGCTCTCGGGGTCGTTGCCGGGCCACGCGTTCGGGTCGACGAGGACGGTCCCCTCGCCGTCGGGTTCGGCGCGGACCTCCAGTCGTGCGTGGTCGTCTGTCGGATCGCGGACCGTCGTAAAGTAGCGGTCCTCGCGGACGACGACCGGGCCGTAGTCGGCCACCGCCGCCAGCGACTCGAATCGTGGGCGGAGCCGGTCGCTCGTCGCGGTTTCGAGGTGGGCGTCGGCGTACTCGTTCTGCCGGTCGACCCACGCCGAGACCGCGTCGTCGTCGCCCTCCAACCAGCGATACGGGTCGTCGACCTCGACCCCGTGGAGGGTCTCCGTGACGACCTCGCGTCGCGTCTCCGGCGGCTCGCGTCCCTCGTCCAGCGATGACATGGGTTCTCGTCTCACTGCCGGGCGAAAACCACTGTGGTTCCGGGCGTCGTCGCCGGGGGGAACTCGCAGTGGGCCTCTCGACTCCGTCTCACCACGGCCAGCGGCCGGCCACGAGAAGCAGGTTCCGGGCGGCCGCGGCGAGCGAGAGGAGGCCGACGCCGCCACACATCAGCGTCGCGACGAGCCGGCGGGAGCCGCCCGCGACCGCGACGGGAACCCCGATGACGACCATCCCGAGCGCCTTCGTCGCCAACATTCCGCGGATCGGGCCGAGTCGACTGATAAGGGCCCTGCCGACCGGGGATCCCTCGACGAACTCGCCGCTCGTGATCGCGAGGTGCGTCGACCAGACGTCGGCGACGATGCCGACGACGAGGAGGACGACCGCGGCGACGAGCGGCGGCGACATTATCGGTCCGGAGGGACCACCCCGGCATAAACTTCCGGGAGACCGGTCGGGCACGGCGCGCCGGTCAGCCGATCCTCGGTCGGTCGATCCTCGGTCGGTCGATCGGCACGCACACCACGGCGGGATTTAACCCGATCCGACTCGTGTGATCCGGTAATGAGCGAGTCCGATGAGGCGGCATACGAGATCGCGGTCGTGGGCGGCGGGCCGGCCGGGCTGACGACCGCGCTGTACGGCGCGCGACTCGGCCACGAGACCGTCCTGATCGACCGTGGGGGCGGGCGCGCGGCGATGATGGCGGACACCCACAACGTGATCGGCGTCACCGAGGACGTCTCCGGCAACGAGTTCCTCGCGACCGCCCGCGATCAGGTGGCCGCCTACGGCGGCGACTTCGAGCGCGGCTTCGTCGAGTCGATCGAGCGCGTCGACAACGCGGCGGACGGCCTGGACGGAGCGGACGATGAGGACGGCGCGGACGGTCGCTTCAGGCTCGTCGCCGGCGACGACGCGTACCTCGCGGACCGCGTCGTGCTCGCGACGGGATTCTCCGACAAACGGCCCGACCCGCCGCTGCCGCGGACCGGAAAGGGGCTTCACTACTGTCTCCACTGTGACGCGTACATGTTCGTCGACGAGCCCGTGTACGTGATGGGTCACGGCGAGGCCGCCGCCCACGTCGCGATGATCATGCTCAACGTCACCGACGACGTGGACCTGTTGACCCGCGGCGCGGAGCCGACGTGGAGCGACGAAACGGCGGCACAGCTCGACGCACACCCGGTTGACGTGGTTGACGAGGACGTAACTGGCGTCGACAACGACCCCGACACCGGCTGGCTGGAGGCACTGGCGTTCGCCGACGGCACCCGCCGGGAGTACCGCGGCGGGTTCGCGATGTACGGATCGGAGTACAACACCGCGCTGGCCGAGTCGCTCGGCTGCGAACTCACCGAGGACGGCCGGATCGACGTCGACGACCACGGTCGCACGAGCGCCGACGGCGTGTTCGCGGTCGGTGACGTGACGCCCGGCCACAACCAGATCCCGGTGGCGATGGGACAGGGCGCGAAGGCCGGACTCGCGATCCACAAGGAGATCCGGGAGTTCCCGCGCTCGACGGCGGCGATCGACCGGGACGGCCCCGTCACGGAGGCGGACGTTCCCGCCATCCCTCCGGATCTGCTCGCGACCGCCGTCGCCCACGAGGGTCACGCGGGCGGCCCGCGAGAGGACGTGGGTGCCGAGGCGGAATCCGAGACGCCGGCTGCGGACGACTGAGGCGATCGGTTCACCCCGCCGATCCGCTTCGTCGTCACCGTTCGGTGGGGTCGTCTTCGTCGGCGTCCACGGGTTCATCGCCGTCCGCCTCGTCGATCCGGTCGGCCGCGTCGAGCAACTCCGCGGCGACCGTCCGCGCCTGATCGGGGGTGAGGTCGACGCGGTCGGCGTGAGTCGGGAGGTGATCGGAGTCGACGATGTCGAGTTCGATCCGTAGCTCGACGGGGTCGGTCGCGGTCGGCTCGGTCGGCGAGGAGACGTCCACGACACCGGAGGTGGAGTCGCGCCACTCGTGTCCGATCGCCTCGGCGTCGACGAAATCAAGCGTCGTGTACGCGGTGACGGAGCTGACTCGCTCGGTCATCCGTCGTCGCTCGCGAGCTCATCCGACTCGGGAGTGCGAACGGTGAACACCGGCACGTCCGCCGTTCGAACGACCTTTTCCGTGACGCTACCGAGCAGGTACTTTTCGATCCCGCCGCGCCCTCGCGTCCCCATGACGATCATGTCCGTCTCGTCGGCGGCGTACGCGGTTATCTTCCGGTGCGGGTCGCCCTCCCGCGTGCGCGTGACCACGTCGATGTCCTCCCCACGGAGGCGTTCCGCCAACTCGTCGAGGACCACCTCGCCCCGCTCGCGGAGTGAGTTGACGTTGGTGCCGCCGCCCGCGCCGACACGCGCGTACGTGGTGTTGACGACGTAGAGGACGTGAACCCGGGCGTCGAAGGCGTGCGCCTGACTCACGACGTGTGGCAGCGTTGCCATCGACGCCTCGCTCCCGTCGGTCGGATAGAGAACGTCGTCGTACATCACTCGAACAGCTCCGGAGCGACGTCGGCCGACGCGTGCTGAACTGCCTTTTCTCGGGCGGTCTCGTCGAGTGTGACCCCGGTCGTCGCTTCGGACTCCCGCTCAGTCATCGGTCGATGCCACCCCCGTCTGCGCGTCGGGCGACTCCGCGTCCGATTCCGCGAACGGGTACCACGACTGCTTGGCGTCGGTGAGACACGGGTCGACGTAGCTCGTCTCCTCGGGCTCGCACAGCTCGCCGAGCGTTTCGGAGTCGGTCGCGTCGACCCACTCGCGGAACGTCTGGCCGTCCGCGCGGCGCTCGGCGAACGCCTCGAGGACGTTCCTGATCGCGCCCGGGGCCTCGTCGGCGGGGACGCGCTGCGTCACGTAGTCGACGAACGAGGGCTCCTCGCCGACGCCGCCGCCGAGCCCGATGTCGACCGCCTCGACCATCTCGCCGTCCTTGCGGGCACGCATCCCGAGCAGGCCGATATCGGCCGTGTTCGCGTGGCCGCAGTCGGCCGTACAGCCCGAGAAGTGGGTCTTCAACTGGTCGACGTCGTCGGGGAGGTCGACGTTGTCGCGGAGCCAGCGGAGGGTCGCCGCCATCCGCGCCTTCGTCTCGACGAGCGCCAGCGAGCAGAACTCCGTCCCCGTACACGCCATCGCGCCGCGAACGAGGGCGTTCGGGTCCGGGTCGTGTTTCGCCACCAGCGGCTCGGCGAGCAGCTCGTCGACGCGCTCGGGGTCGACGTCGACGATGATCGGGTTCTGCCGGCGCGTGAGCCGGATCTCGCCGGAGCCGTACTCGTCGGCCAGATCCGCGAGTTCGATCGCCTCCGCGGCCGGCAGTCGGCCGACTGCGACGTTCAGCCCGACGTACCGCCTGCCGTCCGCCTGCTCGTGGACGCCGGTGAAGTCGATCTTTCCGTCCTCCGTCGGGCGACCCGCGTTGTACGTGTACTCCCCGCGGACGTCCTCGCCGGCGGTCCGGAGGTCGGCGTCGACGTACTCCTCGTCGAGCAGCTCCCGGATCCAGTCGGTGCCGTGTTCGTCGACGAAGAAGCGCGAGCGGTTCTTCGAGCGCACCTGTCGGTCGCCGTGGTCGTGGTACAACTCGACGAAGCCGCGGACGACCTCGAACGCCTCGTCGGGGGTGACGAAGACGTCGAGGGGGCGAGCGACCCGGGGCTCGCGACCGCCGAGACCGCCGCCGACGCGGACGTTGAACCCCAACACCTCCTCGCCGTCGATCTCTTTCCGGGCGGCTTCGAGCCCGATGTCGTTGAGCGAGTCCTGTGCGCCGCCCTCCGGCGTGCCGCTGATGCTGATGTTGAACTTCCGCGGCATGTTACATAACGCGTTATCGTCGCGGATCTCCTCTTGGAACCGATCGAGCAGTGGCAGCGTGTCGATGATCTCGTTCGCGTCCTTTCCGGCGACCGGGCTGCCGGAGATGTTCCGCATCGTGTCGCCACCGGAGGATCGAGTGGTGACGCCGACGGCCTCCAGTTTTTCCCAGATTTCTGGAACATCTTCCAGTCGTATCCAGTGAAGCTGGACGGACTGTCGGGTCGTGAGATCGATCCAGCTGTCGCCGAACTCGGGGTTTTCGACGGGCCCTTCCGCGTAGTCGCGAGCGACCTCGCCGATGGCGCGGAGCTGCCCGGGTTGGAGGCGACCGTTGGCGTTCGTCAGCCGCATCATAAAGTAGCTCTCCTGACCGGTCCGCTGGTGGAAAACCCCCCAGAATTTGAACCGGGAGAACCACATCTCGCGTTCCTCCTCTGGGATCGACTCCCAGCCTGTCTCGGCGAACTCGAGGATCTTCTCGCGGACTTCGTCGCCGTACAACCCCTCCTTCCACTCCTCTTTTTTGTGTGCCATCAGCGATCACACTCCTCGTCGGAACGGAATTGTTCCGCGTATATACTGGTCGAACGGTTGGTCATCTCGGCTAGAAATTCACAGGATAGCATAAAATGGTTTGCTTTTAATAAAATCACAAAATACGGTCGATAAGACTGCGATCGCGAAGTCGGTTCCGAGAGCAATATATAGTACACTAGATAGAATGTGAAATTATATTCGTAGCAGAACCGCGCGTCAGAACTTGACAATGCCAACCGACGGATCGATGTCGTCGGGGTTCCCGGATCGACATCGTGGCGGTTCCGGACCGACGACGTCGGTTCGCGAACCGGCGTCCCGCCGATCGCTCACGAACTGGTCGCTCACGAACCGAGGCCCCGCCGACCGCCGACCGCCGAGCGTCGCCCACGCGGACACGGGGCGCCCGCGCGGAAGCACACGCATGTTTGTTTAGAAGCCGGCCACATACTGACCGTATGTATTCTAATACTCGATTAATACCTTCATCAAAACAATTATACCTGCGATACACTATTGATGATTCAGAAATCAACCGATGGGATCTCACGTGCTCGGACCGACCATCACGGACCAACCACGAGTCGGAACCGCGGCGTCGTCGTCCGTTCCGGGGTCGAGCCGCGTCTCCGTGACGGGACGGTCCGTCGCCGGGACGACGGGGAGACGCCGATGACCGAGTGGACGCCGACGACGTGTATGCGGTGTGCGGTGGGTTGTGGCCACCTCCAACAGGGGTACGCCAACCACTACGGACTCGACACGGTGCGCGGCGACGCGAACCATCCGGTCAACCGGGGACTCGCCTGTCAGCGCGGCATCGATGAGACCGCCGATCCCGACGGGGAGTGGCTGACGCGGCCCCTTATCAGGGAGGACGGCAAACTCGTCGCGACCAACTGGGAGACCGCGATCGGAACGGTCGTTTCGCGGATGGAGGACGCTCTCGCCGAGACCCGGGACGGGGTCGCAGTGTTGGGAAGCGGCCAGCAGACGAACGAGGCAGCGTACGCGCTCGGCAAACTCGCGCGCGGCGGATTCGGGACTCGATACTACGACGCCAACACCACGCTGTGTATGGCCTCGGCGGTCACGGCGTACTATCAGGCGTTCGGAAGCGACGCGCCGCCGCCGACGTACGAGGACATCCCCGAGGCCCGGACGCACGTGATCTGGGGGGCGAACCCGGCGGTGGCACACCCCGTGATGTACCGCTGGATCGCCGACAGCGCGGCCGACGACGGCGAACTGATCGTCGTCGACCCCGTCGAAAGCGAGACCGTCGACGACGCCGATCATCACGTCCAACTCGACCCGGGCACCGATCTGGCGTTCGCCAGGGCCGTGCTGACGCAGGTCGTCGACGACGGTGGCGTCGACCGGGAGTTCGTCGCCGAGGCGACGGAGGGGTTCGAGGCAACCGTCGCGTCGCTCCCGGCGGTCGAGGATGCGGCCGAGACGGCAGGCGTCCCGGTCGAGACCGTCGAGCGAGTCGCCGACGCGTTCGCGGATCCGACGCTCCTCTACTGGGGTATGGGCGTCAACCAGAGCGTTCAAGGGACGGCGACGGCGCGGGCGCTCATCGATCTCTGTTTAGCCACGGGGAACCTGAGCCCCGGGAGCGGTCCGTTCTCGCTGACCGGACAGGCGAACTCGATGGGAACGCGGGTCTGTTCCTCGAAGGGGACGTGGCCCGGGCAACGCGAGTTCACGGACCCCGACCATCGGGAGACGGTGGCCGAGGCGTGGAACGTCCCGGTCGATCGGCTCCCGGACGACCCGGGACCGGGGCCGGTCGGCATCGTCGACGCGATCGCCGACGGCCCGCCGGAGGTGTGCTGGACGGTCGCGACGAACCCCGTCGCGGGGATGCCCGACGGCGACCGCGTTCGGGAGGCGTTAGACGAGACATTCCTCGTTGCGCAGGACGCCTTCCGGACCGAGACGGTCGAGTTGGCGGACGTGGTGCTGCCGGCGGCGACGTGGGGCGAGTCCGAGGGGACCGCCACGAACATGGAGCGGCGCGTCTCGCGAGTCCGCGCCGCGACGGAGACCTCGCCGAAGATCAAGCAGGACCTCGACGCCATCGTCGCGATCGGTGCCGAGATCGACCCGGATGCGTTTCCCGAACCCGAGGTCTCGCCGCGGGCGGCGTTCGACGAGCTTCGTGAGTTGACTGCCGGGACCGCCGCCGACCTCTCCGGGATCTCCTACGATCGCTTGGACGCGGAGCTCGCGGTTCGCTGGCCCGCACCCGCATCGGACGAGGAGGGCGGCTATCGCTACGTCGACGACGACGGCTGGGAGTTCGCCACGTCGTCGGGTCGCGCACGATTCTCCACGGGCGTCCACGGCGGTCTCGCCGAGCCGACGGACGACGACTACCCGTTGACGCTGACGACCGGTCGGCGGGCCGACGCGTACAACACCGGCGTGCGGAGTCGCGGCGACGGGACGGACGCCCCGCCCCTCGCACGGATCCATCCCGAGACGACGCTGGAGTACATCGAGGCGTTCGACCGCGGGAAGACCGTCGTCGCCTCCCGCCGAGGGTCGGCCACGGTCGCCGTCAACCCGGACGACGGGGTCCCGAAGGGAATTCTGTGGCTACCGATCCACCACCCGGCGGTGAACGTTCTCACGCTTCCGGCGGTCGACCCCGAGTCCGACGAGCCGAACTTCAAGCAGTGCGCGGTCGACGTTCGGGCACCCCGTCCGTCGAACCCTCTCGTCCACGAAGGCCACCAGGCCACGGACGGCGAACCGGCCGCGACGGACGACTGAGGTCACACGGCAGCCCGGGGCGACCACGCGACGACCGTACCGAGGCGTCTCGGCACGACTGCGCTATACTACACGGTTGTTCGTTCGAAAAAGAGTTTTATCGGGTGGGATCGAACCCGGAGCCGGACCGAGCTGAAATGCCACACGTTCACATAGCACTGGGAGTTCGATCGGGACGGAGCGGTACCGGGGGCGTCGATGACTGACCGCAAGCCGACCACCTGTATGCGGTGTGCGGTCGGCTGCGGCTACCGACAGCGGACGCCCGACGACGGGCCCGGATTCGTCGACGTTCGCGGGGACGACGATCACCCGACGAACCGCGGTCGGACGTGTAGCCGTGGCGTCAGCGAGACGGTCGATCCGGGCGGCGAGCGGCTGACGGAGCCGCTGATCCGTCGCGGGGGGACGCTCCGGCCGACCGACTGGGACACCGCGCTCGGAACGATCGCGATGCGGATCATCGAGGCGCTCAGGGAGTCGAACGACAACGTCGCCGTGCTGGGAAGCGGCCAGCAGACGAACGAGGCGGCGTACGCGCTCGGCAAACTCGCTCGCGGTGGCTTCGGCACGCGGCACTACGACGCGAACACCACGCTGTGTATGGCCTCGGCGGTGCGGGCGTACGTCCAGGCGTTCGGGAGCGACGCGCCGCCCCCGACGTACGAGGACGTTCCGAAGGCGCAAACCCACGTGATCTGGGGCGCGAACCCGAAGATCGCTCACCCCGTGTTGTACCGCTGGATCGCCGAGAGCGCGGCCGAGGACGACGGCGAGCTGATCGTCGTCGACCCCGTCGAAAGCGAGACCGCGGCGGACGCCGACCTCCACGTCCGACCAGAGCCGGGAACGGATCTGGCGCTGGCGCGAGCGGTGCTCGCGTCCGTCGTCGACTCCGATTCCGTCGACCGACGCTTCGTCGAGCGACACACGGAGGGGTTCGAGGCGATGGTCGGATCGCTCCCGGCGATCGAGGTCGCGGCCGAGACCGCGGGCGTCTCCGTCGAGCGCGTGGCTGAGTTGGCGGCGGCGTTCGACGCCCGAACCATCGTGTACTGGGGTATGGGCGTCAACCAGAGCGTTCAGGGAACGGGGACGGCGCGGTCGCTCATCGACTGCTGTCTAGCAACGGGGAACCTCGGGCCGGGCAGCGGCCCCTTCTCGCTGACCGGACAGGCGAACTCGATGGGGAACCGGGTCTGCGCCTCGAAGTCCTCGTGGCCGGGATACCGGTCGTTCGAGGACCCCGCTCACCGCAAGGCCATCGCCAACGCGTGGGGCGTGCCGCTGAGTCGACTTCCCGACGACTCCGGACCGGGGTTCGTCCGGATCATCGACGCGATCGCCCGGGATAACGTCGACGTCTGCTGGACGGTCGCGACGAATCCCGTCGCTGGGATGCCGGACGCCGGCCACGTGACGGCGGCGCTCGACGACACGTTTCTCGTCGCACAGGACGCGTTCCGCTCGGACACCGTCGAGTTGGCGGACGTGGTGCTGCCGGCGGCGACGTGGGGCGAGTCCGAGGGGACCGTCATGAACATGGAGCGGCGCGTCTCGCGGGTCTCTGCGGTACGCGACCCGCCCGAAGGCGTCCGGCAGGACGTCGATGTCATCGCGGCCGTCGCGGACCGAGTCGTCCCGGAGCTGTTCGAGTCGACTCGGCCCGATCCCGAATCGCTGTTCGACGAGGTCGCGGCGCTCACTCGGGGGACGACGGCCGACGTCTCGGGGATATCCTACGACCGGCTCTCCGAGGAGCTGGCGGTTCGGTGGCCCGCTCCCGAGGAGACCGATCAGGGCGGCTATCGATACTACGACGGGGACGAGGAGAACGCGACCGGAGGCGGAATCGACTCCGGGGACGCGTGGTCGTTCCGGACCGACTCCGGTCGTGCGCGGTTCTCGAACGCGTCGCACGAGGGCGTTCCCGAGCCGATAGACGAGCAGTATCCCCTGACGCTGACGACCGGTCGACGGCCGGACGCGTACAACACGGGCGTTCGAACCCGGACGGATGCCGGCGACGAGGGCGCAACGACCGCGCGGATACACCCCGAGACGATCGCCGACTATCTCCGTGCGTTCGACCGTGGAGAGACGGTGATCGAGTCGCGTCGCGCCGCGGTCGCGGTCGCGGTCGAACCCGACGGGAACGTTCCGCCGGGGCTCGTCTGGCTCCCGGTCCACAACCCGGCGGCAAACGAGCTCACGCTGTCCGCCGCGGACCCGGACTCCGCCGAGCCGAACCTCAAGCAATGTGCGGTCGGCCTGAGCGCTCCGGACCGCACCGACGCCGACCTCGCAACCGGTTCACAACGGGCGGGTGGAACCGGGTCGTACCCCTGAACGCGTCGCCGCCTCCACCGACGCGGATCCGGGCTCGACGCGGCGGACGGATTCTCGTTCGAAGCACGCTCGTCGAGAACCGAACCTCTCGCTCGTGATGCCTCCGATCATACACCTTAAACGGATCGGCAAGTGTTGCGGCACCTCTCGTTCTTCCAATATTCGCTCGTCGAATCACCTGTCCTTTTATTTCTCGGCCACCACGTAGAACATATCGTGGTGAGAGATCGTCTCGTGGAAGGTACCGTTTTTTCTCCATTGAACTACCGGTATGTCAATCAAATACCTTATTAGGTCCTGTACCTTGTCGTTGTTTCGTGAGAAAACCCATGTTCAGTCAGTTCGAGTCGCGTTCGGTGTGTGGTCCCGACCCGATGTCGACCCTGCCCCGTCCGAACCGTCGGTCCCTCAGGGGTGATCCGTGGTGAAGTTCACGGATCTCCTGTACGGAAAGTACCGGAACCTGATCCTCGCGACCGCGATGTTCAACCTCGGGTTCGTGATCTGGTTCTCCTTCGCGCCGTTCACTGGCGGGATCGCCGACGAGTTCGGGCTCTCCGTCCCACAGTTGGGGATCGTCGCGAGCGCGGCGATCGTTGCCGTCCCGCTCGGCCGGATCGTCATCGGGCCGCTGACGGACAAGTTCGGCGCGGACGTCACCGGAAGCGCGACCCTGATAGTCGTCGGCACGTTCGCGATACTCAGCGCCTTCGCGACGACCTACGAGGTGTTCACCGCCTCCCGAATCATCGCGTCGCTCGCGGGGATCACCTTCGTCATCGGGATCCAGCACGTCGCCGAGTGGTTCGAGGAGGAGAACCTCGGCACGGCGGAGGGTATCTTCGCCGGAATCGGCAACGCCGGCGCGGGCCTCGGCGCGTACTTCACCCTGCCACGAATATTCGGCGAGGGGTACGTCGACCCGATCTTCGGGCCGGGATTCCTGGCCACGTCCTCGAACTGGCGCGCGGCGTTCTTTTATACTGGCGTGCTCGCGGTGCTGCTCGGGATCGCCTATTACGTCCTGTGTGGCGCGGCGAAGTCCGAGGCCAAGCGCGAGGCGACGAAGGCGGGGATCAGCTGGGAGCAGTGGAAGTTCATCGCCACGCGGTACGGCGCGGTCGTGCTCGCGGTCGCGTACATCATGACGTTCGGACTGGAGCTGGCGATGAACGGCTGGCTCGGGACCTACTACCGCGAGGCGTTCGGTCAGGGCGACATCGTCATCGCGGCGACGTTCGCGGCGACGTTCTCGATCGCCGCCGGGCTGCTCCGCCCGATCGGCGGGTACGTCAGCGACGTGGTCGCTCGCAAGGAGCGGAACCTCCTGCCGAGCTTCGAGGGGAGGTACCTCGGCCGCCTTCCGAGCTTCGAGGGCGAGTACCGGAACCAGTGGACGTTCGCGACGCTCGTGTTCGTCATGCTGTCGATGTTCGGGATGACCGCGGCCGGACTCACGGGGAACATCTACGTCGCCGTCGTCGCTGGCTTCTTCGTTGGCATGGGCTGTGCGTTCTCCGAGGGAGCTATCTTCGCGCAGGTACCGGCAATGTTCCCGGACAACTCGGGATCCGTCGCGGGGATCGTCGGCGGCGTCGGGACGGTCGGTGGCGTCGTGTACCCGCTGGCGTTTTCCGCCGCGTTCCTGCCGAACCTCCACGTCGGCTACGCGATCGTCGGCGCGTCGATGATCCCGATCATCGCGCTCACGGCGTGGGTGTTCCAGCCGAAGATCTCGGAGGTGGCGAACACCCACGGTTTCTTCTCGGAGAAAACCGCCGTCGAGGGAACGGCGGCCGCAGACGACTGAACCCGACGCCCACCCCCTCCCGTGGTTCGTCGGGCGGTTCCGTCTTCCAGTCGTGAGTCGACGCTCGGAGAGCCCGCCCGAGACGCGACAAACGTTGCCGGGTGACGACTACTCATATCGTTCGTGATCATTATACGACGCGTGACCTCCGCGGTCGGACGCGAACCGGTCCGCCGCTCGGCTCCGCGACGATTACCACACGACATATGACCGTTCACGATCGTCATCCGCCGGCGCGACGATGACGCCGACCCCCTTCGGTATCGGGTTCATCGCCGCCTCCGTCGCGGCCGGGATCGGTGCGACCGCCCTGTTGTGGTATCTGTCTCGTCAGCGACACCGGTCCGGCGCGGCGTGGTTCATGGGTAACATGGCGTCGGTCGCGGTCTTCTGTTTCTCGTACGGAGCCTCGTTGCTCGTCTTCGAGCCCGCGTTGCGTTTGGCGTTCGCGGTCGTTTCCTTTCTCGGCGTCTGTTTCATGGGCCCGTTCTTCCTCGCGTTCGGCCTCGATTACACCGGTCGCGGGGACCTGATCCGGACCCCGTTCTTCGGGATCGTCGCTGCCGTACCCCTCCTGACGGCCGGGCTGGCGGCGACGAACTCGATACACGAACTCGTGTGGACCGGGTTCCGTGTCGATCCCGCGTTCGGACTGGCGACGGCCACGTACGCGGTCCAGCCGTGGGGGATCTTCGCGCTCCTCTTTTCGATCGGGACCGCCGGCGTCGGATCGCTCCTCCTCATTGGCGCGATCCTGAGCTACGTGCCCTTATATCGCCGGGAGACGACCGCCGTCATCCTGAGCACCGCGCCGCCGACGGTCGGCGTCCTCCTGTGGCTGTTCGAGGTTGGCCCGGTCCCGCAGCTCCATCTCACCGCACCGCTCATGCTGGTCCACGTCGCGCTCGACGCGTACGCGTTCGTCGGGACCCACATGTTCGACACGAACCCGGCGACACAGCGAATGGCCGAACGGAGCGGACTGGACTCGTTGTCCGATCCCGTGCTCGTCGTCGACGCCGAGGAGCAGATCGTACGAACCAACGACCGGGCCGAGGAGCTGTTCGGCGACGCCCTCTCGGCGGGGCTGCCCGTGCCGCTCGCGGCGGCGCTGGAAGCCGACCTCGCAACGCTTCGCGAGTCCGGCGAGCTCTCCGGCGGGGCGGCGGGAAGCCGGACGTTCGGCGTGTCGCACACGCCCCTGACCGATCCGAGCGGGAACGGGGTCGGAAGCATGCTCGTGTTGTACGACGTGACCGAGGAGCGGCGGCGCGAACAGCAGCTGATGGTGTTCAACCGGGTTCTCAGGCACAACCTCCGGAACGAGACGACGGTCATCTCCGGCTACGCGGAGCTGCTGAAGGGCGTCGCGACCGACCCGAAGCACGCGACGCAGGCGGGAACGATCGCGGACGCGAGCGATCGGTTGCTCTCGATCGCGGAGAAGGCGCGGGAGTTCGAGCAGGTTCAGGAGCGGGCGGTCCACCCCGATGAGGTTTCCGTGTCCGAACTGTTGGACGACGTCGAGGAGCGCGTTGCCGATGTGGACCCGGAAGCAGCCATCAACCGGACGGTGACGCCGCCCGACCTCCGGATCCGGGTCGATACGAAGCTGCTCTCGATGCTCCTCGCGAACCTCGTCGAGAACGCGATCGTCCACTCGGCGGAGCCGGGGCCGACGGTCGACGTGAGCGCGTTCGTCCCGCCGGAGGCCGACGGAAAGGTCGCGTTTCGGATCCGGGACCGGAACGAGCAGATCCCGGAGATGGAGCTCGATGCGCTCCGAGCGGCCGAGGAGACGTCGCTCGACCACGGGCAGGGGATCGGGCTCTGGATCGTCTACTGGTGTCTGCGACGACTCGATGGCGATATCGGGTTCGAGTACGACGACGGCAACATCGTCACGGTGACGATCCCGGACCGGAGCCGGTAGGCTGGCCGGTGTCGGGCCTCTGCCTTTTGAGTCGACGACGACGGCGTTCCCTCGAACAATCGTTCCGAGATGACGGTCCGATCTTGGGAGACGACGGATCGACCGTGCCCCCACCGAGCCGGCTTAACGGCCTTGAACGGGGCTGAACACGTTATATTATATTAGTTACTACGATCCGAGTACTTTTATTCTAGCGCCCCGCATGACGCGTGATGACACGAACCATGACCGCTGACGACGACGCCGAACCGATCCACACCAGTACTCGCGTGCCGCCCGTAGAGCACGCCGATCGAGTGTACCGGTCGACCGCCGACGTGGATCCGGCTCCGGACGACGAACCGATCGCCGCCACGCGGGTATCGCCCGCGGTGACTCGGTTCGGGTGAGGCGGGGATGCGGAGCGTTTCTCTTTTTAAGTAACCGTGAGCGGCAGCCACTCGTTTTGTTTAATATCTCTTCCCGAACTCAGTGAAACATTATCATCTGGAAATTGATATAAACCCGTGATGAATACAGGGCGCAAATGTCGTACGAGATTCGGGCCGGTTCTGACGGGAATTAACTTATACAATGAAAGCTTCTATTTTCCGTATGGAATTTCCGAGTCCCTCGTTTAGTGAATACGGCAAATCGACGTTGGTCGCGTTACTGATCTTTGCTGTTCTTCAATATACTGGCGTCTTCTTTGACAATCCGGGTGAGTTTGACTTTGCTTTCCTCATCTCTGCCGGAATCCTCATACCTCTCTTTATTTATGGGATTTTGTTTGTTACCGCAAACACGGGATGGCTACCGGATTGGGATGAAAAGAACCAGACAAGGTCACGGTAAGTGATGAGTTAGCACGTGTATCGAGTAGGTTATTCACCAATTTTGGTGCGGAACAAACAGAGGCGTCGTGCTGCATACACCCTCTATATTCAGCAGTCAGTAGCAGGACATATCATATATAGATTACTTTTTTCGACAGGTTGGCCAAGAGCCTATTCAAATCCCTCAGCGATTTTCTTTACTTCGTTCGAGAATTGCGCCGGCCGGGACCCTCGCGAGTGAACGGAGTGAACGAGCGAGGGTACGGGCGGCGCACTCCCTTCGGTCGTGCGCCGCCCGGGATTTGAACCGGAACCAGACGTGCTCGCTCGCTTCGCTCGCTGTGCGCGACTGGTAGGATTCAAATCCCTCGGCGCATCTTCCCGAACGACTCACTCGTCGCTGTCGCTCCTCGTTCGTAGCTGCGGGAAGATGCGCCGGCCGGGATTTGAACCCGGGCCATGAGCTTGGAAGGCTCAGGTCCTACCACTAGACCACCGGCGCGAACTGTCGCGTCGCGTGACGCGATTATATGTAGGTCGAACGGTTTTCATAAACGTTCCGTGTTCCGATGACGGGGCTACGACTCCGCGGAATCGGACTCCGCGTCGTCCTCCCTCGTCTCCGGTGTGTCGGCTCCCGGCTGCGTCTCGTCACCCTCCGACTCGTCCTCGACTGCGACGCCGCCGTCCGCGCTCACCGACGACGTCGCGTCGTCGGCCCGGTCGAACTGAAACCCCGATTCGTCGTCGACGGTCGGGGACTCGGCCTCGTCCGCAGCGGTGGCCCCTGCGGCACCGACCTCGGCGTCGACGGCCGTCTCGAACGTCGAAACCGACCGCTGGAGGTCGCGGGCGCTCTCGGAGAGCTCGCTCGCCCGCGTCGACACCTCGTCGAGCGTCGCGGCCTGCTCCTCCGCGGTCGAGGCGACCGTCGTCGCCTCCGCGGTCGTCTGCTGGCTGATCCCGGCGAGGTCGTCGACCGCACCGGCGACCTCGCTGACGGAACTCGCCTGCGCGTCCATCGCACCGGATATCTCCTGAACGCCCTCGTCCGCATCCGAGACCCGATCGGCGATCGCCGAAAGCGTCGTCTCCGTCGACTCGACGGTCTCCACGCCGTCGTCGACTCCCTCCCGGATCGCGTTCATCTCCGCGACGCTCTCATCGGTGCGCTCGCGGAGGTCGGTCATGAGCGCGTCGACCTCCGCGGCGGACTCCTGTGTCTCCTCGGCGAGTGATTTCACCTCCTCGGCGACGACGGCGAAGCCCGACCCCGCCTCACCCGCTCTTGCGGCCTCGATCGAGGCGTTGAGCGCCAGCAGGTTCGTCTGGTCGGCGATCTCGGCGATCGTCTCGACGATGGCGTCTACCTCCTCCATCTCCGCGTCCAGCCGCTCGACGGTCTCCGCGGCGGACTCGGAGCGCTTCTCGATCGCGTGTAGCTCCTCGACCGCGTCGACGGCGGCCTCGCGCCCCTCCGTCGCGAGGTCGTCTGCCCGCCGTGAGACCGTTGCGACCTGATCGGTGGAGGCGGCGACTTCCTCGATCGTCGCGGACATGTCCTCCATCTCGCTTGCCACCTCGGCGAGCTGACGGCTCTGCTCTTCGGCGCCTGCGGAGATCTCGTCGACCGCATCACTCGTCTCTCGACCCGCCGCTGCGACCTCTTCCGTACCGTCGGTGACCGATTCGCTCTCCCCGGCGACCTCGTCCGCGAACGCCTCCACCTCGGCGACGGTTCGTTCGAGCTCGCTCATCGCGTCGTTGAACTCGTCGGCGATCTCGCGGAGCGCCTCCGGATCGTCTGGGTCGGTTGCGAGTCGTGCCGTGAGATCGCCGTCGGCGCACTCGCTCATCGTCTCGCCGAAGGTCGTAGCGCGCTCCTCTAACTGCTCGGCGAACGCCTCGCTGTCGGCGCGAGCCTCTTCTGCTCGCCGTTTCTGCGTCTCCGCCGTCTCAATTTCGGTTGCGAGCGAGTCGCGCATCGATCCGAACGCCTCGTACAGCGTCCCGAACTCGTCGCGACGGTCGGTGTCGAACGAGACGTCGAGCGTTCCCGACTCAAGCTCGTTCGCTTTTCCACCGAGCCGATCGAGTTCCCTGACCGTTCCCCGACCGAGGGTCACACCGAGGAACCCCAAGCCGATAACGGCCACGCCGACGATCAACAGCAGGTTTCGCACGATCGTTCCCGAGAGGGCGTACGCCTCCGAGACGGGTACGTGAACCGCAACGAGCCAGTCCTCGGACTCGACGGGGGCGTACGCGACGAGGTACTCCTCCTCGTCGAACTCGACGGTGTCGCGTTCCCCGGCGTCGAGCGAGAGGCTCGCACCGGACCGGAACCCGGGCTCGTCGAGACCGGCTTCGATGTCGCTCCAGTCCGTCTCCGTGTACCGTGTGTCGACGAGTCCGTCGTCGTCGCTCGCGGCTATCGTGCCGTCGTCGCCGACGACGGTCGTGAAGCTGCCGGCGGTCGGGGTTCGGAGGTCGGCGAGCACGGGATCGAGTGCCATCTCCATGATCAGGTAGTCCCCGCTGCTCGTCATCGTCACGAACGCGACTCGGAGTTCGCCGTCGACCTCGTACGTCGGGCTGGTGTACACGGAGTCGCCGAACACGAGGCTGAGGCCGAACCAGTCGGCCTCGACGACCGCCGATCCCCCTTCATCCTCGCTTGACGCGCTGACGCTCCTGTTGAGATGGTCGTAGTAGTGGAAGGCTACGACCTCGCTCCCGGTGACGACGTGGCTCCCCCGTAGATACGATTCGATCTCGTCCGAGGACTGGTCCATCTCATCCGCCGTTGCGGTGTCACGGAGGTCCGTCCGTCGCTCGCTCGCCCAGACGTCGAGATCCGTGCCACCGAGCTCCGCGACGGCCGTGTAGTCCTCTTGTGCGTCCGTTTCGAGCTGATCCGTCGTCTCCGCGTAGGTGACGACGCCGACCGCGCCGATCGCCGCGACGACGAGGAGCGTCACGACGGTGAACTTTGCGAGATAACTGCGGGCGATGAACCCCGGCGTGAGCCGGTGGAGAAGACGTTCGATCGGGGTGGAGGCCATCGTTTCTTTGAGGCTGAGACGTGGTATTTAATCCTTCCCCAGGAGTATCATACATGAGAACTAGGTTCCTCTCGTCGGTCGGAACGCGGAGCCGCGAGCGACCTGGACACGACCGGCGAAAGGACGGTCCGTGGGTGAACGGCCGGTGGCGAAACGGTCGAACCGTCGGTGGCGAAACGGTCGAACCGTCGGTGGCGAAACGGTCGAACTATCGGTGGCGAAACGGTCGAACCGTCAGTGGCGAAACGGTCGAACCGTCGGTGGCGAAACGGTCGAACGGTGGAGCAGACGGACCACTACCCTCCGTTACCTTTGGTCGCTCCGGACCACGGCATAACAGTTCCCGCTGGAGACCTCGGCGTCGACGACCGCGAGGTCGCTTTCGGCGAGATCCGCTTCGAACTCCTCGGGCGCGTAGACGTGATAGTATCGCGGTACCGTCTCCCCGCCCGGCAGCGTCCAGTCGATGGTGGTGTCGAACCCCTCCGTCCGGTCGAATCGGTCGTGGGCGGTGCTCCACGCGCTCACCAGCCCGACCCCGCCCGGCCGCATGACCCGCGCCAACTCGTTCAGGCTCTCGACCCGCGCCGCCCGCGACGAGAGGTGGTGGAGCGTCGCGACGTACACGACGAGATCCATCGTCCCGGTTCGAACCGGCAACGCGGCCGCGTCCCCGTGGACGAACGTTGCCGCCTCCCCGAACCCCCGCTCCCGCGCTCGCGACGCCGCCTCGTCGAGGAGCGCCCGGCTGAGGTCGAGGCCGACCACCCGCGACGCGTGCTCGGCCAGTAGCTCCGTGTGCCGACCGTTTCCGCAGCCGATGTCGATAGCGCGCTCCCCCTCGCGGTCCGCGAGGAAGGACTCGACCTCCGGCCACGCGTACGCCCGAGTTTCGGAAAAATGTGCGGCGATCCGGTCGTACGTCGACTGGAGATCCATGTACGGGGCCTCAATCGCGACGACACTTATACCGAGCCCATGACCGCGAAGGCGACGAGCGTGAGGATCAACAGGATAGCGGCGTGTTTCGCGCCGTCGGCGACCGATCCCTCGCCGAGCTGGCCGGCGACGATCCCGGAACACAGCGCCTGTATAGCCGCCGCGTGGAAGAACACCTGCTCGTAGGCGAACGTGTCGATCTCGCCCAATCCGCCGGCGATCCCGCCGAGTCCGCCGCCGACTTCGGTCGACGTCCCCCCGGCCCCGGCAGTGGCCTCCTCGATCGCGGGGATGAAGGAGACGGAGAGGGCGGCGATGACGCCGAGAAACACCAGAAAGGAGACGTAGATAACGATCAGGTACGTCAACATTACCTGTCGACGCTCCCGGCGGAGTGCCCACGTCGCCCGCGCCTCGTCGGCGGCGATCCGTAACACGGGCGCGATGTCGCCGCTCGCGTGCATCGCGTTCGTGACCAACACGACCGCTCTCGATGTCATCGGCGACGCCACTCGACCGTCCAGACGATGGAGCGCCGACGTGGCGTCGGCACCCCAGTCCATGTCCACCCGGACGCGACGCACGTCCGCGGTCAGCGCCTCCAGGTCCGACCCGGCGACCCGACGGAGGCTGGAGACGACGGAGGTACCGGCCTCGTTGACGCTGGCGAGCCGGTCGAGGAAGTCCGGAATCGCGGACTCGATCCGTCGGATCCGCCGCTTCTTGACCTCGTAGACGAGCGCGTAGGCGGTGAGGACGAGCGCGCTTGCGGTGACGACGGCCGTCTCGACCTGCGCGGCGACCGCGGTCGGGGCCCCCCACGTGATCGGATGGACGGCCACGACCGTCCCAACGACCCCGAGCGGCACGGCGACGGCGAACACGGATCGTGGGGAGTCGACGACCTTCTCGACCGGCGACTCGACCCACTCGCGGACGGTTTCGAGCCGGTCGTAGGCGTCGAGCCGTTCCCGACTCGCCGCCCACCGGTCGGCGACGGACCCCCCGTCCGGGAGCTGTGTCTCGCCGGTCGAGTCCGGCGGGTCCGAGCGTGTGACGCTCTCCGTACCTCCGATCCCTTGGGTAATGCTGTCGACATAGACGACGAACCCGAACGTCGCGAGTGGCACGCCGAGATAGACCACGACGCGCAACAGCGGGAGGGTGTCGTCCAGGACGAGGCCGATCACGACGAGAATGGTGATGAAGAAGAGCGGGCCGGCCACAAGCGTCGTCACGTACGCCTCGGCGAACGTCGAGAGCAGTTCGAGGTACCGCTGCTGTTTCGCCTCCGCCTCCTCCTGATAGCGCTCGTACTGTCCCTCGAGGAAGGTCGACAGCGACTGTCCGGTACCGAGCACCGACGCGAGGTTCTCGGCGAACTCCGAGAGATCCTCGCTCGGGGTCCGCCGTGCGGTGTGTTGGAGCGCGGTCAACACGTCGGTACCGAAGGCGTTCATCTCCCGAACGGCGACGGACAGCTCGGTCGCGGCCTCGCCGTACACTGCCTCGTTCTCGGCGAGCGTGTCCATTACGCGCGGGAACGCCATCCCCGACCGCGAGAGCGCGTACACGAACGCGACCGTCCGGGGGAGCGTCGCGTCTATCTCCGCCGCTCGCGCGGTCGCCCGCTGTCCCAGCACCGCCCAGCGCCCGTAGTACGTTCCGACGGCGAGTGCTGACCCGACGGTGGCTGAGGAGATGAGAAGCAGCACGAACAGTTCGAGTAGCCCTACCTCGGTCAGTCGGGCGACCGCGGCCAGAAACGAGAGGGACCCGGGGAGAGCGTCGACGAGGGCCGCTTCGCCCACGTCCAGCGCCGTCAGGATCCCGCCGGCGAGGTACACGCCAATGACGCTGCCCGCGACGCCGAACACGGCCGAGTACAGGATGGTTCGTGCGGCGTACACCCGATGGGTCCCCCCGACGTGTGCGGCACGGAGGAGATCACGCTCTCGCTGTCTCCGGCCGTGTTCGGCGACGTACTCGCCGAAAAACGAGAGCGCGACCCGCGTAGCGAGAAGATCCGCGCGCGTAGAGACCCGTGGCAGGGCCAGCGCCACACAGGCCGCGACGGCGACGACGAGCGGAACGAAGACGATCATTCCGCGTCGCTCTCGCCGCTCACGTCGATATCGTCGCTCTCGTCGGTCACGTCTATTTCGCCGCTCTCGTCGCCCTCAGCACGCGTCTTGAGTCGATCCATCACGCGTCCGGGGTCGGCGTAGTACTCGTTGACGAGGGCCGTGAACCGGCGGTAGTCGGCCACGCCGAGCCGGCGACATAACTCGAGGAACCGCTCCCGGCGGCGAACCTCTCGGAGGAGTTCCGACCGCGACCAGCCCCGATCGTCGGCGATCTCCTCCAACAGCATCGAGTCGTTCCGGCGAAACTCGTCCTTGTCGGCACGCCACTCGAACGCCGAGGAGTAGTCGAGTTCGCCGGTCCGCTGGTCGATCCCGCCGATCTCGCCGATCGTTTTCGCACGGCGAACTCGCTCGTCGTTCGACCGAGTCAGGGTCTGGACGGAGAGCATGTCCAGCGACTGGACCATCGCGCGCGGGACGTTGATCGGCTCGTTCTCCAACCGGTTGATCACGGTCTCAATCGAGTCGGCGTGCATCGTCGAGAACGTGGTGTGTCCCGTGTTCATCGCCTGAAACAGCGTGATGGCCTCCTCACCGCGCACCTCGCCGACGATGATGTACTCGGGTCGGTGTCGTAGCGCGGAACGCAACAGGTCGTACATGTCGATATCGGTCCCCTCGTAGCGTCGCTCGCGGGTGACCGAGGAGAGCCAGTTGTCGTGGTACAAGGAGAGCTCACGGGTGTCCTCGATGGAGAGCACCTTCGCACGCGGCGGGATGAACATCGAAACGGCGTTCATCGAGGTAGTCTTCCCGGAGGCGGTGCCGCCCGCGAAGATGAGGCTCTTGTTGTGCTCGATACAGAGCCAGAAGTACGCCATCTGTTCGACCGAGAAGGTGCCGTACTCGATCAGGTCGATCGGCGTGAACGGCTCCTCGGCGTACTGCCGGATGGTGAACGCCGAGCCACGCGGGGTCACCTCCTCGCCGAGCGCGAGTTCGGCCCGGGAGCCGTCGGCGAGCGTCGTCTCGACCATCGGATCGCCGACCGAGATATGTCTGCCGGACTGCTGAGCGAGTCGGATAACGTAGTTGTCGAGCTCCTCCTTCGCGAAAGAGACGTTCGTCCGGACGTCCGTGTACTCGTCGTGATAGACGAAGATCGGGAGATCGTAGCCGTCACAGGAGACATCCTCGATGTGGCGATCGTTGAGGAGCGGATCGACCTTCCCGAACCCGCGGAAATCGCGGTAGAGGTAGTACGCGAGCGCGTGGAACGTACCCATCCCGACGTCGACGCCGTACCCCTCAAGCAGCGACTCCAACTCGGCTCGGAGGGTTGCCTCGTCGGTGTGGCCGGTTCCCTCCCGGTAGAGCAGCGGATCGCGGATGTCGTCGGCGACGCGGTCCAGCAGCGATCGCTCGAACCCGTCGAGATCCGGTTCGACGGTGTAGTACCGGTGTGCGCTCTCCGGATCGTGGTAGGTGATCACGACGTAGGCGTACGGGGCGTTCACCCAGTACCGGTCGATCTCGCGTTCCTCGGGGGGAATCGAAAAGGACGCAAGCGGGCCGTCCTCACCCGGGCGGAAGGGACGGACCTCGAGATCGGAGCCCTGAAGCATCTCCCACGTCCGTTCGAGGCGCTGTCGGAACGCGTCGATGCGCTCCTCCATCGCGCCCGTTCGTGTGTCCCCCGACATCGTGTCGTGTCCATGTACGAACGACCTCGGCTTAAATACCTTCCACCGATCGTCCGATCTGAGTCTGTCGCGCCCGTTACGTTGATACGGCCCGACCACTAACGACGATATAAGAGATGCGGCGTGACTACTTTGATCTGACGGTCGAGGGCGTCGGCGACGACGCCGACGGACCGACGACGCCCCTGGTCCGTATCGACTTCCACGGACCGGAGGGGCTGTTGCGGGACCGCCTCTCGGGTGCCGACGGCGACCTCCTCGAAGGAGAGAGCGTCGACGTCGCCTTCCGGCTCCAACAACCCCTCTCGGACGGTGCGAACGCCGAGGGCGTCGTGGGTGTAACGAACCGATACACCGGCGACTTCGTCCTCGAACTCAACGAGACCGCCGACGACGTCCTTCCGTTCATCCGTGCCGCCCGGGAGTCCGCCGACGGCGACGACGCGCGATTCCGGATCGAGATCGACATCGAGGGCGAGCGACTCGTCACCTACGATCAGGACACCTTCCTCGTGTACGACCGGGACGGTAACCTCCTCCGGAGCGAGAGCCTGATCCCCTCCGGCGTCGAGTTATAAGATCGACGTCCGGCTTCGGTCCGTCTTATATACTATTTAATGAGTGGCCGGGAGCGTACTGGTGATACTCGCCTACAAAACCCCACCTCGCACGGTACCGCACCTCGCACCTCCCCAGCCTCGACCGGCGGCGGCCGCGAAACCGCACCGCAGTGCGGCCGCCGCCGGTCTCCCTCGCGCACGCTTCTCGCGCGCGCCGACAGCAAGCCTTGGCCCGATCAGTGGGTGTCGTAGTCGATTTATAAGACTATATTCGACCCGATCCTGACCTCTTATAACTAGATCGCGAAGGTTGTATGAGCGATCCACTCCTACGGTCGCTCACCGCGTCCACCCTACTCGAACGAGAGCCGAACCGGATCGCCCGCGTCGACTCCGAACGCGTCCGTTCCTCGGCCGTCGTTGACGTCGCACTCGACGTGGCCGTGGCTGCCGACGGTCACGAGTCGGTCGCCCTGCGGGACCGACGCGAACGTCTCCACGAACGGAACGGGATCGCCACCGTTCACCCGAACCCGGTCGCCCGGCTCCACCGCCGCGACGGCGTCGGCGGGAACGTTCGTGATCGCGTTCCCGAAGTCGTCGACGACGAGGACCTCGCCGGCGACCGCGACGACCGCCTCTCCGTCGCGCTCGACGGTCGGCTCCGGGAAACGGCGGTCGACGTACTCGTCCGCCGGTGTCAGTGACGGGAGCGCGGCGAGGGCCTCCCGGTCGACGCCCGTCCCCGTCCACGCGTCCTCACGGATCCGGGCGGCCGCGGGCGCGAACACGTCTCGGCCGTGAAACGTCGCGCTCGTGGGGTCGTCGACCGCGATCTCGAACACTTCGAGCTCCTCCGAGTCCGCTCCCGTCGCCGCCGCGAGCGCCCGGGCCGGCGGTACCGCGAGCCCGTTGTCGGGGGCGACGACGGCGTGCTCGCCCGCGAGAACGACGATCGCGGCGCGGTCGGTGCCGACGCCGGGATCGACGACCGCACAGTGGACGGCCGGCGGGAACTCCGGGAGGACGAAGCGCAGCCAGAAGGCCGCCGCGTGCGGGTCGCCGCGCGGGAGGTCGTGGCTGGCGTCGATCAGCTCCGCGTCGCTCCGTCGACGAACGACGCCCTTCATCGCCGCCGGATACGGCGCCCCGAAGTCGGAAGCGAGCGTGATCATCGGTGGTCGCCCCGACTCACTCCCCCGTCTCCTCAATCGCGTCGGTCTCCGCGATCCGGCGGATCCGCTCGGCTCCGTCGATCTCACGGATGACGTCCGCGACGGTCTCGGGAACCAGATCGGCCCAGTCGCGACCGTGGATGATCCGCTCGCGGAGCTCGGCCCCTTCCAGCACCTCCCGCCGGAACATCGGGGAGCCCCGAACTTCCACGCCGGCCTCCTCGAACAGCCGGACGACGAGCGGATTGTTGGAGTACGCGACGTCGAACCGAGGCGTCATGCTCCGGACGTGGCTCACCCAGACGGAGTTCCGATCCAGATCCTCGATCGGCACGACGTACGTCGTGGCGTCGAGCTCCTCGACGGCCTTCGTCACCATCATCACGCGCTCGCCCGCGGTGAACGGGTTTCTCGTCGTGTGCGAGTCGCCGGCGGAGCCGATCCCCAAGACGAGCTCGTCGACCTCGTCGACGATCTCCTCGACCATGTGTCTGTGGCCGTCGTGAAACGGCTGGTACCGCCCGATGTAGAACCCCCGCATACCCGGGAGTAGCGGTGCCGCGGTTTATAAACACCGCGGGACCGGTTGAACGGCTCTTTGGCCCGGATACTGCCGATATCGTGTGTCTCGCACGCTGCGTCCGGAACATCCGCGGGGAGAAAGTATATCAGTAGCCGACCCTTCCACTTTGATAACGGATATCGATTCTATGAGCAACGAGAAGGACCCGAACGATCCGCCGGACGAGGACGCCCGAAATCCGGCAGAAAACGGAGACGGCGTGCCCCCCGACGAGGAGGACCCCCGCTCCGATCCCGACGTCGACGAGCAGTCCGTTCCGGACGGCGAGCGTCCGGACGAACCGCCGGCGAGTGCCGGTTCCGACTCGGATCCGGACCGTCCGGACCCGTCCGACGACGGCTTCCGTACTCCCGACGTGACCGTGGACGACGGCGAGGAGTCGGGAGACGACGTCGAGTGGGAGGAAAACGGAGAGTCGAGTGCGAACGGGAAGTCGAACGACGAGGACCCGTGGGACGACGGGATCGACATCGACGACGAGGTCGACATCGACGACGAGACCACGCCCGACGGCTCCGAGGACGGTATCGAGGGGCCTGTCGACGACGGCGGCATCGACGAACTCGGTAGCACGGTCGAGGTCGAAGGCGCGGAAGTCGAGGAGGACCCCGACGAGGACGACCTGCTCGGCGGCCTGAAGATCGACGACACCTCGGCGATCGAGATTCCCGACCGGCTGGTCGATCAGGTCATCGGGCAGGAGCACGCCCGCGATGTGATCATCAAGGCGGCCAAGCAGCGCCGCCACGTGATGATGATCGGCTCGCCGGGGACCGGGAAGTCGATGCTCGCGAAGGCGATGTCGGAGCTGCTCCCCAAAGAGGAGCTACAGGACGTTCTGGTCTATCACAACCCGGACGACGGCAACAAGCCGAAGGTTCGGACGGTGCCCGCGGGCAAAGGCGATCAGATCGTCGACGCCCACAAGGAGGAGGCGCGCAAGCGCAACCAGATGCGGTCGCTTCTGATGTGGATCATCGTCGCCGTCGTGTTGGCGTACGCGCTCATCATCGTCGGCCAGATCCTCATCGGCATCATCGCGGCCGGTGTCGTCTACCTCGTCTTCCGCTACTTGAACCGGGGCTCGGACGCGATGATCCCGAACCTGCTCGTGAACAACGGCGACACGAAGACCGCGCCGTTCCGCGACTCGACGGGTGCCCACGCCGGCGCGCTGCTCGGCGACGTCCGCCACGACCCGTTCCAGTCCGGCGGGATGGAGACGCCCAGCCACGACCGCGTCGAGGCGGGCGCGATCCACAAGGCGAACAAGGGCGTGTTGTTCATCGACGAGATCAACACGCTCGATGTCCGCTCCCAGCAGCACCTCATGACGGCGATCCAGGAGGGCGAGTTCTCCATCACCGGTCAGTCCGAGCGTTCCTCGGGCGCGATGGTCCAGACGGAGCCCGTCCCGACCGACTTCGTCATGATCGCGGCGGGGAACCTCGACGCGATGGAGAACATGCATCCGGCGCTCCGGAGCCGTATCAAGGGGTACGGATACGAGGTGTACATGGAGGACACGATCGAGGACACTCCCGACATGCGCCGGAAGTACGTGCGCTTCATCGCTCAGGAGGTCGCAAAGGACGGTCGGCTTCCGGAGTTCACCGCCGAGGCCGTCGAGGAGGTCATCCTCGAAGCCAAGCGTCGGTCCGGCCGGAAGGGCCAGCTCACGCTGGAGATGCGGAACCTCGGCGGCATGGTCCGGGTCGCGGGCGACATCGCCCGCGGCGAGGACGCCGAGTTGACCACTCGTGAGCACGTGCTCGCCGCGAAGGGGCGGTCGCGCTCCATCGAACAGCAGCTCGCCGACGACTTCATCGAGCGGCGCAAGGACTACGAGCTCCAGGTCTCCGACGGCTACGTCGTCGGCCGCGTCAACGGGCTCGCCGTGATGGGCGAGGACTCCGGGATCATGCTCCCGGTGATGGCCGAGGTCGCGCCCTCGCAGGGTCCCGGAGAAGTGATCGCCACCGGACAGCTCAAGGAGATGGCCCAGGAGTCCGTTTCGAACGTCTCCGCGATCATCAAGAAGTTCTCCGACGAGAACATCTCGGAGATGGACATCCACATCCAGTTCGTCCAAGCGGGCCAGCAGGGAGTCGACGGGGATAGCGCATCGATCACGGTCGCGACCGCCGTGATCAGCGCGTTGGAGAACGTCGGCGTCGATCAGAGCCTCGCAATGACCGGTTCGCTGTCGGTTCGCGGCGACGTGCTCCCGGTCGGCGGCGTCACCCACAAGATCGAGGCGGCGGCGAAGGCCGGCTGTACGCGGGTCATCATCCCTGCCGCCAACGAGCAGGACGTGATGATCGAGGACGAGTACGAGGAGATGGTGGAGATAATCCCCGTCTCACACATCAGTGAGGTGCTCGACATCGCCTTGGAGGGCGAAGCCGAGAAAGACTCGCTCGTCGCCCGTCTCAAATCGATCACCGGCTCGGCGCTGAAAGAGCAGGGGGTCTCGAAGCCCTCCAGTCCGAGCCCGCAGTAATCGCTCCCGCGACGAATGACCGACTGGGCGACGTTCGCGGTCGCGACCGTCGCTCTCACGCTTCTGTTGCTCTCTTTCACTCGCCGTTCCCAGCGGACGCTCGAACGGATCCGGATCGTCGACGACGCGAGCGACCTCGCGGGCGAGCCGGCCGACGCGTCCGCCGACGACGATGCCACTGCCGCCAGCGACGCGGCCCCCGACGCCGCCAGCGACGCGGCCCCCGACGCCGCTGCTCCCGCGGACACCGTCTCTCACGATCCGGATCGACGGTCAGAGCCGACCCTCACGACAACGCTTCTTCTGGCGAACCTGACGGTCTCACAGGGGGTCGCGCTGGGGGCTCTCGTCGCGGTCGCGTGGTGGACCGGCGTCCCCGCGTCGGCGTTCGGCCTCGACGTGGTGCCCGCCTCGTTCGTCCTCGGTTGGGGAGTCGCCGCCGGGGTCGCGCTTTACGCCGGCAACGAGGTCGCCGCGGCGCTCGGGACGCGCGTCGGCGCGACCGCGCCGGAACGGCTCCGCGAGGCGATGGCACCGACGGACGCGCGAGGGTGGGCCTTCCTGCTCGTCGTCGTCCTCCCCGTGATCGCCCTCTTCGAGGAGGCGCTGTTCCGGGGCGCGCTGATCGGCGCGTTCGCGGTCGGGTTCGAGATCGACCCGTGGCTCCTCGCGGTCGCGTCCTCAATCGCCTTCGGTCTCGGTCACGGCGCGCAGGGCCGGCTCGGCATCGCCGTCACCGGCGTTCTGGGGTTCGCGCTCGCAACGCTGTTCGTGTACACGGGCAGTCTTCTCGTCGTCGTCGTCGCCCACTACGTCGTCAACGCGCTGGAGTTCGTCGTTCGCGAGGGACTGGAGTACGAGCCCGCCGCGGCGCTCCGGTGACCCCCCAGATTTTAATGCGACCGACCTCGTACGTTATCCGATGACCGGAAAGCCGACGGTCGGCGAGTACATGACCCGTGACGTCGAGACTGTAACCCCCGACGACACCGTCTCGTCGGTCGCCGAACGAATGGTCGAAACGACGGGCCACAAGGGGTTCCCCGTCACCGATGGACGGACCGTTGAAGGGTTCGTGTCCGCCGGCGATCTGCTGCTCGCCGACGAGGACGCCCCGGTGTTCACCGTGATGTCCACCGACCTGATAGTCGCGCATCCCGAAATGAAGGTCACCGACGCCGCACGGGTCATTCTCCGATCCGGGATCCAGAAGCTCCCCGTCGTCGACGACGCCGACAACCTCGTCGGGATCATTTCCAACACGGACGTCGTTCGATCCCAGATCGAGCGCGCGACCCCCGGAAAGGTGGGGAAGCTCATGCGGACGCTCGAACAGATCCACGGCGTCGAGCTCACGGAGAGCCGCCGAGAGGTCGCGCTCGACGACCTGATCCCGACGCAGGCGCGGGTGTACGCCGATGAGCTGGAGGGGCGGCAGTACGAGCTGGAACGCGAACTCGCCGAGCCGCTCGTCGTCATCGACAACGGTGGCGTGCTCCACCTCGCCGACGGCCACCACCGCGTGATGGCCGCCCACGAGATGGGGGTCGAGTCGATGGACGCGTACGTGATCGTACCCGGGACGACGGTCGAACTCGGCATGGCGAAGACGGCCGAAAAGGAGGGGTTGGAAGCGATTACCGACATCGAGATCGTCGACTACGCCCGCCACCCGCTCGTCGAGACGACGAAACGGCTCCAGTGAGAGCCGCCAGCTACCGGCCCGCCACCGATACTCCCGCAGTACCACGACGGCAGACAGATTTTTGTAATCTGGGCGATATCTCTCGGATATGGGATCCAGAATCACTACGGCAGTATCGAGAGCGAAGTACGCGGCGGTCGGAGCGGCGGTCGGCGCAGCAGTCGGCGGGCTCGTGAGCCGGAACGCGGCGAGCACCGGCGGTGCGGTCGGCGGACTCGCGGGCGCAACGCTCGCCGAGGCCAAAACGGGTGCCGGCGGCGTCTTCGCGGACGTCCGAGCCGACCCGGCCGACGACTGACGCCGTCGGTCGGCCTCGCCCCGGTCCTCGTCCGCCCACCTCCCTCCCTCCCTTCGGACGACGCTTCGGGAACGTCTATACGACCGGACCGAGTAGCGTCGGTCATGACTGATCCCAACTCGGAACACGACGGCGCTTCCGACGCCGGCGTTCCCGCTGCCGCCGCTCCGATCGACCCCGGTGACGGCTGGTTCGCCGGTCTTCCGGCGGAGGACGTCGACGATTCCACCCAGCCGACCCACGCGCGAATCGTGGACGGAACGGCCGACGAGCCACGGGAGTGGCCGCGGCTCGCGGTCGCCTCCGGGTTCGCTGCCGACGAGGAGGACTACTACGACCGTCTCCACGCCGCAACGACCGGAGCGACCCGCGCGAGCGTTAGAGAGCGGGAACGCGCGGACGACCGACAGCTGATCCACGCCGTGCGGGCGAGAGATGACTGCGAGCGCGTCGCCAACGAGCTGTCCGAACGCGCCGCTGAGTGGTCCGGAAGCCTCTTTGACGACGTCGATCCCGGGATCGAGGGCGCGCGAGCGGTCGCCGGCCGGGAACCGTCGGGCGAGCTGGAGCGTCGAGCGATCGCCCTCTCCGAGCGCGTTGTCGGGCTCGCGGACGAGCGGGACGCGCTCGCGACGACCATCGATCGGCTCGCGCCCGCGGTCGCGCCCAACCTGACGGAGATGGCCGGTCCGGAGCTCGCGGCGCGGCTGATCGCGCTCGCCGGCGGGCTGGAGTCGCTGGCGAAGAAACCCTCCGGAACGGTTCAGGTACTCGGTGCGGAGGACGCGCTGTTCGCACACCTCTCCGGGCACGCGCCGTCGCCGAAACACGGGATCATCTACACCCACGAGTTCGTCCGCGGAACTCCCCCGGAGGAGCGCGGCTCGGCCGCGCGAGCGCTCGCGGGCAAGCTGACGCTCGCGGCTCGCGTCGACCACTACTCCGGCGAACGCCGGGAGTCGATCCACGCGGACCTCCGCGCCCGGATGGCGACGATCCGGGCGCGGTCGGGGTCGGACGGAAGCGACGAGGGCGGGAGCACTGGAGACGACGAGGGCAACGAAGCGGAGAACGGCACGAACGGGGGTGACACGGATGAGTGATCGCTCCCTGCCGGATGGCGTCGAACGGCACGAGTTCGAGGACGAGACGCGACTCGCGACCCGCGGCCCGCCGGTCTACGGCGAGCCCACGGACGGCGACTGGCGCGCGTGGGACCCCGAGCGTTCGAAGCTCGGTGGAATGTTTGAACTCGGGTTCGACACCGGATTGACGGGTGGCGAGACCGTACTGTACCTCGGCGCAGCGAGTGGGACGACCGTGAGCCACGTCGCCGACTTCGCCGGGCCGACGTATGCGGTGGAGTTTGCGCCGCGTCCGGCGCGGGACCTCGTCGAGGCCGCGGAGCCCCGGGACCGACTCTTTCCCCTCCTGAAGGACGCCCGGAAGCCGACGACGTACGCGCACGTGGTCGAGTCCGGCGTTGACGCGATCGTTCAGGATGTCGCGACCCGCGGACAGGCGGACGTGGCGGTGCGGAACGCACGGTTCCTCGCGGACGACGGCCGATTGGTGCTCGCGATCAAGGCGCGAAGCGAGGACTCCACCGCCGAGCCGGAGGCGGTGTTCGAGCGGTCGCTCGACCGGCTCCGGAACGCCTACGAGGTGCTCGAAACCGCGCGTCTCGATCGGTTCCACGAGGACCACCTCGGAGTCGTCGCGACGCCGAAGTGAGGCTACCCGGGATCGGACGCTCACTCCTCGTCGGCGGCTTCCGCGTCGGGATCGAATAGGTCCTCGATTCGGCAGTCGAAGTGGTCGGCAAGCGCGAACGCCAGATCGAGCGAGGGGTCGTAGCGTCCGCGCTCGATGGCGTTGATGCTCTGTCTGGTGACGCCGACCGCGGCGGCGAGGTCGGCCTGGCTCTCGCCGGTCTCGGCCCGTCGATCACGGACGTCGTTTCTCATGATCGCCGTCGAAGTACGGTGTAGACGACGGCGAAGACGACGTATATCGCGAACAGCGTCCACATCGCCCCATCGAAGGCGGCGGGCAGTTCGAGGATGCCACCCGCTTCTAAGGCGATCCCACCGGGAACACCGAGGACGAAGACGAACGCGAAGACGCCGAGCGTGTAGTCGCTCGCCTTCCGTTCGATGGCGGTGTCGCGTTCGTCGTACAGCGTCACAGAGCTGAGCTGCCAGACGGCTATCATTCCGAAGAAGCCGCCCCAATAGAGAAGAACGCCGACGAGGAACCGATCGAGATACATCCCGGTCCACAGCGCGAGAATTCCCCCGAGGAGGAGACCGTACATCAGTTGCTTGTAGCGTTTCCGCCTGGAGAGCCGTTTCGTTGCGGAGATTTCGTGTTCGTTCATGACGTGTAAAGCGTCCGTTCCGTAAAGTACGCTTTACAGTAAAGGAAACTTTACAATTATATATAAATCTGTTGGTGAGTTACCTGTTCTGTGTGGCAGCGTCCCGAGCCGATTACCACGTCGGCGGAGAGAAGCCGGCCTCCTCCAAAAGGGATTTCCAGCGCGTCTGTACGGAGAGTCGAGAGACATCCATCGCGTCAGCGACGGCGGACTGCGAGCGCTCTTGCCCGCGAATCAGGGCGGCGGCGTAGAGGCTTGCGGCGGCGGTTGCGGCCTTCGACCGGTCGGCGTCCGGGATGCCCGAGAGAAACACATCGGTCGCGGTCGAGCAGACCTCATCGTCGAGGCCGAGCTCCGCACACGCGGCTTCGAGCCGGGAGATCCACTCCTCGTTGTCGACGCGATCACTGGCTCGATACACACCCCTTCGTATTCCCTGACAGTATATAAATAGCGGCGTCGGCGTGGCTGTGTCTCCGTGGAGTGGACGCCGCACCGCCGCTCCACAGCCGCCGCCCTCAAGTCGCTCTCACACGTAGTAATGGTATGTCGACGCAGACGTGGAACGAGACGCGCGTTCGCGAGCTTCACGATGATCTCGTGTTCTTATACGATCCCGTCGATCGGGTGGCAGAACACGGCGCGGACCCGACCGCTGACCCGGGTGAGGGGGTCCGACAACTGGTGACGACGATCCTCTCACAAAACGTCGCTGACGAGAATACTCGGCGGGCGTCGGAGGCGCTGTTCGACCGGTACGACGACTTCGCGGCGATTGAGGCCGCCGATCACGACGAACTAAAAGAGACGATCCGTGTGGCCGGACTCCCCGACCAGAAAGCCGCTCGTATCCAGCGTGCGCTGACCGCGATCCGAGAGGAGACTGGCGGCGCGTACTCGCTGGCGTTTCTCGACGCGATGGCGACTAACGATGCCAAAGCGTGGTTGACGGATATCAAAGGCGTCGGGCCGAAAACCGCAAGCGTTGTGTTGAATTTTCACTTTGGAAAGCCGACGATGGCGGTCGATACTCACGTCGAGCGTGTCTCGAAGCGGTTTGGACTCGTTCCCGAATCGGCCTCTAATGGCCGCGCTCACGAGGTGTTAGACGAGCAGATCCCGGACGAACTGATCTATCCACTTCACGTCTTATTGATCCGCCACGGACGCGAACACTGCTCCGCACGAGGCGCGAACTGTGATAATCCAGTGTGTGAAAAGTACTGTAACTGTGAGTACTGCTAACCCGCCTGTCACGGGGCTTTTTCGTCCGCCCGCGGTTCGTTAGGTTCTTGAATCGCTTCCGTGTACGGTGTGTTGCGCGCGGGTTGCCGAGCCAGGCCAAAGGCGTAGCGCTTAGGACGCTATCCCGTAGGGGTCCGCCGGTTCGAATCCGGTCCCGCGCATTTTGCGGCGAACAATCCGTGAGCCGCAAATGCGCGCAGGATTCGTATCCTGTGAGACGCAGCGCGAACAAAGCGAGCGAAGAGCAAACCACGATCGATGTCGGGAGTGAGTGTCTCACATCGGTGGTGGCAGGATCGTATTTAAACAGACTGTAAGCGACAGCGACGATCGCTTATAAATGGACGATGCTGTGGCGCGCCCCGGTTCGCGCCCTTGAAAGGGCGCGAACCGACGGCGCGAGGGAGCCCGGAACGGCGCTTGCGAGCACCGTTCCGGCGAGGTTGGGGAGGCGTGAGGTGCGGGTGCTGTGCGGTGCGGGGTGGGACTCAAAGGGGCAGCCTGCTCCGGGAAGACGGGCGTTCACGAGAGCGGCGCTCTCGTGAGCCGATCAGAACGCGGAGCGTTCTGATGACGACGCAAGCACTGAAACGGGCGAGCATAGCGAGCCCGTTTGAGCGCGCAGCGAGCCCCTCGACCGGAGCAGGCTGGGGCTTTGGAAGTCTTCACCGACGATTCGTCGCTAACCGTTTATAAATGGACAGCTGGAGATATGGAAGCGGTCACCACAGCACCACCCATATATAAATCGCCGCCAGCAACACCACTAACCCACTTATAAACAACTACCAAACCGTATTGCGAGACTTACTCCCGCCGTCGCTCACGCTCGCCTCGGTACTAACCGGGAACGGATCCGAGCGCCTCACCCGGTGTGGATCGCCGCGGATCGGTTATAAAAACGGCTGCCGGGAGGGTGTTGTGTTACCCTTCCATCCCGCCGAAAGACAGGCCGCTTTCGACCGACCGCTGGGCCATGAAGTAGACAATCGCGACCGGGAGCGCAAACAGGTTCGCGAACGCCGCGAAGCGCGTCCACGGGGTCTGGAACCGACCCTCTGTCGCGAGGTTGTACAGCTCGACCGAGAGCGGATAGTTCTCGGGGCTGAGCAGTGTTTGCGCGATGATGAACTCGTTCCAGCCGGCGAGCCAGACGAAGATGAGGATGACTGCCAATCCCGGCTTCGTCAGCGGGATGATGATCTCCCGGATCGTCTGGAGGAAGCTCGCGCCGTCGACCATCGCCGCCTCCTCGTAGGAGACGGGGATGTTGTCCATGTACGTCTTCAACAGCCAGGTGTTGAACGGGATCGCGCCGGCAGCGTAGAACAGTCCAAGAATGAACAGGTTGTTCGTCACTCCGTACGCGCTAAACAGCGAGTAGAGCGCGACAAGCGTTGCGATCGACAGTCCGGCACCGATCTGCGTGAACAGCACGTATCCGTAGAGGATTCGCTTACGCGCGATGAAGCTCCGGCGCGAGAACGCGTACGCTCCCGGAACGATCATCGCGAAGCCGGCGACGATGGTCACCGACACGAGATAGAGGCTGTTAAACAGCGCGCCGGGGCCGGTGTCGGTACCGATCCAGTCGATACTGAGCGGGACCAGCCCGCCACCGCCGATGAGAAGCTGTGGGTATCCCCAGTCGCCGTCGACAAAGAAGAAGTCGGACTCGAAGATAACCCACCGGTAGGCGTCGAGGTTGTACGTCGCCGGGTCGGGGAAAATACCCCCAGTGTTGAACAGCCGGGTGCCCTCCGCGAACGACGCCGCCGTGATCCAGTACAACGGGAACAACAGCACGAGCAGCATCGTAACGCCGAGTGTCGTCATGAAGACGCTCTTTCCAACGTCGAATACGGTCCGTTCACCGGTCCGTACGTCGTGGACGGCCCGCTGGATCATGACGACGAACCGCTTGGGAGCCGTCACGAAGTGGACGAGCTTGGAAACGAGCAGCGCCGCCGCCCCGCGAAGCGCGTCGATCATTCGTCCACCCCCTCGGCGAGACGGCCCCACCGGACGGCGACGTACATGAACAGCCCGATGAACGCGATGGCAACGATCAGGATTGCTGCCGACAGGCCGAACTCGTTGAAGCTGATCGCCTCACGGTAGCCGTAGACGATGATCAGTTCGTTCTGTCGTGCGGGTCCCCCCTGATTGAACACCCATGGGATGAGGAACTGCTGGAACGAGGTTGCGCCCGTGAGAATCGCCGCGAACAGCACCGGTCGCTTTATGGCCGGGAGCGTCACCGTCCGGAACCGTTGGAGGTAGCCGGCGCCGTCCACCATGGCTGCCTCGTGGAGCTCTCGCGGAACGTCCTGGAGTGCGCTCACGATGATGATCACCATAAACGGGTACGCCAGCCAGACTTCGGTGGTGACGTACGCGAAAAACGCCGACCAGCGACCGCTGAGGAAGCCGACCGGGAGCTCGACGAGCAGAAACGTCGGGACCGCCACCGCGGTGAAAAAGACGGCGACGTCGACGAGGCCGAACAGGCCGGTAATCGCGGTGTTGTAGTAGTCGAGCATCACGTTGAACACGCCGAACCGTGCGTCGCTGAACATTCCGCGCCACACCGTGATCGTGAAGATCGCGGGGAAGCCAAGCGGAACGATCGCCGCCGCGCGCATGTAGCGCTTGCCGGCGACACGCGCGTGATTTAATAACAGTGCGATGCCGACGGCGACGAACACCTTGATCACCAGCGAGACGGCGACGAACGCCCACGTGATCGACATCGATGTCCAGAACTGCGAGTCGGTCAGGAGCTGTACGTAGTTGTCGAGCCCGATCAGCTCGGCTCCGCCCCCGATCACGGAGCCGGCGAAGGTCGCGTCGGTCAACGAGATATAAAACAGGTAGAAGATCGGGTAGAGCATGAACGCCGAGAACAACACCACGCCGGGAATCACCAACAGGATCCCCCAGTCGCGTCTGGTGAAGGGGAGTGCGGCGGCGATCCGCGACAGCGGGCTGGAACTCGACCCGGTTCCGGTTGAGGTGGCCATGATAGATGATATAAACGCGTCTACAGGCTGTCTCGGATCTCCTCGGCGGCCTGGTCGAGCGCCTCGTCGCCGCCTTGGTCGCCGTTAAACACGCGTGTTAGCGCCTCCTCTAGGGGGTCCCACACGTTGTCCATGTCGGGGTGTGTCGGCATCGGGACACCGTTGTCGACCTGCTCGGCGAACGCCTGGACCTCCGGCGAGAGGTCGTTCCCCTCGACCACATCGGCAAGCACCGGAATGTAGCTGTGCCGGTCGGCGTTGTGGGTGATGACATCCTCGCTGGTGGTGTACCACTCGGCGAACTCGGTGAGCGCGTCGACCGCGTCCTGTCCGGAGTCCTCCAGCATGGCGCTGAAGTAGATCGTCTGGATTCCAGTGTAGTTCCGTGGGTGGTTGCCGTCGACCGTCGGTAGCTCCGCGACGCCGAGATTCTCGATCTCATCGGAGAGGTTACCGATCTCCCACGGCCCGTTGATCGCGAACGGCGCGAGCCCGTCGGCGAACGCGACGATCTGTGACTCGTAGCCGGGGTCGGCGGGAACGTAGTCGAACAGCTCCTCGAGCCGGCCGAGACCCTGCTTCACTTCGTCGGCGTCGAGGCCGACTTCGAGGTTCGCCTCGTCGAAGATGTCGCCGCCGTACGCTTGGAGGAACCCGCTCACGAAGTACGGGTCGGTGACCGGATACGAGAGGCCGTACTCACCCTCCTCGGGATTGTGGAAGTCATCCATCACGCTGATCATCTCGTCGAACGTCTCCGGCGGCTCGTCGACCATGTCCTCGTTGTAGAACAGGGTCACCGTCTCGGAGGCGAACGGCAGGCCGTAGAGCCCGCCGTCGAATTGGATCGCCTCCTGAGCGGGTGCGGTGTACGCGTCGAGGTCGATGTCAACGTCGTCGGAGGCGTCATAGAGGAAGCGCGGCTCCTCGCGGACGGCAAACCGGCCGATCCAGTCGTGTGCCCAGATCCAACCATCCGGGCCGTCGCCGGCGGGGATCGCGGTGTCGAGCTGTTCGTCGAGCTCGCCACCGGGCTCTTCGACTTCGATGACGTGGTCGGTTTCGGATCCGAACTGCGAAACGTCGTCGCTGAAGTCTGCTTCTTCGGCCTCCTGCATGTCGATCCACATCGAGGCCACGCCGCCGTCGGCGTCGGCTCCGGGTTCGTCGTCGTCATCCTCACCGTCGTCAACTCCCACACAGCCCGCGAACGCCGCGAGCGCGCTCGATCCACCGATCGTCTTGAGTAGTGTCCGTCTGTCTGCGTTCATGGCTCGTAACAAACGATGAATTCTATCTTCACACATTTAATATCTTGGATCGTTCGTTATACTTATATTTAGGATGAGATATTACATCACTGTTTGAAAAATTGCCGAAGGACTAATATAGCAGGGCACCTCCGTATATGGAAATGGCGGAAGTCACGCTCGACGCTCTCAGAAAGGAGTTCGATAGGGGAACCATTGTCGCCGTCGACGACATCGACCTCGAAATCGAGGACGGCGAGTTCGTCACCGTCGTTGGGCCATCGGGTTGTGGGAAGACGACTACCCTTCGGATGGTTGCCGGACTCGAAGAACCGACTTCGGGGACAATCAGCTTCGACGACGAGGACGTGACCGACATCCACGCCAAGAACCGTCCGGTCGCGATGGTGTTTCAGAACTACGCGCTGTATCCGCACAAGACCGTCCGCGAGAACATGGCGTTCGGCCTCAAGATGAGTACCGAGATGACGACGGAGGAACGCCACGACCGCGTCCGAGAGATGGCCGAAATGATGGGCATTGCGGAGCTCCTCGACGACAAGCCCGACGAGCTCTCCGGCGGACAGAAACAGCGTGTCGCGCTCGGCCGCGCCATCGCACGCGAGCCGGAGGTGTTCCTGTTCGACGAGCCGCTCTCGAATCTCGACGCTAAGCTCCGGACGGAGATGCGCGCGGAGATACAGAAGCTCCAGAAAGAGTTCGGCGTCACGGCGATGTACGTCACTCACGACCAGGAGGAGGCGATGACGATGGGTGATCGACTCGCCATACTCAACGACGGAAAGCTCCAGCAGGTCGGTGCGCCGACCGAGGTGTACGAGAACCCAATTAACCGCTTTGTTGCGGGTTTTATCGGCTCACCGTCGATGAATTTCATCGATGTCGACGTCGACACGTCCGGTTCGTCAACCACACTGACAAACGAGAGCGCTGGCTTCGAGATCGAACTCAGCGAGGAGTACCTCCGCGGGCATACACTCCATGACTCGTCGTACACGCTCGGGATCCGTCCCGAAAACGTCACCGTGATCGAGAACCCTGACGGAAGCGAACTCGTGCGGACCTCCGTCGAAGTCGTCGAGCCGATCGGCTCGGACAACTACGTCCACCTGACGCTTGGGGAGGACTTCCTCGCCCGCTCCCGGCCTGAGATCAAACCGGAACCGGATCAAACGGTCGGGATCACTTTCGATGACTCCGACCTCCACCTGTTCGACCCCGAGACCGGCGAAGACGTCTTTTTCCGTACCGAGGACCCCGAACCCGCCACGCCGTGAGTCGGGTCTGACGGCGTCGCGGATCGACCGATTCCGGGCGTTTACCCGTCCGGCCCGAGCCGCGTGCCGTGGATAGACGAAACGGGGAACGGTTTGAAGTACGCGCTCGCCGGAGTACGTGATAGCAATGGAGCCGCCCGAGATCGAACGGTTGGACGAGCGGACGATCCAGCGGATCGCCGCGGGCGAGGTCGTCGAGCGGCCGGCTAGCGTCGTCAAGGAGCTGGTCGAGAACAGCCTCGACGCGGGCGCGAGCCGCGTCGCCGTGAGTGTCGAGGCCGGTGGCACCGAGGGGATCCGCGTCCGCGACGACGGCGTCGGGATCGAAGGCGACCAGCTCGAAGCCGCCGTCGCCGAACACGCCACCTCGAAGATCGGCGACATCGACGATCTGGACGCCGGCGTCGCCACCCTCGGGTTCCGCGGCGAGGCGCTGTACACCGTCGGGGGTGTCTCCCGACTCACGGTCCGGTCGAAGCCGCCCGACGCGGACGCCGGCGCGGAGATATCAGTCGAGGGTGGCTCCGTCGGCGAGGTGCGCCCCGCAGGCTGTCCGACGGGGACCGTCGTCGAGGTCGACGACCTGTTTTATAACACGCCTGCGCGGAAGAAGTTTCTCAAGCGGGTGACAACCGAGTTCGACCACGTCAACACCGTTGTCACGAGTTACGCGCTCGCGAACCCCGATGTCGCCATCTCGCTCGAACACGACGGTCGGGAGACGTTCGCTACGGAGGGGAACGGCGACCTCCGCTCGGCGGTGTTGGCGGTGTACGGAAGAGAGGTCGCCGAAGGAATGCTCGATGTCGACTGGCGTCCGGATGAGGGGAGCGCTGACTCGTCGAGTCTGAACGCCCGGACGGAAAACGGCTCACCGTCCGTCATCCGAGTCACTGGGTTGGTTTCGCATCCGGAGACGACCCGAGCGAGCCGCGACTATCTCGGGACATACGTCAACGGTCGGTACGTCACCGCGAGCAGTCTCCGGGAGGCCGTCCTCGATGCCTACGACGGACAGCTCGCGCCGGACCGATACCCGTTTACCGTCCTGTTCGTCGAGGTCCCACCGGACGACGTCGATGTCAACGTCCATCCAAGAAAGCTGGAGGTCCGGTTCGACGAGGAGGCTGCCGTTCGGTCTGCGGTTGAGGACGCTGTTGGCTCCGCCCTGCTCGATCACGGACTGATCCGGTCGGGCGCTCCACGCGGACAGTCTGCCCCGGACGAGGCCGCCGTCGACCCTGAGCCCCTTGGCACCGAGGCGGTCGGCGGGGCGGGAATTGGCAATACAACGGAGACGAACGGTAGCGCTGAGACAGAACAACCCGACCCACAAGGGTCCGCGACACGACTCGAACCCGACGACGCGGACGCGTGGTCGGTTGAGGGAATCGGCGGCGGACCCGAACCTCGTGACGCCGCCGGCGAGGAGGTCGGACCTGCCGGAGATGAGGAAGTCGAATCCGCCGCCGAAGATGAGGAGGTCGGCTCCGCCAACGGAGGGGAAGTCGGCTCCGCCAACGGAGGGGAAGTCGGCTCCGCCAACGGAGGGGAAGTCGGCTCCGCCAACGGAGGGGAAGTCGGGGATGAGGACGCCGGATTCGTCGGAGACGGCGTTTCTGACGCCACGAACAGCGTCGAGATCACGAATAACTCGGCTGATACGACGGGGTCGGCCTCCGAGAGCAATGGCGAGGACGCAGCGAGTCAGCCTTCCAGACGACGGTCGGGGTCGGAGTCGCATCCGCCAACTCGCGGCAAGTCATCTCCCGGGACATCGATCCGAGACGGACATCAGTCGGAGCCCACGTCAGGACCCACGAACCAGCGCACGCTCGCCGGCAACGAGACGGCGGACGAACGCGGGTTCGAGTCGCTGCCCCGCCTGCGCGTGCTCGGTCAGCTCCACGAGACGTACGTGATAGCCGAGGCCTCGGACGGGCTCGTGTTGATCGACCAACACGCCGCCGACGAGCGGGTGAATTACGAGCGGCTCAAACGCGAGTTCGCCGACGGCGCGCCGGCACAAGCGCTCGCCGAGCCGGTGTCGATCGAGTTGACTGCGCGGGAGGCTTCGCTGTTCGGCGAGTTCGTTGACGACCTCGCCGAGATCGGGTTCCGTGCCGAGCGTGCGGGCGACCGTGAGGTCGTCGTCGAGGCGGTCCCCGCCGTGTTCGACGCGGCGCTCGACCCCGAACTCCTCCGTGACGCCCTCTCGGCGTTCGTCTCCGACGCTGTGGACGCCGAGAGCGAGCGTGAAGCCGATGGCACCCTTGATGCCGACGGCATCGGACGTGGCGAGGGAGGCGCAGGGGGCAATGGGACGATACCGGAACCGGTGACGGCTGTCGTCGACGAACTGCTCGCCGACCTCGCGTGTTACCCCTCCGTGACCGGAAACACGTCGTTGACAGAAGGGCGAGTACTCGACCTACTCGACCGACTCGACGACTGTGAGAATCCGTACGCCTGTCCTCACGGCCGCCCGGTAATCATCCGGATCGACCGCGAGGAGATCGGCTCGCGATTCGAGCGCGACTATCCCGGTCACGCTGGGCGTCGGGCGGAGTGACTAGCTATTTCAGACCGAATTATCGACTTTGATAGATTGGGGCGGCGGTTTATCACTCTGGTTATCGATGTAAGCGTATGCCGATAGCAGCGGTGAAAAACAGCTATGGAGCAAAACTCGGTGCTGGTTATATCGCCACAGGGGGGTTTATTATCATCGTCGGGGTGGTCACAAACGATGTTAACGCGACTATCGTGGCAGCCGTCGCCGGACTGTTGACGCTCGGCTCGATCAACGCGGCCGAAACGATTGCCAGCGTCACCGAGATTGGCGCACAGACCGAGCGCGTCGCCCGCGGCAACATTGACAGTCAGGTCAGGTCGACCCGGAGCGACGAGTTCGGCCAGTTGGCCGGGTCGATCGAGGAGATGCGCCTCTCGCTCAAGGAGCGACTCGTTGAGATGGAACGCACACAGGAGGAGCTGTCGGACGCCCAAACCGAAGCCACGGAGATGGCCGACCGATACCGAAGGACCGCCGAACGGTACGGTGAGGTGATGGAGCGGGCGTCAACGGGCGATCTCACCCAACGAGTCGAGGTCGACGAGAGCGACGAGGCGCTCGCAACGGTCGGCGAGTCCTTCAACCGAATGATGGACGACCTACAGGCCACCGTCGAAACGGTCACCGAGATGGCCGATCGGATCGAGACGGACGCCGGCGAGATGGCTCAGATGAGCACGGAGGTCGAACAGCGCGTCGGCGGCGCGGTTGGGACCGCCTCGACGATCCGAACACAGGCCGAGGAACAACACGAGGAGTTAGAGTCGATCGCGGCCGACATCGACGCTGTCAGCGCCTCCGCCGAGGAGATCGCTGCCACGGTCGACGACCTCTCCGAACGGAGCGAGGAGGTCGCAACGGCGAGCAGCGACGCACGAAACTCTTCACAGGCCGCACTCGACGAGATGGCAGAAGTGGAGGCAGAGGCCGAACAGGCGGTCGATCGGGTCGAGAGCCTCGAATCCGGCATGAGTGAGATCACCGAGATCGTCGATATCATCGGAGAGATCGCCGAACAGACCAACATGCTGGCGTTGAACGCGTCGATCGAAGCTGCGAGAGCCGGCGGAGACATCGACGGCGGCGGATTCAGCGTCGTCGCCGAGGAGGTGAAGAGCCTCGCCGAGGAGACGCAGTCGCGGGCGAACGAGATAGACGAGATGATAGACGAAATCGCGGACCAGACCGAGGAAGTGACAGTATCCATCCGGTCGACGCAGGAACGGGTCCAGAGCGGAACCGACACCGTCGAGTCGACGTTGACGGACATCGAGACCATCGCGGACTCCGCGGAGGAGATCAACCAGTCACTCGAGGAGATCCGGCGAACCACGGCGGATCAGGCCGATACCGTTCAGGACACTGCGGGGTCGGTCGATTCGATCACCGAACTCAGCACCGAAACGGCCGACACCGCGACCGATGCGGCGACCGAAATCAAGGAGGGGCAGGAGGTCGTCGAGCGGGTCTCCGACTCGCTCCGAGCGTTCCAGCAGGACGCTGTGACGACGCTTCAGGACCGTGTCGCGACCTTTACCGTCGAGTCCGGAACGACTTCCACCGACCTCGACGCCGGACCGGTCGGAACGCCGGCCACGACGGATGGGGGTGAGCGATGACGGACCCCATCTCGGTCGCGTACTGGGTGGCCGCTGCCGCCTTCCTCGTCGGTGTTGGAATCACCGCGGCGCTGTACCGTAGCCTCGAAGGATCTGAGCATCGGGGACGCCTCGCCGCACTGGCGGTCATTCCGGGCTTTGCCGGACTCTCGTACGTCGCGATGGCGCTCGGGATCGGAACGACGACGATTAACGGAACGGAACTAGTCGGCTTCCGGTACATCGACTGGCTCGTCACGACTCCCCTGCTCGTCGGGTTCGTCGGCTACGTGGCCGGCGCTTCTCGCCGAGCCATCGCGGGCGTGATGATCGCCGACGCGCTGATGATCGCCTTCGGTGCCGCTGCGGTCGTGGCAGACGGGACGCTCAAGTGGGCGCTGTTCGCCCTGTCAGGCGCGTTCCACATCGGCCTGTTCGTCTACCTGTACGTGGTGTTCCCGCGGTCGGTCCCCGACGACCCGGCACAGCTCGGGCTGTTCAGCCTCCTCAAGAACCACATCGGCCTGCTGTGGCTGGCGTACCCCTTCGTCTGGCTGATGGGGCCGGAGGGGCTCGGCTTCGCCGGCGCGGTCGGCATCGCGTTCACATACGTCTTCCTCGACGTGTTGGCGAAGGTGCCGTACGTCTACTTCTTCTACGCCCGTCGGGCGGCGTTCGCCGACGTCACGGTCGCCGAGTCGGAGCGGGGACCGACGCCGACGCCAGCGGACTGATGTCCGTCCCGGCGGACTGACCGCGGGACCCCTCCGCCCGCCCGGAGCGCTCGACTACGGAAAGGTACGTTTTAGGTGCCGCCGGCGGACCCACGGATATGGAACGCGTAGCGATAATCGGCGCGTCGATGACCCGGTTCGGGCAGCGTGACGCGTGGGTGAACGAGTTGCTCGCGGAGGCGGGCGAAGCCGCGCTCGACGACGCCGGTATCGGCGGCGGCGACCTCGATCACCTGTACGTCTCGAACATGGCCAGCGGCGAGTTCGAGGGACAGACCGGCGTCCCGAACGCGCTCGCCCACGACCTCGGTGCCATGCCCGCGTACACCGCCCGGATCGACCAGACCTCCTCGTCGGGTGGGGCGGGAGTGTACGCCGCGTGGCAGTCGATCGCCTCCGGCGCGAGCGACTGTACGATGTTGGTCGGCGGCGAAAAGATGACCCACCGGACGACCGCGGAAGCGACCGACGTGATCGCGTCGCTCACGCACCCGGTCGAGTACAAACACGGCGTCACGCTCCCATCCTTCGCCGGGCTCACCGCGCGCCTCTACCTCGACGAGTACGACGCGCCCCGTGAGAGCCTCGGCAAGGTCGCGGTCAAGAACCACAGGAACGGCGTCGACAATCCACACGCGCAGTTTCAAAAGGAGGTCGACCTCGACACGGTCTTGGAGTCGCCGGTCGTCGCCGACCCCCTCCGGCTGTACGACTTCTGTCCGATCACGGACGGCTCCGCGGCGCTCGTGTTTTGCCCTGAGTCCGTCGCCGCCGAGTACGTCCCGGAGGACGAGTACGCCGTGGTTTCGGGGATCGGCGGCGCGACCGACACCCACGTCGTCCACGAGCGCGCGGACCCGACGACGATGGGCGGCGTCGCCGACTCCTCCGACATCGCCTACGAGATGGCCGGCATCGGGCCGGACGACGTCGACGTGGCGGAGCTCCACGATATGTTCACCATTCTCGAGTTCCTCCAGAGCGAGGACCTCGGCTTCTTCGAGAAGGGCGAGGGATGGAAGGCGGTCGAGGCGGGCGTCACCGACCGCGACGGCGAGTTACCGATCAACACCTCTGGTGGCCTCAAATCGAAGGGGCATCCGCTGGGAGCCAGCGGCGTCGCACAGGTGTACGAGATATACGAGCAGGTCACCGGAAACGCCGGTCCGCGGCAGGTCGAGGCCGACACCGGCCTCGCGTGTAACGTCGGCGGGTTCGGCAACTGCGTGACCACGACGATCCTGGAGGGCACCCAATGAGCGACCACGCATCCGACACGGCAGGAAGCGGCGAGGAACCGATCTTCGAGGCGGCCGAGTACGCGGGCGGCGCGGTGTCGTACCCGCCACACCCGGTCGGCCCGGACGGAACCGAACGGGTGGGGACGGTCGACCTCCGTGAGCACGAGGCACGCGTGATCACGTGGACGATGTCGACGGCGACGCCGCCCGGGGTGCGGGAGCCGAACAGCCTCGCGATCGTTGAGTTCGAGATGGGCGACGACTACGACGGGCCACCGGTTCGCGCCCTCGGACAGATAGCCGAGCGCGAGGACGATTCCGGTGAGACCTTCGACGTCGCCATCGAGGACCGCGTCGAGCCGGTCCACGCCGACGAGCTCCGCGAGCCCGGAGCGGGGATCCGTGAGCCGGAGAGCCAGTCGTGGGACGGGTTCCGGTTCCGTCCGGTCGAGGAGTGAGACGCCGGAAGCGAGTCGATCCGGTCACACCCGTCGGTACTCCCCGAGTCGTGTCCCGTCCAGCAGGTAGGCGTCGCCGGCCGGGAGCGCGCCGGGGAGGAACGGTGCGAGGAACGACTGCCCCTCGACGTTCACCCACGTCCCCCCGGACCGCTCGTTGAACGCGGGGAAGACGACGAGTTCGGGTGGGTCCTCGATCGCATCCGCGTCCCTCTCTCCGCGGCTCTCGATAAACGCCCGTGGATCGACTTCCCCGCGAAGCCACGCGCGCTCGACGCGCGATCCGCCGACCGAGTCCTCCAGCCTGACTTGCGGGTGCTCGTGGCCCATGCAGATCACGTCGGCATCGAGTAGCTCGGGATCGGGCCACGTATGCCCGTGAAGGACGGCGACTCCGCCGTCGCCGTCGATATCGTCACCGTCGACACCGTCGTGATCGAGCAGCGCGCCTCCCGGACCGACCACGTCGACCACGTCCGCGAACGCCTCGGCGACGCCCGCGTCGTGGTTTCCCTCCACGAGCGTCATCGGAACGCGGTCGGTGATCGCCCGAACGAGCTCTTCGATCTCCTCGCGCTCGTCCCCTTCTGGCGCGCCGATCCGGTGGGCCAGATCCCCGAGCACGACCAGCCGGTCGGCGTCGGTCTCACGAACGAACCGGCACAGTCGCTCGCGGCGCTCCGTCGCACGGCTGTCCAACTCGACGCCGCGCTCGTAGCGCAGGCCGACCTCGATGCCGGCGTGAACGTCGGCGACGAGCAGCGCACGCTCGCCCCCGAGGTCGGCGACGGCCGCCGGCTCGCCGACGACCGGCTCCACGGCGACCCGCTCACCCGGGACCATCAGATCGGCTTGAGCACTCCGTCGGCCGGCTCGTAACACTTCCCGCTCATTAGCGCGTCTCGGATCGCGTCGTCGACGTCCGACTCGTCCGCCCCGTGTTCCGAGGCCACCGCCTCGACGACGGCGGCACGGTCCGCGCCCTCTCCGTCGTCGAGGTCGGTCATCGTCTCGACGGCGGCGGCTTCGAGGTCGATGTCGTCGTCCTCCCCGGTGTCGCTGTCGTCAGCGTCCCCGTCGCTGTCGTCGGCGTCACCGCCGGTGTCGCCGTCCGCATCGCCGGGGTCGGTCCCGGGCGTCTCTGCGGTCTCGCCCGGGTCCGGCGTCTCCGATAGCTCCTCGGGATCCGGAACGTCGATGTCGGCCTCGCCGGGATCGCCGACCTCCCCGCCGGTCGAGAAGTCGGTGCCGAACTCGGATTCGATCTCCTCGCGCTCCTCGTCGTCGAGCTCGTACATCTCGCTTGCGGCGTCGGCGTCCGCAGTCGAGCCCTCGCCGTCCTCGGTCTCCGCATCGAGCCCGTCGTCGAGGTCGGGCTCCGCGGAGCCATCGTCGAAATCCCCGAGTCCGGAGTCGTTGCCCCCAGTATCACCCAACATGTCGGATCCGTCGCTGCCTTCGGAATCGTCGAATGCGCCGACCTCGTCGTCGCCGAAGTCGTCGCTCCCGTCATCGATCGCGTCGAGCGTCGGTTCCGTCCCGGTCGATCCGGCTTCGGTCGATCCGGCTTCGGTCGATCCGGCTTCGGTCGATCCGGCTTCGGTCGATCCGGCTTCGGTCCCGGTCATCACTTCGGTCTCGTCTCCAGTCGCGGTCTCCGCTGCCGGGACCGCCGCGTCCGAGTCATCGTCGAGTCCGTCGTCACCGCCGAGTCCGTCGTCGTTGAGTCCGTCCAGGCCCTCATCGTCGGCTCTGCCGGCGTCCTCGTCATCGACGACTTCCGGCTCCTCGCCGGACTCGTCGAGGCTCTCGCTGTCGACGTGCGTGGCAGGAGCGTCCGTCGCGATCCGGACGTCGGTATCGGGGAGGGCACCGACAGAGGCGTCGCCACCCTCGCCGGGGGCGATGTCGGGCGTCCGGACCTCCTCGCGATCGCCAGCGATCAACTCCAGGGCGTCGACCGCGAGCCGGCGGATCGCCTCGACGTAGGCGGTCGAGGTACCGTAGTGGTCGATCGCTTTCGGGATCCCCGCCGCGAGCGACGCGGACGCGCCGCCCGACTCGAGGGCCGCGCGGAGCTCTTCACCCCGCAGGTCGGAGTCGAGAGCCCTTGCGAGGACGGCGAGCCGGTCGAGCGTCGCCTCGGCCGCGGAGACGACCCACCGGTCGCGGACGTCGGCGTCGACCTCGTTGAGGCTCTCCGGGCGAACCGAGGTGAACACCCGGTCGGAGTCCTCCGGCTCGAACGTCCGCGCTTTGCCGGTCAGGGCGACGAACGTCGGCGGGCCCGCGCGTTCGAGGAACGCCGCCTCGTCCGGCTGGTACTGCCCGGCGTAGGTGACGAACGCGGCCGACGGATCGACGACCCGACCGCGGCTCGTCTCGTCGTTGACGCGCTCGACCTCCGTGAGCACGCCCGCGACGAACAGCCGGTTCACCCGCGCGCCCGTCGGCGTGACCACGTAGTTCGGTGCGCGCTCCTCGTCGCTCTCGGAATACGACAGCGAGGCGTCGTCGAACTCCGCGGCGAACAGCCGGTGGGCGACCTCGCGAGTCCCGGGCCCGTCGTCGCTCATCCTCGCACCTCTGTGAGGGCCGCGCGAGCGACGTCCGCGGGGTCGTCGTCCGCGACCTCGAACGCGGTCGCGTCGAGGGTCGCGCCGTACTCGTCGACTGAGAGGCTCCCCCGGACGCGATATGCTCCACCGACGAGGCCCTCCGCAATGGCGTCCGCGACCACGTCCTTGTCCATCGCGTCTTTTGCCGCTGAGAGGGCGTCATCGAGGCCACCGCCGTACACCTCCGCCGTGATCTCGTCGTCGAGCACGACGGTGACGGTAGCGGTCCCGTCGTCGAGGATCGCCTTCACGCGGAGGTCATCCTCGCCGTCGACCGCACCGTGGCTTCGGCACTGTCCGTTCTGGACGACTCTCCCACACTCGGGACAGCGCTCGATCAGTCCGGAGCCGTCACGTACTTCGAGGACGTTCCCGACGAGCTCGACGTCGAACATCCCGCCGGAGTCGACGGCGTCCGCGACGGAGAGTCGGGGGGCGTCGTCCGCGACGGTGACCGGGTTGGGAAGAAGAGTCACCGTCGAGAACTCGGTGAGGTTGATCGACGGGACGCCGCGGAACTCGCGGACGTACACGTCCTCGATCCGGAGGTCCGCGCCGGGCTCCAGCTCGGGAGAGGGATCCCAGTCGGTGAAAGGGAGCTTGGCCGTCTCGTCGCCGACGACCCCTTCGAGGATCTCCGTCTCGCCGTCCCGCCCGGAGATGGTCTTCTCCTCGCACTCGAGTACACGGACCTCCACGTTGCGTCCCCGATCGCCGGCCGCAATGTCAACGAGGTCGCGGTCGCCGCCGACCTCGTGGTCGACGTTGACCGGGTCGTCGGCGATGGCGACCGTGGTCGAGTCGTTGAGGTTGAGTTCGGGCGAGCCGTCCCACTCACGGACGCCGGCGTTGCCGATCGTCAGGGAGTCGCCGGGTTCGAACCCGAAGTCCTGCCACGCGGTGTAGGAAATCGTCCCCGTTCCGTCCGCCAACTCGCCCTCGCGGATCGTGAGGTCGTCGCCCTGATACCGGATCGTTCGGGTCCCGCGCGTGAGCACGCGGGCGGTGACGGTGACGTTCCCGTGGTCGATGGTTATGTTCGCGAGATCGACCGCGTCCGGCGTTGGACTCGATCCGCCGCCACCGCCGCCGTGTTTCCGCCGCACGCTCTGTTTGGCCTCGTCTATCGGGACGCTGTACTCCAGTAAATTCTCGAGGTCCGCTTTGACCTCCGCTTTGTCGACGCCGAGGTCGGAGGCGAGCTCCTCGGCATGGCTGTTGACGTCCATCGGTGCGAAGTTCGACGCGACCGCACAAAAGGGTTCACACCACCCAGGGGCGACCACGAGGCGACAGGACCCGTACTCGCGTCGGCACAGTTAATCCGATCCCGCCCACATAGAGCGACATGGACGACATTGACGCCCCTGAAGTCGGCATCGACACGCGCGTCACGGAGAACCGAACGGTCATCGACGTGACAGGGACACGAGACGTGGCCGTGATCGTTCGTTCCGACGACGGTGAGCGGATATACCTCCCGCCGGAGAGCTTCGATGAACCCCTCGACGACTCCCCGTACGCCTCGCCGTACACGTCTCCGTACAGCGGTGAGGAGCCACGGGACGGCGACGGGACGCCGTACCGTGGCGCGGTCGAGACGACTCGGGGCGTGATCGAGACGGCCGACGGGTTCCGGATCCGACACCCGGAGCCAGTTGCGCAGATCGACGTGTATCGCGAGAACTAGGCGTCGGCTACGCGACCTCTTCGTATATCTCCAGCGTGTCGCCGGCGACCTCGGACCAGTCGCGGCGCTCGTACTCCGGCAGCGACTCCCGGTTCAGCGCGGTCACGAGCCCGTCGACGATCGACTCGGAGTCAGGCGTGACCTCGACCAAACAGTCCTCCGGCAGGATCTCCGCGGCTCCACACCGCGTCGAGACGACCTGCGTTCCCGCCTCCAGCGCCTCCGTGATCGTGATCCCGAACGGCTCGGAGAAGGACGGCGAGACGAACGCGTCCGAGGCGGCGTAGTAGTCGCCCAACTCGGCTTCGGGCACGTAGCCGACGAACTCGACGTCCTCCTCGATCCCGACGAGCTCCGAGAACCGCTTCAGCTGCTCCGTCTGGTGGCCGGAGCCGCCGACGACGAGCGTGACGTCGCGGCCGCGGAGCTTCTTCATCGCGTACAGCAGGTGTGAGATCCCCTTCTGGTCGGTATGACGACCGACGAAGAAGAGCATCTCGCCGTCGATGCCGAGGTCGGCACGCACGTCCTTTCCGGAGAACTCTGGCTTCGAGAACCCGTTGTAGACGACGCGGGAGTCCGCGCCGTACAGCTCCTTGACGTCCTCCCGGACGATCTCGCTGACGGAGATATTCGTGTCCGCGGCGTTCGCCAGCCGGCGCTCCGTCTCGACTTCGCGTTTTGGCGGGTCGATGTTGCGGTCGCTCGCGAGCGAGTGGAACGACGAGACCCACGTCGCGTCAGACGCCCGCGCGGCCTCGCGCCCGGGGCCGTAGCCGAACCAGTCGTGCGTGTGGATCACGTCGTAGTCGGGCGCGAGTTCGACGAATCGGTCGCTGAGACGGCCGACGCGGGTGGCAACATCGCCCTCGCCCGTCTCGACGCCCTCCACGCCGGGCTCGTCCTCCGGGGCGAGCTCCGCCGGCAACACCAGCCTGGCGTCGACGTCGTACTCGTCTCGTAACCCGGAGAACAGCTCCCCGACGTGGACGTCCAGCCCGCCGGTGATGTTCGGCGGGTATCCCCACCCCAGCATGAGAACGCTCGGTGACATGCTCTCACCATTGGCGAGTCGGTACTTAGGTATGGCCCTCCGTCGGAACGACCGAGAGAAACGGCGGACTGAGAGGACTCACGGAGCGTGAAAAAGTGACCTGGGTCGGAACGAGCCGACGGTGAACGATCGGGAACCCCCGTGACTGTTCTCAGGCGGCAGTCACCGTGTCCCGGAGCGCCGTCGTCCGGTCGGTCATCGACTCGGCGGCCGTCTCCAACGCGTCGAGCGGATCGACCGTCTCGGATTTCACGGTGAGGACGGGCTCGGTCTGGCCTCCGGACTGTTCGGGATTCATGTCGTACGTTGCGGCGGCAACGTCGTCGGCCTCCAGCAACACCCCCTTAAGAACGTTCATGAACGTGTGGTCCTCGCCGGCGATCTCGATACGGAGTTCCGTGTCGGTCTTCTCGATGACCCGCAGTTCCATACCCTCTTTCCGCCCGAACGGCGCTTCAAGGTTTCGTCTCCACTCGCTACGGATGAGCAAGGCGAGTGCCTCGGGGCTCAACCCCCAAGCGGTTCACGAACCGTGTGATCCGAGTACGCTATCGACGACTGAAAAACTCAGGGACCGCTTACCGATACGTCGAGAAGGTTTTAAGATGGTTCACTAAAAGATAGGAGTATGCGGAAATCAGACAGAAAACCGGACGATGAAGCCACGAGCCGTCGTCGTATGCTCGGGCTGCTCGGCGGAACTGCAACGGTTGCCCTCGCCGGCTGTGCCGACGAGGAGGATCCCGAAGACGGGGACATCGAAGACGAGGACCCCGAGGACGGGGACGACGAGGAAGGAACCGCCGAGCGAACCAACGCTGACAAGGCTCAGGCCGCGTGGGAGCGTGCGGTCGACAACCCGCTTCCGGAGGACGAGGGGCTCCGACAGGACGCGTACGTCGAGATGGAGGAAGCGGTCCGTGACGACGCGGTCCTCGTCCCGATCTATCACGGCTTCACCGAGCTGTTCTGGTACGACTACGTCGACGTACCGCTGACCGGCGCGCTCGGCGATCACTGGCAACAGCACAACAACACGCAGGTCGACGGGCAGGACGAGCTCAACCTGATCAACAGCACGTTCGACGAGCTCGACCCGATCATGTCGACGGACACCGCCTCCTCACGGGTCATCACGCAGATCTACGAGAACCTCTCGCAGTTCCCCAACGGGGTCCCCGAGGTCGAGAACCAACTCCTCGACGAGTTCGAGGTCTCCGAGGACGGCACGACGTGGACGTTCACCATTCGCGACGACGCGACCTTCCACGACGGCGGGGACGTCACCGCGGACGACGTGAAGTACTCCTGGCGTCGGTCGGTGGAGTCACCCAACACTGAACGCCGCGGATTCACGCTCAACCAGCCCGTCGGGCTCGGCATCGACGTCGAGATGGACGACGACGGCCCGGTCCCGGACTCGCTCGCGGTCGAGGTCATCGACGATCAGACTCTCGAGATCGAGCTCGTCGGCCCGAACCCCGATGTGCTTGACGTCATCGCGTACAGCAGCTTCGCGGTGATCCCCGAGGGCTACGTCGGCGACATCGACGGCTACGACGGTGAAGTCTCCCATCAGGAGTTCACTACCGAGGTCGCGAACGGAACCGGTCCGTTCGAGCTCGACGAGTTTAACGCCGACGAGGACGTTCGTGTCGTCCGAAACGACGACTACTACGGCGACGTCGCGGACGTCGAGGCGCTGAACTGGGAGATCATCGAGAACGACGACGCGATCTGGACGTACGCGCTCGAACAGAACGCTGACATCTTCGAGATCCCGACGCCGTTCTACGATCAGGACGCGGTCGACGCCGACACCGACGACCGGAACCGTGAGGTCGGGACGTACGGGCCGGCGGGCGGACTGAACGAGGAAGTGAACTACGTGGGAATCTCGGAGCTCAGTACGTACTACTTCGGGTTCAACGCGGAGAACGTCGACGCGCCGGTTCGTCAGGCGGTCGCGTACGTCCTCGACAAACAGCAGGTCGTCGACGAGGTGTTCGCCGGTCGTGGTACCCCGGCGTTCAGCTTCCTGCCCCCGGGCATCTGGCCCACGGGTGCCGACGGCTACGACGCGTTCGTCGACGACTACCCGTACAGCCGCGGGGAAAGCGACCTCGAGAGCGCGCAGGAAGTCCTTGCGGACGCGGGATACACGGCTGACGATCCCGCGGAACTGACCCTGACGACGTACGAGGACGTCGCGTTCGAGACGGCCGGTGAACTCGTTCGCGACCTACTCAGCGGCAGTGGCGCGGACATCGACCTCGACGTCTCGCAGTTCTCGGTGTTACAGAACCGCGGTGAGGACGGTGACCTCGAGATGTACACGCTCGGGTGGATCTGGAGCTGGCCCGCCGCTCCGTACGGGTCGTTCCAGCTCGAGCCGCGTAACACCCGAACCGAGGGGATGCCGGGAGAAACCAACGGCTTCTACCTCAACTGGCACACCGAGCTCGAAGAAGAGCAGTAAGCCGGTCGACGTTTTTCATTTCCAAAACGTTTTAGCCGGGTAACCGACATCCTCCACACATCGATCTGACGCATGCATACAGTAATCTCCAGAAAACGTTCAATACGATACTCCGGGAGTGAGTCGAGATGACTCGGTGGGAGTATTTCATTAAGCGTGTCCTCCTCACGATCCCAGTACTGTTCTTAGTGCTGTCGTTCCTGTTCGTCATGCTCCGGATGGGACCGATCGATCCGGTCGCCGCCCGACTCGGTCCCGAGGCTGACGGGACGGACGCGGAGCTCATGCGGGAACGGCTCGGACTCAACGACCCGCTCTGGGAGCAGTACACCGACTTCGTCATGAGCTTCCTGACCTTCGATTTCGGTCAGTCGTGGGTCGTTCAGGCGGAGCGTGACATCCTCGACATCGTTATCAGCTCCGCTCCCGCGACGATCTGGTTGGGGTTCTGGGCGATCCTGCTGCCGCTCTTCATCGGGATCCCCCTCGGCTTTTACGCCGGACTCAATCCGAACTCCTTTGGGGATTACACGGCGTCCTTCGGCGGGATACTCTGGCAGGCACTCCCGAACTTCTGGCTCTGTGTGTTGGCGCTGGCCGCCCTCAGACGGACCCGGGACGGCGGCGGGCCGTTCGGGTTCGACTGGTACACGTTCGGTCCCGACTTCACGGCACGGAGCATCAGCATCACCGGGACGCCGGATCTCGACTGGATCTCGACGACCGATCTCCTCTTTGTTCCGGTCCCGTACGTGGCCGACTGGACGGCCTTGGCGATCGATACCAAGCTCATTCTACCGGCCGCGCTGATCCTCGGGTCCGCGTCGATGGCGGCGGAGTTGCGGATCGGTCGGACTGCCATGCTCGAGACGATCAACTCGAACTTCGTCGAGACGGCGAAGGCGAAGGGACTGACTAACCGAGTGATCGTCTGGAAGCATATCTTCAGGAACTCTCTGATCCCGCTGTTGCCGGTGATCACGAGCGAGGCGTTCCTCCTGATCGGCGGCTCCGTGATCGTCGAACAGATATTCAACATCAACGGTCTCGGGAGGATCTTCTTCCAGTCGATCACGCAGGGTGATCTCCCCATGGCCGGTGCGCTACTGTTCATTTTCACCCTGATAATCCTCTTTTTGAACATCCTCCAGGACTTCTTATATACGGTCATCGACCCGCGCGTGGGGTATGAAAAATGAGCTCGAGACAGACGAACGTCGAGGAGACGTATGAGGACGAGGAAAACGACGAACTGTTCGTGGACCTGATCAGAAAGAATCCCCGCCCGGCGCTCATCTGGCTCGCCGGCGTGGCGATTCTGGTCCTGCTTGAGATCGGTCGCGCGTTCGCAGGGCTCGGTCAACTGATCGGGATCGTCTCGTATCTCGCCGGTGGCCTCGCCGGCGTTCCGGGGTACGTCGGCGGAAACGTCGCCGGGGTGGCGGGCGGTATCGTCGGTAGCATCACAACGGCGATAACCGCGGTCGTGATGCTGTTGCTCGTGTCGATTCCGTTCGCGGGGCGAGTCCCCGACCGAGCGGTCGACGTACTGGGGCTGGATCTGACTCGGTACCAACGCCGGTGGACGAAACGGAGCGTATTGGCTCTCGTGTTGGCCGGAGGTGCCGCGCTGTTCGCACTCTCGCCGGTGGGCGGTGTCACTGCGCTCGTCTCCAGCGGCGTCGACTCGCTCGCGTCCTCGCTTCCCGCACTCACGAGTCGGGAGACGATCCCCAATCAAGGGTATCGTGCCCCCGACGGCGGGTGGGAGGGGACCTTCATGGGGCTCTCACCGGCGATCGCGTGGGCGATCCGTCTCACGCTCGTGTTCCTCTACGCGATGGTCTGTCTGGTCTGGGGCTGGAAGGGGTTCGAGATCTATCGGACTCACTACCGACAGGCGGACTGGACGCCGGCCGACGACACGATCCGACGGTTCAAGGGCAACTATTGGGGGCTGTTCGGACTCGCCATCGTGCTCCTGTTCGTCGTTCTCGCGTTGTGGGCACCGGCGGTCAGCCCCGTTCAAGCGGAACACAACATCTACCAGCCGAACGCGCACGACTTCCAGTATCTCACCGATGACGGCGAGGTCGAGTCGACTACGCACGTCTTCGCGAACCTCGATAGTCGGTCCGACGGCCAAGGCACCGTCAGCCCGATGAGCTATGATACCTACGACAGATGGGCACCGCTCGGGACGACTGCGAGGGGACAGGACATGATGACACACCTCTCGTACGGTGCGCGTACGTCGCTCATAATCGGGATCACGGCGATCGGTCTTGGCGCACTCATCGCGGTCGTGTTGTCGCTGCTCGCCGCGTACTACAAGGGTATCACCGACATCGCGACCGTGATGGCGAGTGACACGATACAGGCGATCCCGGCGCTGCTGCTCATCATGCTGCTCTCGGTGATCTTCCAAGAGAGCAACCATCCGATCGCCCAGCCGCTTGACGGCGGATTCCTGTTAGCACTGATATTCGCCCTCGCGTACTGGCCAGGGATGTGGCGCGCGATACGTGGGCCCTCGTTACAGGTCGCCGAACAGGAGTGGGTCGACGCGGCGAAGAGCTACGGACAGACACCGTTACGAACGATGAGAAAACACATGGCTCCGTACATCGCGGGATACATCCTGATCTACGCATCGTTACTGATCGGCGGCGTCATCATTTCGACGGCCGCGCTGACGTTCCTCGGACTCGGCATCAACCCGCCGACGCCCGAATGGGGACGACTCATCGACGGCGGACAGTCGTACGTCGCGACCTCGTCGTGGCACGTCGCAACCATTCCCGGGATCGCGATCGTTCTCGTCGTCGTCGCCTTTAACGCGCTCGGCGACGCGATCCGGGACGCGATCGACCCCGAGGCCGATGTCGAGGAGAGTGAGGCCGCGACCGCTGGGGGTGGTGCCTGATGGCCGCCGACGGCGACATCGAACGGACTGTGGAGCCATCGAGCGCGGCCGACGCGGGATCCGCAACTGCCCACGACGCGATCATCGACGTCAGAAACCTCCAGACGGCCTTCTTCACCGAGAAGGAAACGATCCGAGCGGTCGACGGGATCAGTTTCGATATCGACCCCGGGGAGACCGTCGGTATCGTCGGCGAGTCGGGCAGCGGCAAGAGCGTTACCGCCCGGTCGTTGATGGGACTCATCGAGTCTCCCGGACGCGTGCTTCGGGGCAGCAGCGTTCGCTACCGCGACATGGATACGGTCCGGACGTTCGCGGACGAGTTCCCGAAGCGGACGGTCGACGTCGCGGACCTCGAAGCGACGTACGACGCGGAAGAACTGTTCGCGTCGACGGCAGCGACACCTCAGGAGTTCGGCTATGCCGACCCCGCTTCGGTGCCGCTCGTCGACGTCGCGGCGGCCGGGTACACCGACGAACTCGGGCTCACGAGCGGGAACGAGTGCGTGTTCGTTACCGACGGGTCGGCGGACTCCGCTGCGGGAATCCAGCGCGGGTTCGTCGAGATCAGTCGTCTGTCGGGCGAGCCACAGCGGAAGATGCGTGGCGGTCGGATCGCGATGGTGTTTCAGGACCCGCTAACGAGCCTCAACCCGGTGTACACGGTCGGAAACCAGATCAAGGAAGCACTCAGACAACACCAAGGGATCCGCGGGAAGGCGGCGACACAGGAGGCGGCCGAACTGCTCGAGGCGGTCGGGATCCCGGACGCCAGCCGGCGGGTCAACGAGTACCCCCACCAGTTCTCCGGAGGGATGCGCCAGCGAGCGGTGATCGCGATGGCGCTCGCCTGTGAGCCAGAGGTGCTGATCTGTGACGAGCCGACGACCGCCCTCGACGTGACGATACAGGCACAGATTCTCGATCTCCTCGCCGAGATCCAGGAGTCGCGGGACGTCGCGATCATGTTCATCACGCATGATATGGGCGTGATCGCGGACGTGTCTGATCGAGTGAACGTGATGTACGCCGGAGAGGTCGTCGAGTCGGCGGACGTCGTTCCGCTGTTCGAGGACCCGAAACACCCGTACACACGCGGGTTGCTCGAATCGATCCCCGGCCACCAGAGCGGGAAGAAACTCTCGACCATCGAGGGGAGCGTACCGACGCCGAACGAACCGGCGACGTACTGCCGGTTCGCCCCGCGGTGCCCGAAATCCTTCGACGAGTGTCACGAGGTACATCCTGTCCCGATACCGGTCGAGGCGGACGGCGAGGCCGACCATACGGCCGCCTGTCTGTTGTACCCGGACGACGTGTCGACGGCGGAGGCGGTGGCCAGACATGGCGGCCGCAGTCACGGAGGTGATGGCGAATGAGCGGAAACACGATCGAAACCACCCCGAACGGGGAACGGAACGACGACGAACGGAGTCGAGGTCGGGACACGATGGTCAGCATCCGCGACCTGAAGACGTACTACGAGGGTGGCGGGCTGTTCGACAACCCCCCGGTCAAGGCGGTCGACGGCGTCTCGTTCGACATCTATCGGGGCGAGACCCTCGGGCTCGTCGGCGAGTCCGGCTGCGGCAAGACGACGCTCGGTCGGACGCTGATCCAGTTGGAGGAAGCGACCGGTGGCGAGGTGTTGTTCGACGACACCGACATCACCTCGCTCACCGGTGATCAGCTGTACGAGTGGCGACGGAACGCCCAGATGGTGTTTCAGGACCCCGATTCGAGCCTCAACGACCGGATGACGATCGGGGAGATCGTTCGGGAACCGCTCGACGTACACGACTGGAAGACACCCCGAGAGCGGCGGAACCGCGTGAAGAAACTGCTCGATCAGGTCGGGCTCGCGGCGGAACACTACTTCAGGTATCCGCATCAGTTCTCTGGCGGGCAGCGCCAGCGGATCGGGATTGCCCGGACCCTCGCGCTCAACCCGGAGTTCATCGTGCTCGACGAGCCGGTGAGCGCGCTCGACGTCTCGGTACAGGCGGAGATCATCAACCTGCTTGAGGAGCTACAGGACGAACTGGATCTCACGTATCTGTTCATCGCACACGACCTCTCAGTTGTCCGGCACATCTGTGACCGGGTCGCGGTGATGTACCTCGGGAACATCATGGAGATCGGGCCGACCGAGGAGCTGTTCAACGATCCGGCCAATCCGTACACGCACGCGTTGCTGTCGGCGATCCCGAGACCCGACCCGACCCAACGGCGCGACCGGATCACGCTTCACGGGACGCCGCCGAATCCGCGGTACCCACCGAGCGGCTGCCCGTTCAGCACGCGGTGTCCGGCACGGATACGCCCGGAGGCGTACGAGGCCTTGGACGACGACGTCTGGGACGGGATCAACGCGCTACGGGAGATACTCAGGGAACGGATGCGTGCTACTCGATCGGTCCGTGAGCGGATCCGCGAACGGTTCGACATGGAGACGCGATTCGCGACCATGGACGAGACGTACGAGGAGCTGTTCGGCGGGCTCGACGTCCCGCCGGAGGCCGAAGAGGTCCTCCAGCGCGTCGCCGACATCGCGGGCGACCACGACGAACGCCGCGCACTCGATGCCCTCGACGAGGAGTTCGGGAGCATCTGTGACGGTGTCGATCCCGACGGGAGCGACGAGGAGATAGATCCCGAGTATTATACCGTGGGCGAGAACGACCGGAAGAGCTACTGCCACCGTCATGACGACGGGTTCCGTGAACCTGCACCCGTCCTCGACGACCGACACTGACATGTCCGGCACGTCGGCCCGACTATCGCACCGGCTTCGCGTGTGGGTCGACGCGGTGGGGTACGCGCTCGTTCTCGCGGTCGTGGTGACGACGACCGCGATCGTACTCGGGATCGCGACCGGCGGCGAGTTCGTTCGCGGAAAGACGTTAACGTTTCTCGGCGGCTGGCTTCTCGTCGGCTACGCGACGGTCCGGCTGTGGCCGAAGCGCAGGGATCCCGAGCGAGAGTCGCTGTCGGGGACTCGACGAACGCGATTCCAGCGGGTCGTTCGCGCGGTGCCGCCGGTTCGGTGGATCCGCGTTCCACCGCCGACGGACCGGGTCCGACCGGCGGGGAAGACGTTCCTCGCCGGGGTGCTCACGCTCCTCGTCTCGCTGGTCATGGAAGTCGGGTTCGGCGTCGTCTGAGTTCGAACGTCCTCGAAAAGAGTTATGCCGTGCCCCCGACGAGGGGCACACAACGATGGCATCAGAAGAAGTCGATCGGTTCGTCAGCCGTCGGCAGAGCCTCGGCGAGGGACACACCGAGGCGTGGAAACGGACCCTCGAAGAGGCGCAAATGCTGGCTGACGACCGGCGCGAGGACGGGTGGGAGGCGACGTACGTCATGGCCGCCCACACCGACACGGTCAGCACGGATATGAACGACCACGACCGGTTCGGTCTGATGCACGTGCTCCCGAACAACTTCGCCGACCGGTTCACCGAGGCGTACGACTCGGACGCGTTCTCCGAGTACCTCGTGTACGGGACGTCCGTCGACGGGGTCATGTTCGTCGTTATCGAGCTCATCGACCCCGAGGGACACCGGGCGATCCTCGTCCCCTGTTCGTACGACATGACGATGGCACAGGGGATGTCCGAGTCGGCCGCCGAGGCGGGCGTTCTCCCCAGTTACTTCAAAACGATCGACGGCGAGATCCTCGCCCGGTTCGACCACGAGGAGATCGAGCCCCTCGTCACGCCACCGAACGCGTAGCCGGCGCGATCTCGGTCTCGTACGGTTTCGGTTCGGACGGGTTCGGTCCCACGGGGTCGGACCTCGATCCCGGACAATTTTCGTCCACCCCCGAGACGAACGCCGTATGGAGATCCGACGACTCCCGGTGACCGAGGCGGCTCTCCGACGCTTTGTCGCTGAGCTATGGCTTCCGTATCACCGTGAACTCGCAGCCAGCGTTGACGCACACGCGCTGGCGGACCGCCCCGACGAGGAACTGATCGAAGAGAACGTCGAGTTCTATCGCGAACGGTTCGAAGCTGAGGGGAACCGTGCGTGGGTCGTCGTCGAGAGCGACGGCCTCGACCCGGCGACCGCATCCCCTACACACCCCGACATCGAACTGACCGGCCACGTCCTGACGAGTGTCGACGAGTGCTCACCCGTCTTCGACCGTCCCGATCGACTCGTCGTCGGCGACCTCTACGTCAGGGAGCCGTATCGCGGATCCGGCCTTGCCGATCGACTGATCGAGCGCGCCGCGGCCGACGCCCGCGATCACAGCTGTACGGAGATGCGCCTCGACGTGGCCGTCGACAACGACCGAGCGAGGGCGTTCTACGAAAAGCAGGGGTTCGAGCCGTACCGCGAGCAGTTGACGCGGGAGGTGGAGTGAAGCGATCTCATATAGCTGGTCGTCCGTCGGTCGGCGGTGAACACCGCAAACGCCCCAGTCGCTTATTTATAAGGCGCTTGGGGGCGCGCGCCGCCGCGCTGATTCCCACACTATTCCAGCGACGCCGCTACGCGACTAATAAACGGAGAACTGCGGTTCGCTCGGACGGTCGTTACTCGTCGTCGACGGCCACTTCGTCGGCGTCGACATCGACGGCCGCCTCCTCCTCGGCGGCGATCTCCGCGGGGCGCGCTTCGAGGGTCAGCTTCTGGACTTCGACGCGACGCAGCGGATAGATCGTCTTCGCCTCGCCGTAGATGGCCGACGAGAGGTTGCCGTCGATGATCGCGTCCACGAACGCCTCGAAGGTGCGTTCCTCGGCGGCGGCGTGGACCTTGTCGATCATGACGCGGCGGATCGCCTTCTCCTGTGAGCGATCTGCCTTCTTCGTCGTCAGCGCGACGGGCTGGACGCGGATCCGGTAGTCGTCGGTCGTCACAACCGTGATCGACGCCTCGACCTTCGAGGCACCGCGGCGGACGAGCGAGCGCAGGTAATCGCGCGTGAGTTCGTACGTGACGAACTCGGTGTAGGCCGTGTCGCTGCCCACGTCCGTGATCTTGAACGTGAGCTTCGTGTTGTTCGCGCCGGAGTCGCCGGTGAGTTCGCCCAGCGTGGTCGTGATCGTTCGGCCGACCACTTGGTCGGGCTCCTCGGCGAGCGTCTCGCCGAGAACCTGTCGGTCGAACTGTTCCGGTGCCAGTACGTCGTACCAGCGCTTCTGTCCTCTGCTCTTGGATACTGATCGTTCGCTCATGTGTTGGTATAGGTGGTGTCGTTCGCGTTCGTGTTCGTCGCGTTCGTCGTCTCCTCGTTCGTCGTCTCCCCGTTCGTCTCCGTGCTCTCGATCACCCGGTCAGCGACCCGCAAGTTCACGATGTAGTCGTCGACCGTCGACCGAACTCCGCCGGTCGTGGGTCGTTCGATCCGCGCCTCGATCGTGTCGCCGTCGACGGCAACCGACATCGACTCGGTGTCGTCGGGCGCGAGCGCGGCTGCGACGACCCCCGCGTCCGCGTGAGTCGTGTGAACCGTCGCGGTCCGCGTCGGCTCCGACCGCTCCGTCGGGTCTGCCGTCGTCTCGGATCCCTTGGGATCGTCGCTCATAGTGCCTCCCGGAGCGCCGCGAGGGCGTCCGTCGGGTCGGCCGTCGTATCGACTCCGCCGCGTGCGTCCGCCCCCCAGCCCTCGCCGCCGAGTTCGGCGGCGACCGACCGGCAGACATCGCCGAGCCCCATCGACTCGGTCGCGGCCGCCGCGATCCGCCCCGACGACTCGTCGAGAACGACCGCGACCGGCTCCGGCGACCGGAAGTCCCGGACGATCCGGGCGATCGTGGGAATCGTCGACGCGGGCGCGTCGACCCGGGCGACGACACAGCCGTCGTATCGGCCGGTCGTCGCCGCGTCGAGCGCGCGATGTGCCGCCAGTCCGTGGGCGCGCCACGCGTCGCGAGCGGCGCTCACGAGCCCGTCTCCGGGGTCGGTCGCGATCGCCAGCGCGACGCCGACTCCCGGCTCCTCGCGCGCGAGGACGTCGAGGACGTCTGCGTAGCCGCCGACCGTCTCGAACGGAGCGCCCGGCGTCGTGCTGGCGATCGCGTACGGTCGGAGCGCGCGCTCGACCGCCGAGGCCGCCCGATCGCTCGCCCCCTCCGCGGCCGCGACGTCGACGGCGACCAACGACGCGAGTCGTCGGTGCGCGTCCTCGTCGAGCGTCGCCGGGAGGCCGAGCGTCGCGATCGTCGCCCGCGTCGCCTCCGGATCGCCGGAGTACGGCGTTCGGAGCAGCGTCGAGGCCGAGAGTCCGTCCGCGAGATCCACACACGGGATCCCGACACCGGGACGTCTCGTAACGTCGGCGGCGCGCTCGGCGGCTTCGAGCGCGTCGCCCGTGCCGTCGGTGCCGGGGATCGACCCCGCAGCGACGCCGCCGGCCAGCGCGACCACCGGGTCGGGATCGACGCCCAGTTCGCGAGCGACCGCGAAGGCGGTCGTGCTCGCCGGGCAGCCCCCTCCCGGGAGCGAGTGCGGGCCGGCATCGACGCCGACCGTCACCGCGACCTCGTCGTCGCCCGTCTCGGGGAGGGGGTCACGCGAGACTCGCGCCTGAAACGGCACCGCACGCTCCCGGAGCGCTCCGGCGAGCAGCCCCGTGGCCGCGACCGCGTCGCCGTCGTCGGTCGCGACGAGCCGGACGAACGGCGCGTCGGCGAGGACGCTGGCGAGCGCGTCGGGCGTGGGCGTGGCGGTTGCGGTTTCGGTCACGAGTGGGATGATCGGTGTGTGTATCGGATTACTCTTCCAGCAGCTCGACGGCGTTCTCGTAGGTGTACCTGAACTCCTCGTCGAGTTCGTCGCCGCGGTAGTAGTCCGCAAGGCGGCGGATCTTCGCTTCCGTGTTCTGTAGCGCGCGCTTGTTCTGGTGGTCCTGTCCGTTGTCGGCCATGTGCTCGCGCAGCCGGATCGCGCGGGCCATCAAGCTGCGGATGTCCTCGGGAACGTCGGCGTCCGCGTCGTGGTCCTCGAGGATCTCGGTGAGTTTCTTGCCGGTCGCCAGCTTGACGTCCGGGATCGGGACGCCCTTGACGCCCTCGTCACGGAGTTTGATGCCGATGACGCTGGGATCGTGGCCCTGTTCTGCCAGTTCGACGACGCGGGACTCGATATCCTCGGCGTCGACGTCGCTCCACTCCGGGTTCTCGTCCGTCGCCGGGTTGTCCGAACCGGACGACCCGCGACGGCGCGTGTGCATTCGTGCCATTGTTGTAAATTGGAACGGCACAACCGCGAGACGTGACCGCGACTCCGCGCGAGGGGGCGTGACCGAAACCGCTCGCGAACGCGAGCGACTTCGGGAGACGACCGCGCGAGCGGACGCCTCGGCCCCGTCGTCGGAGGCGGCGGTGCACTGCTACGTTCCCAAGCCGTGGGCGAAAAGACCCCGGCGCGTCGGATCCGCAGCTGTGCTGTTCCCATGAAACCACTCGCCGTCACTCCTCTTAAGGGTGTTCTTGTGGGTCGACGCACTTCCGATTCCGCCACGTCGACGATGCGGTCCGGCTTCCGCCACGTCGACGATGCGGTCCCGGCTTCCGCCACGTCGACGATGCGGTCCCGGCTTCCGCCACGTCGACCTCATCCGGATCTGATAACGGGCGCGCCCGCGAGCGCCCTTATCAGGGCGCGAGCGGACCGCGAGGGAGTCGGGCGGCCGAAGCGAAGCGAGGCCGCCCGACGAGGCTGGGGAGGCGTGAGGTGCGGTGCGGTTTTGGTGTAGGGTCGGACTCGACGGGGTAGCCGAGGGCTTCGGACGTGTTCACCGCGCCAGCAATGACTTATACCGACGACGACCGATACGCGTCGATCGACTCGGTCACGAGGTACGTGGCAGCCGCGACGCCGGCGACGGCAAGTGCGACCGTCCCGATGGTGACCGGACCGACGACGACACTGCCGGCAACGACGTAGACGACCCCTGCCACCAACACGACGGCGAGCGTCGCGACGTACCGCCACCGCGCCGCCGCCGGCACCATCCCGTCGTCGCCGCGGATCGCGAGATAGAGGTGTGCGCCGCCGAATATCGCGCCGTACGACGCGAGAGCAATGACTCCTATCGTGGACTCGGACTCCGGCAGCAGTCCGGCGTACTCAACACTCAAAAGGACCAGAAGGGTGATCCCGACGGTTCCGAGGTGGACCTTCGTATCGCGGGAGACCATGCCTATCGGTTTACCGGCAGACCGTATCAATCCCCGGCCATGTTCGCGCGTCGTACCGGGTCGCTTTTTACTGCTAGCCACGAACGAACACCCGTGTTATCGGTCGAGCTGCATACCCACTCCGAGCTGTCCCACGACGGGCGCGACCCGGTCGAACTCCTCTTGGAGCAGGCGGCCGCGGTCGGGCTCGACGCGCTCGCCGTCACGGACCACGACGAGATCGACGCCAGCATCGAGGCGGCCGAGATGGCCGCCGACTACGGACTCGTCGGTATCGTCGGCATGGAGGTAACGTGTGCGGCCGGCCACGTGCTCGCGTTCGGTATCGACGAGATCGTCGAGAGCGGGCTCCCCTTCGATGAGACGCTCGACCGGATCCACGCTCAGGGCGGGATCGCCGTGATCCCCCATCCCTTCCAGAAGTCGCGCCACGGCGTCGCCGCGCATATCACGGACGAGCAGCTCGCGAGCGCGGACGCCATCGAGGTGTATAACTCCCGGCTGTTCACCGGGCGCTCGAACCGACAGGCGGAGAAGTTTGCGATCCGGCGGAACCTCCCGATGACCGCCGGCAGCGACGCGCACATCTCCGAAATGGTCGGGCAGGCGGTCACCGAGGTCGGCGCGGACGACCGTTCCGCGGAGGCGATCCTGTCCGCGATCGCTGACGGGCGGACAAGCGTCGTTGGCAAGCGGACGCCGTGGCGCGTCTCGATCCGCCAGTTCGCCGGCGGGGCGAAACGACGCGCCTTCCGGGCCGTCAACGGGCTCAGGTGATTCGGGTGGTCGAGTCGTGAGCGACGAGACCGTTGATGCCGAACCCAACGACCGACTCCGCGGCGCGTCCGCCGCGCTCGTCGCCGACGCGATCCGGACGGGGGACCCCTTCCCCGGAACGTGCGGGTTCGCCGGACTGCTCGCGGATCCGCCGGACGAAATCGCCCCGGTGCTCGTCCGCGACGTCCTCGGACGACAACCCCTCTTCGTCGAGCGCGACGCTGACGACCCGATCCGGTCCAGCGCGTGGGGGTTTGACCTGACGGGACTCGACGATCCCGTGGCGGTTCCGGCAGGGTCGGTCGTGTCGGACGCAGAGACGGGTACCGGGGTCGATCCCGGAGCCGGCCCGGAGATCCGGCGGATCTGGTCGCTCCAGACGTCGGGGCCCGACGATCCGGCCGTCGCGCAGACGGCCGTCGACGACGCGATCGACGGGGCGCTGGTCGACCTCGGATCCGGCCCCGGAACCGACACCGGGACGGACTCCGACGGGCGGCTCGCGGTCGCCTTTTCCGGTGGCGTCGACTCCGGGCTCGTCGCGAGCGCGGTCCCCGACGCACCGTGTTACGTCGCCGGCTTCGAGGCGTGTCACGACGTCGCCGCCGCACGCGCGGCCGCGGAGACCATGAGTCTCGACGTACGTGTCGTCGAGATCACACACGAGGATCTCCGCCGGGTGATCCCCGAGATCGCGGCCGCGACGGGCCGCCGGAACCCCATGGACCTGAACATCGCCGTCCCGCTGTACCTGACCGCGGAGGCCGCCGCGGACGACGGGGTCGACCGACTCGCGGTCGGACAGGGAGCGGACGAGCTGTTCGGCGGGTACAGCAAGGTGGTCGAACCGGCCGAGGACCACCGCGTCGACGCCGACACCGTCCGGGGTGCGCGCACCGAGACCGTCCACACGCTACCCGCCCAGCTCGAACGCGACGTCCTCGCGCTGCGTGCCGCCGGGGTCGAGCCCCTCGCACCGCTGTTGGACGACCGCGTCGTCGACGCCGCGCTCCGACTGCCCGGCGAACTCCTCGCTACCCCCGACCAACGGAAGGTCGCGCTTCGTCGAACCGCGGCCCAACGTCTCCCCGAGCCGGTGTGGAGCGCGGACAAGAAGGCGGTCCAGTACGGCACGTACGTCGCCCGAGAGATCGATCGGCTCGCACGACAGAACGGGTTCAAACGGCGAATGGACGACCACGTCGGCCAGTACATCGAGTCGTTGCTCGCGACGTGAGCACGGTCGCCCGCCGCCCGCTTCGGTCTCTCGCCGCCGCCGCTTACGAAACTCGTCGTGACGGGAAAAACCGGCCCGTGGAGGCCGGAACTGACCAAGCTGCCGCGTTGGAGTACCAGTCCTGCGGCCGACGCCCGTTCGATCGGGGCGTCTACCTACTGATAGACCGGTATCGTATAAAATCCACGGAGTAGTGACAAATATAACCTCTCCGATCGGGAGTTATCGGGACGAACGTCGGATATATGATCGACGAGGACACCGATCGTAAAGATACGTCGCGTTCGGATCGACGGAATTCGACGGTTCTCGATTGTCGCCCGAGTCAGGGGGTTCGGATCGACGGGGCTCGACGTGAACGACTCCGGCTCACCGAACGAGGTAGGGGTCGCTTCCGGCGATGAACCGGCCGAGGTCGCTCTCACGCCGGAAGTCGGTCGATCGGAGTTCGCGGAGTGCCGCCACCAACCGCTCCGCGTCGCCGTCGGTCCACGCCGCGGGCTCTTTTATCGGGAGGACGAGCCATCCCGAGCCGAGCAGTTCCTCGGCGTGAAGCGCGTCCATGTCGATCTCGGTCTTCCACGCCCGTGCGGTGTACGATTCGAGGACGTGTTCGGTCGCCCGAGCCCCGACCGGCAACAGGACGTGGGCGGCGATCGCACGGAGTTCGGCGTCGAAGAAGCGCTCCATGTCGTCGTAGTCGTCGTCGGTCGGCTCTCCCTCGGGAACGCACATGTGGAGGTACGAGAGGTACGTCCGATCCGTCCGTACCGGGTCGGCCTCGGCGAGCAGTCCGGCGTCGACGAGTGCGTTGAGAAGGACGTGCGACCATGCGTTCCCGGTAAACGGGATCCCGTCGTCGACACCGCCGTGGATCCCGGGGTGATCGCCGATCACGTGAAAGTCGGCGTTCGCGTCGCCGTATCCGGGAACGAACGAGGGGCAATCCGGTGCCATGCCGAACGGGTTTCGCGTCCGGTCGGTGACGTTTTGCACGGAACCGGATACGCGCTCGGACTGTAATATCCCGTTCGATCCCCTACCCGGCCGTGTGTCGACTCTTCATCCGCGCCACAGGTAGGCGCATGCCCGACAGAGGATTCACATAAGTTATGGAAACGAATCCGATGAACTCGGCCTGAGATACGCGTCTCACCGGCCGTATCGGAGAACGTTTCGAACGTCCGAAACGATTTACAAACCGCATGACTGCGGGGGAAAACCCCGATCTGCCGCACACAAGGCTTATATATACGTCTCTGCTGGGAGGTATCGAAGACCCATGTTCGACCGCATCCGCTCGACGACGCTGTTCGGTCTCCACCAGGCGGCCATCGCCATCGGGATCTCGCTGTTCCCCGTCGCCGTGTTCGCCCGCGACCGGCTCGGTATCAACGTCCCGGTTCACCGACTCGTCGAGACCACCGGCGAGGCGTACGAGAACGTCGACGAGTAGGAACGAGACCCGCCGTTTTGACCCAGTCGTTCCCGCCAACGAGTTGCGACTCCGCCTGCCCGGGATATGGGCATCGGAACCGGCGGTCGGTCCCCGAAAGGCTGCCTTTATGGGCGCGAGGAGCGAACGTGCCGCTAATGCGAACACCGACTGACGATCTCTCGGACGGTCCATCCGTCGAACTCGGCCGCGACCAGCCCGTCTTCGGGCCGGAACTCGGCGAGTTCGAACACAGCGAGCGCCGTGCGGCACAGGCCGACGGCGAGGGCGAAATGAAGACCGGGACCACCACCGTCGGCATCCGCGCCGGCGACGGCGTCGTGATGGCGACGGACATGCGCGCCTCCCTCGGTGGCATGGTCTCCTCGAAGGACGTCCAGAAGGTGGAGGAGGTCCACCCCCGTGGTGCCCTCACCATCGCCGGCTCCGTCTCGGCCGCACAGAACCTCATCTCGACGCTCAAAGCCGAGAGCAACCTCTACGAGGCTCGCCGCGGCAAGGACATGTCGATGGAGGCGCTCTCGACGCTCACCGGCAACCTGCTCCGGACTGGGGCCTTTTTCATCGTCCAGCCGATCCTGGGCGGCGTCGACGACGAAGGCGCACACATCTACTCCATCGACGCCCTCGGCGGCACGACCGAGGAGGAGTACACCGTCACCGGCTCCGGGTCGCAGTACGCACTCGGTGTCCTCGAACAGGAGTACCACGACGACGTCACCGTCGACGAGGCGAAGACCATCGCCGCGAAGGCGATCCAGTCCGCCGTCGAGCGGGATCTGGCGTCCGGCAACGGGATCAACGTCGCCGTCGTCACCGACGATGGCGTCGAGATCACCCGGTACAAAGAGTTCGACGAGCTCTTATAAGCGGTACCGGTCGTCTTCCGACGGCATGAGTCGGCCAGTAATATATAAACGGGAGTCCGTCGGAAACTCGCTTTCCGGACGGATTCTCGCCTGAAGCGCCCGGTCGCTACGGGACGCCCGGTGATCGATATCGGGGACGGGGCTCGCAACACGGTGTAGTGGCCGTTTATAAGGCAACGAGTAGTGTTGCTGCCACCGCATCGTTCATTTATAGCCTATCGTCGCAGCCGCTCACGGTCGTTTTAAAACCGACCGTTACGGTCGCGTTCGGCCGTTTTCGCGGGTTCAGTCGCCGGCGTGAGGCGTCGGTGGCGATCCCGTCAGCCGGTCACGGTCGTGTGGGGCGTCCCAGTCGAGGTCGGGGCCGCGCGCGATGATCCCGGTCGGCGTCACGTCCGGGTGGGTCGTGTAGTAGTGTTCCTTGATGTGGTCCATGTTCACCGTCTCTGTGATGCCCGGCGTCCCGTACAGATCACGCAGGTACGGCCAGAGGTACTCGTACTGGTGGATGAACGTCCGGTTGCACATGAAGTGGGTGTGGTACACTACCGACACTACCTTGAGCAAAGTCCCCACAGATATAAGACGGTGCGCTTGAATTGGATTGAGTATGACGACACCGCGGGAGAACTACCGGGAAGCGCAAGGGACGTTACAGCGAGGAGTTGAACGCGGAGAGGTGATCGCGTCCGACGCCGATCTCATCCGTGAGCTATGTAACGCGTTCGATCCGGAGAACATGACGGTTTCCTTGCCGTCAACCGGGGAATACGCCAACGACACCAAGCCGAAAAAGGCCAACACGTTGCTATACTGGATGCAACACCTCAAGCGCGTATCCGAACGCCTGCAGTACGACCCATACAACACGTCGTTGAGTGACGCTTCGGCACAGGATATCAACCAGTTGATGACCGACTTGCGGACCGGGCGACACCCGGACGTGAAGGACGGCGGTTTAGCAAATAACACGATCCGGAATGAGCAAGGGTGCGTCCGTCGGTTCTACCGATATCATACCGACTTGGGGATCGACCCGAACGATATCACCCTGATTAGCGGCGATAAGACCCACGTTGACGATCGGGATATGCTAACCAAAGAGGAGATTACGAACATCAGGGACGCCGCCGACCACCCTCGGGACTTAGCGATTTTTGACCTGTTGCTATACACCGGGCAACGGAACACGGCGATTCGGTCACTCCGGCTCAAAGACGTGGATCTTGATGAGGGAGTGTATTACCTGAATACGGATAGTGACGGGTTGAAAGGTGCCGATGAGAACGGCACAAAACGGCCGCTCTTGGGTGCTGTTGGTTCGATCCGTGAGTGGTTGCGATATCACCCCTTCCCTGATAATCCGGATGCGTACCTCATTACGCCGAAACCACGGTATAGCAACCCCGAACCCGACAGCATGGTATCCCGGAATACCATGCAGTACGCTCTAAAGAATCTCAAGGAGGAGGCGGGGATTGATAAGCCGCTCAACCCCCACGCGGTGAGACACAACTTTGTGACGATCGCAAAACGCGAATACAAGATGGACGATGCGACGGTGAAACACCTTATCGGCCACGCGCCGGATTCGGACGTTATGGAAACGACGTATTCGCATCTTTCCGATGAGGATCACATTCGTGCCGCCGAGGAGGCTGCAGGGATTCGGGAGCCAGACGACAAAAGCAGTCTTTCACCCGACATTTGCCATTGTGGGGAGCCGCTTGGTCCGGACGCGAAAGCGTGCCCGCGGTGTGGAACAGTCTACACCCCGGACGCAAAAAGCGCTAAGGACCAAATTGAGAGCGATATGAAGGAGTCTTACAAGGAGGCTGGGAGAGCGGGCGATAGCCAAGCCATAGACGACATTGAAGATGTTGATGAACTACTTGAGGATCCCGCTATCAAGAAAGCGCTAATTGAGAAACTCCAAGAAGATTAGTCGCTTCGACCGTCGCCTTTAACTAGGTATTCGTCAATCAACTCTCCAATATCTTCGCCCGAAGTAGTTTCCACCTCCGGGTGATCGCTTACGCGGTTATGAAGCGTGCGTAAATCCTCTCCAGTGAGGCCAAGCCCCCGCTTCCATTTATCAATCGGATCCATTTCTTCAACATCACCATGTGTCTCAAGTTTTGAGAGAGAGATGTCGGATTCAATCCTCCCGTGAGGAACGCCTTGATAATCCGCTTCCGCCCTTTCTATACTACGAACCACTACTTGATTGAATATCCGATCCCTATCGATACCACATTCACGGAGTCCGCGCCAAGCGAGCGAGACTAACGCGCTAGCGGCGACAAAGTGCGTTTCGGGTAGTTCCCTATCTTCCCCATTGACGATATCGGATTGTTCGGTGTTCTCTGTTAGGTCATTAGACAATCGCCCAAAGATCTGTTTGATATCGTCGTCACGGGCGTATTGATTGAGAATCGCAACGTCGTATAAGCCAGTTACGACACGATCCCTGATCCGTTCTCGAAGCTTCCGGTCGTTATCGGTTGTTCCCAGCCCCTCCTTGAGATATGCTCGCCAGTCTGATCGTAGTAAGCTATGCTGTTCCCGGTTGATATCTCCGGCCATATAAAAGATGTCACGGTGTGACTACTATTAAATACAACGGTCGTAAGTAAACGTAGATGAGTACCAAAGGAAGCGCGACCGCCCGCGTTCTCAAAGACGGACGGGTTACGGTCCCGGAGCCAGTACGTGAACAGCTTAGTCTCTCATACGGCGATATCGTACAGATTGACGTTAAACCGCTTGAGGGGGCTGAATAGTGTCTCAAGCCGAAAGCCCCAGCGACTCCAAGCCGACAGCGAACGCCTCTCACGACGCGCTAACGGCGATTGAAGCCAAACGTGAGGCTTTGGAGCGGGTGGCAAAGTCGGAGTATCCTATGGCCGATCACGCCGAAGCGCTCCTCGAACTAACTGAAAGTCACAACTAACGAATGAGTCAAAACGAAAGTGCGGGCGGGAGCAACGCCCGCAACGACGGGGGGAAAGCCGTCACCGAACAGTACGAGTCGGATAGTGATAATACTACGGTTGAATATCGGGTGAAAGATCAGTCGGTTCCGATCCCGGAGACTCATAAAAACCGTATTGGAAACCGATACAAAGGCCCGAAGGAGGATATCCCGCTTGATAGGCTGGCGGGCCAAGGCGCGATCGAGATCCTCGACGACGGGAGCCACACCGACGTTAATCTCACCGGGCCAGCTGAACCCGTCGTACATGACGATGGATCGATTCAGGTGATTATCCCGAATCAAGCCAAGCGTGTGAATCTGGGGGTTTGGAGACACTCATGTGGTACAGTAAATGAGAACCCACCCCAGAACGGCGAGGTTAGCCCGCCTAACGAATGTGAGGGTTGTGACAAACAGGGAAGCTGGGAACACGAAGGAGAACTTTCACCGGCTCAAGTTCAGGCGGCTGTTCGAGCGGGCGATATGTGGTATCCTCCGGGCGATCACGCTAAAGAGGGATACAGCGACTTGTGGGACGATGTAAGAGCGTTCATCCGTGATCATTGGGACGCAAAGGAGCCAGAGATTTACAACGGCCTAACAGCCTATGCGCTTTCGACATGGCTCCGGCCTAATCTCACCTTTGTCCCTCACCTCATGCTAATGGGCAAAACAACGGGCGGAAAGACGCGACTCCTCAACACGTTAGCCCGTGTGTCGTATCGGGCGGTTGTGGCCGCGAGCGCGACTCCGGCTTCCATGTTCCGCATGATTGACGCATATGATGTTTCCTACTTTGTGAGCGAATATCACGGCTTAGGCCCGGATGAACAGAGAGAGCTTGATAATGTGGTTCGAGCGGGACAAAAAGAGGGAGAAATCGTCACACGGGCGGAACAGTCACACACCGGCTTTGAGCCGAAAGTGTTTGATCCGTTCTCTCACATAGCGATAGCGACTCAATACACCCCGGAGGATGATATTGTTAATCGGTGTATCCAAGTTCGATCCTCACCGGAGAACCGGGATATGCCCGCAACACTAGACGACACGCGGGCCAAGGAGATTCGGAACCGGCTGTTATATGCCCGCTTTCGGCTCTTGAACAGTAACGAATGGGAAGAGGCTGAACATAGAGCCTACGGTTATCTTGAGGCCAACAATATCACCGGGAGAACGCGCGAAAAGTTACTCTCCCTGATTACCGTTGCTATCCTCTGGGACGAACTAGACTCCTTTGAGCCGTTCATAAACGCCGTGTGTGAACACGATCAGGAAGCCGTTGCGAACAGCGAAGACGCCCGATTTGTCCAAGTGTTGCGGGACTTGGCACTTGAAGAGATTGAGGAGACGACGATCCTCACGGACGGCGATCCGTTTGCGGCTGTTGCTGTTCCATACACCGATATTGTAGATCAATATGAGGACGTATGCGGGGTTGAAAAGTCGGCTTCATGGGTTGGCCATATCCGTGATCGACTAGACTTTGAGAAAGAACGGAAGCGCGACGGAACAGTAATACAAGATCCGGAGCTTGGTTCCAAACTTCAGCAACTCTGTGAGGAGCATAACCTCAAGTGGGAGTCTAGCGATAGCGCGGAAGCCGATCCTCAACCGTCTAACCCCGGCGGTTCAGTCGATACTAGACGGTTGAAGACACGGATCAAAGACAAACTCAAAGAAGAGCGTTATGGTCCGGGAGCAACGGCCAGCCCGGATGAAGTTGCGGAACTTGTTGGCGCGGGAGAGGAGAACACCCGAACAGCATTAGACGACTTGGCCACAGAGACGCGACTCCTAGAAAAGACGGATAGCGGTTACCGTGTGCTAAGAGGTGGCCTATGAACCCGGAACGTGTGAACCCCGTGAACCTCTGTGAACCTTTGGCCGCTATGGTTCACACCACAAAACCGCATGACGTGAGGCCGGTTAGTCTTTTGTGTGAACCTTGTGTACCTTTCTTGGATATGGATATGGTGGTTGTAAACAAGAGAGATACACACGGTTCGGGCCACCCCCTCCGGTCATGTGCTAATAAGATTCACATGGTTCACGCGGCATGCCAATACGGCTCCCGTGTTGCGGTTTTACTCCGTGAATCTTTGGCCAGAGAGGTACACACGGGGTTCACATGGTTCACGGAGGTGACTGAATAGATGTATCTGCCGATGATCGGGGTTTTGGCAAATCACCGTGAGGCTATTTGCCCGGTGGCTTCGAGAAATCCAAGTCCCTTAATGTCGATCTCAAGGTTTGGGGACGCGGCTAGCTTCACTTCGGACATCAGGCGTGGGAACAATCACACCGAAGCCACCGATCCACGCGCGGTTTTCCGTACGGGTGATTTGCGTGATTAAGATCACCATTGACGACGAACCGGCGAGCGAACACATTAGCAAACTAAAACAAAAAATGTCCGACTATATGACCCAAGGTAACGACGTATCAGATCCCGACATAATCGAGGAATCGCCGTTCGAGCGCGTTTACGTACTCCCCCCGAACCGCGACG
>NZ_JAGGKQ010000010.1 GCF_017873815.1 Halorubrum alkaliphilum | reverse complement strand
GTGTCCAGTGTCACCGGCGACCCGGATGACACCGAACTACCAAGGCTCACATCAGATCTCCTCTTACGCCGGAGCGCAGCGGGCGAGATCCTCATCTTCTGCGGACCTGAACGTTGTCCGGCATGGGTCATAAACCCATCGGACTTGCCTGGTCCAGCGGAACCGAGCCGAGTTGAACGGCTCGAGTCCGCGATGCGTTCTTCGCATTAGTTCGAATGGCCGGGTTGTATTTAACCCCGTCGAACTACCGGCGCCACGTCATGCGGTTTCATGCCGTGACTGTTCCGAACTATTGAGATACGTCCGACCGGTTCAGATCACAAGCGCGTCACGTGTCGTCGGCTCGGCCGGAGGGGCTTCTCGGAATCGGGATAAAACGCAGAGCGAGGTTGGGAACGGGGACGGAACGGGTCGGGCAGGGAGTGGAACCGACTACTCCTCGTCGAGATACTCGATCCCCTGTTTCGAGACGTTGGCTTTCGTGATGCTCTCGAGGTCGTTGAGCCAGAACTCGTCGTCCGCCTCGTCGACTTCGGGAGCGTCGTCGTTCCACGCCCAGCCCTCGTACTCGTGGACTTTCTCGGTCCCCTTTTCACGGAGTCTGATCGTCGTGCGTTCCGCCTCCTCCTCTGACGGAGCCGGCTCAAGCGTGCGAGCCGCTTTGAGTGCGGCCTGTCTCGGCATATTCCCAGAGAACTCGCTCGGTTCCGACCCGTCCTCCTCTCGGAGAGCGAAGTTTCGCTTACCGTCTTCACGTACCATGATTTTACCCCCATGCTAATCCAGCACACAGTCTGTAATAAATATATCGGGGAAATGAAAGCTGCTCGGTACGTTCTTTATAAATAGGAACGATACGGTCTAGCGATCTGTCGGTCGGGTCCGATTCCGACGGTCAAAACGTGGAGGCGACCGGTGGAACGGGAGGGCGGAAGCGTCGCGCGTGGTCCACGTTCTCTCGACGAAGCCCCGAACCGCGACGGGATCAGCGTTGACAACTCCAGACGGCTTCCTCACCCCGGAAAACGGGGTTTGCCTCGTGTGCGCCCCGTAAACAACACTTATATATTTGCTGTGTCGAAGTGCGAGCCATACAACCGCGATGGTCCGTAAAAAGAAGCTCAGCCCGAGTGGTGCTAAGGACGATGACGGGGAGTATCACAACGTCCACGTGAACCTCCACGAGGACGAACTCGCCGTGGCGGGGATGGATATCGGTGACGAGGTGTTCGTTCGCGTGCGCGACGGAAAGATCATCATTCAAAAGGCGGACTCCGACCCGGAACAGCTCGAACACGACTTTTAGTCGGACGGAGATCCATGGGGACGGTCGAGATAGAGCCGCGAAGATGTCCGAGGAAAAAAAAAAGAGTCGGCGGATTGATTTAGCTCGGTGACCAGCAGCGAGTGATGGGCGTATACGAACTTCTGAAGCCCGCGCTGTTCGCGCTTCCACCGGAGACGGCCCACAATACCACGCACCGTCTCCTTCGTGGAGTACAGGGAACTCCCGCGGAGTCGCTGCTCCGGGACCGATACGTCGTAAACGACGAACGCCTCCGGGTGGAGGCGTTCGGGACGACGTTTCCGACTCCCGTGGGCGTCGCAGCGGGATTCGACAAGAACGCCGAGATCCCGCGAGCGCTCGCCGCGCTCGGGTTCGGCCACGTCGAGGTCGGCGGCGTGACCGCCGAAAAGCAGGCGGGGAACCCACGGCCACGTCTGTTCCGGCTTCGGGAGGACGAGGCACTGATAAATCGAATGGGATTCAACAACGAGGGTGCGGACGTCGTCGGCGACCGACTGGAACGGGAGCCGGCACCGAACGTTCCGATGGGGATCAACATCGGGAAGTCGAAGTCGACGCCGTTGGACGAGGCCGCTGACGACTATCTATACACCTACCGGCAAGTCGCCGACGGGGGCGACTACTTCGTGGTGAACGTGTCGAGCCCCAACACACCCGGGCTCCGCGAGCTACAGAACCGCGCCGCACTGGAGGAGATCCTCGGGACGCTCTCCGATGCGGGAGCGTCCCCGCTCTTGGTCAAACTCTCCCCGGATCTCCCGAAGGAGGCGGTCGAGGACGCGCTGGGGGTCGTCGACGAGATCGGACTGGACGGGGTGATCGCGACCAACACGACGACCTCGCGACCCGACGAGCTGAAGAGCCCGGGTCGTGCCGAGCGTGGCGGGCTGTCCGGAAAACCGATAGAGGGAGCCGCGACGGACCTGATCCGATTCGTCGCCGAGCGAACCGATGTCCCGGTCGTCGGCGTGGGGGGGGTGTCCGACGCCGACGGAGCGTACGAGAAGATCCGTGCGGGCGCGTCAGTTGTCCAGTTGTACACCGGACTCGTCTACGAGGGACCGGCGATCGCACGCGACATCAATCGTGGCCTCCTCGGTCGGCTTGACCGCGACGGGTTCGACACCGTCGAGGACGCGATCGGCGTTGACCTAGAGTAGTGGGCGTGTGCTCCGCTCTCCGGAGCAGGCCGACTACTCGACGTTGCGAACGATGACGACGACATCATCCGCATCGAGTAGCTCCCCCTCACCCGCGTACTGGCGGGCCTTCTTAAGCGAGAACTCATCGGCTTCCAGCGTCACGCCGGCGACGTGTAGCTCGTCGTCGTCGAGTTCGTAGTCCTCGCTTGCGAGCGCGGCTTCGATGTCGCCGACGCGGTTCCCGTGTTTCGGACCGACCGTCGCGTAGTCGAGGTCGATCCCGGTAACGACGGTCTCGATCGGTGCGTCGCTGTCGGGATGAATCCGGAACTCCGCCACGTGCATCACGCCGGTGATGTCGTCCTCGAACCCACGAACATCGGCGTACACCTCCACCGAATCGAGTTCGGCGTTGAGCGGAAGCTGGTTCTCGCTTTTATATCGGCGGAGCGCGCCGACGACGCTCATCGCCGCGGTTCCCGCGTCGTGGTCGGCGTCGATCCCGAACGGTTCGGGCCAGTCCGCGAGGTGGATCGAGTCGGTCGCATCGTCAGCGGGAGCGTCGTCAGCGGGTGCGTCGGCGGCGTTTTCGCTCGCGCCGACATCGTCCGCGTACATATCGTGCCATAGCTCCTCGGTGACGTGCGCGAGGACGGGGGCGAACGCCTTCAGGAACCGACGGTGGGCCGTCCGGAGCGTGTACGCCGCGGAGTCGTCCCCGCGCTGTTTGGCGATCTCGAGATAGTCGTCACAGAACGTGTTCCAAAAGAAGCTCCGGAGCTCTTCGCGGGCCTTCGAGAACTCGCGGTTCTCGAGGCGAGCCGTCGTGTGCTCGAGTTCGCGGTCAAGCTCCGCAAGGAGCCATCGGTCGAGCTCGCGGAGCCCGCCCTCGGGCTCGTCGGGAAACGGTTCTGGCGCGAGCGACTCGACGAGTTTGGAGGCGTTCCACAGCTTCCGGATGAGTTTCTCGCCCGCGCGAAGCCCCTTCTCCTGATACGGTAGGTCGTCCCCGATGGCCGAGCCGGTCGCCCAGTAACGGGCGGCGTCGACCGGATACTCCTCAAGAACCGTGTCGGGTTGGACGACGTTCCCCTTGGATTTCGACATCTTCTCGCGGTTCTCGTCAAGCACCATTCCGTTGATCATCGTGGACTCGAACGGCACCTCACCGGTGTGTTCGTAACACTTGATCACGGTATGGAACAGCCAGAAAGAGATGATGTCGTGGCCCTGCGGCCGAACGTTCATCGGGTAGATCTCCGGGCGGTCCATCGAGAACTCGTCGGCCTCAGCGTCCCAGTCCCAGCCCGCGTTGATAAGCGGGGTGAGCGAGGAGGTCGCCCACGTGTCGAGGACGTCGTCCTCGGGGACGAACGACTCCGCCCCGCACTCGGGACAGGCGTCGAGCGGCGGGTCGTCGGAGAGCGGATCGACGGGGAGGTCGGCCTTCTCAGCCATCACTTCGGTGTCGCACTCCTCGCAGTACCAGACGGGGAAGGGGATCCCCGAGGAGCGCTGCCGAGAGATGAGCCAGTCCCACTGAAGTCCTTCCACCCAGTGTTCGTACCGCGTGAACATCTTGTCGGGGAACCACTCCATATCACGGCCGGCCTGAAGGTACTCCTCGCGTTTGTCCAGCACCTCGATGTACCACTGCTCGGTGACGAGGAACTCGACACCCGTCCCGCACCGTTCGTGGACGTTGACCGTGTGGGAGATCTCCCATCGATCGAGCAGCGCGCCGGCGTCGTCGAGGTCCTCAACGATGGCCTCGCGCGCCTCCGAGGAGTGGAGCCCCTCGTACTCGTCCGCGACAGCGGTCATGTGAGCGGACTCGTCGATTGCGACCCGGAGGTCCAAGTCGTGTGCCTGGTACCACTCGATGTCGTTCTGGTCGCCGAAGGTACAACACATCACGATCCCCGAGCCGGTCTCCATGTCGACGCGGTCATCGGCGATGATCGGGACCTCGTGGCCGAACAAGGGGACCTCCGCGCGCTCACCGACGAGGTCCGCGTTCTCGTCGTCCTCGGGGTGGATGAAGACGGCGACGCAGGCGGGGAGGAGTTCGGGCCGGGTCGTGGAGATCGTGAACGCGTCGGGCGCGTCGGCGTCGATGTCCGCAACGGCAAACTCGATGTCGTGGAAGTGGGAGTCCTGCTCGTCGTCCTCCGTCTCGACCTGTGAAATGGCGGTCTCGCACTCGGGACACCAGATCGCGGGGGCCTCCTGGCGGTACTCGCGGCCCTGTTCGTACAGGTCGATGAAGGAGAGCTGGGAGACGCGCTGGACCTCCGGCGAGATGGTACGGTAGGTGTTGTTCCAGTCGATCGAGAGCCCGACTCCCTGCATCTTCTCGGTGAACTCGTCCTCGTACTGCTGGCACACCTCCCGCGTCTTCTTCTGGAACTCGCGTCGTTCGTAGTCCTGATGACGGATGTCGAGTTCGCGCTCGGCGAGTCGCTCGGAGGCGATCCCGTTGTCGTCGTAGCCGAACGGGTAGAACACCTCGCTGTCGTACATCCGGTGGAACCGGGCGACGACGTCTTGGAGGATCGAGCCGTATACGTGGCCCCAGTGGAGGCTCCCCGAGACGGTCGGCGGGGGCGTGTCGATGGAGAAGGCGGTGTTCGGATCGACGGGCTCGTCGGGATACGCGTACGTCTCCTCGTCGACCCATCGCCGCTGCCAGTGCGGCTCGGCGGTGTCGGGGTCGTACTCTCCGCTGGGCATTATCGTGTAGAGTTTTCCGCGTTTCCCTCTTAATGGCCTCGGTTACACGGCAGAAGACGGCACGGCGTGGCAGAGTGATGGTTCGGCCCCGTTCGCGGTCGTGAGGTGTGAGAGAGTCGTTCGTACTCGACCGTCATGAGAGAGGACGTGGCTGACCGATGAAGGGAGACCACAGTTCATATACGCCACGTGAGTAGATCTCTCGGTCGAACGGGTTTGAGACACACATGGTTCCACACACCCGACGACAGGCCCTCCACCTGCTCGGCGTGAGCACGACGGCCGGGATCGGCGGCTGTCTCGAAGGCGACACAGGGACACCCACGCGGCTGGTCGAACTCAGCGGAGTCAACTACACGAGTGAACCGCGAGTGCTCACCGTGGAGATACGAACCGACGGCGAGACACGGTACAGGGAGTCAATCGAACTCGACGGAACACCGGAGAGCGAGGGGAGATTCGACGCGTCCCCGTTCGACGGGTATCCGACCGCGCCGGGTTCGTACATTGTTTACGGATAGCATGGCGACCAAACGCGGGCGGACGCCACGACGTTCGAGTTCACGAACGTTGACCACGAGTGTGTGGCGATTATCGTTCAGATCGGCGCGTCCCCACACCTAGAGGATATCGGATCTGAGAACGGTTGCCAACAGGTCGCCGAGAGGGATTCCGGCGTTCAGGGTGCGACACCGACCGTCAGGAGCGTCCCCCACGTCCGGTAGCGGTCGATCATCGCCTCGCGGGACTCCCAACTCTCGGTGGGGAACGCCTCAGCAGGTGGGATCTCGGTCTCCTGATCGGGGATCGCGTCCTGTTCGGCAACGTAAAGTCCCGCATCGCGAAACGCTTCGCGATACTCCGAACGATCCCACAGCGTCATTTCGACGGTGATGTTCTCCTGCCACTCGTGTGTGTGTTCGCTCTCGGCGAAGTAGTTGACCGCACAGTAGAACGTCCCGCCGGGCACGAGCACGCGACGGACCTCCTCCAGCGTGTGGCGGGGATCCGCTGCGTAGTAGAACGCCTCCATCGAAAAGACGTGGTCGATCGAGTCGTCGGCGAAAGGGAGCGAATCGAAGTCGCCGACGACGTAGCCGACCGCGTCGTCGTCCGTGTAGCTCCGGGCGTTGCGGGCCATCTCGGGCGCGCCGTCGAGGCCGTATCCCCGCCCCACGTCGCGCTCGCGGAGCGCCCGGAGCGCGTAGCCAGATCCCGTGCCGAGATCGAGGACGGTGTTGCCCGCCTCCACGGGCATGCGCGCAAGGACGTGTTTCGCGGTGTGCCAGTGTCGGTCCTCCATTCCCCTGTCCTTTCCCGAGGCCGCCCACTCGTCGAACTCGGCTCTAACGCTCATACCGTGGGAACGAGCGGCGGGGTCAAAACCGGATCGACCGCGACCCGGTAACTCGGGATCAGTCCGACGACCTGACGTGTCGGTGTGACCGGCCGGGCAGCCCCGCATCGTTAAGTCGATCCGGCGGTTGCCACGAGTATGGAGTACACGCTCGCGGTCGAGAACGGACCCGAAACGATCCCTGGCGGTACGGGACTTCTCCTCGTTCACCCGAGCATCGGCGAGACCGATCGGATCGACACGGACTTCCTGAAGACGGACACCGACGCGTTCCTCGTCGTCTCGACGCGAACCACGGCCCGTGAAGTCGAGCAGAAGCTCGAGTACTACGACGTCGACGAGGAGAAAGCGACGATCCTCGACACGCTTTCCGTCGAGCGCGGGTATTCACGCCGATCGACAGACGACGTCTACTACGTCTCCGCACCCGACGACCTCGACGGCGTCGTCGACCGAGTCGAGCGATTCTTGACGGAGAACGAGGGGAAGCGCCGGGTTTCCGTCGACTCGCTCACCGAGATGGCGTACTACGCCGACGACGACGCGGTGTACGAGGCGACCGCGGAGATCCTCGATCTACTCGAAGCACACGACGCGGTCGGGATCTTCCACCTCTCGGAGGAGGTACACGAGGTCGCGACGCTCGACCGGTTCCGTGAGCTGTTCGGCGGCGTCATCGAGCTCGACGAGGCTGGAAACGTCAGCGTGGACATCTAGTCCGGCGTTACAGCTCTTCTTGTGCGGCCGTCTGGGGAGCCCCGAGCGTCATGTCGTCGGACTGCCTCGGCAACTGGTTATGCTGACGTGCCGAATACGTACGACAGAATGATGAGAACGGAGAGAGCGGCCGAAACGCCGACCGTTCCGAGGACGATCTTGGTGGATTTGCTCATGGAGGATCCGTGCGTGCCGCCCTGTTAAATTCATTCGGTCCGAGATCGGAGGTCGCGACCGAAGGATGCGGTGACCTGAATTTATACGTGGAGCGACGAACGGTTGTTGTATGTGGATCCGTGACGCTCTCGAATCGGATGCGAACGCGCTGGCCGAACTAGCGGGCCGTCCCTATGATGTCGTTCTCGACCTGATCCATGACCGATCGGTGCGTGTCGCGGTCGACGAAGCGGGCCGAAGGGGCGGAGACGACCGGGAAGACGGAGCAGAGCGACCAGATGACGGACCGGAACAACCAGATGATGGACCGGAACGACCGGATGACGACGATATCATCGGGTTCATCGCGTTCGACGCCCGATCAGGGACCGTTCACGTCACGGATTTCGGTGGAGCAACGCGTGCGACCTCGCGACTGTTCAAGGAACCGCGTCGGTTCGGAGCGAGGGAGAAGTTGGACGTGGAGGTGGTAGTACCCGATGGCGACGACCGACGGATTGAGACGGTGGAGGACGCCGGGTTCGTTTCCGTCGGGGACGGGCCACGGTTCGACGGGCGGACGACGACACGTTTTCGATTGGCGATCGAGCGCGACGACGGCTGAGTGGTTGTAGAGTAGTCGGAGGGCGGAGTTGGCGGAGCGTGGAGTGGTCGGGCGGGGGTTGTCCGTTAGTCGAACCGTTGTTGAACGATACGGAGAGCGCTCTCGCGGTCCTCCCACTCGACAAACACCGCAACGGACGTCGCGCTCGTGATCAGGTCGATGATGTTGATACCGGACTCCGCGAGCGGCGAGATTATCTCTTGGATGACGCCGGACTGGTTCGGAAGCTCTCCACCCGTTACACGGATGACGGCGATCGGATCAGCGACGCTCACCGACGAGAGCGCCTCGTCGGAGACGACCCTTTCGTGTAGAAGCGCCTCGGCGCGTTCCGCGACGTCGACGTCGACGTAGAAGGTGACGGAGTCCATTCCGGATGCGACCGCGTCGATGTTGATCGAGTCTTCCCTGAGCGCGTCGGCGAGTTCCGAGAGGATTCCGGGACGGTTTCTGATCGCACGACCGGCGACCGTGAGACAGGCAAGCGGAGTCTCGCGCATATCGATGAGGCTCTCGAACTGACCCTCGATCTGCGTTCCGCCTCTGAGTAGGTCTCCGTGTTGATAGTGAACGACCCGGACAACGAGGTTTTCGTCCTTATATGAAAGCGCGGACGGAGCGACGACCTCCGCTCCGCGGAACGAGAGGTTTCTGAGCTCGTCAACGGTGATCCGACCGACGTTGCGTGCCCCCTCGACGACCCGAGGATCGCCGGTCATCACGCCCTCGACATCGGTGACGATGACCACCTCGTCGGCGTTCATGTAGTTCCCTAACATTACCGCGGTCGTGTCGGACCCGCCTCGACCGAGCGTGGTGACGTTGCCCGCGTGGTCCTCCGCAAGGAACCCGGTGACTATCGGGACGACACCGTCGAGACGGTCGGCGAGTGCTGCCGCACGCCGTCGAGTCTCCTCGATATCGACCTCACCGACCTCGTTCGTGATGACCGGCCAGTCCGGGTGTCCCGGTTCGAGGAACACTGCGTCGATGTCACGGACGGCGAGGGCAGCTTTCAGCATTCGGACGCTGGTTCGCTCGCCCATCGAAACGATCTCCGCACGATCCTCGTCGTTCGTTTCGAACGTGATATCCTCCAGAAGATCGTCCGTAGTCGACCCCATCGCGCTGGCAACGACGGCGATCTCGTGGCCGGCAGCGACCGCGTTCGCAACCGAGTCGGCGGCGCGTTCGATCCGATCCCCGCTTCCGAGGCTGGTTCCTCCGAACTTCGCAACTACGCGCATGCGACACACCCCTCTGATCGTACACCGCCCTCTGATCGTACATCGCCCTCTGATCGTACATCGCCCTCTGATCGTACACCGGCGGTCGACCGGAACGTCCTCAGGGGTTCGGATCGAAACGTGCGGCGAAGTGTATTATCTGAAGTAATAAGGCTCCCGAACCGGTGACGGAAGGCGAGATGGTGATCCCTAGACATGGGGGTTCGTAACCGGGGGTAGCGGATAACTGTGTCCACTTCGACAACAGTCGCGATCGTACTAGAGGTTCGGATCCGAGATCCGTCAGGGGGTTCGTCAGTCCTCGGCGTTTCGTCAGTTCTCGGGGTTTCGTCAGTCCTCGACGCCCCAAGCATCGGGCATCTCGATGACGTATCTCCCGTCTTCTTGAAGCGAGATGATGTACTCCTGACGGTCGTACAGTTCCATCAGGTTGAGTTCGTACTGCCCGGGGCTCACGATCCGGATGCTCTCGAACTGTTCGTTGAGTTCGTTTCGAAGCTCGTCAACGTCCGGACGAGGACTCTCCGAGTGGTCGGGGGTGGGCTCCTCCGTGGCCGATACGTCTCGGCTCGCGCGGTCGAGTTCGTCCCGACTGACGACGTCGGACCGCGCGCTCGCCTGCGCGGCGTCTTCGGTCTCCTCGTCGTGGACGCGTTGAGTGGTCTTCTCACGGTCGACCGCAGCATCCGCGGTTTCAGATGTGTCTCTCGAGGTTTCGACGTCACCATCAGGGGTAGCGGGTCCGGCGTCAGATTCGGTTCGTGATGGTAAGTCGGCGCTTGAAGCCGAGTCAGATCGTCCCGTAGGTGTCGACTCCGGGGACGTCCGCGTAGTGGGTTTCCCTCCCGACTGTTGGGAGCTAGGCGGTTCTGGTTCCGGTTCGGAAGCGGTATCCTTCGACGGAGTCCCCTCAGAGGGAGTCCGTTTCGACGGAGTCCCTGATGAGTCGGTGGACTGCCCGGCAGGTCGGAACTGAAACTTGTTTCCGCCGCAGTCCGGACACCCGGAGAGCATCTCCTTGGATCCGTCGGGGAACGTCCGGCCACATTCGGTACACTGGTGGGGCATGTGTCTGTAGTTATTTCCGCGAGACGAGCGTACTGATGAGGTTCTCGTCCTTATGTAGCGTCTCGATCCGGTTGGCAGGACCGATGACCGTGAGCTTCTGGGCAGACTCACGCCCCATCAACTTGTCCAAAAAGCTCTGACTGTTCGCGTCCGGCTTGGGATACGTTTCTATCTCGATTCCGGTGAAATCATCCGGGCTGATCTCGGTCATCGTGACCTCGATGAGTTTCGACTCCTCATCGGGTGAGAGTCCCTCCTCGAGGATGACAATGTTTCCATCGCGAACGCCATCGAGAATGAGTCGTATCTTCTCCATTCCCGTGAGCCCTTCCATTCGGGCTCCGCTTATCATGTCGATACGGACGCCGTCGTCGGAGGGGTCGTCGTTCCCGTCGACGCCCGAGGTCGCACCCGGCATTATCCGAAGTACTCCGCGATTTTCGTGTACACTTCGTCCATGTTCTCCCCTTCGAGCGCCGAGAGCGGTATCGTCTCGTGTTGGGGGAAGGCGTTCGCGATCTGCTGGACATCCGAGTCCGGAAGATCCGTCTTGTTGGCTAGGATGAGCGCCGGCAGGTCCTGTGACTCGATGATCCCGATGAGCATCGTGTTCACCTGTGTGAAGGGATCGGTCGTCGAGTCAAGTACGTAAATGACGCCGTCGACATCCTCTCGGAGCCAGTGCATGGCCTCCGCGACGCCCTCCGTGGCTTCGCGGGACCGACGGACGGCGTCATCCTTTTCCATGTCATGGTCGAGGAACTCCTTGTAGTCGACCTTCGTCGTGACACCCGGCGTGTCCACGATGTCGATCGTGACTTTGCGGCCGTTCCGCTCGATCTCGACGTTCTCTTTGCGACGAGCCCGCCTCGTTTCGTGTGGAATGTGGCTCTCCGGTCCGACGGCGTCGCCGGTCCAGTCGCGTGCGATACGGTTCGCGAGGGTCGTCTTTCCGGCGTTCGGCGGTCCGTAGATCCCGATCCGCTTCGGCTCGGAATCCGTGAACAGCCCGTCAGTGACCCGTGATATGCTGTCTCTGAGATTCGTTAACAGTCCCATCCTGATCTCCACTACAGTGGTGTTCTCCCGGACGGCCTATGCGTCATGTACATACAGCGTGTACGATCCCAGGCGCGTGCGAGTATGCCCGAGAATCCACACCCCTATCACTTAATAACTGCGTCAGACGGATTTAACCGATCTGACTCTACATCGAGTTCAGTCCGGGAGCAGAGGAGTACCGATCCACTTGTCCCCCCCACCCCTTCGTTTCGGGTGGAGACGGCTGAAGATGGTATGGTGGAAACGGATCCGTGTGGCCGGGAACCATTTCCTATAAATAATTCATTACAGAAGCCAATAGATTACAACAATAAATGAGTGAAATATTATTGTTATCTTTGTCGAGGGTACTGTTGTTGCTATGTGTATATAAAACCACCGATATAATATACCGGTCCTACCCCACCCCACCCCACCCAGATCCGTCTCCACCCGAAACGAAGGGGTGGGGGGGGTACCAAAACGGACAACGAAAAAACGGGTACCGGTTCCGAACGGGACGCACCCTAACGAGAAGTCCAAAGAAAACCCAAAGAGTGACCCAAGCTCCAAGGATCCGACCAGCCGCAGCGGAGAGGGAATGGTTCCCGACATCGCGGGGAATTCGCAGTGGTCGTGGTTGCCGCTACAGTAGTCGTGGTTACCGACATCGGCTGGCGCGATCGTCCTCATATGTTCTCAGATCAAGTCGTTCCTACCACCACCCTCCGTTTCACTTCCACTGTCCACCTCGAAAATCCGAATAGCGGGTCGCTGAATACCACTGTTACCCAATGATCTGTTTTTTCCGTACACCCCCATATCCAGTCCAGAGAGGAACACTTTTGTAGCACCTCTTCATCTGGTTCGACTGCATCAACTGGACACACCCACACATCCGAAACAGTCGCAACCCGATATATACGACCGTATACGATGCTTTTCGGTTCACTGTGGCGTGTTTTCCACCTGAAATAGGGGGGTTAGACATGGACGAAGGCGAACATACATCCGGCACAAAGGGGGACGACGACAGCAACGACACCGTCATCGATGACGAGGAGAATGACGTCGAATCGGATCTCCCCATAGAGGACTCCGAAAGCGATCCCTCCAGCCCCTCGATTTCGGATGCGGATGAACTCTCTGACGACGCTTCCCTTCCTGACGACGCTTCCCTTCCTGACGACGCTTCCCTTCCTGACGATACCACGGGTCTCGGGAGCGGCGGTCGTGACCGATCCTCTCCGGACGTCGATCTCGACGGTGTCGTTCTCGACGACGACGACAATCAAGGACTCTTCGACGACCTCCTCTCCGGCGAACCGATCTTCGAGAACAAGGAAGTTCTCAGACCCTCATACACGCCACACGAACTCCCGCACCGAAACGATCAGATCAACCGGATGGCGACGATCCTCGTTTCGGCGCTTCGCGGTGAGACACCGTCGAACATCCTCATCTACGGGAAGACGGGGACGGGGAAGACGGCCTCAGCGAAGTTCGTCTCCCAGGAGCTCGAATCCACCTCCCAGAAGTACGACGTTCCCTGTGAGGTCGAGTACATCAACTGTGAGGTGACGGACACCCAGTACCGGGTCCTTGCGCAACTCGCGAACACGTTTATCGAAAAGAACCAGACGGTCATCGCCGATCGGATCGAGCGCTGCCGACAGCTCGCGTCCACGGCCGCCGATGACCCGTCCGTACTCGGGTCGACCGAGTTCTCGACGGTCGACGAGATCGAATCCCGGATCGAGGACCTAGAGGACGATGCGGACGACATGGAAGAGGTCCCGATGACTGGTTGGCCCACCGACCGCGTGTACACGACCTTTTTCGACGCGGTGGACTATCACGAGCGCGTCGTCGTGATCATGCTCGACGAGATCGACAAGCTCGTCGAGAAGAGCGGGGACGACACGCTATATAACCTCTCTCGGATGAACTCGGAGCTCGATAACTCCCGAATATCCATCATGGGTATCTCCAACGATCTGAAGTTCACCGACTTTCTCGATCCTCGGGTCAAATCGAGCCTCGGGGAGGAGGAGATCGTCTTCCCGCCGTACGACGCGAACCAGCTCCGAGACATCCTCCAACACCGCGCGGACATCTCGTTCAAGGGCGACGCGCTCACCGACGACGTGATACCGCTGTGTGCCGCGTTCGCCGCACAGGAACACGGGGACGCGCGGCGCGCGCTCGACCTCCTCCGGACCGCGGGCGAACTCGCGGAACGTTCCCAGGCGGAGATCGTCGCCGAGAAACACGTTCGACAGGCACAGGACAAGATCGAACTCGACCGCGTCGTTGAGGTCGTTCGCACGCTTCCGACACAGAGCAAGATCGTCCTCTTCGCGGTCATCCTCCTCGAGAAGAACGGGGTCCACAACATCAACACCGGCGAAGTGTTCAACATCTACAAGCGACTCTGTGAGGAGATCGATGCTGACGTGCTCACCCAGCGACGCGTCACGGATCTCATCAGCGAACTCGATATGCTCGGGATCGTCAACGCGGTCGTCGTCTCGAAGGGCCGGTACGGCCGCACGAAAGAGATGGGTCTCTCGGTCCCCGTCGAGGAAACCGAAGCGGTCCTCCTCTCGGACTCCCGACTCGGCGACATCGAGAACGCACAACCGTTCGTTCAAGCTCGCTTCGATAATTGACCCGCCTCGCCGGCTGCCCCGTCCCGCCGATCCTCCTGCTCCAACGAGCGACCGGTGATTAGGAACTCGCCGTCCCCCGATACGGATCGGGGGTTGGTGCGGTCAGCGCGAGCAACTCGCCGACCTCCACTTGTCCGGTGGTGATCAGCCGTACGTATCCGAGGTACGGGATTCGAACCCGAGCGACGCCGGTAACCCACTCCTCGGCTACGGGCTCGGCGAGCCCGTTCGCCTGATCGTACTCGCGGTTGTCGTCGCCGAGCGTAACGAACCCGTCACGTGGTGCGGGACAGTGGCGGAGCTCTTCGCAGTCGTTCGCGCTATGGTACTGCCCGTCGGCTCGATCGTACCAGTTCTCACCCTCCTCAACGTGGAACATCGCGCGATGGATGATCGGTGACGCCTGTCTGCCGGGCGGCTGGAAGATGACCACCGATCCGTAGTCATTGAACGTTCGATAGTCCACTTCCTGACCCGCCTCGTGTGTCACAACGCCGATGTCGTTGTCCGCGGCGTCGGGAGCGAACCGTCCCGGCTCGGTAACAAAGACGAGGTCGCCGACCTCCATGTTCGGCTCCATGCTCCCCGACTCGACGGCGACCATTGGTGGCCATACTCCGCTCACTCCGAACAGAACCAGTCCGATCAGTAATACGATCGCGACGCTGGAGAGCATCTCTCGTATCCACATGAACGGCCCGTCCATGTCGTAGCGGAACCGCTGGAAGATCCCTCTCTCACCTCCGTCGATATCGCCTTCGATTCCCTCAATATCGCCTTCGTTTTCGTCGATATCGCCTTCGTTTCCCTCAATATCGACTTCCCTTTCGTCGATCGATCCAGTCGACGGAACGTCGTCGTTTTCGACTCCGGATCCATCGGACTCGTCCTCGGATCCTCCGTCTATTCCGGCTCCACTCGAAACGCTGTCGTTCGAATCGATCCGGCCATTGGTTCCACTAGAGGACTCGTCGCCACTGGAGGACTCGTCGCCGCTTCCAGAGGAACTGTCGGTCTCACTCCCCGCTTTCGTTCCGATTTCATCGACCGCCCCGCCGTCCGAGGACGACCCGGTCGCGTCGGTCGAGTCGTGCTCGCCCGTCCCGGTCGGGTCGTTGTCCTCCGATGCCGACCGATCCTCGGGGTCCATCGTGCCGGGTTTGGCGGCTTCCGGTGATAAGTCTCCGGGTCCGTGGTCGAACGATACTTCCAATGAAACGGCGTCGTGACCGTAGGTCCGCTCCGCTAGTCGTCGACGATCACTTCTACGGGACCGTCGTCGCCGTCCGCCTCCGCGCTCTCGCCATCGTCGACTGACGTGCCGGATGCCTTCTGCTGGTAGTACAGCCCGCCGGCGACCGCGAGAACGACCCACGAGCGCCAGTTAGCGAGGTTCAGCGTGTAGCCGATCCCGAACGGCTTCTCCACGAGCATACCCTTGTCCGGCTGCCAGTACGACGACAGGAGCCGACCGAGGCTCGGTCGCTCGAAGTTGTACGGGATCCCGAGTAGCTCTCCCGATGACGGTTTCTCGTCCATACTGACCCATCACGTGCCGGGGATATAAATCGTGCCGACGCGACCGCATCGGCGTCACCCGTTATCGAGCGCCCCGATCACTGATACCGTCCGCGCCCCCGGACGTCACGTAACCGATCGAGAACCTCTCGGTTGCCGTACTCTCCGTACCCGGACTCGAAGGCTTCGATGAGCGGTTCCGGCTCCGCTGCCGTCGCGACCACCGATCCCTCGAAGACGTGGAGATCCATCGCGTGATCCTCGACGTGTCCGCTGTGGTAGCCGAGCCCGAAGTCGATGAGGAACACGTCGGCGGCAGCCTGATCGACGCCCTCTCGCCCGGTCCGGTCGGCGTTGAGTCTCCGGTCCCCGACCCGTACGTTTCGGGTCGTCGGGTCGCCGTGGACCATTCCGGCCGAATGGAGTCGCGCCAGGTGTTCGCCGACGGTTCGTGCCCACCCTTCCGGCCGTCGACTGTTCTCTCCCTCGGCCGCTCCCCTCTTTTCGGTCGCTTTTGAAACCCCATCGAGATCGGCCGCGAGGTCGTGGTCGCCCACGTGTTGGAGGGTCAGTGTCGCGTTCGGGACGTCGACATCGTGTACGAGCGGTGTCGGTACTCCCGCCCGTCGCGCCTCGCTCGTCAACCGGGCCTCGGAGACGGTTCGATCCCGCCTGATCGACCGATCCAACTCCGGATGACGATATCGCTTCGGGACGCGCCGTTTGACCACGAGACGGGAAGCGACTCCGCCGTCGATTCCCTCGTCCACTCGACTCGCTTCATCGACCCGACCCTCCTCGACGATTTCAACGACGGCCTCAGCACCTCGCCGATCGCGGTAGGATTCCCTCGATCCATGCGCTGGATCGTCGGATCCGGACTCTACTTCCCGCGATCCTCGATCGCTCGTCCCACCGTAACCAACCGACGACGCGTCGCTCCGCCAGGTCACGGGAACCTCGTCGGGGCGGAAGTTCGGGTCGATGGACGACTCCGGAATCTGGAGGGTGTCGCCGGCGGCCGCCATCTTCGCGCCGAGGATCGCGATCATTCCGGCGTTGTCACGGAGGAATTTCGACTCCGGCGCGTAGAACTCGGCATCGCGTGCCGCACACATCGTGTCGAGCATCTCCCGGAGCCGGTCGTTCTGCCCGACGCCGCCGCCTAAGACGAGCTCGTCGGCACCGGTCAGCGACAGCGCGCGTTCGGATACCTCCGTGAGCATTCCGAAGACGTGCTCCTGTAGCGCGAAACAGACCTCCTCGATCGGCTCGCCGTCGTCGTACGCGTCGTTGGCGGCGGAACTAATGCCCGAAAATGAGAAATCCATCCCCTTGACGACGTACGGCAGGTCGAGTAGGGCTCCGCCGTCGGCCTCGACCGCGGCCGCCTCGACTTTCGGACCGCCGGGATGGCTCCAGCCAACGTGACGCGTGAACTTGTCGATGGCGTTGCCGACGCCGGCATCCATCGTCTCGCCGAGGATCCGATACCGACCGTCATGGTATCCGAGCAGGTGTGCGTTCGCTCCCGAGGCGTTCAGACAGACCGGGTTCTCGAATCCCGACCGATGACGGCCGACCTCGAGGTGTGCGACCATGTGGTTGACCCCGACGAGCGGCACGTCGAGCGCTCCGGCGAGGGACCTCGCCGCGGTTCCGACGACGCGCAAACAGGGCCCCAGTCCGGGGCCGCGTGAAAACGCAACCGCGTCGATTCCGCGATCACCCGGTTCCGCGGCCGCGTCCGACAACACCGTGTCGACCACCTCCGGGATCGCGTCGGCCATGTGTTCGGCGGCCTCACGCGGGTGGATCCCGCCGCTCTCCGGTTCGTACGGGTTCGATTCGATCCGAGTCTCGTCCGTCTCGGTGTCGTGGAGTGCGGCACTCGCGCACCAGGCCGTCCCCTCGATACCGAGAACACGCATCCGCGGCGCCTTAGGCCTCTTCGCCGTCGCCGTCCGCGCCGATCTTGTTCCGCTTCAGCATGTAGTCCTGTTCCACGTCGAGCGCGTGGCCGGCCGACTCGTACACCTTCGCGTAGCCGACCGTCTTGCGCATGCCGAACTTCGTGTTCAGCTCGTGGACGACGACCTCCTCGGACCCCTTGTCCAGCTTGGCCGCCAGCGAGTCACGGACCGAGAGACGGGAAGGGGTGGCCTCCTCGTGGGTCGTCTCGAATCGGATGTCCGTTCGGTGCAACATCGGGTTCTCCTCTTCGGAGATGATATCGACGTCCATGGTTCAGTTACGTGTACTACCCTCCGAACGCTGTAAAAGGATTTCGAAGCGGTCACCGCACCGGCCGGTAGCGAGGAGGACTCCCGGAATCGGATGCGGTCCGGACGGCTGACAGCGGTTCGGACGACCGACAGCGATCCGGGCGATCGGACGTGGTCCGGAACAGGGTTTACTGCCGTCGCGCCCGAATCGGAAATCAATGACGAAGAGCAATGACTCGTTCGTCGAGCCCGGGGACCGCTCGCGATACGAACTGATGCGAGCGAAACATCTCATGGTCCCTCTCTCGGCGACACGAAAGGCGCGGTGGTGTGGATACCTCCTCGTCCTCGCCACCCTCGCCGCACCGATCGTGTTCACGCTCCCGGACCCCGTCCGGGAAGCTCACTTCGTGGGGGATCCGGTCCGAAGCCCGCTCGGAGCCGCCGCGGTCGCGTCGTTCGGCGTTCTCTGTCTCACTCTCGCCGGGATCGGACTCGGGGCGCTCGCGAGGATGGAGAACCGGGATCCGCCCGAGTCACGGGTTTGGACGCTGATCGGCTTGGAGGACGCTCTGTCCGGGATCGGGTTCATTACTGGCTTCCTTGGGGTCGTCACCGGCGTCGGAATCCTCGCCATCGGCCACGTCGGGATCGACCGGATGGAATGGTTCTTCGATGTCGGCGTCGATCCGTATCTCACGTTCGGGTCGGTTCCGGTCACGCCGCTCGCAACGAGTGCGCTCGCGCTCATCGGAGCAGTCGCCGTGTTCGGTATCGTCCGGTCCGCTCGGTGATCCGTCGACTCCGGTCATACCATACTCGTTAGACTTGAGGCTGACACTACTGGATCCCGTACGGATGGGTGATGATACACCACGATCCCGAGGTCGGTCGTATCGGTGACATCCCGGTTCGGGACGGCACGCCCGGTCGCCTCGATGCCGGTCCTTCGAAGGAGCCCCACGACCGTGAAATCGTTCGTCAGTTCAAACGACTATGCCATCCGGGCTGAAACGGGATCTCGGGCTGGCGGAGACGACTGCCATCGCCGTCGGTGCGATGGTGGGTTCGGGAATATTCATCCTGCCCGGGATCGCCTACGTGTACGCGGGCTCCGCGGCGGTTCTCGCGTTCCTCATCGCTGCGATTCTGGTCCTGCCCGCGGCGCTGTCGGCCGCGGAGATGGCGACGGCGATGCCCGAGGACGGCGGTCCGTACCTGTTCGTCGAGCGCGGGATGGGCCCCCTTCTCGGCACTATCGCGGGCGTCGGTACGTGGATCATGCTGTCGTTGAAGAGCGCGCTCGCGCTGGTCGGCGGCGTCCCGTATCTGGTGTACGTCGAACCGTCGCTGGCGGAGCTGATCACCTATCTCGCGGTGGGGCTCGCGCTGTTCTTCACCGTCGTCAACCTCGTGAGCGCGGAGGGTTCCGGCAAGCTCCAGTTCGGGATCGTCGCGGCGCTGTTCGCCGCGCTCGCGTGGCTCATCGTCGCCGGCGTTCCGGACATCCAGCCGGCGGCGACCGAGGGCGCGTTCGACCCGGGCACCGAGGGGCTCCTCGCTGCCACGGCGGTCGTGTTCATCTCCTATGCCGGCGTCACGAAAGTGCCAGCGGTCGCCGAGGAGGTGAAGAACCCCGGACGAAACCTCCCGCTCGCAATGGTGGGCGCACTCGTCATCGTCGCTGCCCTGTACGCAGCGGTCGTGTACATCACCGTCGGCGTGCTCGACGTTCCCGCCGCCATCGAGGCAGGACAACTCCAGTCCGACGGCGAGGGAGCGATCATCGCGCTCGTCGCCGACGAGGTGCTTGGCGGAATCGGCGTCATCGCCATCGTGATCGCCGCGATCATGGCGCTCGCCTCGACTGCGAACGCCGGGATCCTCGCCGCCTCGCGGTTCCCGCTCGCGATGGCGCGAGACGGCGTGTTCCCGTCGTCTCTGGAGGAGGTGAGCGAGCGGTTCGGTACTCCCGCGAACGCGGTCGCGCTGACCGGGCTCGTGTTGATGGTCCTCGTCGCTGTGTTCCCGATCCAGGCGGTCGCCTCCTTCGGGAGCGCGTTCCAGATCCTCGTGTTCGTCCTGCTGAACGTCGCGCTCGTCGGGTTCCGAGAGGGCGCGGTCGACGACTACCAGCCCGAGTTCCGAGCCCCGCTGTATCCGTGGCTCCAACTGTTCGGGATCGTCGGCGGCGGATACGTCCTGTTCCAACTCGGGCTCGTTCCCGCGCTCGGCGCGCTCGGGATCGCCGGCCTCGCCGCGGTCTGGTACTTCGTCTACGCACGAAGCCGGGTCGACCGCGAGGGTGCGGCTCGTGACGCCGTCAGGCGGAGCGTCGCGGAGCGTGCGGTCGACCGCACCCGCGAACTGTTCGACCGGACGGACCGCTCGGACGTGCTCGTCGCGTTAACGGAGGAGACGAGCGATCCCGCCGCCCGCGACATGACCCGGATCGGCCTCGACGTCTCGCGGCTCGGCGGAGGGACCGTCGACCTCGTCCGCTTCGAGTCGCATCCCCATCGAGCGTTCACCGCACACACCGACCGGGTCGAGTCAGCGGACTCGCCGTTTACCGACTGGTCCGATGGGGACGACGAACCCCCGGCATGGTTCACCGACCAGCCTCGGAGTGACGGGGCGATCGAGGTCGACGACGCCGTGGACACGGACGCCGACGGGACGGCCGGCGGATCGTCCGAGGCGGACCCCGACGTCGACCTCCCGCTGGAACCCCTCCGACCGGACGACCCTGACCGAGGCCGGCTCCGGCGGCACGTCGTCAACACGGAGAACGTTCCGGAATCGGTCGCGGAGTACGCGGCCCACGAGAGCCACGACCTCGTCCTCCTCGAACGACGCTCCGAGGAGCTCCACCGACGGCTTCTGGGAGGCGAGACGGCCCGAATACTCCGTGAGGTGCCCTGCGGAGCCGCGGTCGTCGAGGACCGTGGGTTCGACGGGGCGGACGAGATCGCGGTCGTCACCCAACGGGGCGCGTACGACCCGCTCAAACTCCTCGTCGCGGACGCGCTCGCCGAGGAGACCGGAGCGAGCCTGACGCTGATCCAAGCCATTCCGGCGGATGCGCCCGACAGCCGCCGAGGGGCGATCGAGGACTATCACCGCGACCTCGCCGACGTCTGTACCGTTCCCGTCGAGTCGCGGGTGCTCGAGACCGACGACCCGATCGACGGGATCGTTCGGTTCGCGGAGCCGGCCGACCTGCTCGCCACCTCCGTCGAGAGCCGCGGCCCGCTCGGCGACGTGCTCGGTCGCCCCGGCGACGAGGTCGTCGATCGGGTCGACTGTACCGCGGTGATGGTCCAACCGGCCGACGAACAGCGTGCCGGGCTCGTTCAGCGGCTCGTGTTGAACCGGCTGTTCGGGACGTAGAACCCGCGGTCCGTTCTCCTCCCGCCCTTCGGGCCGAAACCACTGACCACTGAAAACCCCCCGTCGAACGATCGTGGGATCGACTGATCGTGGGATCGACTGACCGCGGGATAGACTGATCGTGGGGTCGACTGATCGTGGGGTCGACTGACCGCGGGATAGACTGATCGTGGGGTCGACTGATCGTGGGAATGAATCACTCAGATCGACGGCGACGAGATCGCATATAAACGGACTTCGAGCGACATCGACGATCATTTATAAGTGAACGGTCGCGCGAGGGGGTAGGCAGGGACGAGGTACGGTTGCGATCGGGTGGACGTTGGAACCGTTCACCGTGTTCGACAGTCAGCTGAGTATAATCGAGTATCCGGGGTCCGGTAGCCCGTCGATCATTTATAAACAGCCGCCAGCAACCTCGCTCGCTCGCTTATAAACGACCATTCCACCGTACTGCGAGACCTGCTCCCGGGATCACTCGCTATTCGTCGTCGTTGCCGATCCGGAGGCGCTCGTATGCGGCCTCGACGTCGCCGTCGAGCGCCTCGAACAGCTCACGTGCCTCCGCTCGCGACTCGGGGGTCACCGCGACGCGAACCATTCCCTTGCCGGGCTGTCCGTAGACGACGGTGCCGCCGATCGGCGTCGCGAGGATCGCGGGCAGCGCGGCCAGGTCCTCCTCGCCATCGACCTCGATCACGACCGGATCCGGGTCGACCAACGCCTCCGCGATCGCGTTCAAAAGGGTCTCGCTGAGTCCCGCTGCGGGGTTCTCGACGGCTATCCGCCGCCCCTCGGATCTCGCGAGGGCGTCTGCGATCGCCGGCCTGACCGCCTCTCGCTCGGTCCTCCCGTCGACGAGTGCGACCTCCGGAATCCGACCGGCCTCCCGGAGATGGTAGGTCACGACGTCGCCGACGGCGACGATCGGAGCGTCCGGGGTGCCGTACGTCCCCCGCGTCTCGGCTGCGGCGGCGACCAGCGTCTCCGCGTCGGTCGTTACCGGCCCCATGGGCTCCTTGAACGCGTCTCGCAGATCCTCGGGGAGGGTTAACATAGTATTATTCGTGGGTCTCGACCCCGTCTATCGAACCTTCAACGCGTAGGAACCCGCCTTCGAGACGTTCATCTCCTCGGCGATTTGGCTTTCCTCCGGTCGCGTGACGATGACGTAGCCGGCCCAGTCCTCGGTGAGTGACGAGGAGCCGCAGCTCTCACACGTCTGGGAATCCGGGTCGTTCACGTAGTGACACTCCCGGCAAGCGAGCCGATCCTCTGCCATTAGTCGTCCTCCGCGGCCGCGCCGGACTCCGCGCGCCGCCGCCGTTCACTTTCGAGCCAGTCGTGTTTTCCGAGTCCCGGCTGTTTGGCGGTGAGCCCGATTTTCGAGTCACGGGGGTTCCGCTCGTCGACGCTTTTCGTGACGACTCTGACTCGAACGGCGTCGTCGACGCCGAGGGTCTTATCGGAGTCCGAGGAGGCGAGCTGCTGGTTCGCCCCGTCAAAGGTGAGATACTCGTCGGTGATCTGCGAGACGTGGAGCAGCCCGTCCACCGGGCCGATACCGACGAAGGCGCCGAACTCGACGGTCTCGACGACGGTCCCGTCGATCACTTCCTGCATGTCGGGATCGAACGTGAGCGCGTCGAACTCCGCCTCGTAGTAGACGCCGGGCCGGTTGTGAAGAACCGCCCCCTCGCCGATATCGTGTACCTCGATGACGCTGACGACGCTGCCGACGTCTTCGTCCATTCGTCCTTCCAGTTTGTCCTGTAGCAGGGCTTTCACCCGCTGGTCGGTGACGTCCGCCAGGTGTTCCGGCGGCACCTCGACCGTGTCCTTGAGTCGAACTCGTTTGTACATATGCGTGGGTTGTGTCTGTGATCGCCTGTGTCCGTCGGTTCGTTCCCGTCGTCGCCGCCGCGCGTCGATCCGCTGCCGCCCGCCCGGACCCGCTACGGCTCCGTTATCGCCAGTGTGTTCCGCCCCCGTAAACAGATTACCGGTGTGTCCGCGTCCAGCACCCGTTCGATCAGGGGTCGGTCGTTCGTGACGACGTAGTCGACCCGGCCCGTCCGCGCCAGCGCGACCAGCGCGTCGTCCGCGTACGTGTCGCCCCCGTCGTCGATCTCGCCCGCCTCCTCGCTGTCATCGACCTCGACCGTCCGTGCCCGCGTTGCCAGATCTTCTCCGACGCTCGCCGCGGTCGCCGCCGTTCCGGCACCGGACGCGAGCCCCTCGAGTTCCGAGAGGACCGAACCGGGAACGACCGTCTCGTACGTTCCGAGGAGCCGATCGAGCTCCTCGAACAGCCGAACGTTCGCCTCGACCGGAGCCATCAGCGCGCTCGCGTCGAGCGCGAGTACCGGAGTCGATGTCCCGGCTTCCGGGTTCTCGTCCGCCCCGCCGCTACCAGACGAATCGTCGCTTCCGGTCACGTTACGACAGCGTCCCGATGCCGATGAGCCGCCAGCGCGCGCCGACGCGCCGATTGATCGCTATCTGTGCGCCTGCCTCCGCGCAGACGGGGCGTTTGAGGCTGACCTCACACTCCCCGTCGCGAGCGCTCGTCACGGCCCCGACGGTCGTCGCGGTGCCGACGGTCAACATGAGGGGTTCACCGGTCGTGATCTCCTCGATATCGCTCTCGCCGCTCTCGTCGTCCTCCTTCCCGACGACGCGGTCGAGCAGATCGACTTTCATCTCGAACTCGTGTCGCGTCGGGGGAAGCGTCCCCGGCTCGCCGGCGACCTGTCCCGCGAGCGCGTCGCCCTTCGTCAGGCTGGGGTCGAGCCCCGTACCGACGCCGAGCAGCCCGCCCGGTCGAGCAGACTCCACGTCGTTGTTACCGGCCTGTAGCGATCGAACGCTCGTTTCGAGCGGCCGCCACTCCGTCTGTCCCTCCTCGTCGACCTGCCGTCCCGGACGGATCTCCAATCCGTCGCCGACCGCCAACTCGCCGCTGACGAGCGAGCCGCCGACGACGCCCCCCTTGAGTTCGCTCGCGGTTGCGCCCGGTCGATTGATGTCGAACGAGCGGGCCGCGAACATCCGGGCGTCCTCGCCGGGATCGCGCTCCGGGGTCGGGATCTCCTCCTCGATAGTCTGCATGAGCAGGTCGAGATTGACTTCTTGACCGGCGGAGACGGGGACGATCGGCGCGCCCTCCGCGACCGTCCCCTCGACGAACTCCTGGATCTGCCGGTGGTTGTCGACGGCGCGGTCGCGATCGACCAGATCGACCTTGTTCTGTGCGATGACGATGTTCTCGATCCCGATGAGGTCGAGCGCCATCAGGTGCTCTTCGGTCTGCGCCTGCGGGACGTCCTCCGTGGCACTCACGACGAGGACCGCTCCGTCCATGATCGACGCGCCCGAGAGCATCGTCGCCATCAGCGTCTCGTGGCCGGGGGCGTCGACGAACGAGACGGTACGCAGGACCTCGCTCGTCGAGCCGTCGGCACACTCCTCCTCGGTGGTGTAACACTCGGGTTCGTCGACGCCGGGACAGCGCCGGAACGTCGCGTCCGCGTACCCGAGCCGGATCGAGATACCGCGTTTCATTTCCTCGCTGTGCTGGTCGGTCCACGAGCCGGACAACGCCTGCACGAGCGTCGTCTTCCCGTGGTCGACGTGACCGACGAGACCGATGTTCACCTCCGGTTGTGTGTTGGCTTCAGTCACTGTTGGACCTCCTAACGGAGTAGTCTTACCGGAAATTCGCCCCGTGCGAGTGATAAAGTTGCTGTTATAGCCGCGAGAAACGCGCACGCGAGCGCCGACGGATCCGTCGATCGGAAGGCGGGAATCCGACGGAGACGACGATACTTAAATAAATCAGTGTGGTGCGGTGACGGGGCTGGGGAGGCGTGAGGTGCGGGTGCTGTCCGGAGTGGGACTCAACGGGGCAGTCGCCGGACTACAGAGAATGCAGGAGAGAGCCCACGACTTCAGTCGTGGGAGGAGGTCAAGTCCGGCTGGGGCTTTGGGGGTGTCCACCGTCGATCCGTGCTCAACCGTTTATAAGTAAGCAGCTGGGGTTTTGAAAGTCTCCACCGCTGACCCCCAGTCAACCATGTATCAGAACCACGTCATCGCCGTCATCGTCCGACGCCGCTTTACGGCTCACTCACGAACCCACGCTCGACATGGGATACGCGTGCCCCGTCTGTGAGACGCCCCAGCGCGACGGCGAGCACCTCGCGCATCACCTCGCGTTCACGGCGATGCTCCACGGCGACGACCACGAGGCGTGGCTCGACGAGTACGCCCCCGACTGGAGCGATCGTGACCCCGCAGGACTCGCGAGTATGGTCACGGATCACGCCGAGAACGCGGAGTACCACGAGGTGTTCGAGGACACGACCGGTCGACCCCGCGGCCGACCCGACGTGGATGCCGGCGGTCACGATCACGCCCACGGCGGGGCCACTGACTCCCGCTCCGCGCTCCGCGATCCCGACCTCTCGGAACTCGACCCGGAGGCGGCGGACGCGGTTCGGGAGGCACGCGAGTTGACCCGGGAGATGTATGCGGACGAAAACGAGACGGAATCGGACGACGCGTCGGACGACCCGCCGGATGACGCCACGGGTTCGTAGCACAACGCCCTTATCAGTGGGTTCCCGACCGCTAGCCATGAGAACCCGAGGCGCGTTCGCGCCGACCACCCGCGCGGCGGCGTTGGAACGCTACGAGGACGCCGGTCCCGCGGCGAAAACGGTCGTCCGGGAGACCGCGAAGGCGATGGAGTTCGGCGCGGACGAGTACGACGAACGCGTTCGACCCGAGGTAATCGAGACCGCCCGCGACGCGATCTTCGCCGAACTGCTGACGGTCCACGTCGGCACGGACGACGAGTTCGACGACTGGCTGGACACGTCCGACTACGACGAGGAAGACGTGACCCGGCTCGGCGGCGACGACGTCGACAACGTCGCGTGGCATCCGATCCCCTTCGCCGAGACCGTGATCGCGACGACGTTTCAGGACGGCGAGGACGCGGCCGTGAGCACGCTCCGCCGTAACGCGTTCGGGCGCGTGTACCGCGAGGAGTTTTACGAGTCGGGACGGTGATCGATTTATCGGCGGACAAGGCGAATACCCCGAGGCTTGACCTCGGGGATGAAGCCGACAACTCGTGATACAAACCACTAAATGAACACACCACTAATCAATAGACAGCGATGGAACATAGTCACCGCTACCACGCTTACCCGACACAAAAGGTAGCGGCTGGACTGGAACACCATCTGGATGTTCATCGCCAGCTCTACAACCACGTCCGCTGGGACTACGAACAAGCCCCGGAAGACAATAAGCCGAGTGAGTACGACCAGAACAACAAACTTCCCGACTGGAAGCGAAAGTGGCCCGTCTTCGGTAAACTACACTCGAAGGCCGCCCAAGCCACCGTCGCACGCTTCTATCGGAACCTCTCGAACCTTCGCAAAAAGAAGGAGAGGGGATACAACGTTGGTCGGCTCAAACGGCAAGCACCCACCGATTATCGAAGCGTCACGTACAACCAGTCTGGTTTCGACCTCGATGAAAAGAGGGGCAAAGACAGGTTCGCGTACGTCCGCTTCAGCAAAATCGGTTGGGTGAAGATTCGATACCACCGCCCGATTCCCGACCACGCCACGATCAAAGAGGTCACGTTCAAGAAGGAGACGACTGGCGAGTGGTTCGTCTCCTTCGGCCTCGAAACCGACGACGCCGATCTCCCCGAGAAACCCGACGTGGAATCGCTGGACGCGAGCAACAGCGTCGGCATCGACCTCGGAATACTCAACTACATCCACACTAGCGACGGCAAAACCGTGGATTGGCTCGACCTCAAAAACGACTACGAGCGACTCGGACGCGAACAGCGTAAGTTATCTCGGAAGGAGAAGGGGTCGAATAACTACGAGAAACAACGAGTCGAAGTTGCCAAACTCAAGCGTCGAATTCGCCGGAAGGTGCTGGACTACCAGCATAAGATAACGACATGGCTTGTCCGCGAGTACGACGCCGTATTCGTCGAAGACCTGAACGTGAAGGGGATGCTTGAACAGTCGCACAACACTCGAAATAAGCAGGATGCGGCGTGGCGACAGTTCATCACCCTGCTCGAATACAAAGCAGAATTGTACGGCAGTCGCGTCGTACAGGTCGAAGCCCGAGGCACGAGCAAAGAATGCGCGTCGTGCAGTGTGGAGACAGCGAAACCCATCTGGGTCAGGGAACACTCCTGTCCGTCGTGTGGATTTGAGACAGACAGGGACGCGAATGCGGCGATGAACGTCCTACAGAGAGGCTTTGCTGAATTAGGGCTGGGATGGCCCGAAGACACGCCCGTGGAGACTGTGACCGCTACGGACACGACTCACTTCGAGTCCGTGTCTGCAAGTCATGTCGTGGAAACGGGAAGCCTCGGGGCTTGACCCCGAGGCGATTCACACAGTCGCTCGCGGCGTCCCTCGCACGCGCCGAGGACTCCCGTCGGTCGTCCTCAGACCGCGCGCGCCACCGCTCCGGCCGGTTCGAATATATAACTCGGTATTGCGGCGGTGGTCGTGGTCCACGGTCCCAGTCGACAGCGCCATCCGGTCGACGTTGCCGTCCTTCGTCGCCGCCGCACGGTCGCCCATACTTAAGTCGCGCTCGCCCGGCTCTTTCGGTATGAACGTCGACATCGGCAATGCGCTCGGCACGACGCCGGGAGTCACGGAGGCGACGCTGGAGCGACTGGACGACCGGGTCGCGGACGCTCACGAGCGGATCGCGGATGGGATGGTGAACGACGAGTTCGGCTACGCCTCGCTGAACCTCCCCGAGACGACCGACCCGGACGCGATCCGCGCGGCGGTCGCGCCCTTCGAGGACCCCGAGGCGGTCCTCACGGTCGGCATCGGCGGGAGCGCGCTCGGGGCTGCGACGCTCGCGGACGCACTCGACAGCGACGTGGACGCCTACTTCCTCGACAACGTCGACCCCGACCACGTCGACGCCCTGCTCGCCTCCCTCCCGCTTGATGACGTCGTCGTCAACGTCGTCTCCCGGTCGGGAACGACCGCCGAGACGCTCGCGAACTTCCTCGTCGTCCGCGAGGCGATGGCGGACGCGGGCGTCGACTGGACCGAGCGTACCTTCGTCACAACCGGCGAGTCGGGGAACCTCCGGCGGCTCGCCGAGGCCCACGCCCTCCCTGCGCTCGACGTTCCCGAGGGCGTCCCGGGCCGGTTCTCGGTGCTCTCGACGGTCGGGCTCGCGGTCGCCGCCCTCCAGGGCCACGATGTCGAGGCGGTGCTCGCAGGCGGGCGTGACGGGATGGATGCGTTGTCGGGGTCGCTGTTCGAGTCGCCGGCGTACGCCTACGGTGCGACGACGTACGCGCTCGCGGAGCGCGGCGCGCGCACGAACGCGTTCATGCCGTACGCGGAGTCGCTGGAGACGTTCGCGGAGTGGTTCGCGCAGCTGTGGGCCGAGAGCCTCGGCAAGGACGGGCTCGGGCAGACGCCCGCCCGTGCGCTCGGCGCGACCGACCAGCACTCCCAGCTCCAACTGTACCGCGCCGGGCCGCCGGACAAGCTCGTGACGCTCCTGCGCCCGACGGAGCGCTCGACGTCGACGATCCCCGAGACCGACCTCGACGGGCTCGCGTACCTCGGCGGCTCCTCGCTCGGCGATCTGCTCGACGCGGAGTTCGACGCGACCGAGGCGAGCCTCGCGGCCGCGGGGGTCCCGAACGTCCGGATCGAGATCGACCGCGTCGACGAGCGCGCTCTCGGCGAGCTACTGTTCGGGATGGAAGCCGCCTGCGTGCTGTACGGCGAGCTCGCGAGCGTCTCGACGTTCACCCAGCCCGCCGTCGAGTGGGGAAAAAACGCGGCCCGTGGCCTGCTCGGCGGTGGAGCGTTCCCCGAGGCCGACGCGGTCGACGACAAGCGCGAGCTCCGGATCGAGGGGCGCTGAACCCTCCTTCTCCGAGCACGGTCCGACCCGTCCGACATCCCGTCCTTTCCGGAGCGCCTAACACCCCGCACATCCTAGCACCGCCGATGACGGACGACCTCCCCGCTTCGGTCCACGGGCTCCTCCGCCTGGGGAGCGCCGCCTTCGCGGTCCTGCTCGCCTTAGTCGTCGCGAGCGCGGTTACCGCGCCGGTCTCGTCGCTCGCAATCCGCGCCGGCATCGTCGTCGAGGGCGGGAACGGGTGGCAGCTGCTCCGGACCGTCCTCCAGTTCAGCGGGTTCCTCCTCGCGGCCCTCGGGTATCTCGCGATCACCGAGGAGTGGGACCTCCTCCGGATCTCCCGGCTCACGGCCCGCGACGTCGGACTCGTCGTCGGCGCGGGAGCCGCGTTGTTGGTCCTCCAGTACGCCGCGCTGTTCGGGCTTCAGTCCGTCGGCCTCGGTACCGCACAGAACCAGGCGACCGTCCCCGGTGGCGACCCGGTCGCGTACTACCTCGCGATGATCGCGGTGTCGCTGCTCGTCGTCGGCCCGGTCGAGGAACTGCTGTTCCGTGGGGTCGTCCAGGGGGGGCTCCGCCGCGCGCTCGACGCTGCGCCCGCGATCCTGCTCGCGAGCGTCCTCTTCGGCCTGATCCACCTCCCGGGCATCGACGGGAGTACGGCCGAGCAGTGGGCGTACGTCGGCGTCGTAGTTGGACTGGGCTGCGTACTGGGGGCCCTCTACGAGCGCACCGACAACGTGTTGATCCCCGGGCTGGCACACGGCGTCTACAACGCGGCCATCTACGTCGTGCTTCTGGTCAACTCGATATGAACGGGCTAGCGTCGGTCCTTTCCCCACCGATGGTCGTCGTAAGTCGCCTGTTGGTCGCTGTCGAATCGCTCCTCGAACTTCCGTCGTAGCGCCGCCTTCTCGGTCGCGTTGATCCGCGCGAGCGCGTCGGCCTTCTCGACCGCAGTCGGCGGCCCTCGCGTCGTGGCCACGTCCGCGAGCACCTGTCGAGTCAGGCGGTCCCGCGTGTCCGCGTCGCGGGTGAACGCGTACGGTGCCTCCAATTTATACGTGATGTCGGTTCGCGGGTCGTACAGCACCATGAACGTCGGCTCGTACAGTTCGGGGTCGAGCCGACGGTCGATTCCGAGCGCGTCGTCGTCGGCGGCCATCGTCCCGTCTGCGCCCCCGCGACTGTGGAACCACGTGGTGAACGTGAGCGCGTCGTCGACGCGCTCGCCGTCGTCACCATCTTCCCGGCGTTCGAGCAGCCGAGTGAACAGTGCGGTGTCGTCGGGCCAGGGAGACTCCACGCCCTTCCGGGACAGGGATCGAACGATTGTTCGGCTGGCCGGGTTCTTCACGAACCCCGCGAGGGGTACGTCGCGCTCGACGAACCGCTCGACGAGCCGGACGTACTTCTCGACGACCGCCCGCGGTTTCGCCTCTCGCGCCAGCTCGCCCAGTTCCGGATCGCGGTCCTTCCAGGTGAACAGCTCCTTCGGATATATCGGGCCGTCGAGCACGAGGAGTTCGTCGACCGCGTCGGCGTGATCGAGCGCGTGTGTCCCCTCCGCGAGGTACAGCGCGAGCGCGTGGACGACCCCCTCGGCGTACCGGTTGACGCGGGGCGCGTGAAGCACCCGCTGGCGGGTGTGACCCGCGTCCCGTTCGGTCCACTCGCCGTCGAAGTCGGCGGTCGAGTCGCCCGCGTGAACCGTCGCGACGATGGTGCGGTCGCGGTGGAGATCGAGGTCGGTCGGCTCCGACGCCATCGCCGCGTGAGCCACGTCGACGACGAGCCCGTTTTTAAACGTCGTCGGGTTGATCGTGCCGGAATCGAGCCCGTGGACCGTCCCGAACGGACGGTCCGCGAGCGCGACGTCGTCGATCGGGGCCAGCCGTCGCTCGTGATCCCCGACGGGCTCGATTACGATCCGGCCGTCGCGGTAGAGTTCGGGTAGCCACTCCTCCCACACCTGCCGCGACAGGTCTTCGTGATCGGTGGTGTCCACGTCGCCGGCGATGCCGTACGCGAGCCGCGCGATGTTCTCGACGTGGATCGGATCGAGCGTCACGACCGTACTGCGTCCCGACGAGACTTAAAAGCGTCCGGCTCGCCCGCTTCGCACCGAGCCGCTGCTCTCCAGCCGGATCGGTTCGTCTGTTGATCGCTGTCCGGTTTGTGGCAGCTATCTCACACATACCGGCAAAAAATACTGGATATGATAATCGTGGCTGAGGATTGATATACTCGGACACTGGAGGTAGGCACAATTATGGCAAGTAATACGAATCCCGGCGTGGCCGACCGCCTCAACGGGTTGTTCGAGTCGATTCCCGATGGGAGCAAGATCGACGCCGACACGTGGGCCCGTCGGCATCGGATCATGCTCGTCATCGCGGCGCTCCACGTTCCGCTCCTCGTCGGACTCGGGCTGCTCGAAGGCCCGGAACCGATCTCGGGAGCAACCCTGCCGGCGATCGGGACGACTGAATTACTTTTATGGGTCGGGGCCGTCGGCGCGCTGACCGCCGTCGCGGCGCTCCCAATGCTGCCGCGCCGGGTACGGTCCGGCGCGATCGCGCTCGCGTTGACGTGGGCGTCCACGGTACTCGTCTCCTTTTCAGGCGGATTCATCGAGGCACACTTCCACTACTTCGTCGCAATCGTTTGGCTGGCCATGTACGAGGACTGGGTGCCGCTTGCGATCGGCGTGGCGGTCGTCGCCGGTACCCACCAGCTGTTTTCGATACTCGAGATGGGGATGATGTTCAACCACGAGCCGGCGATGCAAAACCACGGCTTCTGGGCGAACGTCCACGCGGCGTTCGTCCTCGCCGGCGTGTTCGGCATTCTTCAGCTGTGGTCGTCGATAGAGTCGTCACGGCGGGACGTCGAGGAGAAACTCGACACCGTCGCGGAGCAGAAGGCGGAGATACAGGACGTCGAGGCGGCAAAATCGGAAGTCGAGAAGCGCCGCGAGGAGGTCGAACGCCTGAACCAGCACCTCGAAACGAAGGCCGACGAGTACCAGACGGGCATGGACCGTGCCGCTGCCGGTGACCTGACGGTTCGGCTCGACGCCGACAGCGAGAGCGAAGCGATGGAGCAGATCGGCGCGGCGTTCAACGAGATGATGGACGATATCGAGGCGACGATGGAGGAGATCCAGTCGTTCGCCCACGAGGTGTCCGACGCGAGCAGCAAGGCGATGTCGAACGTCGACACCGCCGAGGGACTCAGCGAGGACGTGACCGAGTCGATCGGAGAGATCGCGGAGGGTGCCGACGAACAGCGGGAGATGCTCACGCAGGTGTCGAGCGAAATGAACAACCTCTCGGCAGCGATCGAGGAGGTCGCCTCCTCGACCGAAACTGTCGCTGACGCCGCCCAGCAGACGGCCGGGATCGCAGATGAGGGTGAAGACACCGCCGAGACGGCGATCGATAGCGTCCAGGAGTCGCAGGCGGCGATCGAGTCGACCGCGGAGAACGTCCGGCTGCTCGAAGAGCGGATGGACGACATCGGCGAGATCGTCGACCTCATCGGCGATATCGCCGAGCAGACCAACCTCCTCGCGCTCAACGCCAACATCGAGGCCGCGCGCGCCGGCGGCGACGGAACGGGATCGAGCGACGGCTTCGCCGTCGTCGCCGACGAGGTGAAACAGCTCGCCGAGGAGACGAAGGATGCGGCCGAAGAGATTGAGGAGCTGATCGAGGGGACCCAACGACAGACAACGGCGACGGTGGAGGAGGTCCGCACGGCGAGTGAACACATGGACGCCGGTGCGGACGCCGTCCGCGACACGGCCGACGCGTTCACTCGGGTCGCCGACAACGCCGCCGAGACCGACGAGGGAATCCGCGAGATCAGCAACGCAACCGACGATCAGGCCGCGAGCACCGAGGAGACGGTGTCGATGGCCGAGGAGGTGGCGGGAATCAGCCAGTCGACCGCCGAGGAGGCGGATGAGGTCTCGACGGCGGCCGCCGACCAGCTATCGGCGATGTCGCAAGCGACGACCGAAGTCGGATCCCTCGTCGATCAGGCCGAGCGGCTCCAAGAGCTGCTCCGAGCGTTCGATGTCAGCGACGGGTCGAGCGACGGTCCGTCGGCCGGGTCGACACGCGACGTGGCCATGGGCGATGGCGGGAGCCCGGAGTAGGCGAACCGCTCGGCTCGGAGCCACCGCGGACCGCCTCGATTCCCGTACTACGTGTCACTGTTTGCGGAACGGCTTCCCGTTTCGAGTACGGCTTCGAGCACCGGGAGGACTCGCTTTACTTCTGCGCCGCTCTCGACGAACACCAGCGTCCGCGGCGGCTGGGTCGCCTTCGGCCTGACGCGGAGCCCCGCAGTTCCGGCGGCGTCGGCGGCGGCGTCCGGCGCGACCCGGAACTCGACCCTGACGCGGTCGGGCTGGACGAACGCCTCGCCGAGTCGATTGTTGCCGTCGACGAGTGCGTACGCGAGCGCACCGTCCGGCGTCGGCTCTACGTCGGGATCGGCGTCTGTCACCGACAGATCCCGGAGCCGTCCGTGGTTCCCGGTCACCTCCGAGGCGAGCAGTTGCGCGATCCGGACGCCGTCGGTCAGGCGCTCTTCAGCCATCACTCGCCCCCCGTGAGTTCGGACCGAACGTCGGCAGCGAGGTGGTCGACCGCCGCTCCCCGCTCTTTCGCGTAGAGGACTGCCGCCGCCTCGATGGTGATCGCGAGCGCGCGCTGTCGCTCGTTGATCCCCGCGACCGCGCGCTGTTTCTCGACGCCGGCGTCGACGATGGCGTCGAGCGCGGTCTCGAACGTCGACTGCTCGCGCAACACGTCCTCCGAGGGGTGAAACCCCTCGGGTATCGTCACCTCGTCCGGGTCGAATCGGGCAAGCAGGTCACCGTCCTCTTCCTCGACCAGTCCCCGCCCGACCGCCACGTCGACGAGCCGCTTCGCTTGGTCCGGTGAGAACCAGTCACGCTCCAGCGAGAGCGCCACCACGAACTCGCCCTCGCCCAGCCGCTCCGCGGCGTGCCACTGGAACGGGGCGGCCACGGTGGCTTCAAGACTCATGTCACAGGGGCGGCCACGGACGTGCGTAAACGTATCGGAGCGTGTCGAGGGTCCGTTTTCCCCTTCGCGTCCCGCATGGCCCGGAAACGGACGCCCTTATCCCTCTCGGCGGGGTACACCGGCGTATGATATTTGAGGGCCTCCCGACGACCCCCCGCTCAGAGGAACTCGTCGACAAGGCATTCTCCCGTGCGGCACGCGCGGGTCGCGCCAAGCGTGGCCACGAGGCCCAGGAGTCGATGCTGCGGACCGCCGGCAACATCCTCTCGGACAACTTAGAGAACGTCGTCGTTTCGTGGCCGGATTTCGGCTTCGACGTCGACCCGTTCTACTACGAACTCGCGGACGCCATCGTCGATGTCGACCGCCTCCGACAGGCACTTTCACAGGTAATGTGGGCGAGTCGGCAGATAGAGGACCTCCGTGACGAGTACACGACGAAGATCCGCAACTCCGACGTCGACACCGCTCGGAAACACCGCAAGCAGGCGTTCGCCCGGATGGCGGACGTCATGGACCAGATCGAAGACGACCTCCGCTACATCGGTGACTCTCGTGACGACCTGCGGGACCTACCGGACATCCGCCCCGACGAACCCGCTATCGTCGTCGCGGGCTACCCGAACGTCGGCAAATCCTCGTTCGTGAACCACGTCACCCGCGCCGCAAACGAGATCGCCGAGTACCCGTTCACAACCCGCGGCGTTCAGGTCGGACACTTCGAGCGCGATCATATTCGTTACCAGATCGTCGATACGCCTGGACTGCTCGACCGTCCTGAAGCGGAGCGCAACGACATCGAGCGGCAGGCGGTGAGCGCGGTGGCCCACCTCGCGGATGTCGTCCTCTTCGTGCTCGACCCGTCCGGAGACTGTGGGTACCCCCTCGATGTCCAACTCGAACTCCGCGAGGAGGTCCGTGCGCTGTTCGACGAGTCGATCCCGCTTCTCACAGTCGCGAACAAACACGACCGCTTCGACGCGGTTCGTGCCGAGGCTGTCGACGCGACGATGAGCGTCACCCAGAACGAGAACGTCGAGTCCGTCCTCGATATGGTCGTCGACGCGGTCGAGTACGACCCCGACTTACCCACGCGAGACGGCGAGGAGCGGTGAGCCGTCGGAACGCCCGGACAGTCGGATAACACAGGACGCTCGCGAGTCCAGTCGTGGGCTATGCCCGGTCAACCGTTACTACTCTGACCTCCACGTCCACGCGGTCACCGGTCACCGCCTCGATCTGCTCGTCCAACCGTGTTGCGAGTCCGTCGATGGTCGTTCCTGGGGGTGCGCCGATCGTAACTACGACGCGATCAGTCGACAGCGGCGGGACGGTACCGCTCCGCTGGACGTCGAGTTCCAACAGCTCCATTCCGCCGTCGATGGCCGCCAACTCGTCGCCGACGGCGTTTCGGATGTCGGTTTCGGTGGTCGACGCGACGTACGATTCGTAGGTGACGCCGCCGAGAAACACGGAGAGGAGCGCGATAGCGACGACGAGCACCCCGACGCGCTTGACGAGCGCCGCCCGTGCGTCGTCCTCACGGAACCACTGCTGGGGTCGATAGCCGTTGTACCACAACACGACGAGCGCCGAGAGGTTGATCGAGAGGACGTTCACCGCCACGATCACGCCCGCGCCGACGACGAGCCGGGGGATCCCGAAGGCGATCCCGATGCCGACGGCGGCGGCGGGCGGGATCAGCGCCACCGCAATCATCACGCCGACGAGCGTCGCGGAGACGCCGGTCATCAGCGAGACGATACCCGCGATGCCGGCTCCGATGGCAACCGCGAGCACGAGCACGTTCGGGGCGAGCCGTTCCGCGACCTCCGCGAGTTCGAGCGGGTTGAGTCCCGGCGGAACCAACGCGAGCGAGCGCAGGGCTGCGGCGAATAGCGTCGCCGAGAGGACGGCGACACCGACGCCGATCACCTGCATTCGGACCCCACGACGGAACATCGTCTCGTCGTCGACGACGGTCCCGATGGCGGCCGACATCGCCGGCCCTATCAGCGGCGCGATCACCATCGACCCGACGACGGTCGCCGGCGAGTTCAACAGCAACCCCGCCGTCGCGATCACCGCCGAAATAACGGTCATGAGGACGTACGTCCGCATTCCGGAGGCAAGGTCGGCCGCCTTCGCCTGTAGCTCCTCACGCGATATTCGGTCTTCCGCGCGATCGGACTCCCTCGCGTACTCCTCCTCTAGCGCCTCGAACCGCCGCGATATCACCGTCTCCGCGGCGACGATGACGGTGTAGGTCCGTTCGTCGATCCCGGCCTCGCGGAGCCGTTCGAGGACCGGCTCGACCGCTGCGGTCGGGAGGGGGAACGTCGCCACCGCCGTGTACTCGCGGCCGCTGGTCTCGTCGGTGACGACGTAGTCGACCCCCTCCTCGTCGAGCGCGCGGACGACCGCCGCGCGTTTCCCCGCCGGGATCATCACTTGAACGAGTCGCACGCTTCGTGGTCGACGCGGCGGGGCTTATAATCAGGGATCGACGAGCCGCCGGAAACGCGGCAGGAGATCCGTGTATCCCGTCACGATACACCTGAGTCCGTCGATATTACGCCCCTCCCGCGAAACGGAACTTTAATGCGCGAATCCCTCCCACTCCTCGACAAGATGCTCTCGCCGCTGACCATCGACGCGTTCCTGCTCGATTACCACCTCGGGCACGCCCTGCTGCTCGCGTTCGTTGTCTCGCTTCTGGGCGCGGCCCCGTTGAAATCACAGAAGGTGATCGCGACGGTCGTCATGGGCTTCGGCGCGATCTTCCTCATGGCCCCGTTCACGACGCTGCCGGCGGTCTACGTTCTCTTCGGAATCGGCCTGGCGGTCGTCGGTCCGCTGCTCTGGACCACCGCGGACTCGTAGTCACCGTCGTCGGTTTCGCTCCCGCTCTCTCCTCCCGCTCGTGTTCCCGTTGCCCTCGATCGCGTCCCGTGCCCGCCCCACGCTTGTTCGATCCCGCTCCTTTTTGATGCCCCGGATCGACTCCCCGCCATGGTCACGGTACGGGCACCCGCCACCAGCGCGAACCTCGGCAGCGGCTTCGACGTCTTCGGGGTAGCGCTCTCGCGCCCGGCCGACGTTATCACGGTCGAACGCGCTGATCGGACCACCATCGAGGTGACCGGCGTCGGTGCCCAGTACATCCCCGAGGACCCCGATTCCAACACCGTCGGTGCGGTCGTCGATGCGCTCGACGCGCCCGCACGCATCCACATCGACAAGGGCGTTAGACCCGCCTCCGGGCTCGGATCCTCGGCCGCCAGCGCCGCGGGGGCCGCCGTCGCGCTCAACGAACTCTACGACCGGGGGCTCTCCCGACACGAGCTGGTCCCCGTCGCTGCGGAGGGCGAGGCGGTCGTCTCCGGCGTCGCTCACTCCGACAACGTCGCGCCCTCCATTCTCGGCGGGTTCACCGTCACCGCCGCCGACGGGACCACCGCAGTCGACGCGGACGTGCCGCTCGTCGTCTGCCTCCCCGATGTCGCCGTCTCGACGCGGGACGCCCGCCGCGTCGTCCCCGAGACGGCCTCGATGGACGACCTCGTTGCGACCGTCGGCAACGCTGCCACCCTCGCGGTCGGGATGTGCCGGTCCGACCCTGATCTCGTCGGATCGGGAATGTGCGACCCGGTCGTCACCCCCGAGCGCGCACGCCTCATCACCGGCTACGACGACGTTCGCGAGGCCGCGTTCGACGCCGGCGCGACCGGCGTCACCGTCAGCGGAGCCGGTCCCGCGATCATCGCCGCCTGTCACGACGATCGGCGGCAGGCCATCGCCGCTTCCATGCTCGACGCCTTCGCCGCCGCCGGGATCGAGGCCCGCGCGTACCAGACCAAGATCGGCCGCGGTGCGACGATACTGGAGGAGTGAGGCGAGGCGTTCGTTGGGTTCCACGAGTAGTGAGTGATCTCGGGAGTGAGTTTCTCACATCGGCAGCGACGTGATCGAATGTAAAAGACTGTGAGCGGCCGCGACGATCGATTATAAATGGACGACACGGTGGCGTCATCGGCGGCTCCGCCGCCGGTTGCTAGCGAGAGCGTCGCTCTCGCCCCGCGCCTCGGTGAGCGGCTCTCCGAGCCCCGAACCGCGAGGGAGTCGCTGGCGGCTGCCGCCGCCAGCGACGAGGCTGGGGCTTTGGAGGCCTTCACCGTCGATCCGCAGTCTCCGACTTATAAACGGAGAGCTGGGGATTTAGAAGAGATATCCCTTGCCTCGTTCATTTATAAACCGCCGCCAGCAACACCGCTCTCTCGCTTATAAACACCACCGTCTCAGTATATCCGATCTACTCCCGGTATCGAGTACAGAGGTTCGAGTAGCGCGAAGCGTCCAGTGGAACGGAGTCGACATTCGCCGGGAGACCGCTCGCAGCCATTTATAAGACACCGCACCGGCTCAGAGCCCGGATTCCCTTTTAAACGCCGCGGCCTTGGAGCTTCTCCTCCTCGGCCATGTCCTCGTTGGACTGCCCCTTCATGCCCTTGCCCGTCCCGGAGGCGATCCGCGCGAGCTCCTCGGGGTCGTCCCAGTTATTGACGGCCTCGACGATGGCCTTGCCCATCGCCTCGGGGTCCTCCGCGCCGAAGATGCCGGAGCCGACGAAGATGCCGTCACAGCCGTGATACATCATCAGCGCCGCGTCCGCTGGCGTGGCGATGCCGCCCGCCGCGAAGTTGACGACCGGGAGCCGACCGGCCTCCGCGGCCTCGTGGACCAGATCCCGCGGCGCGCCGTGCTCGCGGGCCCACTCCTCGCGCTCCTCGTAGTTGAGCCCGGTGAGGGTGCGGATCTGCTTTTTGATCGTCCGCTGGTGTTTGACGGCCTGGTTGACGTCGCCGGTGCCGGCCTCGCCCTTCGTCCGGATCATCGCCGCGCCCTCGCGGATCCGGCGGAGCGCTTCGGGGAGGTTCCGAGCCCCGCAGACGAACGGAGACGTGAAGTCGCGCTTGTCGGTGTGGTACTCGTCGTCGGCGGGCGTGAGCACCTCGCTCTCGTCGATCATGTCGACGCCGAGCGCTTCGAGGATCTCCGACTCCTTGCGGTGACCGATCCGGGATTTCCCCATCACCGGGATCGACACCTCGTCGATCACTTCCGGAACGCGTTCCGGGTCGGGCATCCGCGCGACGCCGCCACGCTTCCGGATGTCCGCCGGGACGTTCTCGAGCACCATCACCGCGACCGCCCCTGCGTCCTCGGCGATGCGGGCCTGCTCGCGGTTGACGACGTCCATGATAACGCCGCCCTTCTGCATTCGCGCGAAGCCGCGCTTGACCAGTTCGGTCCCCCGCTTCAGCTCCTCCAGATCCGTTGCCTCTGGCATGTGTATCGGTAGGGCTGCCGGCCACTTAACGGGTCGCTTTCGGCGGAACGAACGCCGGAAACGGGGATCCGTTCCCATCGCTCCCCGACCCCGATACCCCCGACCGCAAACCAGAAGCCGCTCCGCTTCGACCGGGTTCGTATGCCAACCGGTGCCATCGTCGCCGGCGGCCGGTCGACCCGCTTCGGCGACGTCGACAAGTCGGTCGCCGAGCTCGGCGGCGTCCCGATGATCCGTCGGGTTGCGAACCGCCTTGCTGGCGTCGACGATCCGGTCCCCCCGGGAGCCGACCGCGCAAGCGGCTGCGACCCGGTCGTCGACGACCTCGTGGTGAACTGCCGCCCCGACCAGCGGGACGCCATCACCGCGGCGATGGAGGGAGTCCCCCTGCCGATCCGCTGGGCACTCGACGACGACAGCGATCGGGGGCCGGTCGCGGGGATCCGCAACGCCTGTCGGGCCGCACCCGACGAGTACGTCCTCGTCGTCGCCTGCGACATGCCGTTCGTCGACCCCTGGTTCGCGGCCTCCCTCTTCGACGACGCCCGGGGCCAGGGAGTCGACGGCAGCGACGGTGCGAGCGGCACCGGTGTCCACGACGACGCGCGCCGCAGCTACGACGCCGCAGTCCCTCGACTCTCCGACCGATGGCTCCAGACGACGCAGGCGGTGTATCACGCGGACGCGATGGCGACCGCCTGTGACCGGACGCTCGCCCGAGGGGAGCGCAAGGTCCTCGACACGGTCGAGGGGCTCGACGCGGTCGTCGTCGACGACGCCACCATCCGCAGCCGGACGACCGAGCGGACTTTCACCAACGTCAACACGCAGGCGGAGCTCGACGACGCGGAGGCGTTCCTCGCTCCCCACGTCTGACCTGCTTCAGTCGGTCAGAACCTCGTAGGCGCGGTTCAGGTCTTTGAACGCGTCCTCGTCCCCGTCTTCCCCGTCGGGATGGAGTCGTTTCGCGCGCTCCCGGTACCGCGATCGGATCGCCTCGCGGTCGGCGGTACGGTCGAGATCAAGCGTCTCGTAGGCCTCGCGCTCGGACATGCCGTTCGTGCGGGGTGCCCGCTCTCGCCGGTCCCGGCCTCCTCCCGTCCCGCTCCGGCGTCCACCGCGTCCCCCGGCACCGGCCGCCCGATAGGCGTCACGTCGGTTCTCGGCCGCCCTCGCGCGCTGTCTGGCGCGCTCGCGCTCCGTCGGGCCGATCCGGTCGGCCTCGACCCGCACTCGATCGCGGAGCCGACCGCTGGCGTGGTACCACAACAGGTACGCGACGACGCCGAAGGGGACGGCGACCGCGAGGAGGACGGGACTGACGACGACCCCGCCGACGAGCAACAGTGCCGTGAGCCCGATGAACGTCGCCGCCAGCCCGACGAGTATCGTACGGTTCTCCACGTCCCGGATCACGGCGTCGAGGACTGTAAGACTCTCGGGAGACGGGCCTCATCCGCTCGACACCGACCGCCGCCCGCTCGTCCGTCCGAACCGCTCGTCCGCCCGAACCGACGGTCGTTTCGGTGCTCCGTGCCGTTTATGTTCTCGGCCGACCCGATCGGTGGTATGTCAACGCCGGATCGGGAGACAGTCACGGGGCTCCCGCCCGGGATCGCGGCGGCCCGCGAGGAGCTCACGCCGATGCTCTCGCAGTACGCCGACCTCTGTGCCGCCCACGAGGACGCGCTCGTCCTGTTCCAGGTGGGTGACTTCTACGAGGCGTTCTGTGAGGCCGCCGAGACCGTCGCCCGCGTCTGTGAGGTGACGCTCACCGAGCGAACCGACTCGACCGGCGAGTACCCGATGGCAGGGATACCCATCGACAACGCCGCGCCCTACCTTGACACGCTGCTCGACGCGGGCTACCGCGTCGCGCTCGGCGATCAGGTCGAGGACGCAGAGCAGGCCTCGGGGCTCGTCGACCGCGCCGTCACCGAGGTAATAACGCCCGGGACCGTCGTCGAGGACGACCTGCTGGAGTCGGGCACGACGAACTACGTCGCCGCGCTGGCGTCCGGATCGGCCGAGGAAACCACCTCCCACGACGAGCCCGATCCGACGCTCGGGCTCGCCGCCGTCGACGTCTCCACCGGTGAGTGTCTCGTTACCGCAGGGGATCCCGACACCGTAATCGGGGAGCTCGACCGGGTCGCGCCCGCGGAGCTGATCGTCGGACCGGACGCGGCCGCGTTCGCTCCCTCGGACGCCGCCGGCAACTGGGAGCGCCACGAGTACGATCCCGAGGCGTTCGACCGCCGGGCGGCCCGCGATCGACTGGAGCCGTACGTTTCCGCGCCCGAGCGTCGGTTCGAGTACGACGCCGAACTCCGTGCCGCGGGCGCGGTGTTGGCGTACGCCGAGTACACGCAGGGCGACGACGGGCCTCTGGAGTACGTCTCGCGCGTCCGCCGGTACGACCCTCGCGACGGCCTCCGGCTCGACGCGGCGGCCCAGCGCAGCCTCGAACTGTTCGAGAACCGCGGGCTCGGCGCGAGCGACACGCTGTTCGACGTGCTCAACGAGACGAACTGCGCGCTCGGTCGCCGGCGTCTGGAACGTTGGCTCCGCCGTCCCTTGGTCGACGCCGACGCGATCCGGAGCCGACACGACGCGGTCGGCGAGCTGGCGGACCGGACCCTCGCTCGGGAGGGGATCGCGGACGCGCTCTCGACCGCGTACGACCTCGAACGGCTGATCGGACGGGTGTCCCGCGGCCGTGCCGACGCCCGCGACCTCCGGTCGCTACACGCGACCCTCGACATGGTTCCCGAGCTGAAGGCGACGCTCTCGGAGGCGGCGACGGACGCCACGGACACCGCCGGAGCGAGTGGGAACTCGCTCCCCCGAACCGACCACCTCACGAACCTCCGTGACCGCCTCGACGAACTCGGCGAGATCCGCGAGCTGATCGACGACGCGATCGCCGCGGATCCGCCACAGGAGATCACCGATGGCGGAGTGATCCGCGACGGGTTCGATCGCGACCTCGACGAGCTGCGCGCCACCGAGCGCGAGGGTCGCGAGTGGGTCGCCGAGTTGGAGGCGAGCGAGCGCGATCGGACCGGGATCGACTCGCTCTCGGTCGGACACACGCAGGTCCACGGCTACTACATCGAGGTGACCGACGCCAACCTCGACCGAGTGCCGGACGACTACCACCGCCGGCAGACCCTAAAAAACAGCGAGCGCTACTACACGCCGGAACTGAAGGAGCGGGAGGAGGAGATCCTCGGGGCCGCCGAGCGCGCCGATGCGCTGGAGTACGAGCTGTTCGTCGAGGTGCGCGACCGGGTTGCCGAGGAGACGGAGCGGATCCAGGCGCTCGCGGACGCGCTCGCGGATCTGGACGTGCTCGCGTCGCTTGCGGCGGTCGCGGTCGCGAACGATTACGTCAGACCCGAAGTGACCGAGGATCCGGACGCTGGAATCCGGATCGAGGGCGGTCGGCACCCGGTCGTCGAGCGGACGGAGGACGCGTTCGTCCCCAACGACGCGGACCTGCCGCGCGGCTCGGTCGCCGTGATCACCGGCCCGAACATGAGCGGGAAGTCGACGTACATGCGGCAGGTGGCACTCGCGGTCGTGCTCGCACAGACCGGCTCGTTCGTCCCCGCGCAGGCCGCCCGGCTCCCGGTACTCTCGCGGCTGTTCACGCGGGTCGGGGCCTCCGACGACATCGCCGGGGGGCAGTCGACGTTCATGCGCGAGATGAGCGAGCTGACCGAGATCCTCCACGACGCGGGCTCCGACTCGCTCGTCCTCCTCGACGAGGTCGGCCGCGGTACCGCCACGACGGACGGACGAGCTATCGCCCGCGCGGCCGCCGAGTTCGTCCACGACGAGCTGGGCGCGACCACGCTCTTTGCGACACACTATCACGAGCTGACCGACCTCGCTGCGGAGCGCGAGCGTGCGTTCAACCTCCACTTTTCCGCCACCCGCGAGGACGGCGACGTGACCTTCCTTCATCGGGTCGTTCGGGGCGCGTCCTCGTCGTCGTACGGAGTCGAGGTGGCCGAGCTGGCTGGGGTTCCCGCTCCCGTCGTCGACCGGTCGCGCGAGCTGGTCGCGGTCGACGAGGGCGAGAGCGACTCCGCTGCCGGCGGAAGCGCCGTCGGCGGCGACGACGCGGACTCCACTGACGCGGACTCCCATGACGACGACGCTCCCGGTGACGTTGACGATGCTCTCGGTGTTGACGATGCCCCGGACGTCGACGACGCCTCGCTCCGCGAGTTCCTCACGGAGGAGACGGAGGGAGACGAACGAGCCGACCCGTCGCTGACGGACGCGTCCGGGGGCGGATCGTCCGCGGGCGACTCCCCGGAGTCGACGGCGGATATCCCACCCGACGTCGCCACGATCCTCCGCGACCTCGATCTCGCGAGAACGACTCCGATGGAGGCGCTGAACACACTCTCCGACCTCCAGGACCGCCTCGCACATGACGACTGATCGGCCCGACGCCGAGCGCAACGCCGACGCCGACAGAGAGCCGATCCGCCGGCTCGACCCCGCCACCGTCGATCGGATCGCCGCCGGCGAGGTGATCACCCGACCGGCGCGGGTCGTCGCCGAGCTCGTCGACAACGCGCTCGACGCGGGGGCCTCGCGGGTCGAGATCGCGGTCGACGGCGACGGAACCGATCGGATCCGGGTCGCGGACGACGGTCGGGGGATGTCCCGAGCGGACGCCCGGCTCGCGGTGGAGCGACACGCGACGAGCAAGCTCGCGCCCGACGCCGACCCCGTCGGGGTCGACTCGCTCGGCTTCCGCGGGGAAGCGCTCGCGGCGGTCGCCGACGCGGCTCGTCTCGAGGTGACGACCAACGACGGCGGTGCGGTCGGAACCCGGGTCGTCGTCGACCCGCGAGACGGGGGCGGAGCTGATACGGAGGATCGCTCCGACCCGGACGTCTCCGATGTCGGCCGCGCCCGCGGCACGACCGTCGTCGTCCGTGACCTGTTCGCGACCCGGCCGGCCCGCCGGGAGGCGCTCGCCGGGTCGCGCGCGGAGTTCTCGCGGATCTCGGCTCTCGTCGCCGACTACGCGCTCGCGAACCCCCACGTCGCCGTTACCCTCGATCACGACGGCTCGACGACTCTGTCGACGCCCGGAACCGGGGTCACCGACGCCCTGCTCGGCGTCTACGACCGGGAGACCGCCAGCCGGTCCACCGCGGTGTCCGCGAGCCACACCCTCGAATCCGGCGACGACGCGGTTCCCGTCGAGATGGGCGGCGTCCTCGCGTACCCCTCCGTCACCCGCGCGTCGCGTGACCACCTCCGGGTCTCGGTGAACGGTCGCCCGGTCCGTGACGACCGGGTCGCCGGCGCGGTGCGGGCGGGCTACGACCGGCTGCTCCCAGACGGCCGCGAGCCGGTCGCCGCGGTCGACGTCGGACTTCCCCCGGACCGGATCGATCCGAACGTCCACCCGGCAAAGCGGGAAGTCGGCCTCCGCGACGCCGACACCGTCGCCGACGCGGTCGAATCCGCGGTCGCGGACGCGCTCACCGGCGCGGACCTCCGGCGGCAGGCCGAGGTCGCGACGGACCTCGACACCGCGCTCGACCCGGTCGGTGAGGCGGACGGGTCGCGGTCGGCGACGTTCGCCGACGCCGAGCCGATCGGAACTTTTCGAGACCTCTACGCGCTCGTCGAGTCGGGCGACGAGCTGCTCGTGGTAGACGCCCACGCCGCACACGAGCGAGTGAACTACGAGCGGCTCGCCCGCGCGTTCGACGGCGACCCCCTCCCGACCGCCGAACTCGACCCCCCGGCAGCGGTGTCGCTCTCGGCGTCGGAGGTCGCGACCGCCGAGACGCACGCCGACGACCTCGCCGCGCTCGGCTTCGAGACGGAGCCGTTTGGCGGTGGAACCGTCAGGATCCGGACGGTGCCCGCGCCGTTCGGCCGCACCGCCGATGTCGGGGCGTTCCGGGACGCGCTCGCGACGCTGTCGGACCCCGGCTCGGGATCCGGCGGCCGGAGCGGTCGCGATGCCCGTGACGCCCGCGAGCGCCTGCTGGCCGACCTCGCCTGTCACCCGTCGTTGAAGCGTGGAGAGCTCACCGACGCCGACGCGACTCGCGCACTGCTCGACCGCCTCGGGGAGTGTGAGCGTCCCTTCGCCTGTCCGCACGGCCGACCGACGGTCCTCTCCGTCTCCGAGGCGACGTTCGCCGCCGGGTTCGAACGGGATCGGTAGTCGTCGAGCCACTCTGCGACCGATAGCAGGACGTCTATCGGCCCCGCCCCGCTCCGCAATCGTTTTGCGTCGCTCCCCCCTCACCTCTCTCGTGCCGCTGGAGTCGAACGCCCGGGTCGTCAGCGAACTGGCCAGCCGCGGGTACAACGCCGAACGCGAGGCGGTAACGTTGCTCGCGGGCGCGGAGCGACCGGCTGCGACCCTCGAAGCGGTCGTCGACGCCGCGCCCGACGACGCCCTCCGGATCACGGCCGACCACGTCCGCGCGGTCGTCGACGAGCGAAGCGACGGCCCGGCCGACGACCCCGCCCCGCCGTCGAGGGACAGTGACGATCCCGATCCCTCGCCGACGAATCCCGACCCCTCGCCGACGAATCCCGACCCCTCGCCGACGAATCCCGACCCCTCGCCGACAGAGGCGACCGGATCCTTCGAGAGAGACGATGAAAACGGCGGATCTCCAGTCGAAACGAAGGGGTCCGGGGACGCGGTTCGGGACGGTTCCGACGCGTCCAGTGCTCCTGAACCCGGGTCCGCCAGCGCTCCGGCCGACCCCTCCCGCCGCGAACTCGAGATCGCCAACGACATGACCGGCCGGAGCACCGGCACCGGAGAGTACGACGACTTCGTTCGGACGTTTCGGGACCGCTACGAGCGGCTCTCGAAGCTGCTCCGGGGACGCGTCAACCACCGGCCGGCGACGGCGATCGCCGATATGCCCGGCGGGAGCGAGGCCGCGATGATCGGGCTCGTCAACGACGTCCGCTCGACGAAGTCGGGCCACTGGCTGATCGAGTTGGAGGACAGCACCGGAACGTTCCCGGCGCTGGTGATGAAGGACAAGGGCCTCGCCGACGTCGTCGATGAGATCCTGATGGACGAGTGTGTCGCCGTCGACGGCACGCTCGCCGACGATTCCGGGATCCTCTTTGCCGACTCGCTCCACTTCCCCGACGTCCCCCGAAGCCGCGTCACCGGCGGGGCCGACCGCCACGTACAGGCGGCGCTGATCTCCGACGTCCACGTCGGCAGCGACGAGTTCGTCGCCGACGCGTGGAGTCGCTTTACCGACTGGCTCCACACGCCAGAGGCTGAGCCCGTCGAGTACCTGCTGATCGCCGGCGACATGGTCGAGGGCGTCGGCGTCTACCCGGACCAGGACGAGGAGCTAGAGATCGTCGACATCTACGACCAGTACGAGGCGTTCGCGGAGCACCTCAAGGAGGTCCCGGCCGACACCGAGATCGTGATGATACCCGGGAACCACGACGCCGTCAGACTCGCGGAGCCACAGCCCGGGTTTAACGAGGAACTCCGCTCGATCATGGACGTCCACGACGCGCGGATCGTCTCGAACCCCGCGACCGTGACCGTCGAAGGCGTTGACGTACTGATGTACCACGGCGTCTCGCTCGACGAGGTGATCGCCGAACTCCCCGAGGAGAAGGCGAGCTACGAGGAGCCGCACAAAGCGATGTACCAACTCCTCAAGAAACGCCACGTCGCCCCGCAGTTCGGGGGACATACCCGTGTCGCCCCGGAGGAACGGGACTACCTCGTCATCGAGGACGTGCCCGACGTGTTCCACACCGGCCACGTCCACAAGCTCGGCTGGGGGAAGTACCACGACGTGCTCGCGGTCAACTCCGGCTGCTGGCAGTCACAGACCGACTTCCAGAAGTCCGTCAACATCGATCCTGACGCAGGCTACGCGCCGATACTCGATCTCGACACGCTGAACATGACCGTCCGGAAGTTCACTTAATATACCCGAGTTCAATGGCGGCGACGCAGCGAACGATGGCGGGAGTGGGTATATCGATATGGCCGATCGGTTGTTTATAAGTGATCTAGTGGTGTTGCTGTCGGCTGTTTATAAGTCGTTGCTGACGCGGTGAGTGCGTCCAAAGCCCCAGTCGCTCGCTTATAACTGGCTGCTGGCGGATCGGCGGTAAACGCCTCCAAAGCCCCAGCCACGAGGACTCGCGCGACTCGCTGTGCTCCTCAGTCGCTCGTTTCACTCGCTCCTTGCGGTGTCGCCGGCGGCTCCGCTACCGGCTTCCCGTGGCGCGTAGCGCCACGCTGCTTGCGTCGTCGTGCTTCGTCCTCGTGGCTCACGGGCCTCCGGCCCGTTCGCTGTCGGGGCCTCCCTCCGGTCGGCCCCGCTCCCTGCCCCTTTTAGTCCCACCCCGCACAGCACCCGCACCTCACGCCTCCCCAGCCTCGTCACCGGTGCTCCGCGCCGGCGACTCCCTCGCGCCGTCGTCGCCGGCGCGTAGCACCGGCTGCCAGAGGGGCCTTCGGTCCCTCGCGGTTCGCGCCTTTATAAGGCACGAACCGGGGCGCAGGGCGAGAGCGAAGCTCTCGCTAGCAACCGGCGGCGGAGCCGCCGGTGACGCCGATAGTATCGCTCGTTTATAAGTGGTCGTCGCTACCGCTCATACTCCTTTTAAATACGATCTCGTCGCCGGCGATCTGCTATACCCACTCCCGAAATCACTCACTAAACACTCTATGAAGATCAGTCGGTCCACTGAGCCGTCTATTTATAACCGAAGCCGCGGCCAACTCCTCCGTGACGTGACCGTCGCCCGCGGCGCACTGGACGGGAGCGCGACGCCCCGCCGCGGAAAACACACAGCGGCCGCGTCGCCTGTTCGTCATTTCCGCGCTCACCGGTCGATCTCGACCCGCCCGCTCGTCGCACTGTTGAGTCGCTCGACGAGGGACTCGATTTCCTCGACTGGTATCCGCAGTTCGAATCGAACCCGTTCGTCGTAGTCGGCGTCGAACTCGACGCCGGACGACTCGATCAGTCCGCGAAGGGTCCCGGAGTCGTCGTAGTCGGTTCGGACGATCAGCCGCCGGTGTGGACGCTCCTCGATCACGCCCGCCTCGTCGACGGCTTCCTTGACCGCCCGCGAGTACGCCCTCGCGAGCCCGCCCACGCCGAGGTTCGTCCCGCCGTAGTACCGGGTTACCACGCAGACGACGTTGCGAACTTCCCGCTGCTGGAGAACGTTTAATGCCGGCTTTCCCGCCGAGCCGCTCGGCTCGCCGTCGTCGTCGCCGTACTCCCGGAGCATCACGTCCGAATCGGGCGTCCGCTCCGACGCCTCCCCGGCTGGTACCCGGTACGCCGGGACGTTGTGCGTTGCGTCCGCGTACTCCGCCCCGACGGTCTCGATGAACGCCTCGGCCTCGTCGACGCTGTCCGCGGGCGAGACGTGGCCGAGGAACTCCGAGCCACGGACCTCGAACGTCGCGGTCGCCCGCCCGCCGACCGTCCGGTAGGTGTCGCTCACTACCGAAGGATCCGCCGTCCGGCTAATAAGTCGTGTCGGTCAGTCCTCCCTCTCGCCGCCATCATCGACGGGACGGGGGTCGGACCCGTCTGCCCCGCCGGAGTTACGACGCTCCACGACGACGTTCGTCGGCGGTGCCAACCGGTAGAGCGCGAGGAACGCGACCACGCCTACGAGCTCCGCCCCCTTCCCGACGATCGCCAGCGGATCGCCCACGAGCGCGGCAGCCACTTCCCCGCCGTGCCAGCCGACGTAGCCGAGGAGGTACGCGGAGAGCGTCCCCGCGCCGAGCGCGTACAGCCGCCGGTACTCGTCGGCTTTCAGCGTCGCTGCCGCCACGAGGACGGTGAAGACTGCGCCGAGGACGAACACGTACGGCCGGGGATCGGCCGGTTCCGCGAGCTGTGGCCACGCCCACAGCAGGTGGACCGCCGCGCTCAACACCGCGGCCTGAGCGGCGACCGCGCGGAGGACGCGTTTGTGGGCGGCGTCGCGGCCGTCGTTCCCGCCATGGGTTGACGCGGCCGAGGGGTCCACACTCATCCGATCACTCCCACGGGTGTCGTCCCGGAGCGTCCGGCCACAGCGGGTACCAGTAGGACTCGTCGTCCTCAATGCCCAACTCGCCGTCGAGAACGGACTGGAGCTTGAACTCCCTCCGCTGGTTCCGACTGTTCGCGCCGTCGGGCGCGAACGGGTAGTACGCGCCGCGGCGGAACGAGTAGATCCAGTACGCGTCGCCACTGTCGTCCTCAAAGCCGAAGACGGCCGCGAGGAGTCGCGATCCGAACCCTTCCTCGATGAACTGGTCCGCGGCGAAGTGGATGCTGGTCACGAGATCCTCGGGGTCGTCGTCTTCGAGGACGAACCAGTGGTAGCCGTGGTCGTCCTCGTGACGATGGAATCCCGTTCCGGTTTCCACCTCGCCGGCCGCGAGGATCTCCTCGACGGTGCTCACGGCGTCGTCGAAGCGGGTGCTGTCGACGCCGGAGAAACACAGCGCCGCCTCGCCGCAGTGGTCGTAGCCGAGGTCGGCCTCCATCGTCATGTACGCCGTCGACATCCCGAAGAGGTCCTCGGGATCGGCTTCGCGGGTTGCGCCGGCCTCCGCGTTCGTCCCGAGCACGGCTCGGATCGTATCGAAGATGCCCATTCGTTATCGAACCCTACGCGGCGTGGACTTTAGGGCGTTTCTACGTCGACCCGCCGGATCGTCCTCGCACCCGGCGTCGTCTCACTCTTCGGTGCGATCGAGATACGTCAACACGCCGCGCGTGTTCAAGCTGGCGTCCGCCCGTGCCCGCTCGGGATTCCAGAATTCCACGTCCGCGCTCGTCGACTCGAAGTGTTCGACGACCGCCTCGTCGTCACCGTCGAGCTCAGCGCGCTTGGCTCGCACCGCCTCTACCCACTCGACGTAGGCTCGCTTCGCCTCGCCGATCAGGGACTCGTCGTACTTGCGGGGACCAAAGTGGCCGAAACAGCAGTACTCCGGCTCCAGATCGGCGACGGCTCCGAGGTCCCGAAGACACTGGTCCAGATCGAACTGCGGCGGTGGTGTCGTCTGCCGGACTGTGTCGACTTCGGGCACGTAGATCCCGGCGGCGTCGGCGGTAAAGACGACCTCCGCGTCGGGCTCGTGATACACCGCGTGGTGGGGGGCGTGTCCCGGCGCGTCGTGGACGACGAGTTCGCGATCCCCGAGATCGATCCGATCGCCGTCGGCGAGCCCGGTAATTCGGTCTTCGGGAACCGGCTCCGGATCGTCGTAGTAGCGCCACTGGTCTCCGACCGCGGACTTCGTGCCGGCGACGAGAGCCTCGGGATCGACGAGGTGTCCGACACCCTGTTCGGGGACGACTACTTCCGCCTCCGGATATCGTTTCGCCAGATGTCCGGCCCCGCCGGCGTGATCGAGGTGGGCGTGCGTCGCGACGATCCACGCGAGGTCGTCGCGCTCGATCCCGACCTCGTCAAGGGTCTTGAACAGCGTCTCCCGATTCGCACCGGTGCCCGTGTCGATCACGGCGGGCTCGTCGGCGTCGTACACGTACACGGAGCCGTACTCGTCGGTGTCGAACATTCCGGTGTCATGTACGAACAGATCTGGGACACCGTGAACCGGCTCGAACTCGCCAGCGTTCATATCGGTTCGACATCGGGCGTGCCCTTTTACCAATCGGTCGACGACGGGCGTTTCGACGGTCCGCTGATCACCGCCCGTCCGTCACGCCCGGAGTCGTCGGCGTCGGCGTCGACGGTGCCGAGCGAGACGACCCGGCGACACTGCCGACGGCCTCGACCGTGGCAGGGTCTTATATTCGCCTAGACCGTGTATGATGTATGCGCGTTCTCGTCACTGGCGCGACCGGGTTCGTCGGAACTCGACTCGTTCCCACGCTGCTCGATCGGGGCCACGAGGTCGTCACGCTCGTCCGCGATGCCGACGGCTACCACCCGCCGGAGGGCGTCCACGTCGTCGAGGGGGATCTCCTCGAACCCGAGACGCTTCCCCCCGCGTTCGAGATCGATGGGGAGACCGTGGACGCGGCGTACTACCTCGTCCACTCGCTCGACGGGGGGCCCGGATACGAGGAGCGGGACCGGAACTGCGCGAGCAACTTCGCGGCGGCCGCATCCGGAGCTGGCGTCGAGCGCGTGGTGTATCTAGGCGGGCTCGGCGAGGACCGTGAAGGACTCTCCGAACACCTCCAGTCGCGTCGCGAAGTGGAACGGGTGCTCGGCGACGGCGAGTACGCGTTGACGACGCTTCGGGCCGCGATCGTCATCGGTGCGGGCAGCGCGAGCTTCGAGGTGATCCGCGGGCTCGCGAGCCGCCTTCCGGTGATGCTCACGCCGAAGTGGGTCGACACGCTGTGTCAGCCGATCGCGATCGACGACGTGATCGCGTATCTGAGCGGTGTTCTCGATGCCCCGGAGACCGCGGGCGAGACCTACGAGATCGGCGGCCCGGACGTGTTGACGTACGCGGAGATCCTCCGCCGAACCCGCCGACAGTTCGGGCACGGACTCCGGATCGTTCGAGTTCCCGTTTTGAGCCCCGGGCTGTCCGCCCGGTGGCTCCGGCTCGTCACGGACGTGAACCCGTACCTCGCGCGGTCGCTCGTGGAAGGACTCCGCAACACCGTCATCGTCGAGGACGACCGGATCCGTGAGCTGGTGCCGGTGGAGTCCACCCCCTTCGATCTCGCGGTCGCGCGGGCGGTCGACGCCGCCGGAACCGCCGGAACCGCCGCCGTCGACGATCGCGAGGACGCCTCGTCGTGAGCCGACAGTACGGCGAGACGTGGGTGTACGAGAGCCTCGTAAGTGGAATCCCGGGCCTTGAGGTTCCGCGAACGCTCGCGGTCACGATCCAGTTCGTGATCTTTCAGGCCGGCGTTCTCCTCTTGGGCTGGTACTACGGGCTGTGGAACGCGGTCATCGCGGGCACCGCGGCGGTCGTCGTCGCGGCGATCGGCAGCGTCGAGATGCACCGGCTCGGCGAAAAGAACCGACTGTTGTCGACGCCGTCGTCCCACAAGCGTCTCCTCTTCGGGTCGAGCGTTGAGATCGTGTTGGGCGTGCTCGCGTTCATCGCGCTCGTGACGTATCTGTTCGTTTGGGACGGGGCACTTCTTCAGCGGCTGTTCGGCTCGGATCCGCCGATCCCGGTCGTGTATCTCACGCTGTTGATCCTCTGGGACCTCACCTATCGGATCGGCACGTCGTGGTGGAGCGCGGTGGTCGCGCTCTGGCGGGCCGTCCACGTCGACCTCTCGCCCGAGGACGCCGCGAGCGTCCGCCGGCTGGACGCAGAGAACATCGGGTTCTCCGTGCTCCAACTCGGGCTCGTTCCCTTCCTGCTGGCGGAGCCGATCCTGTTGGGGGCGGTCGTCGGCCACGTGCTTGCGGTTGCCGTCGTCTGTTCGACGGCGATACTGCTCACGGATTCCTGACCGACGGGACCGATACTGCGAGAAGGGATCGAACCGCCGCACCGTGTCCGGGACGCGGCGTCAGTCGTCCTTCAGTTCTTGAAACGTGTCGAGGAGTGCCTCCGTCGAGTTGCCGGAGTCGTAGGTGAGCGATCCCGCGTACTCCGGCCGTTCGGCGTCGAAATCCGCGTCGACGACGCTCGTCTTCTGCGCACGGCGCTCGTGTTCGTCCTCGTCATAGGCACCCATTGACATGGTACGCCTTGACTATGGAACACCCATTGATATACCTGTCGACGATCTACCCACTACGCCCCCGTGATCAGGTGGTCGTACCTCCTTCTCCACCGGAAGCCATTAGCCGGCCGGCCGGGTAGCGAACCCGTGGCACAACCGCTCCGATTCAGGCGCGCCCCCGGCCGTTGGGACCGGAACCGAGTGCGCTCGCGGATCGAACGCCCGCTCGACGAGAACCTCGGCGTGGTCGCTGACGACCCCTGGTTCGCGTCACCCTCCGGATACGACGCGCGGCGGTTCGACATGGACGACGGGTCGATGGCGCTGTTCTGCTGGACGGACTCCGACGACGACCCACCGGCGGGTGCGAACGCCGGCCCCGTCGGCTACTGGCTCGGCAACACGGAGACGCCGAGTGACCTCTGGCGGACGGACAAGTACGGGTTCGACGAGGTCCCGTATGCTGTTTCGCGGTGGGCACAACGGGAACTGCTCGCCGGGCTTCACGACGACGAGCCGTGGCTCGCCGACTACCCGCACGTCTCGTGGTACTTCCTTCCCGTGTTCTGCTCGAAGGACGGATCGGAGACGACGCGGGCGTTCTTCCGCGACCACGCCGCCGGCTTCCCGGACGCGACGCGCGAGGCGGCGGTCGGCTACGTCGAAGAGCTTCTTCGTCCCGGGATCCTCGACGAGTTCCGGGAGACGATGGCGGGCAAGCTCGGCACGTCGATGTCGATGGATCTCGTCCGGATGAGCGCGACGATCGCGGAGTTCACGGCCGCCAGCCTGCTCGCTCGCGCTGGCTACGAGGTCACGCCGGAGATCGAGGTGACGACCGGTCACTCGCTGGATTTCCGCGCCGCGGATCCCGATACGGGAGCCGCGTGGCTCGTCGAGGTGACCCGTCCGCAACCCGTCGCGACTCGGTCGGCAAACGACCCCGTCGCCGCCGTCCGCGACACCGTACAAACGAAGACGAGGGGGCAACTCGAGGCCCACGGCGGCGGGGCGACCCTCCTCGTCGACTGTAGCTCGTTCCCGGCCGACGACTGGGGCGCGGTCGCCGCCGCGAAACCCGCGGTTCGACACAAACCCGCGATCGTTCTCCGTGCCCGCCCAAGCGGGCGAGTCGAGGGGTACCGGAGCGGATCGGTACCGCTTGACCTCTCCGGTGTGATCGAGTGGCTCGACTGACGCTCTCGCCGCGTTTATAAGCGTCTCGTGGCTCCCGGTAGCCCGTACAAAACTGAGACCACTCCCGGTCGTTCGCCCGTCCGCTCAGAACGAGACCGGCTGTGGTCCGTTTTCGCCGGCGGCCGTCGGATCTCGGTCCGAGTAGAACCGGCGACCGACTCCCCGGTGACAGACGCCGGCTCGTAGCGTGTCGAGCACCTCTTCGGGCGCGTCGAACGTCTGCTCGCCGAACCGTTCGAGCACGTCGCCGAGCCGCTCGGAGCCCTCGGCGAGCTCTACCGTCGCGTTCCCGTGAGCCGCGATGATCTCTTCCGAGGTGGTCGGGAACTGGTGCCGTTCGATCCGGTCGTCGACGCCATTCAATCGCATCAACAGATCAAAACCGCCGACGGTTCTTAATGATTGTCCATGTACGTCCTTAGTCGAGTGGTACTCCTTATATATCCTAATACATCTGCGTCGCGCATCGTCGATCCTTAGTGACACGGCCGCGAACGGGCGATATGACCGCCGATGCTGACGCCACGGAGACGGACGCCGGAGTCGTTTCGGACGGGTCCGTCGTTGCCGACCTCCACACGCACACCACCGTCTCGGACGGAACGTTGACGATCGAGGAGGTGCCGGCCGCCGCCCGCGAGGCCGGTCTCGACTGGGTCGCCGTCACCGATCACGACCGCATCCATCCGGGGATCGACGCGCCGGTCGTCGAGCGTGACGGAGTCCGGATCGTCCGCGGGATCGAACTCCGGGTCGACGCCGGCTTCGAGCGGCTCGACCTGCTCGGTTACGCCGTCGAACACACCGACGCGCTCGACGCCGAGATCGACCGGCTCCAAACGGATCGTCAGGAGCGCGGCGCGCGGATCCTCGCCCGCGTCGAGGACCGACTGGGGATCGACCTCGACGTCGAGCCGCGACCCGGGCTCGGCCGTCCGCATATCGCTCGCGCCATCGATGAGTCGTCTGCGCCGTACGACTACACTGACGCCTTCGACGAACTGATCGGCAACGACGGCCCCTGCTACGTCGCCCGCGACGTGACCGATCTCGACCGCGGCGTCGCGCTCCTCCGCGAGGCCTGTCCGGTCGTCGGGCTCGCGCACCCGTTCCGCTACGACGACGTCGACGCCGCGCTCGATGTCGCCCGCGATCTCGACGCGGTCGAACGGTTCTATCCGTACGGCCGGCCGGTCGATGTCGAGCGCGTCGACCGCGTCGCGGCCGACGCGGACCTCCTCTTGACGGGCGGGAGCGACGCCCACGAGCGGACGCTCGGCGCGGCCGGACTCTCCGCGTCGGCGTTCGAGCCGGTCCGCGAGCGACTCCCCGACCCGGATGAGGAACAAGGTTAACTCCCGGCGCGACCGAGAGCCGAGTATGCGGTGTCACTACTGCGACCACGAGGCCGCGTTCGAGGCCGAACAGGCCGGCGTCGTCGTCGGACTGTGTACGGATCACTTCCGCGAGCGGGTCGAGGAGCTGGCCGAAGACGACGGATTGGAGGCGCTTCGCGACCGGATCGATGTCGAGTCGACGGAGTAGGCGGGTGCTTCGTTCCGCGTGGACACGCACTCGGATCCCGCGAACGCCTCATTGATCCCGCGAACGAATTATAAAAGACGGTCCGGCACCGATCCCCGCGTATGTACCCGACCGACCGTCCCCGCCGACTCCGTACCGACGGCGTCAGCCCGCTCGTCAGCGAGTCGTCGCTGGCGGCGTCAGACCTCGTCGCGCCCGTCTTCGTCGACGCGACGACCGACGAGCGCGTCCCTATCGAGTCGATGCCGGGCCACGAGCGCGTCCCCGTCGACGAGGCCGTCGCTCGCGTCGAGGAGATTCGGAGGACGGGCGTCGAAGCCGTCATCCTGTTCGGGATTCCGGAAACGAAGGACGCGACGGGGAGCCGTGCGTATGCCGAGGACGGCGTCGTTCAGCGTGCGATTCGGCGCATCTCGGCGGAGACGGACGCCTACGTCATCGGCGACGTCTGTCTGTGTGAGTACACTGACCACGGTCACTGCGGGGTCGTCGAGGAGAGCGCCGAGTCGGACCCGACGCTGACGGTGAAAAACGACGAGACGCTGGAACTGTTGGCGGAAACGGCCGTCTCGCAGGCCGACGCGGGGGCGGACATGGTCGCCCCCTCGGCGATGACGGACGGGCAGGTTCGGGCGATCCGGGAAGCGCTCGACGACGCCGGCCACGAGGGGGTCGCGCTCATGAGCTACGCCGCGAAGTACGAGTCCGCCTTTTACGGTCCGTTCCGGGACGCCGCCGACGGCGCACCCGCGTTCGGCGACCGCCGCCACTACCAGATGGACCCCGCGAACCGCCGCGAGGCGCTTCGTGAGGCCCGTCTCGACGCCGAGGAAGGAGCGGATGTCCTCATGGTGAAACCCGGACTCCCGTACCTCGATGTTGTCTCGGACCTTCGCCGAGAGTTCGACCGGCCGATCGCCGCATACAACGTCTCCGGCGAGTACGCGATGCTCCACGCGGCCGCTGAAAACGGCTGGCTGGATCTCGAGGCGACCGCCCACGAGTCGCTGCTCTCGCTCAAGCGCGCGGGCGCGGATCTGATCGTGACGTACTTCGCCGAGGATCTCGGCGACCGCTTATAAATAGCACTCGAGAGCGGAACGTATCCGTCGCCGAACACGCGGACCCTCTTCTCGTGACGGACACAACGCCGGCCATACGCACGAACGACTTGGTTCCACCCGAAACGGAGGGGTTATACTTACACGATCACGGATCGGGCGGTCGTCCCTGCTCCGCTATCGGACCGGCAAAACCGCGCGATGAGGAAAGCGTTAACCTCGCGCCGCCGGTCCCTACGAGCATGAAAGTACTCGTTACGGACCCGATAGCCGATCCCGGTCTGGATCGGTTACGGGAGGCCGGCCACGAGGTGCAGACGGACTATGACGTCGAGGGTGACGCGCTGTTGGACGCCGTGAGCGACGCCAACGCGCTCATCGTTCGGTCCGGAACCGACGTTTCCCGGTCGGTGTTCGAGGCAGCCGACGATCTCGTGATCGTCGGTCGTGCCGGCATCGGCGTCGACAACATCGACATCGAGGCCGCTACCGACCACGGCGTCATCGTCGCCAACGCGCCCGAGGGGAACGTCCGCGCGGCCGCCGAACACTCCGTTGCGATGACGTTCGCTACCGCGCGATCGATCCCGCAGGCTCACGGCCGACTGAAGGGCGGCGAGTGGGCGAAAGGGGCGTTCCTCGGCACCGAGGTGAACAACAAGACGCTCACGATCGTCGGCCTCGGTCGCGTCGGTCAGGAAGTGGCCAAACGGCTCGACTCGCTTGGGATGGATCTCGTCGTCTACGACCCGTACATCTCCGAGGAGCGTGCCGACCGGCTCGGCGCGGAGCTCGTGGACGACCTCCACGAGGCGCTCGGCCGCGGCGACTTCGCGACGATCCACACGCCCCTCCTGCCTGAGACGGAGGGCATGATCGGCGAGGACGAACTGGCCCAGCTGGAGGGTGGCTACCTGATCAACTGTGCTCGCGGCGGCATCGTCGACGAGGACGCGCTGGCCGAGGCCGTCGACGACGGCGTCGTGGCCGGTGCCGCGCTCGACTCGTTCGCCGAGGAGCCGCTCCCCGACGACTCCCCGCTTCTGGACGTTGAGGACGTCGTCCTCACGCCACACCTCGGCGCGTCGACGGAGGCGGCACAGGAGAACGTCGCGGTCGACACTGCGGAGGCGGTGATCGCGGCGTTCAACGGGGAGCCGGTGTTGACCGCGCTCAACGCTCCGTCCGTGGACGAGACCGCGTTCCCGCGGATCGAGCCGTACATCGCGGTTGCGGAGACCGCTGGGAAGGTCGCCGCACAGCTCCTCGACGGCCGGATCACGAGCGTCGAGGTGACCTACGAGGGCGACATCGCCGAGGAGGATGTCGATCTGGTCACCGCCTCCGCGCTGAAGGGCGTGTTCGAGCCGCTGGAGTGGCAGGTGAACGCGGTCAACGCTCCCCGGCTGGCAGAGGAGCGCGGTATCGACGTGACCGAGTCGAAGACCCGGCAAACCGACGACTTCCAGAGCATCGTTCGAGTCACCGTCAACAACGGTGACGACTCGCTCAGCGTCGAAGGGACGCTGTTCGCGGGCGAGGACCCCCGGATCGTCCGGATCGACGGCTTCCGCGTCGACGCGGTCCCGTACGGCCACATGCTCGTCGCGCGCAACACCGACGAGCCGGGCGTCATCGGGCTGGTCGGTACCGTCCTCGGTGACCACGGCGTGAACATCGCGGGGATGTACAACGCCCGCGAGACACAGGGCGGCGAGGCACTCACCGTCTACGACCTCGACCATGACGTTCCCGACGAGGCTATCGAGACCCTACTCGCGGACAGTCGGATTATCGAGGTGACGGAAATAACCCTCGACGACGAGGCGGCACGGGAAGCGGAGCTGTAAGCGACGGCGGCAACCTGCGGCCGGGTTTCTCCGGGAAAGAACGGGGGAGTTCTGTTGACTCGATGGAAACGCTGCTATCCCTAGAGAACGTGAACCAAGATATGGGGCGCAAGAGACCGATAAGGATTCCGTGCCATAGAGCACGTTCTGTTGACTGGTCCGTGCGCGAAAGAAGTCGAGTCATGGGCGCTACAGCCCGGATGCCGCGGCGCGCGGCATCCGGGAAAGCCCGAATACGTGAATCTCTGCTTCACGTGCTGGCGTCCCGAGTCACAAGATCGCCTCTCCGAATGATGATGACCACTGGCCGGGCAGACAGACGAGGGAGCTGAGGGCCGCCAATCGGCGGCCCTCAGCGGTCGGTCGGGGCCCTTCTTTAGCATCTGCTATCGCTAGACAGCGACCGCACCGCACACACGTTTCGACCGCCTACCGGCTGTGGAAGAAGCAGATCCCTAGACGGCGTAATCATTTTGTTGTTAGCCGTGGTTTGGCTAGCTAGCAGCGTTTCCATACGTGAAATCCTTAGATAGTGACCGGTTTCGCGCGTCGTGCTGGACGTAGAGGATGAGTTCAGCAGGGCCGATTACTCGTTTGTCCAACGGGAACTGCTATGTCATTAGTAAGACACTGTCCTCATGCGAGAGATGAACCCAATCGTTCATCCGGTCGTCGGGTACCTCTGCTATGCGGGGTACACGCGTATCCGACACGAGAGACAACCGCAGGGAGTGCCAACAGTCGTCGCGGTCTGTGCCGCAGCTCTTCCGGATCTAATCGATCAACCGCTGTGGCTCGTTGGAATCACACCCGTTGGGCGGACGTTCGCACACTCTCTATTCGGGGCCATATTGATCGTTGGGGTAGTTGGATTCCTTGTTCATCAGCGACATCGGTTCGATCTTGCCGTTGCGTTTGCGATCGGCTACGGGTCACACATCGCAGCAGATATCCCGTGGCACGTTTTGGCCGGTGACTTCCACGAACTCGGTTTCCTGCTGTGGCCGATAACAGAAATGCCACCGTACTCCGGGGTGAAAGTCGTTGGGACGATCGGGGGAGTTGAAATTACGACGCTGTGGTTTGAGGCGGTCACTTTCGTCTTTGGAGTGGCAGTCTGGTGGTCCGATGGTCGGCCGGGACTGGACGTAGTTACTCGATGTAGATCCAAGAACTGAGTAACGAACTGGACACGACTGGAAGAAGCCGGTGTGTGAGAAATTCCCGCCTGTATTCAGCACGGCTCTCGTATCAGATGTGAAGGGTTTCAACAGAGTCGAAAGGGTCTATTCCTCCCGCGAGAACGGCAGAGCATGGTCGACGCCGAGGTCTATGTCATCGATCGCGGGGGAATCCGCTGCGACATGAACTACATGCTGGAGGGGAACACGCTCGCCACCCGCACCGATCGCAACCCCGATATCGACTACGACGAGATCCCCGTGTGGAACCTCGTGATCGACCACCCGGAGGCGACGATCCTCTGGGACACGGGCTCACACCACGAGGCGGCCGACGGGCACTGGCCCGACGACCTCGTCGAGGCGTTTCATCCGCACGACGCGAGCGATCACCGACTCGACGACGACCTCGCGGCCGCCGGCTACGCGCTCGACGACATCGACGCCGTGTTTGTGAGCCATCTACATATCGACCACGCCGGCGGACTGGAGTTCTTCGCGGGCACCGACACGCCGATCTATGCGCATCGGAAAGAACTGGAGTTCGCCTACTACGACGCGAAGGTGGGCGCGGGCGACGGCGGCTACCTGCTCGCGGACTTCGATCACGACCTGAACTGGCAGCCCCTCCACGCCGACCGCGAGGAGCACTTCACCGACCTCGAGTTCGTCCGTCTGCCCGGTCACACGCCCGGACTAACCGGCTCCGTGCTCCATCTCGACGACGAGGGCACGCTCGTGTTCGCAGGCGATCAGGCGTACATGCGGGCCAACTACGACGACGAACTCCCACTCGGCGGGCCGCTCCTGTGGGGGAAGACGGAGTGGCGCGAGAGCCTTCGACGACTTCGGGCGATCGAGCGCCGCCACGACGCCGAGGTCGTGTTCGGCCACGACTCGGATCAGTTCGAGTCGATGCGCCCGGGCTGGGGAGTATAAAAACCGAACACGCCGAACGGCGATCGAGGAACTGGGTCTCAGTACGTCGCCGTCGGAACACCGAACCGCTCGAAATCCTCCACGTTGCGGGTGACGACGGTCGCGCCCTCCTCGTCCGCGACCGCCGCGATGAGGAGGTCGGCCGCGGCTGCGTCTATCTCGCGTCGAGTGTGCTCCGACGACTCGTAGAGCGACGCCGCGTACTCGCTCGCGGCCACGGCGTGTTCAATCCGGAAGGGGACGACATCGACCCAGTCGAACGTCGAAAAAAGGCTCTCGGGAGCGAACTCGCCCCGAAGCCGCCACCCCGTGGCAACCTCCTTGAGGTTGAGCGTCGTTGTGAGCAGGGGGTCGTCCTCCGTCTCGGTCAGATACTCCTTGACGCCTTCGTCACCCCTGAGATAGTCGATCAGGAACGTGGTGTCTAACAGGTGTGTCGTCACGCCTCCTCCTCGCCGTCAGCGTCGGGCCCGTTTTCGACGGTTCTCTCGTCTCCGTCGTCTGCCCGGCTTGCGGTCTCAAACTGCCCGACTCCGCGGCGCTGTCGGGCAGAGAGCGCGGTTGCTGTATCGCCTCGTGACTCGCGGGTGGCCTCACGCAGCGCTTCTGTCTCCTCTGCTGGAAGCGTTCCGAATCCCTCTCGCCAGTCGCCGCCCGACTCCTCGATCAGTCGGTCGATGGTGTCCGTGAAGCTCTCGCCCTCGCGTTTCCGGGCACGCAGCCGCTCGTACACTGCCTCCCGGATCCCGATCGTCTTCGTTCCCATATGTTGTGTTTGTGTTTGTGTACACAAATACGTTCGGGCCTGTCAGTCCCGCAGGTGTTCGACGACCGCGTCGACGTCGTTCGGGACGGGTTCGGGGTCGCCGCCGGCCTCGTAGGCCGCCTCGGGGTCTTTTAAGAGGTGTCCGGTCGTCAGGCAGACGACGCGCTCGTCGTCGTCGACGACGCCCTCTCGGCGGAGTTTCTTGAGGCCGGCGAGACTCGCCGCGGAAGCGGGTTCGACGCCGACCCCCTCGCTTGCGAGGTGTGCCTGTGCGGCCGTGATCTCCGGGTCGCTGACGGCGACCGCGGTGCCACCCGTGTTGCGGATCCCCGGAATCGCCTTCGGCGCGTTGACCGGGTTGCCGATACGGATCGCGGTCGCCCGCGTTTCGACCTCCTCCCACCGGCGGATCTCGTCGTTCCCCTCCTCGATCGCCTCGACCATCGGGGCAGCCCCCCCGGCTTGAACGCCGGTCAGCTTGGGAACCTCGTCGACGTCGAGCGCGCCAGCCTGGACGAGTTCGCGGAACCCCTTATAAAGCGCAGAGGTGTTCCCGGCGTTGCCAACGGGGAGCACGATCCGGTCCGGGAAGCCGCCGTAGTCCGCGTAGAACTCCTCTAAGATCTCGAAGCCGATCGTTTTCTGGCCCTCCAGACGGAACGGGTTCAGCGAGTTGAGCAGGTACGCCTCCCCCCGGGCCGCCAGTTCTTGTACGATGTCGAGACAGGCGTCGAAGTTGCCGTCGACCTCCAGGATGCGCGCGCCGTGGAGGCTCGCCTGTGCGACCTTTCCCGCGGCGACCTTCCCTTGCGGCAGGAGCACGAGCGTCTGCATGCCGCCGCGGCCGCCGTAGGCGGCGAGCGCGGCTGAGGTGTTGCCCGTCGAGGCACAGGCGAGCGCGCCGACGCCGAGCTCCTCGGCGACCCGGACCCCGACCGTCATCCCCCGATCTTTAAAAGATCCGGTGGGGTTCATTCCCTCGTGTTTGATCCGGAGCGCGTCGACGCCGACGGCCTCCTCGATCCGGGGCACGCGGTGAAGCGGCGTGTCGCCTTCGGGGAGCGTCACGCCCAGATCGAAGGGGAGCGCCTCGCGATAGCGCCAGACGCCGCGGTCCGGGCCGTCCGTCGACGCGCCCGACCCGAACTCGTCGAACGTCGGCGGGTCGTCGTACCGCACTTCGAGCAGGCCGTCACACTCGTCACAGGTGTACCGCACGTCCTCGAAGGGGGCGAACGTCTCGTCGCACTCGATACAGGCGAGCCACGTCCCGTCGTCGGCGCAGTCCGGTGCCGACGGGGTCGGGGTGTCGATCGCGAGATCCATTACGTCCGGTTCCGTTCCGCCGCGGCTTAAGACGGGCGGTGGGGTCGGACGTTGCCAGCCAGGGCGTTGCCCGGTTCGAACCGAGAACGAAGCCGTCAGTCGACGATTATCTCGGAGTCGGATCCACCGTCGGCGTCCTCGCTCCCACCGCTCATCTCGGACTGGTACCGGTCGATCCAGTCGGCGAAACACTCGGGACAGAGCCGCTGGGTGTCGATGTTCGCCCGGTCGACGCTGAGACGGACGGTCCGCGCGAGCGCGTCCGTCGTCGCCTCGCCGCAGGCCTCACAAGGGTTGGTCGTCGGCGCGTCGCTCATACGGATCGCTCGTGGGGGGAGCCCTTAAAACACGTTACGACCACGCTCACCCGGGCGAGGTCCGCGTCGTTCTCAGTTCGTTCGGAACGCCCGGTCGCCGGCATCGCCAAGGCCGGGGACGATGAAGCCGTCTTCGTCGAGGTGGTCGTCGATGGCGACGGTCAACAGGTCGGCGTCGGGAACGGCGTCGGCGACGCGGACCAGTCCGTCGGGCGCGGAGACCGCGGAGAGCACGAACAGATCCTCGTAGTCGTCCGCTTCCGCGAGAATGTGGTCGAGGACGGCACACATCGTCGACCCCGTTGCGAGCATCGGGTCCGCGACGATCACCGTGTCGTCCTCGCGTATCTCCGGCAGTTTCACGTAGTCGATGGTGATCGGGAACTCGCCGTCCGCGTTCATTCCCGCCTCCTCGTCGCGGCCGGCGGAGATGACGCCCTGTTTCGCCCGCGGGAAGGCTTTTAAGAGTCCTTCGACGAACGGCGTTGCCGCCCGGAGCACGTTGATGATGACGACGTCGTCCAACCCCTTGACGCGCTCGCCGGTCGTCTCCGCGAGCGGGGTGTGGACCGGGACGTACTCCGTCCCCATCGCCCCGTCGATGATCTCGTACCCGCAGATCCGGCCGAGCTTCACCAGTCCCTTTCGGAAGGCGACCTGCTCAGTTTCGACGTCGCGTAGCCGCGAGAGGGTGTCCTTCGCCAACGCGTGCGTGACGAGATGGGCGTCATCCCGGTCTTCGATCGTCATTGTCGAAGGGGGGTCCCCGCACGCCTTAAAACGTGATCACGTGGCCACGCCGCGTCTGACGGACGATCCGTCACGAGCCGATACGTTGATACACCATCACCGCCCATCCGCAGGTATGTTCGGTCTCGTCTCCGTCTCCATGGTCGGTATCGTTGGATCGATAGCGACGCTCGCGATGGTCGCTGCGATGGTGTACATGGTCTGGATCGCCCTCGGCGACGAAGTCCACCAGCCGAGCCCCGACACCGGCAACGAGCCGGAACCCGCGGAGCAGTAGCGCGGATCCGCACGGTGGGACCCACGTCGATCGATCCGCATCAGAAATGATAGCCGACAGGGGAAACTTATACCCATTCGCCACGTAGCCCGCGCCAACAATGGAAGAGAGTATCTCCGGGTTCAAACAACGCGGGGACTGGGGCGACATCGTCGAACACGGCGAGCGGATCACGCTCGCGCTCCGGGAGGCCGGTACCGACGGCGACGCGTTCCACGACTTCGACGACTGGCGACCGAAGGCCCACGAGCGGATCGACGAGGACGTCTCCGAGAAGACTGCCGAGCAGGCGTCCGTGAGCGAGGGGAACGGCGAGAAGGCCGGACAGAGTCCGGGTGACGACCTCCAAACCGCGGGCGAGAAGCTCACGGAGTCCTACGAGAAGGTCGAGGACGACGACACGGAGGGCGCGATGGAACGGTGGGGGGAGTCCATCGATCACGTCGCCCGGGCGGCCGACTCCGCGGGCCGGAAGGCGATCCGAAAGGTCGAGAACACCGTGTATCAAAAGGTGATGACGCAGGTCGCGCCGTACTACTTCGACAACGAACTCATCAGCGCAAACGTCACCGAGGTCGGCCGCGGTGCCGACGGAGAAACGTTCGAGTTCGAGGTGAACGTTAACGACGACCGCCTGAAATCGGAGGTCCGTGAGATCCTCGACGACTACGAGTCGGAGATCGACCGCTGGCACGTCGAGACCGAGAAACGGACGGAGGATGTCGCGGCCGCGGAAGGGGTTGAACCGCCCGAAGAGCAGGGCGGCCCCGAGTCGACGATCACCTGATCGATGGACGGACCACTGCGGATCGAACCCGGTGAGCGCTCCGCCGACGAGATCCTCGATGAACTTCGGGCGGGCCGTCGGATACTCATCGGTGTCGAGGTCGCCGGCGGCACCCACGAGGTCGTGCTCCGATACGACGGGGAGACGTACCACTGTGACACGCCGACGAACCTCCACAGACACACCGAGGAGGCAGAGATGCGCAGCTGCCTCTATCGAATGGGCTACGCTGCCGAGGAGTGAGTACCCACCCCGTCACCGCCGAGGACCGATGTTTAAGCCCGTCGCCACCGATCGTATGACATGGCCGAACCCGATATCCCTCAGCCGGACATCGAGGAGCTCGTCGGCGACGCCTCGCCCTCCTTCGATCACGTCCTCTCCTGTGTGTTCGGCATCCGGGACCACGAGAGCCGAACGTATCTGACCCTGATCGAGCATCCGGGGAGCACCGTCGCCGAACTCGCGGCCGTCCTCGACCGTGACCGCTCGAACGTGAATCGATCGCTGTCGACGCTCCGCGAGAAGGGACTGATCGATCGTCGCCGTCGGCTGCTCGACTCAGGCGGGTACGTGTATCAGTACACCGCGATCCCCGTCCCGGAGGCGAAGACGCTGTTACACGACGCGCTCGACGAGTGGGTGGCGGGCGTCCATGACTCGATCGACCAGTTCGACCCGGACGGCGAGTAGGTCGACCGATCAGGCGTCCTCGCTCTCGTCGTTCTCGCCGGCCGTCAGTCCGTCGTCCTCGGAGCGATCCAGCGTCCGCGGCGCGTCGTGGTGATCGGAGTACCCGTCGAACCAGCGAGCGATCCGCTCGATGCGATCGACGACGTGGGCCGGTTCGCCCGACCGCGACAGCTCGTGCCCCTCGCGGGGATACCGCACGAACCGGGTGTCGACGCCGTTCTTCCGGAGGATCCGGTGGTACAGCTCCGCCGTACAGATCGGGGTGCGGGTGTCGTCCTCGGAGTGGATCAGTAGCGTCGGCGTGTCGACCGCGTCGGCGTGGCCGGTCGGCGACTGCTCCCACAACCAGCCGGGCTCCGCGGAGGGGACCGTGTCGAAGTCGCCCTCGACCAGCTTGTACGCCCCGTCCGTGGAGCCGTAGAACCCAGTCAGGTCGTAGACGCCGCGCTGAGCGACTGCGGCGCGGAACCGGTCGGTTTTCCCCACCGCCCACGCGGTCATGAATCCGCCGAACGAGCCGCCGGTGACGAAGACGTTCTCCTCGTCGACCGGGTAGTCGTCGAGCACCGTGTCGACGCCCGCCTCCACGTCGGCGAGGGTGACCCCTCCCCAGTCGCGCTCGATCGCTTGGAGGAACGACTCGCCGTAGCCCGAGGAGCCACGCGGGTTCGACCAGAAGACTACGTAGCCGCGGGCCGCGAGCGTTTGGAACTCGTGCCACATCGTTCCCGATGTCGTCCACATCGCGTGGGGGCCGCCGTGGATCTCGACCGCGAGCGGGTACTCGTCGTCTTCCGCGCCGCCCGAGCCGTCACCCGCGTCGAACCCGGGCGGCGTGAGCACCCAGCCCTCTATCTCGGTCCCGTCGGACTCGAAGCGTAGCTCCTCGGGCTCTCCTACGTGGCGCTCGGCCAGCAGCTCCGCGTTCAACTCGGTCAGCCGGACCGTTTCGTCGGCTCCGGCGTCGAACAGGAACACGTCACCGGGGTGGTCCCACTCGCTGAGCGCGGCGGCGACGATGACGTCGTCGCGCGCGGTCGAACCCACGGTTGCTCCGGCGATCGCGCCGCGTCGAAAGCGACGTTCGGGGTCCGCGCTCTCGTCAGCCGGAACGCTCCACAGCGCGGTCTTCCCCTCGTCGGGCGTGGCAAAGTAGAGTTCCTCTCCATTTGGACCCCACTGCGGGGATGTCTCGTAGCCGAGTCCGCGGTCGAGCCCCTCGGTGGGCGAGCGAACCGTGTCGCTCGCGCGATCGAGGACGTGGAGGTCGCTCTGGTTCATCGACGCCCCCTCCGGCTCCGTGTGTGCGAACGCGACCCGGCCGTCCGCGGTCGCCGCGAGCGACGTTCCCCACCCGGTCGTGGTGTGGATCCGCTCGACGACATCGTCCGCGAGGTCCCGTGCGTGGATCGCGATCTCGTAGGAGTCGTCGGGGTCATCACCGACCGACTCGGTGTAATACAGCGTGTCGGCGTCACCCCACTCCGGCGCGGCGAAGTCGGCGTCGCGGTCGGTCACGCGCTCGACCGCGGACGACTCGGGCTCGGCGGAATCACCCGCTTCCGGGCTGCTCTCGACGCCGTCCACGACCGCGTCCGCGTCGACGACGTACACGCCCGACCGGCGGCCGTCGAAGTACGACTGGTTCGTCCGGTAGACTGTGCGGTCGATCACGCGGGGATCGGGGTGCTCCTCGGGTTCGTACTCGTCCGGAACCGACAGGTCACGGTCCGCCTCACGGTCCTCGGCGGTGACCGACTGGGTGAACGCGATCCGCTCGCCGTCCGGCGACCACGCAATCCCGGAGACGCCACCGACGACGTCCGTGACCTGCCGGGCCTCCCCGCCGTCCATCGGGAGGACCCACAGCTGTTGGCGGTCGTCGTCGGCCCCCCGCGTCGAGGTGAACGCGATCCGGTCGCCGGAGGGGCTCCACCGCGGTTCGGCGTCGGCCCCTTCCGCGAGGGTGAGTCGCCGGGGTGCCGTTCCGCCGTCGACCTCGCTCCCGCCGTCGCCAGCCCCGGCGTCGACGACGTACACCGTCGACTCGTAGTCCTCGTCGCCGTTCGGCTGTCGCCGGAGGAAGGCGACCCGATTGCCGTCCGGTGAGAGTCGCGGGTCGGTCGGCTTCGTGATATCGTGGTACGTAGCCGCTGTAACGCGCTCCATACGCGGTCGTCTCCCCGAGGGCTCAAAAGGCGTCGGGAGCCGGAAGCTGCCGGGACCGACCGAGGAGTTCTCGGACCTACTCGCCGTTGTCGAACGCCAGCGAGACGCCCTCCCCGTCGACGGTCGCGGCCGCGGCACACACGGAGTGCTCGAAGTCGGCCGTGAGGAGCTCGGTCGCGGCCGACGCCGCGTCGGTCGCCGCAAGGTCATGAGATTCGGGCGCGTCCAGCTCGTAGGTGGCGACGAGGGTCGGCGAGTCCACCGTCTCGACGATCAGGGCGTCGCGTCTGACGGTCGCGATCGTCGCCGTGTCCGCGCCGACGACGCCGGCGATCCGGGGCGTGTCGTAGTCGTCCTTCTCGAAGTCGAGCGCGAGCAGCGCGGTCGCGAGCGCGTCGCGGGCGGGATAGCCGAGCTCCGCCTTCTCCGCGACCGGGTCGACGTGTGACCCGTTGCCGACGACCGCCAGCGGCTCGCCGGTCGGCGTCTCCACCTCGCGGACGCAGTTGTAGGAGACGTACGGGTTGTCCGTCTCGGGCGCGTCAGGGGTCGGGCCCACGGTCAGGGTATCGCCGCGGTCGACCACGCGGCGGTTCGGGAACGAGCGCGAGGAGACGCGGTAGGCACCGATGCCGGGAGCGACGACGAGGAACCGTCCGATGTACATACACGACTGTGGTCAGTCGGATCGCTAAAACGCGTCGATCGATCCATATGCGACGATCACGACGAGGGAGGTTGCTCGCGCCGCTTCCGACGAATGCGACCGAATACCACGGAGGATGCGACGCGCAACGCTTACAAACACGCGTGGAGTAGCGGTGATGCGCACAGTCCATTGGGGTAGTGGCCAATCCTGAAGCCTTCTGGGGGCTTCGACCCTGGTTCGAATCCAGGATGGACTATTCTACCCGCCGACCGTGTTCTTGGACGGGTTCCGCTCCACGAGTCGACGTTCAACCACGGGGTAGCGCTGGCTTCGACTGGAACGAAACCATTCCGCAGTCCGTCGGTTTGGAGGCGAAGCGAAGGGGTTCGATACCGATCCTCGGCGCGGTTCGCGACGTCGACATCGCCCACCTCTCGACATCGCCCACCTCTCGACATCGATCGTTCCCGGCCCCAGTCACTTCTCGACGTCGAGCAGCGCGACGCGCTCGTGAACGACGTCGGCGAGGTCGCCAGCGGTCGCCGCGAGCTCGCGGTCGCTCACGTCGTAGTACTCGCGGACCGCGACCTCGTCGAACGTTCCGAGCGTCGCCTCCGGGGTCAGACCCGCCGCAAGTCTCCGTTCGGCCGCGTCGAGATCCCCGGTCGAGCGGTCGGAACCTGGGACCCCTCCGAAGTCGGCGACGACGAGAACGACGCGGTTCTCTCCGGACGAGACGCCGAGTTCGAGCCCTCGGTCGATCTGCCTGCGGCCCGCGGCGTACAACAACACCTCGACCGCCGGGTCGCGGGCGACCGCCTCGTCGCGGGCGATGGCGCGGGCCGCGAGCCGCGTCGCCCGCCGGAGATGGTCGCCGTCGACGACGTAGTCGGCGTCGAACGCCTGGACGACCGCGTCCGTCTCCTCTCCGACCTCCTCGATGAACGCCAGGAACTCGTCGAGGTCGTCGATCTCCACCGTCCCCTCCACGAGCCGGCAGTCGGGGTGGGGCGTCGGCTGGGCGGGCTCCTCGTCGTCGGCCCGTTGGGCCAACGGGTCGGTCATCCGAAATCACCGAGGCTTGACTGGCCGTCACCGCCGCCGTCGCCGCCGCTGCTCCCCGCGGTCGCGGCCGCCGAGGCCGAGGCGTCGGCGTCGACGGTGTCCATTGAGGGGTCCTCGCGGCCGGCGTGTTCGAGGATCCGCTCCGCCGTCTTCTCCCGGCCACGGAGCGCGCCGAGCACCACGGCCTTGTCCGCCTCCCGGAGGTCCGCGCGGGTCTCGACGCCCGCCTCGTACAGCCGCCGTGCGCGCTTCCGGCCGACGTTCCGCACGCCCGCGAGGTTGAGGAGCGGTTCGCGCACGCCGTACTCGACCCGCTTTCTGGCCCGCCGAACCGCGAGCACCGCGTCGCCGTCGATCCCCTCCACGTCGCTCGCGAGGGTTTCCGCGGCGCGGAGCAGCCACTCGGCCGTGTCGACCTTCCCGCGGATGTCTCCGGGACCGACTCCGTATCGTTCGGTGATCCGGTCCTCGTCGACCTCGTCCGCCCAGTCCTCCAACAGGCGGGCGGTCTTGAGCGACGCGAGCCAGTCCTCGAACCGGACGTCTTCGTACTCCGAGGGAACGTCCCCGAGGAACTCGGTCTCGCGCTCGTAACAGATCTCCGTGTACGTCTCCCGATCCCCCGACTTGAGGTAGAGCTCGTACATGTCGGGGGTCCGGCTCACGAGGTGGTAGCAACCGAGCGGGGTGATGTCGGTCCGCTTCCCGTCCTCCTCGCCGGCCGCGTCGTCGGTATCGTCGTCCGCGTCGCCCACGTCGTCGTCCGCGTCGCCCACAGGACTGTACGTCCCGAACCCGGGCTCGCCGTCCGCATCGTCCGGAGCTACCCGCTCGTACTCCCCGGATTCGGCGGGCATCGCATCCGTTGTGTTCGTCGCGTCGTCGGCGCACGCGTCGCGGAGGCCGTCGATCATCTCCGCGGCACTCATCGGGTCGAGGTAGAGCCGCGAGACGGTGTGGCCGATCCCGGTCGCCGACAGCCGCTCGGTGCCGTCCACCTCGTCGCGCTCGCGCTCGATGAAGTCGTTGACGGCGAGGTAGTCGAGGACGGCGTCGGTGACGGCCGTGAGCCGCCCCTCGTCGTCGGTCTGGGTCGCGTAGAGGGTGTTATCGAGGAACGAGAGTAGCCCCTCGCGGGTCGCGGCGAAGCCGGACGCGACCGTCGCGAGCACGTGGGTCCGGAGCGCGGGCTCGGCCGCGAGTTTCGACCGGACGGGCTCGGCGTCCGCCCAGACGTACCGGTCGAACAGCTCCTCCATCCCGTCCGCGTCGTTCGCGAGCAACACCGCCTCGCCGTACGGATCGAGACCGGGACGCCCCGCGCGGCCGCACATCTGGTGGACCTCCAGCACGTCGAGGGGTTTCATCCCGCCGAAGTCGCCGTCATACCGCCGCCAGTCGCGGACGACCACCCGACGGGCGGGGGTGTTGACGCCGGCCGCGAGCGTCGGCGTCGCGGAAATAACCTTGATGAGGCGGTCCCGAAACGCGTCCTCTATCAGACTCCGGTGTTCGCTTGCCAGCCCCGCGTGATGGAACGCCGACCCCTGCTCGACCGCGTCGGCGAGGTCCTCGGAGGTGTCCGTATCGGAGACGCTGCGAAGCTCCTCGGCGAGCTCGCGGAGCCGGTCGCGCTCGTCAGTCGTGAGCCGCGATCCCGTGACCTCGGTCAGCTTCCGGGCCGCCGACTCGGCATTTCGGCGGGAGTTAACGAACACGAGCGAGGAGCCGCCCTGCCCCTCTTCCTCGGTGTCGAGCGCGTCGGCGACGAGCCGGGCGGTCTGTTCCTCGCCGCGGTCGACCGGCACCTCGCGTTGGCTCCCGTCGTCGAAGTTGATCGCGTTGCCGAAGTGGACGCCGGTCCGGAGGTCGATGGGTCGCCAGTCGGACTCGACCAACTCGGCGTCGAGCCACTCGGCGATGACGTCCGCGTTGCCGACGGTCGCCGACAGCGCGACCGTCTGGAGACCGGTGTTCACCTTCCGTAGCTTTGCGAGGGTGACCTCTAGCGTCGGGCCGCGGCCCGAGTCGTTCACGAGGTGGACCTCGTCGCTGACGACGCAGGTGAGGTCGTCGATCCACGGCGCGCCGTTGCGGATCAGCGAGTCGACCTTCTCGCTCGTGGCGACGATGATATCACGCGAGCCGAGCCACTCGCCGTCCGACTCGTAGTTGCCCGTCGAGACGCCGACGGTCACGCCGAACTCCGACCAGCGCTCGAACTCCGCCTTCTTTTCGCTGGCGAGCGCGCGCAGCGGAACGATATATAAGGCCTTGCCGCCGCGCTCTATCGACGCGAGCATCGCCAGCTCCGCAATGAGGGTCTTGCCGGATGCCGTGGGGACGGCCGCGACGAGGCTCTCGCCGTCGACGACTCCGGCCTCGACGGCCGCCTCCTGTGGCGGGTACAGCTCGGCGACGCCCTCCGCCTCGAGCGCCTCGCCGACGCCCGCGGGGAGCCCGGAGAGCGAACTGGGTTGCATTACCGGCAGTTAGCCCCCGATCCGATTTAAGCCGTCGGAAGCGTGGCTGGAGCGTTTATAAATGAGATCGCTGAACGAGTTGATCGTCCGACCTCCTGTCGTCGTGTCCGCGAGCGACTTATAAATGCCCGAGCGGCCTGCGAGGGTGGCTGCGGACCGGCGCGATCGCAGTGTGGTTGCGGTCCATTACACCCCATACTCCAGGCCGCTCGCTCCAGTTTATAAGATGATGGTGTTTTCTATAAATACGAATCATCGAAGGCGTCTGACCGACCGTCCACTATATTCTCTTATAAACGACTGACCGTTCACACCGTGTCGTCGAGCGCGTGTTCGGCTGCCATCCGCGACGCCTCCGCCGCGAACCGCTCGATTTCCTCCGGATCTGTCTCGCCGAGCGCGCTCGCGTCGACGTCGCGGCCGGCGGTGACTCCGCCCCCCGTCACGAGCCGCTGTTCGGCCAGCTCCTTGGTGTGGACGCGCTCGCCGTCCTCGGTGGCGTACGTCAGCCGAACGAGTCCCTTCGAGTCGAACTGCCGGTCGACTAACCAGACTTCGGTCATCGTCGGAGTATGTGTCGCTCCGCGCTTAAATAGGACGGTCGACCGACTCCGCAGCCGCCCGATACGACTCGAACGTCTCGTTCGCCCACGCGACCGCGTCGGGTGCGTCGTTGGTCACCATTCCGGCACCGCCGCCGGCTCCGCGGAACGTGACGCCCGCGCGGTCGCCCTCGGGCGTCTCCATCACCCAGAGCGCGTACGGGAGTGGCTTGGAACTCCGATACAGCGAGAAGGCGTCGCGGGCGACGAGCGCCGATACCGGGGTGTCCGAGAGCGCGGAGAGCGCCTCGACGACTTCGGGTTCGGCGACCACGTCGATCGTCAGGTCATCGCGGTCGAGCTCGCGGTTCAGAATGAACACGTCCGACTTGAGCACCGTCGGCGCGAGCCCCCGCATCGCAGTCGCCCGTTCGAGCAGTCGGCTACTCGTCGTTGCCGCGCTCGATGGCGCATGGGGATCTCCGACCGTCACCTCGGCACCTTCGAGGAACACCGACGGGAGCGTCGTGGACTCCGGGAGCCCACTGAGCAGGTCGCTCGCCTGCGCGATTGTCTGCGTCGTGGACGCGTATCGCTCGTGTTCCGTGAGGGCGAACCGACCGGTTGCCGACAGCGAGTAGGTTCCGTTGCGCGACTCGACGCAGTCGACGTCCTCGAGATCACTGATCGCCCGATCTACGGTCGACCGCGAACTCGACAGCCGGTCGACGAGCTCCGGCTTGCTCGCGGACGACTCGTCGAGCGACCGGAACACGTCGATCCGTTTGTGGAGGACGGACCGTAGAGTGCGCCCATCCGGTTCCATACGCGTCGATGTAGCGTCGAATATAAAAACGACCCGACCACGAGAGAGGGAGGGCGTCGGCGTCACCGGGCGTTTCGACGAACGAGCCGCAGGGGGCATACCCTCATCGTCCGGTGAAACTCCCGCGCTGCGGGATCCGGGCATCGGATCCTGCCGACGCGGCGGCCGTCCCGCGTCACGCGGCGTCGTCACCGCTTTGTATCCGGTCGGCGTAGCAGCGGTATGCGAGTACGATTCGACCGCGACACCTGTATTGGCATGTTCCAGTGTGTCGCCGAGTGGGACGGGTTCGAGAAGGATCTGGACGACGGAAAAGCCGATCTGGTCGGTGGTGAGGAGACAGAGGGGGATATCTTCGAGGTTGAGGTCCCCGAGGACGAGGAGTTCGATGCGAAATTCGCGGCGCGGGTCTGCCCGGTCGACGCTATCGAAGTGTACGACGACGACGGCGAACAGGTGGTGTGAGCGGACGAGTTGCCGACTCTCGGGGTGCGGTGAGTCGTCGCTCGCTCGACGGACGCCGGTACACCCTTTCCGGTCGGGGTTCATCGGGGTCGTATGGACCTCACGCTCACGCTGTTCGGAGCGATCGCGATCGTTGGGCTGACCGCGATCAGCGGGTTCTTCTCCAGTTCGGAACTCGCCGTCTTTTCGGTCGCAAAACACCGCGTCGACTCACTGGTCGCCGAGGGTGTCCCGGGGAGCGCGGCGCTTGCGACGCTGCGAGAGAACCCACACCGCTTTCTGGTCACTGCGCTGGTCAGCAACAACGTCGCCAACATCGCCGCCGCCTCAGTCGCCACCGCGGTACTTGTCCAGTACCTCCCGGCGAGTCAGGCCGCGACCGGATCCACGGTGTTCACCTCGTTTTTTGTCATCGTCTTCGGCGAGATAGCGCCAAAATCGTACGCCGTCGCGAACGCGGAGAAACACGCGCTCCGAGTCTCCCGTCCGGTCGTCATCGCCCAGCGGCTCCTCCGACCGGTCCTCGTCGTCTTCGAGACTGCCTCCGGGTTGGTAACACGTCTCATCGGTGGTGACACCGACATCGGGTCGTACGTGAGCCGCGAGGAGATCGAGACGCTCGTCCTCTCGGGAGAGGCGGGCGGCGCGCTCGACCCCACGGAGGGGGCGATGATCCGCGGCGTCCTCGATCTGGAAGCGACCCGCGTCACGGCGGTGATGGTCCCCCGAACCGACATGGTGGCCGTCCGCGACACGGCGACACCCGCGGATATTATCGAGACGGCGGCGAGCGAACACGTCACCCGGCTTCCCGTCTACGGCGAAAACCGCGACGACGTGGTGGGAATCGTCGACGTCCGCGATGCGATCCGCGCCGACGCGGCCGGCGAGGACCTCGCGAGCGCAACCCGGGAGGCGACGTTCGTCCCCGCGTCGAAGCCGGTCGACGAGCTGTTCGCGGAGATGCGCGACGACGGGACTCGGATGGTGATCGTCGTCGACGAGTTCGGCGCGGTCGTCGGGCTCGCGACGATCGAGGACGTGATCGAGGAGGTGGTCGGCGAAATCGTCGGGCGGGGGGAGACCGAGCACGTCCGGCCCACAGGAGAGGGAACCGCGGTCGTCAACGGCTGGACGACGGTGGCGTATCTCAACGAGAGTCTCGGGACCGACCTCCCTCTCGCCGGCGAGTTCGAGACGGTTGCCGGGCTGATAACGGAGTCCGTTGGCCGGCTTCCCGAGGAGGGCGACCGCGTCGAACTCGGCGAGGTCGTCTTGACCGTGACGAGTGCGACCCCGACGCGAGTAACGCGGGTTCGGGTGGAGCACCCGGACGGTTCCGGTGCCGAGGGTGGTGTCGGAGCTAAAGAGTAAGCTGGATCACTCGTCGGGAGACGCGGTAAGCAGTCGGTACACCTCCCGGTCGACTGGCTCGGTCCCCGCTACAGCGAGAACGATACCGTAGCATCCGGCCGCAACGACGCTTCCAACGGCGACCGCGGGAACTCCGCTGAGTGTGGCCTCGACGACGAGCGCTCCAGCGGCCGCGACGACGGCGGCCATGAGCGGTTTCACGAACGACGACGAGTAGGGGTGGAGTCGTTCGAAGTACCACACTGCCGCTATTTTCGTGACGTTCCGAGCTGCGAGCACGCCCGCGGACGCGAGCGCGGCCCCCACGAGGCCGAACGCTTGAATGAACACGTAGTTCAAAACGACGTTAGCGACCCCAAACAGCCACTCCGTGGCCATAACAACGTACTGGTGGTCCGTCATCATCAGTAGATACCCGCTCGGTCCGGTAGCACAGTTCCACAACTGGCTGACGACGAACAGCGTTAATACGACTGTGCCGGCGGTGAACTCCGAGCCGAACAGGGCAAGTATCTCGACGCGGAACACGACGACGACAACCGCGATAAGCAAACTCGCGGTCAACGTCCACCGCGTCACTACGCTATAGATTGCTGTCAGATCTGCCCGGCGGCGTTCCGTGTACAGCCGTGAGGCTACCGGCGGGAACAAGCGGTTAACAGCGAGTAGCGGAACGTACAGCACTCCGGCGACCAGCACGGAGACGTTGTACACGCCGACCGCAGTCGATGAGAGAAGGAACCCGACCATCAGGACATCGACACGGCCTTGCATCACGGTTCCCGCTTCCTTTGCGGTCAGCGGAAGGGAGTACCCGTAGTACTCACGAACGGTTCCCCGCGTGTTGCCCGGTGAACGGAGCGTCGGTCGGATCTCGGTTCGTCGGAGAAAATACAGCACGGCAACCGCGAACGTTACCGCGCTCGCCACCACCATCGCGGTGACGACGCCGTATAGTGATCCGCCGACGGCGATTACGCCTCCAACCCCGAGCACGCGGAGCGCCGGTTTGAGCACCCGCTTCGTTAGTACCTCGTACTCGACCAGTTGTACCGCGCGGAAGGTCGAGTACAGCAGGCCCGCAAGCGTGTCGATGAAGAGCACGGCCGCGAATAGCCGGAGCACCGAGACGAACTGCGGGTCGGAGAGCGTCAGATTGGAGACGATCGGTGCGAGCAGAAACAGTGCGCCGCTAACGATCAGTCCCCCGCCCGCCGAGGTGACCCACGCAAGCCCCAGCATGAACCGCCGCTTTCGGGGCTCGTTCTCATACTGTGGGAGGTGCTTGAGAATTGACTCGTCGGATCCAAAGTTAGTCACCAGCAGCGCGGTAAACGCGAGCGTCTTTCCGTACGCGAACAATCCATAGCTGGCTGCCCCCAACAGCCGAGACACGAGCAGATGAAGCAGAAACTCTCCGACATCCGAGATTACCTTGCCGATGGTGTACAGCGAGGCGCCACGTGAAATGGACGCGAGGGACCCGACACGGGACTGGTCCTCGCCACCGTCTGCCATACCGATCGCTGTTTCCGGACGAATTTGATTCCACGGATCCATCGACCAGCGGGAGCAACGTTGGATCGCTCTGGGCGCAGGGCTGGTGATCGGAGGCCCGGATCTGCTGCCCCGATCGCTCACAGTCCGCCGACGTAACCCTTACCCATCGTGACCGTCAAATCCGGGCATATGACCGACGAACGCGACGCCGACGCCCACGAGTTCTCCGCGGGCCAGGGCGTCGACGCCGACTACGAGGAGTTCACCCTCGACCCCGAGGAGCTGGACGCCGACCCGAACACGGTCGATCCGGTCGACTCGCGGGTGCTCACGGACGTGCTCGACCGACGGAACGTCGAGAGCGACGTCGTCGATGTCGACCGACTGATCGATGTCGGGCTCTCGTACATGGGGATCAACCGGTTCGAGGAGGCGACGGAGACGTTCGAGCGCGCCGCCAGCTTCGCCGAGGAGGACTCGCTAGAGGCTCAGGAGGCGTGGGTGAACAAGGGGGCGGCCCACGCACAACTGGAGGAGTTCGACGAGGCGATCGGCGCGTACAAGGAGGCGTTACGCATCGACGACGACTCCGAGCACGCGGCGACCGCCGAGACGAACCTCGCGTACGCGCTCTGGGAGTTCGGCCGTTCCGAGCAGGCGCTCGAACACGCCGAACGCGCCGTCGAGAAGGACTCGCGGTTCGCGGAGGCGTGGTACAACCGGGGCTTCTTCCTGGTCGAGCGCGGCCTCGCCGAGGACGCCGTCACCTGCTTCGACAACGCGATCCGGCTGGGATATCGCGATGCTGGTGTCCTCGAAGAGAAGGCGCGCGCACTCGAAGAGGCGGGCGAACACGAGCAGGCCGAGGAGGTCGCCGACCGCGCCGAGGAGATCCGTCGCGAGGCGGAAGGCCAGATGGTCGACGAGCAGACCGGCCAAGGTGGGATGGGCGGCGGGAACGCAGGGCCCGGTCGCGGCGGCCCGGGGGCTGGCGGCCCGGGCGGTCGCGGTGGCGACCCCGGGACTGGTGGCCGAGGCGGGCGCGGTGGCGGACGTGGCTCCCCGGACGAACGCGAGCTACAGGGTGAGGGTCCAGAGGGCTTCTAGATGCTACTCCGCGAGCGCGACACCGCCGAGGGACGACTCGTTTCTGTCTGTGACGCCGACTGTCTCGGCGAGACGTACGACAACGGTCGCGCTACGCTCACCGTGAGCGAGGAGTTCTACGGCGGTCCCGAGGCCGAGGAGGCCGACGCCGAGGCGGTCGTCGATGCCCTCCATCGCGCTCAAGTCGGCAACATCGTCGGCAACGAGGCGGTCGGCATCGCGGTCGAGGCCGGCCTCGTCGACGAGGAAACGGTGCTGGAGTTCGACGGAACGCGTCACGCGCAACTGCTCTGGCTATAAACCCGGGTCTCCACCAAAACCCACCCTTCAGACGGACCGTCGACCGAAACAGCCGGTCGCTGGAGTGCGGGTATCGAGCGATTTCGGGAGTGGGTCTCGCAATACGGTGGAGTAGTTGTTTATAAGCGAGCAAGTGGTGTTGCTGGCGGCTGTTTATAAGTGGTTGATGTGGTACTGGATGCTTCCAGATCCTGAATGATCCGTTTATAAGTCAGCGACTGCGGATCGACGGTGAACACTGTCAAAGCCCCAGTTGCGAGGACTCGCGCGCTTCGCTGTGCTCCTTGTCACTCGCTCCGCTCGTTCCTGCGGTGCTTGCCGCAGCGTGCTTCGTCCTCGCGACTGCCCCTTTGAGTCCCACCCCACACCGCCACCGCACCTCACGCCTCCCCAGCCTCGTTGCGGTCGCCCGTCGCTTCGCTCCGGGACGACCGCAACTCCCTCGCGCGCGCTTCCCGCGCGCGCCACCACGATTGTCCATTTTGTCCGTTTATAAGTGAGCGTCGCTGCCGCTCAGATGTCTGTTGAATACGATCTCATTCCCGATGTTGTTCACGTCACCAATATCGAAGCGTTTCAACGAAGCCTCTCGGTTCGATCGTGGCCTGTCTCACCCCATCCGCGAGAGCACCTCGCGTCGTCCTCGCTCCGCGCCGAGCCCGGCACCGAGCAGGACGAGGCCGGCGGCGACGAGCGCGAGCGGCCCGGACGTGACGTCGGCGACGGGACCGACGAGGAAGGCACCGACCCCGAGCACGAACCCGAGCGTCGCGACGTTGACGAGCGCGGCCTCTTGGAGCCCGACGGCCGCGACGACGAGCGCGAGGAGGAGTCCGAGCAGACAGGCGAGTCCGACCACGGCGACGACCACCTCGTCGAGTCCGACGCCCCCGAGCGCCCACGCGATCCCGAGACTCGCGGGCGCGGCGATCGCCGGTGCGGCCGCGTATCTCGCCCGCTCGCTGCGCCACGATCGGGCGACTGCGACGACCCCCGCCACCGCGGCCGCACCCGCGATCGCGACGGTTCCGGGGTCGTCCGTGATCGGCGGCGGCGATCCGGAAACGCCGATGGCCGCGATCACGCTGACCGCGAACGCGCCGCCGACCCACCGGAGCGTCCCCGCGAACCGAGTCGGCGATGCCTCGGTCGTCGCTTCATCACCTGCCTCCGGCAGCGTCACGTCCGTGAGCACCCCTGCGGCGTACACGATCCCGCCGTAGAACCCGGCGACGAGAAACGCGTTCCCCGGAACGGCAGCGGCGATCGCGCCCAGTCCCACGGCGACGCCGACGACGGTCACCGGGCGGGAGTCGAGGCCGCTTCCGATTCCGATCGCCACGGCGGCCCACGCCAGCCAGAGCCACGCGTCGAGCCCCTCCACATCGGCGATCGAGAACAGTTCGGCCAGTTGGAACAGGGTAACGCCGGTGAAAAGCGCCGCCAGCAGCCACAGACCGTGTGCGGTTCGCGGGGACCGGTCGCCGAGGTGGACGGCACCGCCTGTCGCCGCGAGCGGGACGCCGAGGAGAACGAGTGCCCGGAGGCCGACTGGGATCGACTCCCAGCGCTCCAAGAGGAAGGTCCCGACCCCGACCGCGATCAGCGCACCACCCATCAGGGCGAGCGCGACGACGACGCGCCGGTCGCCGAGGAGCCCATCCTCGCCCGCGTCGTCCGACTCGAATTCGGTCTCGCTCGTCTCGAACGCGCGGATGCGCGCCGCAGTCGACTCGTCTATCACATCTTCTTCGACCCATCGGTTGAGGGCGTCTCGGAGGGCATCGGGGTCCATGACCGGGTGTTCCGACGCGTCAGAAAAGTAGCTTGCCCCGGGTATTTCACCGAGACCGACGCTAGATCCTGGCGACGCCCCCGACGTTCACAGTTCTGCGACGTCCTCGATCGCGTCGGTGAGTTCGCGGATCGACTCGACGGTGTGTTCTCCCATGTGCCCGATCCGGAACGTCTCTTCCGCGAGGTCGCCGTAGCCGTTCGAGAAGGCCATGTCGTACTCCTCGCTCACCTCTTCGATGGTGGCCGCGACATCGATGTCCTGTGTGTTCTCGATACAGGCGACCGTCTGCGACTCGTATCCCTCCTCCGGGAACATCGCGAAGTGCTCGTCGGCCCAGTCGTGGACGTACTCCATCATCTCGCGGTGGCGCTCGTCGCGGGCCGCGTGGCCCTCCGCCAGCATATGTTTCATCTGCTTGCGGTACGCTAACATGATCGGGATCGCGGGCGTCGAGTGGGTCTGTCCCTTCCGGTCGTAGTAGTCGATCGTGCGGCGGAACCCGCCGTACCACGAGGAGTCCCCTTTCTCGGCCTCGCGGTCGTAGGCGTCGTCGCTGACGACACAGATCGCGAGCCCCGGCGGCATCGCGAACGCCTTTTGACTGGAGGCGAAGATGGCGTCGATACCGTGGGCGTCGATGTCGATGTAGTCGCCGCCGAGCGACGAGACGGCGTCGACGGCGAAGTACGTGTCCGGGAACTCGCTTATGACGTCGCCGATCTCCTCGATCGGGTTGCGGACGCCGGTCGACGACTCGTTCAATACGCCGGCGACCATGTCGTAGTGCGTGTCTCCCGATTCGAGCGCCTCGCGGACGTCCTCGGGCTTCACTGCCTCCCCCCACTCGTACTCCAGTCGGTCGACGTTCTTCCCGAGGCGCTCGGCGACGTTTGCGTAGCGCTCGCTGAACGCCCCGCAGGTCGGGACGAGGACGTTCTCGTCCACGAGGTTCAGCGTCGTCGCCTCCCAGAACTCCGTGCCGGAGCCCGTGAGGATCACCACGTCGTTGTCGGTGCCGAGGAACTCCTTCGTGTCTTCGACGATGGTCGTATACAAGTCGGTCATCCGGTCCATGCGGTGGCCGAACGGCGACTCCGTCATCGCCTCGATCACGTCCTCACGGACCTCCGTCGGCCCGGGGATGTACAGCGTCTTATCCGTGTAGTCGTCTCGGTATTCGCGTTTCTTCGTCACTGGCTCCACCTGTTGTCTTACTCGGGGTTGCGAGAGAGTATGGTACTTGTGAATGGCGCATCGATCTACGGGCCGTCATCGACAGCAGTTCGTGGTCGACGATCGGCGTTCGTCAACCCTCTCTGGTCACATGATAGATCGGTATATATTCGATATTGAACAAGTACCACAACTAGTACCATGTCACTCATTACACCCTACTATCGGAGGTTTCAGCCGATTTACGACTGTGTGACATGGTACCGAGTATCAGAAAGTGTTTGTAATATGAAAGCTTATTAGCGTGCGGATACAACGAGTATGTATGGAACCACTACTCGCGAACTCCGCAGACGGATCGTCGCTGCCGCCGCGACGTCCCCCGTCGATCGGCGGATCGATCCTCACGCTGCTGGTGTTCTTCGCGCTCGCAGCCCTCGCACTGTTCGTCATCAGCTACCCGGTCGCGGCCGTCGTGTCCGCGGCTGCCCTCATCGTCGTCGCCGGCGTGGTCCGAAACCTCGCCCGACTCGTCCGACGACACCGCGGCTCGCTCCGCCGGATCGACATCCCCGGGATCGGGACGGTCGAGTACCGCGTCCTGCGGTCCTGATCGGCGTCGACTCGGCGTTCGTTCTTACGCCACTGCCGCGGCCACGCTAACGCCGCGGCTCACGCATCGCTGACGGTCGCTCGTTTTCATTCGATCAGACCTCGACCCCTTAGATCGCGGCGTTGATCCGGTCGAACCCACACTTATAAACGAGGACGTACGCGACGACCACCGTGATCGGGAACATCGGCAAATAGTAGGACAGTTGCGTGAACGGGTCCGGCGGCGAGACCACCGCTGCGATCACGAACCCGATCCCGTTCGCCACGAGGAGGACGAGGAGGAACCTGCCGAGCGCAGCAGTGTCCATACGCCGCGGATGCGACGCGTTGATATATAAGCTCGGAAGCGATTCGCCCCGCTGCTACCCCCAGTGCCAGAAAGAGTTGCCGTCCTCCTCGACAGGCTCGGTCCGCTCCCGGAGCGCCTCGACGTCCGATTCGGTCGGCTCGTGGTCGCCGGGAAGCTCCTCCATACACTCGAAACAGAGGAAGAACTCGGAGCCGTCCGTCAGTTCGAGGGTCATCCCCTGGGTCGACTCGAACGCGAAGTTCCACAGGTCGCCGATCCCGCCGGCGATCCTGACGGACCGCTCACAGACGTCACACGACTCTGAGGCCATGGTCGAGGTTGGGGCTCCGCCGGTTAAGACGTATCGACGCCCGTCGGGATGATCGAGCGCCAACCCGTTGGCTGACACGGTACTGCGTCCGGAGGACGGGAGTTCCACGGACTCCCGTTTCGTCGCCTGTCTCCCCGGCGATCCCGAACCCGCTTCGTACCGTTTTAACCGGAACGGCCCCAACGATCGCTCGATGACACGCTCGTCGACGAGTCACGCGGACCCGGCCGAGAACCCCTACGTCGAGGAGCCCCCGACCGACTTCGATCCGGTCGCCGAGCTGTCGCGGGAAGCGGCCGAGCGACAGGCGACCCTGCTTCGAGCGGCGGTCCGCGAGCACGATCACCGGTACTACGTCGAGGCGGATCCGTTGATCGACGACGCGGTTTACGATCGGCTGTACGCCCGCTTGGAGGCGTTGGAGCGGGAGTTCGATCTCGCGACCGACGACTCCCCGACGCGCCGGGTCGGCGGTGAGCCGCTCGACGAGTTGGAGACGGTCGAACACGTCGCGCCGATGCGCTCCATCGACAACGGAAAGACCGCCGAGGCGGTCCGAGAGTTCGACGAGCGGGTTCGGTCCGGACTCGAAACGGCGGGGTTCGACCCCGACGACCTTCGGTACGTCTGTGAGCCGAAGTTCGACGGCCTCTCGATCGAAGTCGTTTATGAAAACGGGAGATACGTCCTCGCGGCGACCCGGGGAGACGGTATCGAGGGCGACGACGTCACCGAACAGGTCCGCACGATCCCGTCGATCCCGGGTCGACTTCGCGGGGATCCGCCCGAAACCCTCGCGGTCCGCGGTGAGATATACATGCCCCGGGACGCCTTCGAGGCCCACAACGAGGAGCGCCGAGAGCGCGGTGAGGACCCCTTCGCGAACCCCCGGAACGCCGCGGCCGGGACCCTCCGGCAGCTCGACCCGGCCGTCGTCGCCGATCGCCCCCTCGACGCCTTCTTTTTCGACGTGTTGGCGTGGGAGGAGGTGCAAAACGCCTCCGCTACTCGTCCGACCACGAACCGCGGCCAGTTCGACGCCTTCGACGCGTTCGGTCTCCCGCGAACCGACCGGATCGAACTCGTCGAGGACATCGAGGCCGCGATAGCGTACCGCGACCGAACCGGCGAGGACCGGGAGACGCTGAACTACGCGATCGACGGCGTCGTGATCAAGGTGAACGACCGGGTCGCCTGCGAGGCACTCGGCTCGACCTCGCGGGCCCCCCGCTGGGCGTTCGCGTACAAGTTCCCGCCGCGGACGGCGACGACGACCGTCCGTGGGATCACAGTTCAGGTCGGTCGCACGGGCCGGCTCACGCCGGTCGCCGAGTTGGAGCCCGTCGACGTCGGCGGCGTCACCGTCTCGCGGGCGACGCTCCACAACCCCGCGGAGATCGAGGGGCTCGGCGTGAACGTCGGCGACCGCGTCCGGATCTACCGTGCGGGCGACGTGATCCCCTACGTCCCCGAAGTGGTCGAGAAACGCTCCGAGGGGAGCTACGAGTTCCCCGAGACGTGTCCAGTCTGTGGCGCGCCGATCGAACGCGACGGCCCGCTCGCGTTCTGTTCGGGTGGGTTGGGCTGTCCCGAACAGCTGGAGCGAGCGGTCGAACACTGGGCCCGGCGTGACGCGCTCGATGTCGAGGGGCTCGGGCCGGAGCGGGTCGAACAGCTCCGGGAGGCCGGCCTCGTCGAGTCGTTGCCCGACCTGTACGACCTGACCGCGGCGGACCTCGCGAGCCTGGAGGGATGGGGCGAGACGAGCGCCGAGAACCTGATCGACGCGCTGGACGCCACCCGAAACCCGCCGCTCGACCGGTTCCTCGCCGGTCTGGGGATCCCGGACGTGGGCGCGACGACGGCCCGCGCGCTGGCGACCCACTTCGGCGATCTCGACGCGCTCCTCGACGCCGACGAGGCCGCCCTCCGCGAGGTCGACGACGTCGGCCCCGAGGTGGCCGCCTCGATCCGGACGTTCTTCGACGGCGAGGAGAACAGGGCCGCGATCGCGGGGCTCCGCGAGCGCGGCGTCGATCCGGAACCCGTCGAGGGTGCCGGCGAGGACGCGTCCCCCCCGCTCGACGGACTCACGTTCGTCTTCACGGGGTCGCTGTCGGTGGCCCGGAACGACGCGCAGGCGACCGTCGAGCGCCACGGCGCGAACGCCACCTCGAGCGTCTCGGGCAACACGGACTACCTCATTGCGGGCGAGAATCCCGGCCGGTCGAAGCGCGAGGACGCCGACACTAACGATGTCCCCGTCCTCGACGAGGCTGCGTTCGCGGACCTGCTCGCCGACCACGGGATCGACTGGCCGCCGGCGTAGCCGATCTGTCCCGGCCGCCGGCGTAGCCGGTCCGTCCCGGCCGCCGGCGCAACCAGACCCACGACCATTTATAAACCGGCCGGCGGAACGGGAGGTATGACCGCCATCGAGCTGCGCGGAGTGACCAAGGAGTTTCCCGGAGTCACGGCCGTGGAGGACCTCGATATCACCGTGAAGGAGGGCGAGGTGTACGGCTTCCTCGGGCCCAACGGAGCCGGCAAATCGACCACGATAAACATGCTGCTCGATCTCGTTCGACCGACCGAGGGAACGGTGACCGTTCTCGGACGCGACGCCGGCGAGGAGAGCGTCGCGATCCGACAACGGACGGGCGTCCTTCCGGACGGGTTCTCGGTGTACGACCGGCTCTCGGGTCGGAAACACGTCGAGTTCGCGATCGAGTCGAAGGGAGCAGACGCCGATCCCGAGACGCTCCTCGACCGTGTCGGGATCCTCGATGACGCCGACCGGAAGGCCGGCGACTACTCGAAGGGGATGCGTCAGCGGCTCGTGCTGGCGATGGCGCTGGTCGGCGAGCCGGACCTGCTCGTCCTCGATGAACCCTCCTCCGGGCTCGATCCCGCGGGCGCGAAGGACATGCGCGAGATCGTCCGGGCGGAGGCCGACCGCGGCGCGACCGTCTTCTTCTCCTCGCACGTGCTCGGACAGGTCGAGGCGGTCTGTGACCGCGTCGGGATCATGCGCCAGGGCGAACTCGTCGCTGAGGACTCCATCGACGGGCTCCGGGAGGCCGTCGGCGGCGGGGAGACGCTGGAGATCGACGTCGACGCCGCGACCGACGAGGGGATCGACGCGGTCCGGGCACTCGATGGCGTCACGGACGTCGCTCGCGCGGGTGGGAGCGCCGGAGCCGACGCCGCGGGGGCCGACACGCTCGTCGTGAGCTGTGTGGGCGGGGTGAAGACAGCCGTCATCGGTGCGTTGGAGGACGCCGGCGTGACGGTACGGGACTTCCACACGCGGGAGGCGTCGCTGGAGGATCTCTTCTTGGCGTACACCGAGGGCGACGCGCCGACACGCCGGGAGTCCGACGAGACCTCGGAAACCGCCGGTGGCTCTCCGGAGTCCGCGGACGAGTCTCCGGAGTCTGCGGACGAGTCTCCGGAGTCCACCGACGAGGTGGACGCATGAGCCTCGTCGCCGTCGCGAACAAGGACTTCCAGGACACCGTCCGGTCGCGCGGGATGGTGATCCTCGTTGCGCTGTTCTCGCTTCTGGTCTCGCTGTTCGCGTACCTCGTCCGGCCGCAGGGGGACGCCCAACAGTTCGCGACCGAGCTCCTGTTGAGTCAGCTCGTCGGACCGGTGCTGGTGACCGGGCTGATACCGCTCGTCGGTATCGTCGTCGGCTACAACGCGGTGAGCGGCGAGCGCGACTCCGGATCGCTGAAGCTGCTGCTCTCGTTGCCGCACTCCCGTGCCGATGTCGTCTTCGGAAAGGTGATCGGCCGTGGCGCGGCGCTGGCGCTGGCCGTCCTCGCGGGCTTCCTCCTGCCCGCGCTTGTCTTGATAGTCGTTCCCGTGACGTTCAACGCCGGGTCCTTCCTCGGCTACACGGTGTTCGCCGCGGTGCTCGGGGTCGTGTTCGTCGCCATCGCCGTCGGCTGTTCGGCCGCGATGGCGACCCAACAGCGCGCGCTGATCGCCGGGATCGCGGTGTACGCGGTGTTCGTCCTGCTGTGGGGGCTCCTCACCGGGCAGGTGGTCGACGCGCTCGACGGCGTCATCGCGGCACTCCCCCTCTCGATCGAGCAGGTTCGAACGTTCCTCGACGTGGCGAACCCGACGACCGGAATAGAGGAACTGGCGAACGGGTTCCTCGGCGGCCAACTGTTCACCGGCGAACGGGTCAACCAGCAGATCTCGGCGGCCGCGATGCTGGTGTTCTGGACGCTCGCACCGCCACTACTGGGCCTGTTAAAATTCGACCGCGACGACCTGTGACCCGGTGTGCGGCGCTCCAGCCGTACACGTGTATTTAGGTGCGGTTCGCCGGCCCAACTGAAAAGCCCGCGTCCGACCGCGTCGTTTTTCAGCGGACTAAGCCACGGTCAGCCGTGGGGGCGATCCGACTCGGCACCGTACACTTCGATCCAGAGATACGCGACGCCGAGTACCCCGAACGTCGCGCCGAGTGCGGTCGGAACCACCTCTCCTTGTACGCCATAGAGGACGGTCTGTATGGCCCCTACTGCTATCATCGCTGCTCCGATGGCGGTCCTAAGTCGCTTCCCCATACCGAACCGAACGCGTCGGCGTTCGGTTAACTTCTTGGTCGTGTTGCAAAGCGGTCTAGAGTTTGCCTCTGGTGCTCTCAATTGAGAGTTCACAGCTCATTGCTGTTTTGGTCGATCGTTGGAGCAGTTCGTCAAGGAACGATTGGTAGTACTCTGGATCAGCGTACTTCACCAGCCGAAGCTGGAGTATCGCCTCCAATCCATCCTTTGTCCAGCGCATCCACTGGTTCTTACAGCGCTTGCTGACCTCACCCATCAGCCGTTCGACGGGGTTCGAGGTCCACGGCACCTCGAACCCCTCGACGGCCTGCTCGGCAAACGTCACGATCGACGGCAACCACCGCCGAAGATACCCCGCAGCCTTCCCTGATCCGTACTGATCCAGCTGCCACGCTGTCTTCTTGATGCGCTCGGTCGTTCGCGCGATCCGCTCGCGGATCGCCGCGAACTCTTCTTCTGGACGATGCTTGGCAACAGAGTTCTTCAGATGGAATACCTCGTCGATCACTTCCGAGACGATCTCGTTGCGCCGGTCCAGAGAGAACACACCGTCATCCCA
>NZ_JAGGKQ010000009.1 GCF_017873815.1 Halorubrum alkaliphilum | reverse complement strand
AACGAGAGAGATGTCTGGCGCGTCGAGCGTTCTGGCGAACTGCTCGACGCGCCGGCGGAGTGAGCGATACGAAACGTCAATTTCAGCGTCTAACTGGCGGATACTCGTGTTGAACCGGAGGAGCGAGTAGAACGCGAATAAGAGCTTGTCGAGGCCGATCTTCGCGTGCGCGAAGATCGTGCCGGTCTTGTCGTTGAACGTGCGGTCGCAATCCTTACAGAGATACCGCTGGTACTCTCGATAGCTGCCGTGTTTGATCACCGACTCAGACCGGCAGCGCGGGCAACAGAGGCCCTCGCGCCAGCGAACCTGCTCCAGCAGGTTCGCGGCGCTCGCCTCTGAACTCAGCAATTCAAATGGGAACATTGCGTTCGGGTGACGCGTTCGCGTCACCCTTGCCCGCTACGCTTTCACAGCGACAGCTCTACCCGACCAACAATCTGCTTCCGAAGAGCGTACTTATAAGTCGTTGCTGGCGCGGTCACCACCGCCGAAGCTCCAGTCACTTACTTATAAGTCGTTGCTGGCGCGGTCACCACCGCCGAAGCTCCAGTCACTTACTTATAAGTCGTTGCTGGCGCGGTCACCACCGCCGAAGCCTAGCCGATTACTTATAAATCGTTGCTAGCGCAGTGACCACCGCCGAAGCCTAGCCGATTACTTATAAGTCGTTGCTGGCGCAGTGATTACTTCCGAAGCCCCAGCCGGGAGACGGGCGCACGCTCGCTGCGGTCCTCACTCGGTCGCAAGCTCCCTCGTTGCGGTCCTTGCGTCACCTGCGCCCGTCTCCCGGCTGCCCCTTCGAGTCCCACCCGCACCGTACCTCATACCTCCCCAACCTCGCGCCGTCGGTTCGCGCCCTTGAAAGGGCGCGAACCGGGGCGCGCCACCGCACTTGGTTGGTCCGAGCGAGAAGGCGGGACCTCAGTTCGCACTCGGCAGGAGGTCGTTCGTGAACAGCGACTCCGGCGGGAGCTCGTCGGCGGGGATCGGCTCGCCGTCGAGCGTCGTCAGGATCCCCTCCTCCGCGAGCCAGTCGACGAACGCGCTCCACCGTTCGGTCTCCATGGGACCCCACGCGCCGTCGTCGGTGAGGTACGCCTCGGAGACGCGCCGCTGGCTCTCGCGCAGGAACTCGGAGTCGTCGGCGTCCATCCCGGTTGCCTCGGCGCGGAGCAGGTCCGCGGCGGCTTCGGGGTTCTCGGCCGCGAAGCGGTACCCCTCCGCCGTCGCGTCGAGGAAGTCGGCGAGACGGTCGTCATCGGCCTCGATCGTCTCGGGGCGGGCTAACAGTACGGGAGTGTAGCCGTAGGGAACGTCGTACTCGTCGAGCCCGAAGGCGTTCAACTCGATCCCGTCGCGCTCGGCCAGCAGTCCCTCCCACGGGGTGAACACCCACGTCGCGTCGGCGTCACCCTCCAGAAGGGTGTTCCAGATCCCGAGTTTTGGCGGGGTGATCGACTCGAACTCCCCGCTCCCGCCGTCGTTCTCGATCATCCGGGCGACGATGTGATCCTCGAAGCGCGCGTCGTAGGAGGCGTATCGGCCACCGTCGAGGTCGGCGGGCCGGTCGACATCACCGTCGGCAAGCGAGACGATCGCGCTCAGGTCGGTCTGACACACCGCGGCGACCGCCGTGAGCGAGGGGAACTCGGGGTGCGTCGAGTAGCTGATCACCGTCTCGGAGGGACCGATCGCGAGCGTCGCGCCGCCCGTGGCGACCCGCTTTGCCGGCGTCTGATCGTAGTCGTCTGCCGCGGGAGACCGGATCGAAACGTCGAGGCCGCGGTCCGCGTAGTACCCCTCCGCCGCCGCGACGTAGAATCCGGTGTGGTTCGTGTTCGGCGTCCAGTCGAGAACCAAGTCGATGTCACTCATCTCCCGGTACTACTACGGAGTGTTAAAAAGGTCTGCTGATAGCAGTCGCCGAGGCGATTCCGGACCGACTCCCTCGCCTCACGGCTGCCACACGCCCTGTCGTCCGTCGAGCCACGCGACGACGGCGACGTGCGGGAGCGTCATGGCCGCGATGGCGACGAGCGACACCGCGAGCAGGTCACCGGGGGCCGCGACCCCGTAGGGAACCGCGAGCGCGACGCCTGCGACCACGAGGAACCCCCCGAGCGTGAGCGGGGCGGCGTCGCGAGCGAACCGCCGGAGCGCGCCGCGGGTGTCGCCGTCGGAGAGCGCGGCAGCGGCGGCGTCGTCGAGCAGCACCAACCGGCCGACGTGCCGCAGGGCGTGCCAGAGCGCGAAGTACACCCCGATCGCGAACACCGGCGCGGCGAGCAGGAACCACGCCCACAACAGGAGCGTCTCGCCGACGTCCCGGAGCCAGCCGCGACGGTCCGCACCCCCGCGGACCCGCAGAACCCCGAGCACGAACGAGAGCAGCGTGGCGGTCGCCATCAACACCCCGACAGCAACCCGGATCTCGGGAGTGAAGACGGGGTCGACCGCACCCGACGCGTCGGCAACGAACAGTCCGACGATCCACTCCGCGACCAGCCGGTACTCGCCGGGATGGGCGATCAGGGGGACGCCCATCGGGAGCCCGCCGCGCACGACGAGCGTTAGCGCGCGCTCCGCCGGGGTCCGGAGGTGGTCGACGCCGGCGACGACGAGCGCGGCAACGTCCCCCTGTCCCCAGTGAAGCCACGTGAGCGCGATGAACCCGACGAACGCCGCGACGGGCGCGAGGAAGAACGCGGCAACCACAGCGCCGCCGAGCACGGCGTAGACGACCGAGACGGCGATGATCGACCGGCGGAGCGATACCCCGAACGCGGCCCGCAACGGGACGAGATGGTCGACCGCCCCGTGTGCCATTCCGACCGCGAGCGTGCCGAACGCGAAGGCAGCGACGCCGACCTCGACCGGAAACAAGGGGGTCGCCGCGCCGACCGGCAGCAGCACCGCGAGCGCGACCGCGGGATACAGCGCGAAGAGCCGGTCGGCACGCGCCAGTGCGTCCCGGTCGATGCCGTCCGAGGAACCGATCGTGGAACCCGTCTCAGCGAACACGCCTTCAGCCATCGGCGGGGTCGAGCGCGTCAATCGGCGATCCGTCCGGGTCCCCCCGGCGGTCGTTCCAGTCGAGCACCCACTCGAACAGGACGAGCCCGTTGATCGTCATGAGGCTGGCTGACGCGAAAAAGAGCATCTCCTCAATAGGGAGCCCGAAGACGGCGATCCCGGTCGTGTAGGTGTCGGAGATGATCCACGTGCCCATGCCGATCGCGATCCGGTCGACGACCCAGAAGTAGAGGGACGGCACGAGCGTCGCCGTCAGCCACACGCGTGGCGTTCGAGCGAGGTAGCCGCCGCCGACGCTCCACTGAAGCGCGAGCACCGGGCCGACCCACGCGACCAAGCCGCCGAGGTAGAGGTACGAGTCGCCGAGCGAGACGAGCCAGAGGCCGACAACCACCATCGAGACGCTGACTAGCACCCCCGCAACCCTCGGTTTCCAGTCGAAGTCGCCGTCGCGGAACGTCGGGTCGAAGCCGAGCCGATGGAGAACGAACGCGACTATCAGCGTCTGGATCGCGAAGTAGAGATACTCGCCAAGCGGGATCGACAGCGCCCGGACGAGTACCGCGCCGTCGGCGTACCACCACGCGCCGCAGCGGATCATGTAGCTGATCCACGGCGTCGTGTACGCGTACGCGATGGCAACGAGGATCGCGATCCCGGCCGTCGCGCGCCGCCGACGGACTGCGTCGTATCGCGGTGCGACGTACCACAGGATAGCGAGGAGAGGGAAACTAAAAACGAGGTGGAACTGGAGGTACGTCAGGGTGGGTATCATCGACGCACCCCGGCGATATCGGCCATGGTTGACGTTCGACCGGAGCCCGAATAAGGGTTTACGACTTCGCCGAGAGCACGCCGTGTGCTTCCAGCACTTTCCCGAGACGGTACATCGACGCGACGACGGCGTCACAGACGGGACGGACCGCGTCCTTCGGGACGAACCCGACCGAGAGCCCGGCGACCTCCAGCATCGGGAGGTCGTTCGCGCCGTCGCCGACCGCGACCGTGGAGGCCATGGGAACGCCGATATCCGCCGCCAACGACTCCAACGCGTCGTCCTTGGTTCCCTCGATCAGCGGTCCTTCGGCCTCACCAGTGAGCGCGCCGTTCGCCATCGGGAGGCGGTTGGCGACGACCGTGTCGACCGTGACACCCTCGCGTTCCAGCGCGCGCTCGACGCCGCGCTCGAAGCCGCCGGTGAGCACCGCGACGTGGTGGCCGTTCTCGCGGAGGCGGCGGATTAGCCGGGCCGAGCCGGGCCGGATCCGAACCTCGTCGAACGCCGCTTCGACCTCCGATTTGGAGAGCCCGCCGAGCAGATCGACTCGACGATAGAGGCTCTCGGCGTAGCTGATCTCGTCGTTCATCGCTCGCTCCGTGATCTCGGCGACCTCGTCGGCGACGCCCGCCCGCTCCGCGAGCAAGACCGTCATCTCGGAATCCGAGAGCGTGCCGTCGAAGTCGAACGCAATGAGACTCATGACCCTACGTTGATCGCGAAGGGGTATTTAACCGCGCGGTCGCCGCAAGCGCGGTTGGATGCGGCGAGGGCAACGTGGGAGTGCGGCGAGGGCAACGTGGGAGTGCGGCGAGGGCAACGTGGGAGTGCGGCGAGGGCAACGAAGCGAGCGGGAGCGTTTTGAACGGTCGTCGCGTCTCTCCGCCATGTCCGGAGAGAATTCGACCCCGGGAACTCACGTTCCACCGAGTGAATCCCGTGTACGCTCCAGCCCAACGGATGTTTCGGCTGGAGATCGATGCGCTCGTTACGGGCCGGAGCCGGGGAACGATACGAAAGGACCGAATCCGGTCGATCGATTCGCGGTCTCCCGATCTCGATTAAATCATGTTCAGCGTTAACGTTCCATTACCACCGGCCATCGATCGCCTCGCGACAGAGCTCCAGCCGAAACTCTCGGGGTTCGATCGGATCCGGGATCGGCACACTCTCGTCTGTAAGCGGGTCGGCGTCGAAGACGTAGGAAAGTCGGACCGGTATACGCGTGGAACGGACGACCGGGCACGGGAGGAGGCGCTCGGTCGGCTGCGGGAGACGATCCGTCCGGTTCTCGCCGACACCGACCCGTTTCGGGCGTCGGTAACCGGGATCGACGCGTTCGGGGAGGAAGACGACGCGTTTGGAAACGACGGCGCGGTAGTCGCCTATCTCGCGGTCGAGAGCCGGGAACTCGTGCGGCTCCATCGGCGACTCTGCCGACTGATCGACCCGGTCGATGAGATCGAGGGGGACGGCTACGTTCCACACGTCACGGTGGCGCGGGGCGGGGATCCGAGCCGGAAAACGATGGAACGGCTCCTCAACACCGATATCGACCCGGTCACGTGGCGGGTTCATGCGCTCGATCTGTACGACGCCGAGTTCCGAGAGGTGGCGGAGACGGTGGGCCTCCAAGCGTGAACCCGGCTCCCGGACCGAATCGCCGGCCTACCTCTCCCGCAGCCGCATCGGCACCGGATGGTTCGGGTGCATCGTCAGCGACCCGCGCAGGGAGAGCTCCGGGCCCTCGTAGTCGAGTTCGTACCGCGAGCAAACGGACGCGAGGATGAGCTTTGCCTCCAGAAGCGAGAACGCCTTCCCGATACAGTGGCGCGGCCCGCCGCCGAAGGGGAAATACGAGAACCGCGGCCGCGCGCTCCGGCGTTCGGGGAGCCAGCGGTCGGGGTCGAACGCGTCCGGGTCGTCGTACCACCGCGACGAGCGGTGGACGACCCACTGTGAGCACATCAGCGCGGAGCCCTCGGGGATCCGGTAGCCGTCGACCTTCACATCGAGTTTCGGTTCGCGGAACAGCAAATACACCGGCGGATACAGCCGCATCGCCTCGTTGAGCACGCGCTCCGTGTACTCCATCCCCCGAACGTCGGCGGCGTCGGGCGATCCCTCCGCCGTCGCCGCGTCGGCCTCGCGTTCGACGCGCTCGCGAGCCTCCGGGTGCTTCGAGAGCAAGTAGAACGTGTACGTCAACGCGAGCGCGGTCGTGTCGTGGCCCGCCAACAGCATCGTCACCATCTCGTCACGGAGGTTCTCGTCGGTCTGTTCGCCGCGGTCGCGAGCGCGGAGTAGCACCGAGAGGAGGTCCATCGGTAGGTCGCCGCCGGCGTCTCCGGGCGGACCGGAAACGGCCGTCCCGTCGGGACCTGCGGGGTCGACGGTCGGGTCGCGTTCGGTCCCCCGCCGTCGCTCGACGATATCGTCGATCACGTCCTCCAGCGTTCCGACCGCCTCGTTGAACGCCCGGTTCTCGGCGGTCGGCACCCAGTCGGGGATCAGGAAGCGTCGGGGGTCCGGCTCGAACCGTGCGCCGAGCGGTTCGAGGTTCTCCTGGACCGTCGCCACCTCCTCGTCGGTGATATCCGCGCCAAACATCGCCGAGACGATGATCCGTACGGTGAGTCGGGCGACCTCCAGTTGGATGTCGACCACCTCCCCGGGCTCCCACTCCGCCAAGTGCGATTCCGTGTGGCCGACCATCGTCCCCGTGAGCGCACCGATACGCCGGGTGTGGAACGACGGGTTCGCGAGGCTCCGCTGTTTGCGCCACGTTTCGCCCTCGCTCAACAGGAGCCCGTCGCCGAGCAAGGTCCCCATCGCGTCGTCGCCGAACTGGGGTTTCCGGTACCGCTCCGCCTCGCTCACGAGCACGCGCTCGATGTCGGCGGGGTTCGTGAGCAGGTACGTCTCGCGCGGCCCGAGGTCGAACCGGACGACGTCGCCGTAGCTGTCGGCGCAGGCGCGCATGAACGTGAACGGGTCGTCAGCGAACTGGCGACCGTTGCCGAAGAGGGGATCGCCGATGGGTCCGGGCGGCGTGACGGACATGAAAGAAATACGCGCTCATCGAGGTTAAACGTTCGGCGGCGGCGGAATCCGGGTCCCGTCGCTCCGGACGCGGGTCAGCGTCGACTCCTGCCGATCAGGTCCTGGAATCGAGCCGTTCGACCCGCGTTATCAGCTCGTCGACGGCCGCTTCCTGATCGTCGGTCGCGGTCACGATCCGGTCGGTCGCCTCCTCGGTCCGATCGGAGCGGTCCCGGACGGACTCCAGCGTCGCCGTGAGCTCCTCGACGGTCGCCGCCTGGTCGTCAGTAGTCCGCGCGACCTCGGCGACCCCGTCCGCCGCCTCGTCGACCGCGTCCGCGATCTCCTCGAGGGAGTCGAGCACCGTCTCGATCTCCGCGCCGGCGTCCTCGATGCGCTCGTGGGAGCGTTCGACCGCCGTCGAGGTCTGATCCGACTGAGTCTGTAGCTCGTCGAGGCTCTCCGTGATCGCCTCGGTGTGGCCCCGCGTCTCGTCCGCGAGCTTCTTCACCTCCTCGGCGACGACCGCGAAGCCGTCACCCTCCTCGCCGGCCCTCGCGGCCTCGATGTTCGCGTTGAGCGCGAGCAGGTTCGTCTGTTCGGCGACGTCGGAGATGACCTCGATCACCTCTTCGATGTCGTCCATCCGGTCGGAGAGCGCCCCGACGCTGTCGACCAGCTCGTCGCCGATATCGACCACGTCCTCCGTCGCCTCGCGAGCGTCGCTGCTCGCGTCGAGTCCCTCGGCCGCGGCATCCCGGGCCGACGATGCCGCGGCGTCGACCTGGTCGGCAGTGGCCGCGACCTCTTCCATCCCGGCCGAGAAGGACTGCATCTCGGAGACGCCCTCCTCCAACAGTTCGTTCTGCTCGTCGACGTTCTCGGCGATGGTCGCGGCCGCCTCGCTCGCCTCCGTCACGGTGGAATCGATCTCGCGGGCCTGTTCGTGGACGCTCTCCGAGAGGTCCTGGAGTCGTTCGGCCATCTCATTGACCACGCCGATGACGCGGAGCAGGCCGTCGTCGAGGGACTCACACTCCTCGTGGCAAACGGCGCGGGCGTCGAGGTTTCCGTCACCGATCGCCTCGGCGGTCCGGCGGATCTCGGAGACGAGCTGCCTCGTCGCGTCCCGCTCCACGACGTTCTCCGTGCGGTCGATGACGACCTCCGTCACCCCCACGAGTTCGTCGCCGTCGTACAGGGGCGTGGCGGTGAACTCGATGTGTTTCTCCTCGCCGTGACGGTCGACCATCGTGCTGGTGTCGCGGTAGCGGTTTCGGGCCGAATCGCAGGGTTCGACGTCGTACACCTCGTCGGCGGCCTCGGGCGCGTCGAGGACCTTGTCGGCGAGCGTGTCGGCTCGGCGGTTGTCCGGGTAGAACAGCTCCGAGACGTGGTCGTGGCCGACCGCGTCTTCGCGGGCGACGCCGGTGAGCGAGGCGATCGATTCGTTCCATTCGGCGACGTTGCCCTCGCGATCGAGGATGAACGTCGGAACGCCCGTCGCGTTGAACACCTGCTTGAAGCCGGCTCCGGCGAGGGTTTCGGCGCGGTCGACGCCCTCCGCTTCCGAGACCGTGTGCCGTGCGGCTTCGGTAGCGCCGGTATCCGGACCGTTGTCGGTCGGTTCGTCGACGACCACCCCGCCGTCGGGCATCGACCGGGACTCCGTTTCCCGCCCGAACACGCGGCGGAGTAGTCCTCGGATTCCACTCATGGAACACAGTCTTTGAACCACCCGCATAAGCGGTTCTCTCCGAAATTCGAGTTTGATAACTAGCGGAAGGGTCGAACGGCGGACCGACGGACCGGCGGACCGATCGATCGGTAGACCGTGAGACCGCGGGGGACCACGATGACGCAGCGTTCAAACCCGTTGGGCGGCTACGGGGATCCGAGTATCGATGGACGCAGACGCCGTGCGCGAGCGGGCCGCGGCCCTCCCGGCGGAGCCCGGCGTCTATCAGTTCCGAGCCGGCGAGACGACCGTATACGTCGGGAAAGCGGTCGACCTCCGCGACCGAGTTCGATCGTACACGGATCCGCGCTCCGGGCGTATTCGCGGAATGGTCGGGCGCGCCGAACGGATCGAGTTCGCCGTTACCGACACCGAGACGCAGGCGCTCCTTCTGGAGGCAAACCTGATAAAGCGGCTCCAGCCGCGGTACAACGTTCGATTGAAAGACGACAAGTCGTACCCGCTCGTCGCTTTTTCCGACCACTCGGTCCCGCGGATCGAAATAACGCGTGATCCGGAGGAGGGCGCGGTCGCGTACGGACCGTTCACAAACAAGGGACGCGTCGAAACGGTCGTCAAGGCGATCCGCAACGAATACCGGCTCCGTGGCTGCTCCGACCACAAGTACGCGAACCGCGACCGACCGTGCCTCGACTACGAGATGGGGATCTGCTCGGCCCCCTGTACCGGCGAGATCGACCCCGAGAGCTACGCCGAGGACGTGGCCGCAGCGCGGCGCTTCTTCGAGGGGGAGACGGGCGTCCTCGCCGATCCGCTCCGACGACAGATGGAGGCAGCCGCCGAGAACGCCGAGTTCGAGCGCGCTGCCAACCTCCGGGACCGCCTCGAAGCGGTCGAGGCGTTCCACGGCGAGGGCGGCGAGGCGGTGAGTGGTCGGTCCGACGACCGAACCGTCGACGTGTTGGCGGCCGCCGTCGAGGGTACCGTTGCCCGCGTGGCGCGGCTCCACAGCGAGCGGGGACAGCTCGTCGACCGGGAGCGTCACCGACTCGACGCCCCGGAGACCGACGGTGACGAAGGAGAAACGAACACGCCCGCAGCCGTGTTGTCCGCGTTTCTCACCCAGTACTACGCGGAGCGGGAGTTCCCGGACGCCGTCCTTCTCGCGGAACGTCCCGACGACGACGTGGTCGACTGGCTGGAGAGCGAGGGCGTCGCGGTGCGGGTTCCCGGAGCAGGTCGGGAAGCGAAACTGGTCGAGCTCGCGCTCAAGAACGCCCGAAAGCGTGGCGGTCGTGACGATCCGATAGGCGCGCTCGGCGACCGGCTCGGGATCGACCGCCCGGAGCGGATCGAGGGGTTCGACGTGAGCCACGCGTCGGGCACCGCGGTCGTCGGGTCCGACGTCTGTTTCGTCGACGGGAGCGCCGAAACGAGCGACTATCGGCGGAAGAAGCTCACCGACCGCAACGACGACTACGCCAACATGCGCGAGCTGGTCCGGTGGCGAGCGACCCGTGCCGTCGAGGAACGCGACGACCGTCCCGATCCGGACCTGTTGCTGATCGACGGTGGAGAGGGACAGCTCGGCGCAGCACGGGACGCGCTCGCGGAGGCTGGGTGGGATGTGCCGGTCGTCGCGCTCGCGAAGGCCGAGGAGCTCGTGGTGACGCCCGACGGCACCCTCCGGTGGCCCGACGACGCCCCGGAGCTCCACCTCCTCCAGCGGGTCCGCGACGAGGCGCACCGCTTTGCGGTCCAGTATCACCAGACCGTCCGCGACGAGGTACGGACGGTGCTCGACGACGTTCCGGGCGTCGGTCCGGAGACCCGGAAGCGACTGCTCCGACGGTTCGGCTCCGTCGAGAACATCCGCGAGGCGTCGATCGAGGACCTTACCGACGTCAACGGCGTCGGCGAGAAAACGGCCGAGCGGCTCCGTAATCGCTTGTGAATGACGAGCAGGCGGCGCTTCCGACCCGGGACGACTGCCACACACCCGCCTCCCGTCCCGGGGCTCGACTCAGGTCACGGCGGAGATGGCCGCGGCTTCGAATATAGGTCGTCGGGTCCTCGTCAGGAGTGGGTAGCACGGAGGCGGACCCGACCGGGGCAGGCGGAGGAGGGCTCAAGTGGGTTCGAGTCCGAACGTCGGCCGTGACGTTCCTCCTCTACGGCGCGTACGGGTACACCGGCGAACTCGTGGCGCGCGAGGCGGTCGACCGCGGACTCGACCCGATCCTCGCCGGCCGCGACGGCGACGCGCTCCGCGAGCTGGGTCGTGAGCTGCGGTGCTCGGTCCGGGAGTTCGGGCTGGCGATCCCGGAGACGGTCGCCGACAGTGTTCGCGACGTTGAGGCCGTCCTCAACTGTGCCGGACCGTTCGCCGCGACCGCTGCGCCGCTCGTCGACGCGTGTCTGGAGGCGGGAACCGACTACTTGGACGTGACCGGAGAGTTCGGCGTGTTCGCGGAGCTCGCCGACCGAGGCGACGAGGCGGCCGCGGCGGGCACGACTCTGCTTCCGGGCGTTGGCTTCGACGTGGTTCCGACCGACTGTCTCGCGGCACGACTGGTCGAACGGCTCCCGGACGCGACATCGCTCGCGCTCGGGTTCGACGCCGACGGGGCGGTCTCCCGCGGAACCGCCCGGACCGCGATCCGGGGGCTCGGCGAGGGGACGGTGGTCCGCGAGGGTGATCGGCTGATCCGGCTGCCGATCGCGAGCCGGACCCGGGAGATCGACTTCGGACGGGGAACGCGGTCGGCGATGGCAGTGCCGTGGGGTGACGTGGTCACCGCGGCACACACGACCGGCGTGAGCGACGTGACGGTGTACGCCGCGTTACACCCGCGTCTCGTCCGGCTGATCCGGCTGTCGCGACCGTTCGGACCGGTACTCGGCACGCGCCCGATACGCTACCTGCTGGACCGCGTCGTCTCCGCGCGCGTCGACGGCCCCTCGGCGGCGGAGCGGGCCAAGAATCGCGTGTTCGTCTGGGGGGAAGCCCGGACCACGAACGGAGAGACCGCCGTCGCCCGCTTGGAGACCCCGGATCCGTACGACCTCACGGTTGGGGCGTCGCTGGCGGCGGTCAAGCGAGTGCGCGCGGGCGACGCGCCCGACGGGTTCACGACCCCGGCCAGCGCGTTCGGCGCGGGGTTCGTGGACGTCGTCGACGGCGTCGAGTGGGCCGACGGATGAGACGGCTACCCGTTAGTCGTCATCGCCGGCCTCGGCGACGAGTTCGTCGTATCGTGCGCCGGTCTGTTTGAGCGTCTCCGTCGAGTAGAGGCGTTCGTGCTCAAACGGGAGGTGTTCGGCCGCCAACTCGTCGATCTTCGCGTTCACGACATCGGCCTCCCGACCGTGGATCATGGTGAACAGGCTGTACTCCCAGTCCTGATCGGGCCGGCGCGGGCGGTGATAACAGAGGGTGACGTACGGGAGACTGCCGACGTCCTCGCCGCGCGCGTCGAGTTCGTCGACCGGCACGTCCCAGACGACCATACAGTTGTTCGTGAACCCCGTGACGACGTGGTTAACGACACAGCCGATCCGCTTGATACAGCCGTCAGCGAGGAGCCGTTCGACGCCCGCGAGCACGTCGTCGACATCGGCATCGATCTCGGCAGCGACATCCGCGTAGGGGGTCGCTGACAGCGGGAAGCCGTCCTGGATCGCGATCAGGAGGTCGGCTTCGAGGGGTGTGAGATCCCCCCTCGCGTCCTCGGAGATCCGGGTCGCCGAGACGGCGGTCGTCTCAAGGGATTCTCTGGCGAACCGATCCCGGTTGACCACCGGGAACTCCAGATCGATGTAGTAGTCGGTGAGCATCGGGAGGTTCAGCACGTCACAGCCGGTTTGATCCTCGATCTCCGTGAGGATCGCGTCGCGTTTCTCCCGCGAGGCCGCGGTGACGACAAACCACTGGTTCCACTCGTGGTCGCGGCGGTAGTTGTGGTTCACCTGCCGGTAACCGTTGATCACCTCGGCGATCTCGTCGAACCGGTCGTCGGGAGCTCGCACCGCCGCGAGCGTCGAGGATCCGATGACGGGCGGATTGAGGACCGCGCCGAACCGCCGGAAGACCCCGTCGTCACGGAGTGAACAAACCCGATCGAGCAGATCGGCGGCGTCGACGTCGGCCCCGGTCTCGGCGGCGATATCGCGAGCGACCCGCTCGAATGGGCGCGACTCGACCGGGAAGTCGCTCTGATACTCGTCGATGAGGGCGGCATCGACCGCGTCGATCCCGGCCTGCCAGTCGGCATCGAGACTCATTACGTTCGCTACGGGCGGGAGGTATCTACCGGTTTCGGAGCGGCCGAAGCGTCGGCGGAGAACTCCGGTCGGATCAGTCGTCGGCCGCGTGCTCGGCCGGGACCGGGTCGAACGCTCGTGCGCTCTCCTCGAGTTGGGCGGTCGAACAGCCGCCGACGGTCGCCGCCTGTTCGAGCGTCAGGGTCCGGGAGCGGTACAGCGTCAACGCGGTTGCGACGGATTTGGACGTCATCGGGTACGGACTAATACTAGATGGACGAACATATAATAGTACCGGATTTTAGACCCGAGTTCGCGGTCTGTATCCCACAGATACTTGAATAGCGCAAAGTATGAGAGATAAATCTGGACGAACCGTCGATGTTAATTTGGTAACGAGTGTCACGGTCTTGGGGTCACGTTTCTTCCTGAGACATCGCGCGCGCAGCGTGGGCCCCGGACGGGACGCGTGGAGACGCACCGTCCGATCGACCGACGCTCCCCGCGGGCGTCTCGTGTCCACCCCGGGTCGTTCCCACGCACCGGGAGTCGAGCGGGAGGCTTTTCGTTCACAAACCCGAACGAGGTGTATGGCTCAGGCGACCCAGGAGTTCGGCGAGTGGCCCCTCAAGCGGCTGATGACCGAGGTCTGCGGATCCGGCCACAAGTCGGCCGACGACCTGACGCGCGCACAGGCGACCGAGGCGTTCGAGCGGATCCTCGCGGGCGAGCCGGACCCGACGACGCTCGGGGCGTTCTGGCTCGCGAACCGCTGGAAGCGCAACACCGCCGAGGAGCTCGGCGCGTACGTCGACGTCATGTGCGAGCGCGTCGAGTATGCGGAACCGGACTGTGACCCGGTCGACTGCGGTGCGAACTACGACGGCAAGGGCCGAACTGCGATCCTCGGCGTCGCGGCCGGCGTCGTCGCGGCCGCCGCGGGCACTCCCGTCGTCGTCCACTCGGGCGACCGGGTGCCGACGCAGAAGCAGGACTCGTACAAACACGTCCTCGACGAGCTCGGCGTCGCGACGGAGCTGACCCCCCGCGACTCCGCCGATATGGTCGACGAGACCGGCTTCGGCTTCTACTACCAGCCGACGTTCAACCCCGCGATCGACGACCTGTTCGACCGCCGCGACATGATGGGTGTCCGCTCGTTCGTCAACACCATCGAGACGCTGGCGAACCCCGCCGGTGCGTCCACGCACCTCGGCTCCTTCTATCACCTCGCGTTCGCGAAGAAGGTGGTCGACACGTTCGTCGAAAGCGAGTTCCACGACCTCGACCGCGTCCTGATGTTCCAGGGCATGGAGGGGTACGACGACGTCCGACCCGGCTACACGAAGGTCGCGGAGTGGACCGCGGCCGAGGAAGGCACAAACGATACGGGTGCCGGCGGGAGCGATGGCGCTACCTTCAACGACTTCGAGATCGAGACCGCTGACTACGGGATGGACCTCGAGGAGGAGGATCTCGCGGTCGACGACGTCGCCGTCGAGTCCGCCGCGATCACCGAGGACGTGCTCGCGGGCGAGCGCGACGGCGCGTTCGCGGACGCGGTGGCGGTCAACGCCGCGCTCCGGATCTACGCTCGCGAGGACGTCGACTCGATCGAGGCGGGTCTGGAGGCGGCCCGCGAAGCGATCGACGACGGATCCGCCCACGAGGTTCTCGAATCGCTGCGAGAGTTCTAGACGGACGGAACGAATCGCGGTTTCGTTTGGACGCCGCTCATCGCGTTTTCCGCCGGATTCGATGGCTAGCGTCGACGTGTCGTGATCGATTCGGGTCGAATTTTGGACTGAATTTGGAAAGGCGTCTTCCGTCTACGGACCCTTCTCATAGGTGTACGGAACATGACTCACGATACCGCCTCACATCATGCCCACTTGTGAACACTGCGAGGCGCACGTCTCCGAGCGGTTTGCCCGCGTGTTCTCCGACAAGCGCGGTCGTATCCACGCGTGCCCGAACTGTTCCGCGAACGCGGGGATCGCGGAGGTCGCGAAGGAACGCGCCCACGACGCCTGAACGGGTGACCCGCTACCGTTCCGGAGCGGGCGGCATCGAGCGTTTGTGTGCGCTCCGCTCGTATAGTTCGACGACGCGGTCGACCGCCTCGACGGGAACGCCCAGCTCCCGCGCCGCCGCCGTCCGCGGGAGTCCGCCGTCGACGTGGACCGCGAGGATCGCGTCGACGGTGTCGTAGTCGAGCCCCATCTCCTCGGCGTCGGTCTGTCCCTCCCACATCCCCGCCGTCGGCTCCTGCATCACCAGATCGCGCGGAACGCCAACGTGCGCCGCCAGTTGGCGCACCTGCTGTTTGTACAGGTTCCCGATCGGGTTGCAGTCGACGGCCTGGTCGCCGTACTTCGTGAAGTAGCCCGTCATCGCCTCCGCGCGGTTCCCGGTGCCCAACACGACCCGGTTCTCCGCGTTGGCGACGAAGTAGTTACAGACGGCTCGGGTGCGAACGTACACGTTGCCTTTCGCCATCCGGTCCTCGGCGGGACCGGGAAGCGCCTCGAAGACGGACTCCGCGATCGGCTGGATCTCGACGACGTCGTACTCGATCCCGAGCGCGTCGGCGACGCGCTCGGCGTCGCTCATCACGTCGGGATCGTTCACCTCCGAGGGCATCGTGATTCCGTGGAGACCGTCCTCGCCGAGCGCCTCGACGGCGAGGTACGCGGTCAGCGTCGAGTCGATGCCGCCCGAGAGGCCGAGCACGGCCCCCTTCGCGCCGGCGTCGTCGACGAGATCACTGATAAACGAGACGATGCGCTCACGGGTCGCCTCCAGTTCCGACTCCGACAGCCGAAGGTCGAGCGGCGGGTCGTCCGACAGCAACACCGACTGGTCTGAGATCTGGCTCATACGGAGAGACAGGGGTTGAGACGATTAATAGCTCCCCATCGGCGAGAGAAGCTGACTGTTCGTGGGGTTATCCCCTACATAAATGGCGTTTATAAACCTATGGCGACGCGTGTTCCCGGCTTCACACGACCGGCGGGCGAGGGACGCGGCGGCCGAAGGGGGCCGCGAGACCGGGAAGGCGTGCGGGTGCGGTGCGAGTGCGGTGCGTAAGTGGGACTCAAAAGGGCAGTCGTCGGCACGACGCGACGGCCGGAGCTTTGGACGTGTTCACGATCGATCCGTAATCAACCACTTATGAACGGATCTCAACGGATCGAAACACGTCCGTGTGGGCGGTCGACAGCGCCGTTAGTGGGCTTCGTGGACGTGTTCGCGAAGCGTGTCGGTGTCGTCGAACCGCTCGTTACAGACGCCACACGTGTCGTGGTGGAGCGGGAGGTGCTGGGTGAGTGCGGCCGCCGTGGTGAACTCCGAATCACAGTCCGCGCAGGTGAGTGTCATCGTGTTATTAACTAAGGAGCTTGAGTATAAAAAGCCTTGTTATGAATAGGGGTGATAGAAGTAGTATAATTTAATAAAACTAGGCATGAGTCGTAATGACTCGGGTTTATAAAAGACCGTCCTCCTTCGCTACCAGTAACCCCTCCAGCGTCGCGTCGTTCGTGGGGGGCTCCCGAGCGATCTCGAGCGCCTCGTCGACCGGCACCGCGTGTGGGACGAGGAACTCGTTGCTGTCGGCCTCGACATCGACCGGCTCCAACCCCTCCGCGAACACGTAGCCTCGCTTGTGTCGGAGCACGCCCGTCGAACACCACACCTCCTGAAGCAGCAACGTCGACGACGGAGAAAAGCCGGTCTCCTCGGCGAGTTCGCGCGCGCCGGCAGCGGTGTACGACTCGCCCGGCTCGACGACCCCCGCAGGAAGCTCCATCTGCGTGTTCCGTACCGTCGGTCGGTACTGTTCGACGAACAGGACCTCGTCGTCGGCGACCGCGATCACGACGGTCGCCGGCGGAAGTTCGGCCCAGTAATACTGCTTTTCGGTCCCGTCAGGCTGCTCGACGCGGTCGTATCCGCCGACGAACCAGCCGGGGTCGTACTCGACCGCAACCTCCCAGACCGGCCACTCCGGTTCGCCCGGCAGCGAGTGGAGCCGCCCGTCGGAAAACGCCGGGAGGCCGCGGAGGTCGTCGGCTCCGGTCGCGGCCGGCGGATCGTCCGTCGTGTTCCGGTCCGAGAGGTCGCCGTCGGCTGTCTCGTCGTTCATGACGGTGACTGGGTCACTTCGACGTAATAGAGTTGCCCGTCGCGCTCGACGCGGACGCCGTCATCGACGGTCGCCTCGGCGACCCGTTGTGAGAGGGCGTCGACCTCGTCGAAGGGCGTGTGTGTGAACCACTCCTTCAGTCCGTACGGACCGAGCTGATACCCGTCCGAGCGGCCTTCAGGGCTGTTTAGCGCACCCGTGAGGAACGGGTACCGCCGCTCGTCCACGTCGTTGACATCGACGGCCGGTTCGTCGCTCTCTATCGACTCGGCCGTGAGATAATAGGGGTCCCCGCTGCCGAGATAGCTGGGGAGCGCGCCCAACGCGAGCAGGGCGACGACGACCAGCGCGATGGCGATGAGGAGGTTCCGCGTGACCGGGCGCATGTCGGAGCTAGGTGGTCCGATCGAATACGGGTTTCGGCCGAGACGTTTTACTCCCGGTCGGTCCTAGCTGAGACATGGAGTTCCGGTTCGAGTTGGCGCTGTGTGCGGCCCTCGAATCGTCGGACCGCGTTCTCGCCCGACAGCTCGGATCGGGAGTGACTGTTCCGGGAACGCGGATCGTCGACGTCTGCGTGCTGGAGCCCGGTCCCGGCTTCGACGACCGGGCTGCCATCTCCGAGGATCGGATCCCCGCGGCGGCCATCGAGGCACGGGTCGGCCCGGGTGAGGCCGTTCCCGTCGCCGAGGCGTTCGATCTACCGCCGGGGCGAGCGACTGCTGTGGCCGACGCCGCCGTCGGGGCCGGGTATCTCGAACGAGAGCGACGCGACGGGCGACCCGTCGTTCGCGCGACCGCGCGCTACCCGGACGACTGGATCGGCTCGATGACCGCGATCGAGAACAAACCGGACCTCGGGGAGCCCGGGGATCTGGAGTCCCAGCTACGGTACGACGTCACACTCGGGCTGTTCGACGAGGTCGTCCTCGCGACCGCCTCCTACGTCACCCGCGCACATCTCAACCGTATCCCTGACGCGGTCGGCGTCTGGCGGTTCGATCCCGAGACGGACGAGCGCGAAGTGCTCCGCGAGCCGACCGCGTTGAAACCGAACGACTCGGGTGTCGAGATCCGCGAGGAGCGCGGCCTCCGGACCGACGTGTCGATCGTCGATCCTCGTGCGAAGGCACGGAAGCGACGACGGATAGCCGAGCGCGCGTACGGGAAGGGGTGGCGACCCGACCCGCCAGCCTGTGCCCACGCGACGACGACGGCGGACGGGCGACCGTACTGCGAGGAGTTCGAGCGCGTCGTCGACCCCGGACGGGAGTGTGGACCGTCGTGTCACCCCCATGAGCCAGCGGATCGACCATCAGTCGACCGTGACCGACTCCGCGACGAGCGAACCGCGTGGGTCGCCGATCCCGACGAGGGAGGGCCACGGCGACAGTCCGGACTTTCACGGTTCCTGTGAGTCGATCCCGACGTGTCCGAACCCGGGACACCCCCACGGACCGGTCGTTGTCGTGCCACTCGTGAGAACGCTTATACGCCGACGGCGGGATCCGCATACATGGACGAGATAGACGACGTCTTCGTGGCCCGCCTGATGACGACTGACCTCCATACGGTGACGCCGGACACGCTCGTCGTCGACGCGGCAGGGGTGCTGCTCGACAACGACATCAGCTCCGCGCTCGTCGTCGAGGACGGCCACCTCGTCGGGATCCTCACGACGACGGATTTCGTGGAGATCGTCGCCAAGAGCCAACCCAAAGCGGAGACGACCGTCGAACGATATATGACGGCGGACCCGATAACGACGGGCGCACAGGACGACGTCGCCGCGGTCGCCGCGACGATGGTCGAACACGGCTTCCACCACGTACCCGTCGTCGACGACGAGGGAACTCCAATCGGGATCGTCACCACCTCAGACCTCGCCGCGTACGTCTCCGGGACCGAGCCGCTGACGCCGTAGCCGTCGACGAGGCCGGAGGCGTCGGAGCCGACGCGGTCAGGGGCGGTCCGGCCGTCCGCGAAATCGACAAGTGCCGCCACTATCTCGGGAGTATTAGGCTCGGAGGTCGTACGACGGGTGTGACCGACCGCTTACATCTCAATCTGTTCACGATGAACTCTGTCGAGCACGTCTCGCCGGGGTCGTGGACGTATCCGGGGGACCGATCGCCGGAGTACACGGACGCCGAGTACTGGACAGAGGTCGCCCGAACCGCGGAGCGGGGCGGGTTCGATGCCGTCTTTTTCGCGGACGTTCGCGGCGTGTACGACGTGTACGGCGACGATCGCGACGTCGCCGTCGAACGGGCGATACAGACGCCCGCGAACGACCCGCAGCTGGTGGTTCCGGCGATGGCTGCCGCGACCCACGACCTCGGGTTTGCCGTGACGCGGTCGACGACGTACACGCAGCCGTACCAGCTCGCCCGGGAGTTCTCGACGCTCGATCACCTCACCGACGGACGGATCGCGATCAACGTCGTCACCTCCTACCTACAGTCGGCCGCCGAGAACCTCGGACTCGAGGAACGGATGGACAAGGAGACCCGATACGACCGCGCCGACGAGTTCCTCGACGTCTGCTACGCGCTCTGGGAGGACTCGTGGGAGGCTGACGCCGTCGAACGCGACCGGGAGACGGGGCGGTACACGAACCCGGAGAAGGTCCATGCCATCGACCACGAGGGCGATCACTTCTCGGTTCCCGGGCCACACGGCTGTGAGCCTTCGCCGCAGCGTACCCCGGTCGTGTATCAGGCGGGATCCTCGGACCGCGGGCGCGACTTCGCGGCGGCCAACGCGGAGGCGGTGTTCGCGAGCCAGCCGACCGAGGAGGGCGTCCGCGAGTACATGGCCGACGTGAAAGGACGCGCCGCCGACAACGGTCGCGACCCGGAGAGCCTGAAGTTCTTCATCGGCGTCGTTCCGATAGTCGGCGAGACGCAGGCGATCGCGGAGGCGAAACACGAGGAGTACAAGAACCACGTCGACGTCGAGGGGACGCTCGCGCTGCTGTCCGGCTTTCTCGACATGGACCTGTCCGACCTCGACCCGGACACCGAAGTCGAACACATCGAGACCGACGCGATCCAAGGGACGATGAACGCGTTCACCAAGGCCCAGCCGAACCGCGACTGGACCGTCCGCGAGGTCGCGGAGTTCTGCGGGCTCGGGACCACCTCACCGAAGATCGTCGGCACGCCCGAGCACGTCGCGAGCGAGTTGGAGTACTGGCACGAGGAGGTCGGTGTCGACGGGTTCAACGTCAAGGAGGTCGTTCGGCCGGACTCGCTCACCGACTTCGTCGACCTCGTCGTTCCCGAACTCCGCGAGCGTGGGCTGGTTCCGCCCGCCGACGCCGACCGCGAGGGCGACACGCTTCGCGAGCGACTCCTCGGGGAGGGGCAGGAGCGGCTCCGCGAGGACCACCCCGCGCGCCATCCTTCAGAGTGACCCCGGTTTATTAATCAGAGAGGCCGTTTTGGCAGACCATCTCTGCCGCCCCCGGCACCGTTAAGTGGGTCGCGCCTCTTTCGTCAGGTGACGCTTCGCTTGGAGGGCCGAAGCGTCAGCGGGGACCTACTGAACGCCGCGGCGTGCCACCTTTTCCCGGCACGCCGCGGCGTTCGTTCCTTTGAACCGGCGAGCAACGGGTGTAGAGCTCGCGATGTGACCACTCGCGCGAGCGACGCGTTCAGAGCCCCTCGGACTGATAGTCGCCGTCGTACGTCCCGTCGTGATCCGCGCGTGCGAGAACCAACTGCGCTATTCGCGCACCGGACTCGATATCGATCGGGTTTCCGACGTCGAGTCGGCCCTCGCCGATTCCCTCGTATCCCGCGTCCCACACCGCCGTATCGAGCGTACAGGCGTTTCGTAACAGCGTCGAGCGCGGAAGCACGAAGCCGATACGCCCCTCCGGAATCCGGACGGGTTCTCCGTATCGGACGACGTACGTACCGGGGTTGAGTCGATAGTCGCCACCCTCCGGTTCGAGTTCGCGGCGGTCGGCGACGCGTTTCCCCTCGCGGCCGATCCGCCCGCGACTCGTCCCCTCGAAGACGGCATCGACGGTGAGATCCACGCCGTTCGGCTGTCGCTGTGCGTCCGCGAGCGACGCGCCCGCGGCTTCGAGCGCGCTCGCCACCGACGATCCGGAATCGAACATACGCGCTTGGAGCCGCGGCGAGAGGAAAACGGTGTCGTCCGGGCGCGGAGGCCGGTGTCGTCCGGGCGCGGAGGGCGGTATCGTCCGGGCGTGAGGGATCGTCACGTCGGATGCTGGGAGGAGTCGATCCGATGAGAGATCACGGCCACGATCCATGAGAACACGCCGTGTTCGCATCAAAAATACCCGCATCTTTCGATACCACACGGTCGATGTGGCGGATCACTCGCGGGTTTTATATTCTCGGGACAGCCATCTTCGGCTGATATGGGACAAACGATTACGGAGAAGATCCTCGATGAGCACCTCGTCGAGGGCGAACTGACGCCCGGCGAAGAGATCGGAATCGACATCGACCAAGTGCTTACCCAGGACACGACCGGTACGATGGTCTGGCTCCAGTTCGAGGCGCTCGACCTCGACGAGGTCCAGACCGAGCTGGCCGCGCAGTACTGTGACCACCAGACGTATCAGTTCGACTTTAAGAACACCGACGACCACCGCTTCCTCCGTTCTGCGGCCGGCACGTACGGTGCCTACTTCTCCCGGCCCGGTAACGGTATCTGCCATCAGGTTCACAAGGAGAACTTCGCCGCGCCCGGCAAGACGCTGCTCGGCTCCGACTCGCACACGCCGACCCCCGGCGGACTCGGCCAGCTCGCGATCGGTGCGGGCGGCCTCGACATCGCGGTCGCCATGGGCGGCGGCCCCTACTACGTCGAGATGCCGGAAGTCGTCAACGTCCATCTGGAGGGCGAGCTCCCCGAGTGGGCGACCGCCAAGGACATCGCGCTCCACCTCCTCGGCGAGTTGACCGTCAAGGGCGGCGTCGGCAAGATCTTCGAGTACACCGGCCCCGGTGCGGAAGGACTCTCGATCCCCGAGCGAACGACGATCACCAACCTCGGGACCGAACTCGGCGCGACCTCATCGATCTTCGCGACCGACGAGAAGACGAAGGACTGGCTCGCGCGTCAGGACCGTGAGGAGGAGTACGTCGACCTCCAGCCCGACGACGACGCGGAGTACGCGGAGACCATCGAGGTCGACCTCTCCGATCTCGAACCGCTCGTGGCCGCCCCGTCGATGCCGGACAACGTCGCCCCCGTCAGCGAGTACGAGGGCACCGAGGTCGAGCAGGTGATCGTCGGCTCCTGTACGAACGGCGCATACGAGGACATCCTCCCCGCAGCGAAGATGCTGGAGGGCCGCGGGGTCGCGAAACACACCGAGATGATCGTCGCGCCCGGCTCCAAGCAGGCCTCCGAGATGCTGGCCCGCGAGGGCTGGACCGCGGAGATGATGGCCGCCGGCGTCAACTTCTCCGAGGCGACGTGTGGTGCCTGTATCGGCATCGGTCACGTGCCCGCCTCCGACTCCGTCTCGCTGCGGACCTTCAACCGCAACTTCGAGGGTCGCTCCGGCATCGAAGACGACTCCGTCTTCCTCTGCTCGCCCGAGGTCGCCACCGCGGCGGCTATCACCGGTGAGATCGTCGACCCCCGCGACCTCGCGGACGACCTCGGCGACCTCGAAGCGCCCGGTCTCGAAATGGGAACGAAGTACAGTCCCGGGATGGGTCGCGACGACAACGACATCATCTCGCCCGACGAGGCGATCGACGACGGCCTCGTCAAGGGCCCGAACATCGGAGACGTGCCGCTGAAAGACGGCATCGACGCCGACATCGGCGGTGAGGCGCTCCTCAAGATGGAGGACAACATCACCACCGACCACATCATTCCGGCGACCGCAGACATCCTGAAGTTCCGCTCGAACATCGAGAAGCTCTCCGAGTTCACGCTCTCGCGCGTCGACGACACGTTCGCGCAGCGCTCGCTCGACGCGGACGGCGGCGTCCTCGTGGCCGGCGAGAACTATGGGCAGGGCTCCTCGCGTGAACACGCCGCCCTCTGTCCGATGTTCCTCGGCATCGAGGCGGTGTTCGCGCAGAGCTTCGCCCGCATCCACAAGGCGAACCTCTTCAACTTCGGTATCGTCCCGCTCGCCATCGACGCGGAGACGTACGAGAAGATCGACCAGGGTGACGACATCCAGATCGTCGACGACGTGCCCGCCGGCGTCCGCTCCGGTCAGGAGGAGTTCACCGTCAGCGTCAACGGCGACTGGGAGTTCACGGCCGACCTCGACGCCTCCGAGCGCGAACGCGAGATCCTCGCGTCCGGCGGCAAGCTCTCGTGGGTCAAACAGCAGCACGAGGGCGGCTCGGACGCCGCGCCCGCCGACGACTGAGTCGATCGCGAACACGTCATAACCTCTTCCGGTTTTTTCGTCGCTTCCGGAGTGACAACCCCGACGGCACGCTTTTGCTTGCTCCGTCCGTATATCCGGGTATCCGATGGCCCGACTCGAATCCCGCTCCGCGCACACCCCTCACGGCGACGTCGAGTACGAGGTCGTCACCTGTGCCAACTGCGGCGAAGAAGTGATCCCCGAAGAGGCGGTTCCCGTCGGTATCGGCACGGAGTCATACACCTGCGGCGGGCTCCCCATCTGCCGGGAGACCCATCGGCGCCCCCGCGAGAGCCACGCCCTCTGTGAGTACTGTGCGGAGGCAACGCTCGGATACACCCGCGAGCCGGACGGCGTCGCCGACCGCGTGTCCGAACTCGCCGAGGAGACCTCTCCCTTCGCCGTCGGCCTCTGGCTCGGAGTCGTCGGCGGCGTCGCCGTCGCCGTCGGCCTGTTGATCGTACAGCTGCTCGTCGGCGTGGTGTGACGTACCCATAGCAGGGACGGTCGGCGACGACGATCGGGTAGTGCTGCTGCTCGCGTTCGTGAATAGTAGATAAAAGGACCTCGACCGTGGTCGCGCGTCGAACCCGCGTTAGCGGGCCGCGGCGGCGACGCGCTCGCGCTCCTCCTTCTGCGAGATGGAGTAGGAGCGCTCGGGATCGTAGTCCGCGGCCGTGACGAGTTCGTCCGCGAGCGCCTCGGCGGCGGAGGTCGACGATTTATACGTCGCGTTGGCGACGCCGTCGGAAATGAACAGAAGCGCCTGGTCGACACGGCGCTGGGGCGCGACATCGACGGCCTTGGGGACGGAGATCCCGCCGTACTTCAGGCGGACCGTCTCCTCGCGGGGTGCGGCGTTCTCGACGGCCGTCACGAGAATCTGGACCGGGTTCTCCTCGGTCCGCTCGTGGATGATGTCGAAGGCGTCACGGACGATCCGCGTCGCCTGCTGTTTCTTGCCGGTGTTCTCGTCGGTCTGCATCAGGCGGTTGATCAGCCGCTCGACCAAGGAGATCTCCGACTTCTTGAACTGCTTGGACGCGTGACGGCCCATCGTGTGCGCGATCGGCGTCACGGTCATGTAGCGTTTCGTCGAGGGGTCCGCGTAGGCGATCTCCGTAACCTCCCAGACACCGAACAGTTTCGCGTTCTCGTTTGCGGCCTCGCTCGCGGCGGGCGCGTCCGGGTCGGGCTCGTCGGCGGCAACGTCCTCCTCGGACGCCGCCTCGGCCTCTTCCCCACTCATCGGACGGGCTTCTCCGCGTTCCCGCGAACGAGTTCGATCATCGAGACGCCGTTGACCTTCTCGACTTTGTAGTTGACGCCGGAGAGGTCGCCCATTGCGCGACCCTTCGCCCCGCCGATCCCGGCGATCGTGACCTCGTCGTGCTCGTCGATGAAGGAGATAGCGCCGTCACCGGGACAGAACGCGGTGACCTGCTTTCCGTTCTTGATGAGCTGAACTCGGACGCACTTTCGGATCGCCGAGTTCGGTTGCTTCGCCTCGATACCAACCTTTTCGAGGACGATCCCGCGAGCCTGCGGGGCACCCTCGAGCGGGTCGGACTTCTTCTTGAGCCCGCGCTCTCTCCGAGCGTACTCGGAGTCGGACCACCGGCGCTTCTGCCGGTCCTGTTTGAGCTTACGGGCGGCATATTTGCCGTTCGCCATCGTACGTCTACTTCCAAACGGAGCTACTTAAGCGTCGTCTTTCCGAGCGGAGAAACGGGCGGAGATCGTTCCATCGACCCCTCTACGTGGATCTGAGGCCGTTTCACTGGTCGGAACGACGGTCGTAAATCGGGTTTGAGTCGGTAAGCGGTTACGAGAACCCGTCGTTCACCGAAAGAGAGGTTCATACGTGTGAAAAGCGGAACCGAGTCGGCCCGGACCCGTCAGGTCAACTGGACGTCGTCGATGTCGTAGTGCCGCTTCGCCAGCGTCCGCGCCGTCTCGATGTTCCGCCCCTCCGCGCCGATCGCGACGCCGCGGTCGGGCTCGGGAACCTCGACGTACGCGACCGTGTCGTTCTGCTCGGAGACCGTCACTGCGTTGACCGCGGCCGGCGCGAGCGCGCTCGCGACGAACGACTCCGCCGTGTCCGCGTCCTCGACGAGGTCCACGGACTTGCCGAGCCTGCGTTCCGCCTCCTCGACCGTCTCGCCCGCCTGCCCGATCGCGGCCGCCATCTCGCCGGCCGGCACGAGGAAGACGAGCCGGTCCTCCTCGACCAGACAGTCCTTCGGCGCGACGCCGGTGAGCTCGTCGAACCGACCGATGTACTGCCGCGCTTGGTCGGAGAGCTCAACGCGCATCAGTCGTCGCTCACGACGCGTGACCCCATGCGGAGGTCGACGTCGCCGGTTCCGATCGAGATCGGCTTGCCGGCGATGACGTTCTCGATGACGCCGTCGAGTTCGTCGTACTCGCCGTGAACCGCGGCGTCGAGCAGGTGGTTCACCGTCACCTCGAAGGCCGCCCGGGCGAGCACGGAGTCCTTCGAGCCGGAGATGCCGTGTCGACCGATCGAGTCGATCTCACCGTTGTTCGTCATGATGTCCGCCACGAGCATGAGGTGCCGGACGTTCACGTCGTCGAGCCCCTGCTCTTCGAGCGTGTTCTTCGTCTCGTCGATGATCGTCTCGCGGGCCGCCTCGACACCGAGGTTGCGGTAGATCTCGTGGATGTTGTTACACGTCGTGCGCGAGGCGTCGACGCCCTCGATCTCGAGGGCGTCCCCGAAGGCAGAGCCCTCGGTGTAGAGGACGAACTCCTCGCCCTCCTCGAGCTCTTCCTTCCGAATGACGACGCGTTCGACTTCCTCGATCCCCTTGAAGACGATCTCTCGGAGCCGCTCGACGAGCTGGAGCAGCTCGCGGTAGCTCGGTTCGTTTGGGCCGAACTCGATGACGGTGCCCGCCTGTCGCGTGTCGACGCCGAGCGCGTCCTCGATCGTCTCCGCGATGATCTCGGCGACCGCCGTCGCGTCGGAGTGGGTCGGCCACCGCTCCAACAGCGTGTCGTCGTTGAGGTCGATCCGAACGAGCATGTCCGCGACGTTCGTCGAGACGTCCCCCAACGCGAGGATCCGCGTCGACTCGATCGACCAGACGACCTCGTGGGCCTTCTCGCGGTCCGTCGCGTACTCGCCCTCGAGGTGAACCGTCATCATCGGCGTGTCGGGCGTCTTCCGGGCGTCCACGAGTTCGATGAGTCGTGGCAGCCCCTGCGTGACGTCGATTTCTGCAACACCAGCGTAGTGGAAGGTGTTCATCGTCATCTGCGTTCCCGGCTCACCGATCGACTGCGCCGAGACCGTCCCCACGGGCTCTAGCGGGTCGACGCGGGTCTCCATGTATCGGTTCTCGACGCCGGTCGCGATGTCCGTCGCCTGCTCGATCGTGATTCCGCCGTGAGCATCGGCTTTCGCCTCCAGCGTCTCGTACACTTCCGTCTTCAGCCGGGAGGGGAGTTCCGTCGACTCCACCACGGCCTCCATGTCGTCGGTAACGTGTTCGTACTCAGTCATCGGATTCCACCCCCAGCTCGTCCGCCTTGTTCAGTCCCGGACCCGAGTGCTCCGAGAGGTTCGTCGGGCGCGAGCGCTCGCCGAGGAACCGCTCCTTCTCCGCGTCGGAGTCGAACTCCGCGCCCATGACGCGGTCGGCGATTCCGTCGACGTCGATGCCGTCACCCTCACCGGAGGACACCTTGATCGGCGAGGTACCGTCCTCGCCGAATTCGAACTGGACGATGCGGCCGGACGTATCCCGGACCGTGCCGTCGTACTGTGCTTCGAGCTCGGAGAGCGCGTTGATGAGTCGGCGCTGGAGGTAGCCGGACTTGGAGGTCCGGACCGCCGTATCGACCAGCCCCTCGCGGCCGCCCATCGCGTGGAAGAAGAACTCCTCGGGGGTGAGACCGCCGCGATAGGAGTTCTCTACGAAGCCGTGTGCCTCCGCCGAGAGGTCGTCCGGCTTGTAGTGGGCGAGCGTCCGGTCTTCGTAGCCGCGGTTGATGCGCTCGCCACGAACCGCCTGCTGGCCGACGGAGCCGGCCATCTGGGTCAGGTTCAGCATCGACCCACGCGCGCCGGATCGAGCCATCACGACCGCCGGGTTGTCGTCGCCGAAGTGCTGGTCGGCGATCTCACCCGCGGAGTCACGGGCCTTCCCGAGCGTCTGCATGATCTTCATCTCCAGCGTCTCGTCAACGCTGCGGCCCGGCAGCGACTCCAGCTCGCCGGCCCGATACGTCTCGATCAGCTCGTTGACGCGGTCGTACGCCGAGCCGATCGCCTCGTCGACCTGCTGTTCGGCCTCCGGCGGGATCGACTCGTCGTCGATCCCGATCGAGAACCCGAAGTGCATGATCGCGCGCATCGCCAGCGACGCGATCTCATTGATGAAGACGCGCGCACGCGTCTCGCCGTACTCCTTGGTGAGGGTGTCGACGACTTCGCCGCCGAACGCACCGACCGCGTCCTCGTCGATGGTCCCCTCGATTAGCTGGCCGTTCTCGATCACCACTGCGTCCCCCGTCGAAGAGGTGAACTCCAACGACAGATCGTCCGGCAGTAGCTCCGAGAACAACGTCTGGCCGGTCCAGTACTCGCGCCCTTCGTCGTCGACCCCGTCCGCCTCGGGCAGCTCGTCGACGCGGGTCGCCCGCAGGAGGTCGAGCGCCTGTGTCTCCGTGAACTCGGGGTTCGAGTGGGTCAGCAGGTAGGTCCCGGAGATGTGGTCCTGAATCGCGCCGATGATGTTCCCGCCGAAACGGGGGCTCAGGATCTGCTCTTGAACGCGCATGAGGACGCGCGCCTCTGCGCGCGCCTCCTCGTTCTGGAGCGCGTGCATGTTCATCTCGTCGCCGTCGAAGTCGGCGTTGTACGGGGGACAGACGACGGTGTTGAGCCGGAACGTCTTGTACGGCATCACGACGACCTCGTGCGCCATGATCGACATCCGGTGGAGCGACGGCTGTCGGTTGAAGATCACGATGTCGCCGTCGACGAGGTGCCGGTTCACTTCCCAGCCGGCCTCGACTTTCTCCGAGAGCTCCTCGCAGTTCTTTTCAGTCACCTTCAGTCGGCGACCGTCGGGACGGCGCACGTAGTTCGCGCCCGGGTGGGCCTCCGGCCCGTTCCGGACGTACTGGCGCGCATCGTCGACGTTGCGCTCGGTGACGTTGAGCGTCTGGGTCATCTCCTTGGCGACGCGGTCGGGAACGCCGACCTCGTTGAGTGAGAGCGTCGGGTCGGGGGAGATGACGGTCCGGGCGGAGAAGTTGACGCGCTTGCCCGAAAGCGACCCGCGGAAGCGACCCTCCTTCCCCTTCAGCCGCTGGCTGAGGGTTTTGAGCGGGCGACCGGACCGGTGTCGCGCCGGGGGCGTCCCGCTGATCTCGTTGTCGACGAAGGTGGTGACGTGATACTGTAACAGCTCCCAGAGGTCCTCGATGATGAGCTGGGGCGCACCCGCCTCACGGTTCTCCATGAACCGCTGGTTGATCCGGATGATGTCGACCAGCTTGTGAGTGAGGTCGTCCTCGGACCGCTGACCGTTGTCCAGCGTGATCGACGGTCGTGTCGTGACCGGCGGCACCGGAAGTACCGTCAGGATCATCCATTCGGGACGGGAGTGTTCGGCATCGATGCCCAGCACTTCGAGGTCCTCGTCCGGGATATCCTCGAACCAGTCACGGACGTCCGAGGGCATCAGCTTGTTCATGTCCTCCTCGGTGAGGTCGATGTCGAGCGCCGTCTCGATGGCGCGACGATCCTCTTTGCGCGGACGGAACTCCCCGGCCATGATCTCGTTGATCCGGTCGAGGGCAATATCCGTCTTCTCGGCGAGCTCCTGCGGCGAGGTTCCGGGGTCGTCTTCCTCCTCGTCGGGCTGCATCGCGGCCGCGATGTGCTCGGAGTAGTCGCCCGAGAGCACGTCCTGAACCTCGTAGTAGGTCGTCGGCTTCTCGTGTTTGATGTCCGCCTGCGGCTCGCCGCAGTGCGGGCACGTCGACGCCTTCCGGGCCTGCCGAACCGCCGCCTTCAGCACGTCGTGGGGGTCCTCGCCGAGCTCCTCGGCTCGCTCCAGTCGGTCACGGAACTCGTCGCGCTGGGCCTCGTCCAGAGCGAGCTTCCCACACTCACGACACGTCGAGCGAAGGAGGCGACGGATGAGTTTCGTGAACCCGACGTGGATGACGGGTGCGGCCAGCTCGATGTGGCCGAAGTGGCCGTTACAGGAGCCGGAGTGGGAGCCGCAGGTTCGACACTCCAGACCGGGGTCGATGACGCCGAGCCGCGGGTCCATCAGCCCCATGTCGATCGGGTAGCCGTCGTCGTCGTACGTGTCCGCCGTGATCACCTTCGTGGCCGACATGTCCCGGTACGTCTCCGGGTCCATGAGGCCGAAGTCGATCCCGCCGAGCACCTTCGGTGTTTGCATTGACATTTAAATCGCGTCCTCCAGTTCGAGTTTCGGTCGGATGCCGAGAGCGATCATCTCGTCGAGCAGCAGCTTGAACGCGTAGCTCACTTCCAGCTCGTGGATGTCGTCCTCGTCACCCGTGACCGGGTCGTACACGCGGCGCTGCTCGCGGTCCTCGACCGCGACGAGTCCGGTCTCCGCGGAGACGTGAACCGTCTCGGCGTCCGAGGACTCCAGCAGCCGCTCGTTGAGCACCATCGACGCGCCGTGGCCGATGATCGTGTCGCGCTCCATCTCCCCGACACGGAGACCACCCTCGCGGGCGCGCCCCTCGGTCGGCTGGCGCGTGAGCACCTGTACCGGCCCGCGCGAGCGAGCGTGGAGCTTGTTCGACACCATGTGGTACAGCTTGTGATAGAAGATCGTCCCGACGAAGATCTCCGCGTCGATCTTCTCGCCGGTGACGCCGGAGTACATGACCTCCTTGCCGGATGATTTGAACCCGTGCTCTTCTAACCCGCCACGGAGCTCCTCCTCGTCTTCACCCTGGAACGGCGTCCCGTCGACCCGCGATCCGCGCAGGGAGCCAACCTTCCCGCCGAGCATCTCCAGCACGTGGCCGACCGTCATCCGAGACGGCAACGCGTGCGGATTCATCACGAGGTCGGGGACGACCCCCTCCTCCGTGAACGGCATGTCCTCCTGTGGCGCGAGGTGGCCGACGACGCCCTTCTGCCCGTGTCGGGACGCGAACTTGTCGCCCAGTTCCGGAACGCGCTGGTCTCGTACCTTCACCTTCGACAGCTTCGAGCCGTCCTCGCCCTCCATCAGCGTCACGGTGTCGACGACGCCGGATTCGCCCGAACGCATCGTTACCGATGTCTCCCGTCGTTTCTGCGGGGAGAGACCGCCCATGTCGTCCGGCTCCTCCAAGAAGCGCGGCGGGCTGGTCTTGCCGAGCAGGACCGAAGACTCGTCTACCTTCGTCTCGGGGTTGACGAGGCCGTCCTCGTCGAGATGGGTGTACGCGTCCTCGCCGCGCGCGCCCCGAACGTCCTGTTCGGGGATCTCGAAGCGGTCCTCCTGACCGCCGGGATATCGACGCTCCTCGCCCTCGTACGTCCGGAAGAAGTGCGATCGGGTGAGCGCGCGGTCGACGGAACCCTGGTTCATCACCAGCGCGTCCTCGATGTTGAACCCCTCGTAGCTCATCACGGCCACGACGAAGTTCTGTGCCGCCGGGCGTTTGTCGAAGCTGATCTGGTCGGATGTCTGCGTTTTCACCATCGCCAGCTGCGGGTAGTGTAGCAGGTGTTGACGCGTGTCCGGCCGGATCCGGTAGTTAGCCGACGGCAGTCCGAGCGACTGCTTCATCATCCCCGCGCCCATGGTAATACGGGGACTCGCGTTGTGCTCGGGGTACGGAATCATCCCCGCACCGATACCGAAGACGAGCTGCGGATCGATCTCGAGGTGTGTGTGGTCCTCGGTCACGTCCTCCTCGTCGACGGCAACAAGGATGTCCTCCTCCTCCTCGGCGTCGATGAATTCGACGTAGCCGCGATCGACGAGGTCATTGAACTCGACGTCGCCGTCGTTGAGAGCGGCGACCTCCTCGTCACCGAGGAGCGGTTCGCCGTTCTCGACGACGATGAGCGGCCGTCGTGCGCGTCCAGCGTCCGCGTTGACGATGACCTCCTGGGTTCGCTCCTTTACCGAGACGTTCACCATGTCGCTCACGTCGCCCCGTCGGCGCGCTTCGCGTATCTGGTCGGCAAGTCCGTGCGGGTCCGGGTGGGTCCCGACGAGACTTCCGTTGACGTACACCTTCGCTTCGCGTTCTGCTTGTGCCATATTAGTCGTCCGCCGTCTGTCGTTCGACGCCCTCGATGCCGGGGATCCCCTCGACACCCATCGACGCCAGTTCTCGTTTCAGTCCCTGTTCGTCCTCGATGGTCTGTGACAGCTCCATCGACTGCGCGAAGTTCTTTACGAGCCCACAGTTCGGTCCCTCCGGCGTCTCGGAGGGGCAGATGCGACCCCACTGGGTCGCGTGAAGATCCCGCGCCTCGAAGTGCGGCTGCGAGCGCGACAGCGGCGAGCGCAGGCGACGTAGGTGCGAGAGAACGCCCATGTAGTCCGTCCGATCGACCAGCTGGGAGACGCCCGAGCGGCCGCCCACCCAGTTGCCCGTTGCGATCGGATGTTCGAGCCGCTCCGTTAGCACGTCCGAGCGAACGACCGTGTTGACCGTGAGGTCCCGGTTCCGCATGTTGGCCCGTTCGAGCTGGTATTTCACGTCGCGTGCCAGCTTGTTGAGCGCGGTCCGGAACAGGTCACGCATCAGGTCGCCGGAGACCTTCAGACGCTTGTTCGCGTAGTGATCCTTGTCGTCGGCCTCGCGGCGTTCCAAGGCGAGTTCGAAACACGCCTCGGCCATCCGACAGAGGTAGTACGCCTTGTTGATCCGAACGTCTTCCTCCTCGACGCCCTCCTCGTGGAGGTGCGGCAGGAGGTAGCGGTCGATGACGTAGTTCGCCCGCTTGAGCTGGTAGTTCTTCCCCTGACCGGAGGCGACACGCTCGCCGAGGGTTTCGATGGCTCCCTCGGTCGTCTGAACCGATGCCTCCTCCAGGTTCTCCAGCATGAACTTCACGATCTCGGGGTCGTCCGAGACCCGATGAACGATCTCCTCGTCGGATTCGAGCCCAAGCGCACGAACGAGCGTCACGAAGTCGATCGAACCCGAGACGGACGGGAACGACACTTCGAGCAGCCCCTCGCGGTTGCGCTCACACAGCACCAAGGCGCGGTACCCACGACGCTGGCTGAACGTCTTCGCGACTTGGATCTCGTCGCCGTACTTCGAGTCGTACTCCGCGAGGATCTTGTTCGGCGCGAGGTCCTCCGAGGTCATCAAGACGCGCTCGGAGCCGTTGACGATGAAGTAGCCGCCCGGATCGACTGGGTCCTCGCCGATGTCGATCAGCTCCTCGTCGGAGAAGTCAGCCATGTTACACTTGTTCGATCCGACCATGATCGGCATTCGGCCGACCTTCGTTTCGGTCGTGTCGACGACGGTCTCCGGCTCGTCCTCGCCGCCGCGCACGATGGACATCTCCATGAACACGGGCGCCGAGTAGGTGATGTTGCGCAGGCGGGCCTCCTGCGGGTACAGTAGTTCTTCGGAACCGTCGGCCTCTCGGACGCGGGGAGTGACCATCCGAACGTCGCCGAGTTCGACGTAAACGGGCTCTTGACCCTCCTTATCGCCGATGTCGGTCTCGATGGTCTCCTTCTCGTCGACGACCTCCTGCATGCCGCGGTCGAGGAAGTTGTTGAACGATCGGAAGTGGTGTTCGGCGAGCCGTTCATCGGAGAAATACTCGCGTGACACGGCGCGTCGGTCTTGTCTGTTCATGAGACGACTAGTCGGTACACGACCGCTTGATCGGTCGTGCGGGAGTTTCGGATGATCTTCACCACGTCCCCGACTTCGGCGTCGTCCGGGGTCGCGGGATCGGTGCGTTTGATCTTGGGCAGGTTCGTCTTTGTCACGTCGTACTCGTCGAGGACCGCATCGATCGCTTCCAGGTCGTCGATCAGAACGTGGTCCGGGACGAGTTCGTGTTGGCTTACGTCTACCATGGGTGCTGGTGGTGGGGAGAAGCTATCACGAGATACTACAGGCTGTTACTCGTTCCACTCGGATAAGACTTGTTAAGTACACGCCGTGCGCGGCTCACGGCGACCGAACGTCCCTTGTTCGCACGGTCGGGAGTGACACACAAAAACGTACCGCCTATCCATTGTCACGGCTCCCCATCCTCGTCGGCGATGACAAGCCTTATTTGCCAGACAGGGGTACGAACTGATGCGACGTGCCCGGATGGTGTAGTGGCCCATCATATGACCCTGTCACGGTCGTGACGCGGGTTCAAATCCCGCTCCGGGCGTTCCCGTTTTCGGGAACCGTCGCCAATGTTTGCCCGGATGGTGTAGTGGCCCATCATATGACCCTGTCACGGTCGTGACGCGGGTTCAAATCCCGCTCCGGGCGCTTCTGTCGACGCCGACTACAAGCGAGGAGCGGCAGCGACGAGCGAGTCCGGCGTCGACGAACGCAGATAAAGGGATTTGAACCAGGGAGTGAAGTGAGCGGAGCGAACGAAACGACCGAGGTTCAAATCCCGCTCCGGGCGTTTCGTTCCGATCAACGGTAGCAGTGAGCATCGTCAGTTACCCACGACTGAAGCCGTGGGCTTCCTCCTTGATTCCGTGTGACTGATACTCGACCCGGGTTCCGTCGTTCAGAGATCGAGCGCAGCTCGCAGCTCGGACACCAACTGTTCCGTCTGGGGATCAGGACGTTCGTCCTCGTCGAGGCTCACCGGGGAGCGACCGTCGTACGTCTCGTGGACCATCGACACGCCCTCGGCAAGCGTATCGAGACCGTATCCGCCCTCAAGAACGTACGCGGCCGCCGCGTCAAGCCGGTCGACGGCGTCGCGGAGCCGATCGGTCAACAACGCATATCCCTCAGATGAGACGCGCATCCGCGAGATTGGGTCGTGTCGGTGCGCGTCAAACCCCGCAGAGACGATGAGTAGGTCCGGATCGAACCGTTCGATCGCGGGCGCTATCGCCTCGTCGACCGCATGGAGGTAGTCCGCGTCACCGGCACCGGCCGCAAGCGGAAGGTTCGCCGTCGTTCCCTCACCCTCGCCGTGACCGGTCTCGCTCAGGTCCCCGGTGTCCGGATACAGGCCGTCCTCGTGGATCGACGCGTAGAACACGTCACCACGGTCATAAAAGACGTCCTGCGTCCCGTTCCCGTGGTGGACGTCCCAGTCGAAGATCGCCACTCGGTCGGCGAGCTCGTCATCGATCACGGACTGTGCCGCGACGGCCGCGTTGTTGAAGAAACAGAACCCCATCGCGTCGTCGGGGACGGCGTGATGTCCTGGCGGCCGCCCGATCGCGAACGGGGTCCGGCGGCCGTTCTCCCCGTCGAGTGCGACTTCAGCTGCCCACTGTGCGAGCCCCGCGGACGCCAGCGCAGCGTCCCACGTCTTCTCTCCGGCGACGGTGTCGGGATCCCAGTTGCCGCCGCCGTCCGCACAGAACGACTCGAGCTCGTCGACGTATCCCTCGTCGTGAACGGCGGTTACGGCGTCACGTTCGGCGGGCGAGGCATCGGTGTACTCGACGCCGTGCCGCTTTGCGAGTCCGCGACGGATCGCTCGGAGGCGGTCCGGGTTCTCCGGATGGCGCTCGCCCGTGTCGTGGGCGAGACACCGTTCGCTGTAGCCGAAGCGCATCTACTCGAACAACGCGAAGTACGTCTCGATGTCCTCGGCCTGTACCGTCCGTCGATCCGCATGCCGCGCGAGCGTCGCGGCGGCGCTCGCCACGTTGTCGGCGTAGTCCTCGAGGACGTCGGCCAACGCGATCCGCGCGTCGACGCCGACTCGATACCGGTCGTCGATGCGGAGCCGCGCGATCCGGTCGATTGGGGCGACGGGAAGGGACAGCTCCTCACGGGGGATCACCTGTCCGACGCCGAAATCCGAGGCCATCAGCGTCTTTCGACCGTCTTCGGTCGCGCGTTCGGCCGCATCGATCGCCAGTTCCGCGCCGTGTGACTGGATCCGTCGGGCCAGCTCCTCGGCGGCGTCAGCGCTGACGCGGAGCTCCTCGGCGTTCCGCCGGATGATCTGGTCGACGGGCGCGAACGGCAACTCGACGCTCATACACACAGACGCGTTCGTCCACCGTATAACGCTTTCCGTTACCGACGTTTGCGGGGAGAAACGACGGCCTCGTGGCGGCTCAACGGCTCGTTTGGCCGAGCAAACCGCGGGTTTTGCCCTACGGACTCGTGGACCGTGAGTGGGGAAGGCAGCGAGGGCGGGATGGCTAGAACACGTCGTCGGCGTGGATCGCTCCGTCTCGCTCCGCTCCGCGAACCGTCACTTCCTCCCCGAGCCGGAGGCTTTCGTCGGTCTCGACGCTCTTCGTTCGCTGTCCGTCGTCCAGCACGACCGGATCGCCGGTCTGAACGACCGTCCCGGTGAACTCGATGTCTTCGGTGGCCGCAGAGTCGGCCGTCACGGCCGCCGCGGGCCCGGCTCCCGCCTCGCCGGCGTCCACACTGCTGCTTCCGGAACCCGTGTCGGAACCGGTTTCCGAACCGGTCCCGTCGGAGAACGCTCCAAGTCCGCTTTCATCGGAGCTCCCTCCGGCGCTCGATCCGCTCCCGGGGCCGCCAGTCGAGCCGTCGGACGCCCCGCCGTTTCCGGCGGATTCGGCGTCCAGCACGGAGACCGTCGATCGCCAGTTGGCCGAGGCCTCGAGGTCGTCCTGCCAGCCGTCCTGTATCTCGACGTCAGTGAAGACGACGCGGTCGGCCAGCTCTATCTCCGTGTCCGCCTTGTCGCCCCACAAGGCGACTCGGATCTCCCCGGTGTCGTCCTTGATCCGGACGTTTCGCACCTGTCCCTCGGAGCCGTCGTCGCGATCGAAGGTGCGTATCGGGTCCGTCTCGATGACGCCGCCCGTGATATCGACCGTCCGGTCGATCTCCAGATCGCCGATGTCGGTTGTTTCCGGGACGTATTCGACGTCCTCGTCGACGCGCTCCAGCGTTCCGCGGTCGCCGACGTGCAACTCGAGGTCGCCGTCGCGCTCGCGGACGTAGCCGTCGCCGACCTCGACGACCTCGCCGGCCGCGAACTCCTCGGCGAGCTCGGCCTTCTCGTCCCACATCGTGACGCGGACGCGGCCGGTCTCGTCGCCGACCGTGAGGTTCGACACCTGCCCCTCCGAGCCGTCATCGCGGTCGAACGTGCGGACGGAGTCCGTATCGAGCACCTTGCCGACCAGATCGACATCGGACGCGCCCAGCGAGAGGTCCTCCACGCGATAGGTGTCAAGCACTTGAACGTCGATCTCGGCGTCGTCGTCCGTCTCGACCTTGTTCGCGCTCACTTCCAGTCCGCTGTACCCCTCTTTGGGGCGTCCCATGACCCGGATGACGTCGCCGACTTCGAGTTCTTCCGCGGCACCGACGGCCATCTCGTCCCAGAGGGCGACCCGAACGGAGCCGGACGCGTCCGCGACGTCGACGTTACACACCCGTCCCTCGCCGTCCTCGTCGTCGCGCTCGAACGTGCGGACGTCGCCGATGGAGGTGACCTTCCCCATGAACTTCACGTCGTTCATCCCGGGCTCGATATCGGCGATGGTGTCCGCCTCCTCGTCGCGCAGTTCGTGGGCGATGAGCATCGCCGCGGTCTCCTCGTCGGCGAGCCCGCCCATCTGCTCGACTTTGTCCTCGACTGCCGCCGCGAACTCCTCGAACTCGACGTCGGTATCGAGGTCCTCGTAAACGTCCTCTATAGCTCCCATACGCGTACCTCGTGGGTGGTCGACTTCGCGGATAAGCGTTGTCCTTGCGCCGTTTTCACGCCGTCAGCAGTCGGGGGGTCGGCCGGCGGCGACCTCGGTGGTTCTCCCGGTAGAGGCTCCGTTGATTCCCTCGGCATACCGCTCAGTGGGACCGGTTCAATATAAAAGCGTTCGCGCCGGGCCCGGGTCACTCGTCGGTGTCGGACGAGTCGGTGGCGACGACTTCACGGCCGTCCGCGTCGTCGTGGACGACCGTCACGGACTCCGGGAGACCCTCCGCGAACTCGGCGTCCACCTCGTAGCCGATGTCGGTCAGCGCCTGCGTACACATCTCGGTGGAGCCCGCGTCGTCGACTGCGGCGACGACGACTCGGAGCGCACCCTCGTCGGTCGTCGCCGTGCTCGCCAGTTCGACGCCGTGACAGCCGGTTTCGCCGAGAACCGTCCCCTCGACGTGAACTCCATCAGTCACGAACTCGATCGACGCCTCGCCCGCTGCTCCCGTTGCCCCCGGATCGGCCGCAGAAACCTCGACGTTCGTGATATCCGGGTCGCTCGCGGCGTCAACGCTCGATCCACCGTCTGCTCCGTCGTTCGACCCGTCCCCGTCCGAGCCCGTGTCGTCCGAGCCCGTATCGTCCGAGTCCGTGTCGTCGATCGGATCGGCGTCGGCGACACAGCCGGCGACCGACGCGACGGCGACGGCTGCGGTCGTGGCGAGGACGGCGCGCCTATACATACGGTCGATGACGGGTCAAGAGTATATAAGATAGGAGTGACACGAGCCGACACCCGTCGTTCCGGCCGGTCGTCGTAGAGGGGGATCGACCCCATGCGAGCCCCGAACACGGAGCCGCCGGACCGTAACCGTCTTAAGTATCTCCGAGATACACGTAGATGAGTCCTGGTAGGGTAGTGGACTATCCTCTTGGCTTGCGGAGCCAGGGACCGGAGTTCAAATCTCCGTCAGGACGTTTTCGGACACATCAAACGACGAGCGTCGCGAGTCGTGCGTGTGTCCGAAAACTCCGCGGAGATTTGAGCAAAAAAGTCGCAGCCGGGAGCGAACGCAGTGAGCGACCGGATCGTCTTTTCGAGTTCAAATCTCCGTCAGGACGCTCACTTCGCGGCTGTCTCACTTCGTTCGACAGCCGCGGCGTTCATGCCCTGACGTGCCCCACGCTCGCTTCGCTCGCGTGGGACTCCGTCAGGACGTTTTCGGACACACCAAACGACGAGCGTCGCGAGTCGCGCGCCCGTATTCATTTAAAAGAAATCCCGTTGCGATACGGAGTGGGGTTGTTTATAAGCGATCGAGCGCTGTTGCTGGCGTCAATTTATAAGTGCGCTCTTCTGTAGGAGATTGTTGATACAGCTCCATCCGTTGTAGTTTAACGCCTCACGCCAGCGCAGTCTCCTGATCTGAATATCGTTGGGACTACCTGTCAGAGAAACCCGGTGGCTACTGTGAGTTACCAACCACCGGATTCAGTGATTGTCGACCGGATCAAAAGAGCGTTTCCCTCTGATGAGTTGCGCGAGCGCGCTCGCGCAACGAATCTCGTCCAACGAGAGCGCAAGTTCGACACTGTTGCGTTGTTCTACACCCTCTCACTGGGTTTCGCTGCTGGATCGGATCGCTCTATTCAGACATTTCTCGAACGCTTCGTCGAAATGGCTGACTGTGACGAACTTGCTTATCCAACCTTCCACGGCTGGTTTTCACCCGCGTTCGTTGCACTCCTGCGAGAGATTCTCGATGACGCCATCGAGAATCTCGAACCGGGACAAACCGACCTCAGCGGACGTCTCGAACGCTTTCGAGACGTCCTTATTGTTGACGCCTCTATCGTCTCACTCTACCAAGACGCTACAGACGTCTACGCAGCGACTGGCGAAGATCAAGCTGGCGTGAAGCTCCACCTCACAGAATCACTCTCAACCGGACTTCCTACGCGTTTTCAAACGACTGACGCCAAAACGCAGGAACGGAGCCAGCTACCCACCGGCGAGTGGGTAGCTGGCGCACTCGTCTTACTCGATCTCGGCTTCTACGACTTCTGGTTGTTCGACCGTATCGACCAAAACGACGGCTGGTTCGTCTCACGTGTCAAAGATGATGCGAACTTCGAGATCGTCGAAGAGCTTCGCACATGGCGGGGAAACAGTATTCCACTCGAAGGCGAGTCGCTGCAGGACGTCCTCGACGACCTGCAGCGACAGGAGATCGACGCTCGGATCACCCTCTCATTCGACCGCAAGCGAGGGTCGGGCGTCAGCACGACCCGAACGTTCCGACTTGTCGGTGTGCTCAACGAGGACAGCAATGAGTACCATCTCTACCTAACGAATCTTGCCAGAGACAACTACCACGCGCCCGATATCGCACAGCTCTATCGGGCGCGCTGGGAGATTGAGCTGCTGTTCAAGGAACTCAAATCGCGCTTCGGTCTTGATGAGATCAATACGACGGATCCCTACATCATCGAAGCGCTGATCATCGTAGCGGCGCTCTCGCTGCTGATGAGCCGCGTTATTGTGGATGAACTCCGCAAATTAGACGCAAAGCGGCAGGGGAGCGACGACGACGCGACCGCGTCGTCGACGCGTCTCCCACGTCGTCGGTGTTCTCACGCGCTCGAACGTCACGCACACTTGGTCCAGCTGTACCTGATGCTGGATCTCGGGTATGAACTGCCAAATCTCGACGAATTGCTGTTGTGGTCGTCACGGGATCCAAATCCACATCGACCAAGATTACGTGAGCAGGTTGAGTCAGGCGAGTTCTGGTAGAAACTCGCCTGACAAGGCGGTCAGCCCAGACGTAAGTAGTAGCGACAGCTCTGGATCGGCGACGCACTCACCGGAGTGAGTGCGCCGCCTTCAGAGAGTGCCACAGATCTCATCATCCGAGACAGAAGAACATCCGTTCAGTTCCCCGATCACGCTTCATCAGCGATTCGACTCAACACCGTCTCGCTCAACTATCCGCATAAACACCGCCTTGACGCGCCGCTAAACTACAACAGATGGATACAGCTCAGTCGAACTCGAAGTGAGTGCTAAACCCCACGAAGATCGGTTTATGAGATGATTCTTGAACCGAAGACAAATCCGTCAAACCGCAAGAAGGCAGACCATCAACAATCATCTACACATGAGCGTATAAGTGATCAACGCCGTGGTGACGCGTTCACGACGCTGGTCGTTCGTTTATAAGTAGCTGAGTGTGGAACGACGGTGAGCACCTCCAAAGCCCGCCCGACCGCAACCGCACCGCACCTCACGCCGCCCCAGCCTCGTCACCGGCGGCTTTGCCGCCGGTTGCTAGCGAGAGCTCCGCTCTCGCCCTGTCGCTGGCGGTGACGCCACGGCTTCGCTCACTTATAAACGATCGTCGCCGCCGCTCACAGCTTTTAAACACGATCTCGTCGCCGTCGGCGATCTCGAACGATCGACTACAGAACGGTGAGTCCGCCAAGCAGGACCGCGAACCCGACGATCGCGATCCCGGTGATCGCGGTTCGGCGTGCTACCCGGTGGAGCCGATCGGCACGCTCCTCGAGGTCGCCGACGGCGGCGAGCATCGGGACGTCCTCGGTTCCGCGGAGCACCAGGTCGTCCCCCGTCTCGTCGAGCTCGCCGCGCACGAGCAGTTCGTCGCCGTCGCGGACGACGGTCGCCTGGTAGCGGTCCGGCGTCATCGTCCGCCGGCCGCTACTAAGAGTGACCTCGAAGCCGCTCAAGATCCCGTCCTCGCCGATCAGTCCCCACCGTTCGAGGCGGGCGTTGATCGGGTCGAGATCGCCGAGCCGAACGTCGAACGCCGGGTCCCCGAGATACAGGTTCGATGCCTCGAACGGGTCCGACTCGCTTCGCAGGAGGCCGGTCCCCTCGTCCGTGAGCGCGTCGGCGTCCACGTGGACCTCGTTCCAGTCCTGTGCGATCGAGAACGCTCCGGCCGCCAGCCCGCTCTCCGTGGTACGCCACGTCGATCCGCCCCGGTTCTTCGATCGCTTCTCGCGGACGCGCCACGCCCACAGCGCCGGGTCGCCGTCGGTCGTGTCTGCCTGCGCGGGCGGCGTCCGGTCGGGAAGCCCCGGGGCCGTCACCGAGACCGGTCCGCGGACCGTTGTCCCGACCCCGTCGTCGTCGAGCCGCTCGGCGTGTGTCGCGAGCTCGGTCGCGGTCCGTGCTCGATGGCGAGTGTTCCGAGCCCGTCGGATGAGGAGGAGCCCGAACGCCGCGACTATCGCCGCGAGGAGGAGTCCGCCTAGCGGCATCGTTCCTCGTTGCGAATCCCGTCGGTGGTCAGTGGAGGGCGCGTCATCGACGGTATCTGTCGGCGAGAGCTTCATAAACCTACTGACCGGACCGGGTCGAGCGACGCGATGACGACCGCGACGACCGGCCCATGACATTGTCACGCATAACCGGGGAATGATTAAGTCGGATACACGAATGTCGTAGAACACGTCCCGGCGGGACACCCGCCGGACACCGACCGATGACCGACCCGAACTCCATCCCCACCCCGACGCTCGCTCGTTGGCGGAACCTCGGGGATCGGGTGCTCGAGCCGGTCGTCGATCGCTCCGACACCCTCAACGCGTAACCCCCGGACGTGGGGGCGGAAGGGTCGCCCGTCGGAGCGGTCACGCCTTTCTCTCCCCCGAGTCCGTCACAGGCCCGGTAGCTCAAGCGGCAGAGCCTCGGGTGAGGAATCGACTCCCTCCCGGGCCCGTATGGCAGCAACACACTGCCGCGCGACCGACGTCACGCTCCGGCTTGAAATCCCCCGCGACGCCGCGGGCGATCTCCACGCCGGCGTCCGATCCAGACTCGCGCGCCACGACGACATCGAGATCCTCGACATCGACGTCGTCGGACTCCAACCCCGCCTCAACGACCTCACCGTGGAGGCCGAGGCATCGATCCGGCTCACACCGGACGCGGAGATCGCGGATCTCACCGGGATCGTCGGGATCCACGAAGCACAGCCGATAGAGACGGGCGGACCGTCCCGATAGCCACCGCTGACGCATCGACCCTTCGACGGTCTCGTCCGTTCGGGTTCGAGCGCCGCGGTCCTCACCGCTTATGTATCGCCGTCATCGACGGAACGACATGCCGGATAACGACGACGATCGCGGCGACTACGACCTTTCCGAGAACCGGGAGGCACTCGGAGCGCCCACCGATGTCGCCGTGGCGCTCCATGCGGGCTCGGCTCTGTTCAACGAGGGGTTCGTCCTCGCCGCCCACGACCCGTGGGAGGCCGCGTGGCTCCCGCTCGACGCGAACGGTGCCGTCGACGCCGGTGAGTACGGAGACGACGAGCGACTCCTCCACGGACTGATCGCGACCGCGGCGGCGACCCATCACGCGACCGACCGGAACTGGGCCGGTGCGGTCGGCTGTGCGGAGAACGCGGTCGACTATCTGACGCCGATCGAACCGCAGTACCGGGGTCTCGCGCTCGACCCTGTCCGCGAATGGTGCCGACGGCTCGCGGCCGACCCGGAAACCGTCGAGCGACGAGGGCGGCCGGATATCCGGATCGACGAGAGGGTCGTCGGCTTCGCCGATCTGGATCTGGCGGCGACGACGGTCGCCGCACCGGTCGTGGCCGAGACGGTCACGTCGGGTGAGAAGGGGGTCGTGTCGGCCGCGGCCGATCTCGCACGTGAGGAGTACGGAACTGGCCGGTCGACGATCGCGGAGCTCTTGTTTAGCTTTCTCCAGCACCCGGATTCTCGTCCGCAGATCGCCGCGAGACTCGCCGATCGGGTCGAACGTGCGGAGCGGAAACGCCGGGATGTCGACGATCTGTTCGAGTGAAATGGAGTGTACAAGAGAGGACTGGTGGCGCTACGACTCGTCGGTCGGCGGGTCCTCGACTCTCGGCTCGGTTTCGGCTCCCGACTCGGTTTCGGCTCGCGGCTCGCCCTCGAAGGTGTAGTCGGCGGAGTTGTCCTGCGGGTCGTAGCCGAGGACTTCCCGAGCACGCTCGATCGAGTAGTAGCGTCGGTCGTTGTTCGAGATCCCGTAGACGATCTCGAAGCCGTAGTCGGCCCGCAGACACCGGTCGAACAGATGGGCACAATCACCGTGTGAGAGCCACATCGCCTGCCCGCGCTCGTACTCGCGGGGCGGGTGATCCTTGGTGAGATTGCCGATCCGGACGCAGACGACGGACATCTCGTGTTCGTCGTGGTAGAGCCGCCCGAGCGCCTCGCCGGTCGCCTTCGAGACGCCGTAGAGGTTGCCGGGGCGGGGGATCTCGGTTCCGTCGAGCCGGTAGTCGTCGTCGGTCCGATAGAGGTCCGGCGTCCGATCCTCGGTCTCGTAGCCGCCGACGGCGTGGTTCGAGGATGCGAACGCGAACCTGTCGACTCCCTCCTCGGCGGCGACACGCATCACGACCTGCGTGCCGTCGATGTTGTTCCGGAGCACGGACTCCCACGGCGCGGTCTTCCGCGGGTCGCCGGCGAGGTGGATCACGGAGCCGACGCCCCGCATCGCGTCGCGGACGGCGTGTTCGTCGGTGATGTCGGCGACGTAACGGTCCGCCTCGGGCACCCCGTTTGGGACTTTCGCGGCCGGCAACGGCTCGCGGTCGAGCAGCCGCCAGTCGTACGTCTCACCGATACCGTTCAGGATAGCCTGACCGACCCGCCCGCCCGCGCCAGTGAGGAGGACCGGCTCGTCCATTCACCCTAACGTGGGCGTGAGGAGGGCATATATGACACGGTTCGGCCGAGAAGACGACATCGACCCGTTTCAGCCCTCGATCCGACCGTTTCGGGGTCGTCCGCCGTCGAGCGTTGATCGTCGAGTGCGACTAGGAGAGTTTCTGCCGCGAGACGGTTACGCCGGTCGGAGTTAAGACGATCTGGTCGTCGCCCTTCTGGACGATGTCGCCGTCGACCTCCTCGGCCACCTGACGCAGCTCGTCGATGATGTGTTCGACCGTGCGATCCGAGGTGGAGTGACGCGTGATGTCGGCGATGACGAAATCGCCGTCGTAGACGGCGTCTTTGATCGGGATGACGTCGCTCTGGTCGCCGATCTCTGCGATGTGTACCTGCATTCCCGTCTCCGCGCTCGCGTCGGCGAAGTCGTCCATATCGAGTTCGACGTAATCATCGACGGACCGGTTACCGCCCCCGCCGAGGATCTTCGTCATGATTCCCATGACACACACACGGTGAGGTCACACATTAGTTCTTACGTCAGACACGACCGATCCGGCCCGGCGCTACTCCAACTGCTCCTGCCACTCTCGGACACGCGCGAGCAGGTCGACCGGGGTCGTCTCCGCGAGGTCGACATCGTTCACCGCCTCGATCACCTCGCGAGCCGTTGGGTCGAGGGCGGCCTCCGAGCGCGCCGAGGGCGCTCCGTCGGCGGCCGCACGCGACTCCTCCGCGTTGCGGTCGCCGTTTCGCGCCGGGCGTCCGGTTCCGCTGTCTGATACGGTGCCGTCGGGATCGTCGCGTCCGCTCTCGAACGACCCTGATGAGAGGTCGAAGACGGCCTGCGTGGTCCCACCGTCGCCTCCGCCACCCGACCCCTTCGCTTCGATTGCCTTCTCCTCGCGAAGCCGGTCAAGCACCTCGTCCGCCCGCCCCACGACCGGCTCGGGGACCCCCGCCAGATCCGCGACGTGGACGCCGTATGAGCGGTTCGTCGGGCCCTCGCGCACCGTTCGGAGGAACGTCACCTCGTCGTCGCGCTCGTCGACGGCGACGTGGACGTTCGCGACCCGCGGGAGGTGGTCCGCCAGCGTCGTCAACTCGTGGTAGTGGGTCGCAAACAGCGTCCGCGCGCGCACCTCGTTGTGGAGGTACTCGGTCGCGGCCCACGCGATGGAGATGCCGTCGTAGGTGGCGGTGCCGCGGCCGACCTCGTCGAGGATGACCAAGGAATCCTCAGTCGCCGAGTGGAGGATGTTCGACAGCTCCTGCATCTCCACCATGAACGTCGACCGACCCTGCGCCAGCTCGTCGAGCGCCCCGACCCGGGTGTAGATGCCGTCGGCGAGTCCGACCGTGGCCGCCCGCGCCGGGACGAACGAGCCGGCCTGCGCGAGCAGCTGGATTAGCGCTGCCTGCCGCATGTACGTCGACTTCCCGCTCATGTTCGGGCCAGTGACGATCAGGAAGCCGCGCTCCGCGTCGAGTTCGAGGTCGTTCGGGACGAAGTCGGTCGTCCGCTCGACGACCGGATGCCGCCCGGCGTCGACGGAGAGCCGGCGCTCGTCCGTCAGCTCCGGACGTGTCCAGTCGTTACCGGCGGCGTGGGTCGCCAGCGAGGCGAGCGCGTCGATCTCGGCGAGCGCTCTGCCGGCGTCCTGTAGTAACTCGGCGTCCGCGGCGACGCGCTCGCGGAGCGCCTCGAATAGCTCGTACTCCAGCTCGCCGCGAGCCTCCTCCAACCGCATGACTTCGCGCTCACGCTCTTCCAACTCGTCAGTGACGAACCGCTTCGAGTTCTTCAGCGTCTTGATCTCGCGGTAGTGTTCGGGCACCCCGTCCGCGACCGACTTGCCGACTTGGATGTAGTAGCCGTCCGTCTTGTTGCGGTCGACGGTGACGTGGCTGAGCCCGTGTCGCCGCTTCTCGCGGTCGGCGAGCCCGTCGAGCCACTCGGTCACCTCCTCGTGGCGGGAGATCAGCTCGTCGAGCTCGTCGTCGTACCCCTTTTGTAACAGCCCGCCCTGTGTCTTCGTCTTCGGCGGGTCCTCGGCGAGCGCCTCCGCGAGCTCGTCGTAGCGGTCGCGAGCGCGCTCGCGGTCGACATCTCTAAGCGCCGTCGCGACCGGCGAGTCCGCGAGCGGCGTCCCGTCGATCGCATCGGCGAGCGCCGGCAGCAACGCGAGCGTGTCCCGCACGGAGAGGAGTTCGTGTGCGCCCGCGCTCCCGCTCGTCGCTCGCGCGGCGAGCCGTTCGAGGTCGTACGCGTCACCCAGCACCTCCCGGAGTCGGTCGCGCGCGAGCGTCGCACCGGCGAGCGCCTCGACCGAGTCGAGCCGGCGGTCGAGCGCGTCGCGGTCGCGTCGAGGGCGCGTGAGCCACTCGCGGAGGAGTCGCCCGCCTGCGGCGGTGACGGTGTGATCGATCGTCTCGAACAGCGATCCCTCGGTGTCGCCGCGCATCGTCTCCGTGAGTTCGAGGTTCCGCTGGGTCGTCGCGTCGACGTCGACGTGATCGGTGTTCTCGTAGGCGGTGAGCCGCGTCATCGACGCGAGCACGCCCGCGCCCGTCTCGTCGACGTACGAGAGCGCAGCACCCGCGGCCCGCGTCGCCAGCTCGGAGTCGAGTCCGACGCTGTCTGCCGTCTCGCTGCCGAACCGCTCGCGGACCGCGTGAGCCGCCCGGCCGGGGGCGAACGCCTCCGCGTCGAAGACGGAGACGGACCCGGAGAGGTCGTCGCGGACGGTCGCTAGAAAGTCGTCGTCGTTGCGGAGCGCCGGACCGGGGAGTATTTCGGCGGGATCGAACCGGTACAACTCGGCCCGGAGGTCGCTCCCGTCGGCGATATCCGTGACGAGGAACCGGCCTGTAGTGACGTCCGCGAACGCGACGCCGTAGGGGCCGTCGAAGCCGAGGGCGCCGCCTCCCCCGTCATCATCGTCGCGAACGACCGTCGCCAGATATCTGGCGTCGTCGTCGCTCGTCTCTAGGAGCGTTCCGGGCGTGACGACGCGGGTCACCTCCCGCGCGTGGCCGCCGTCGTCGGTCTCGTACTGGTCGGCGACGGCGACGCGGTAGCCGCGCTCGACGAGCGACTTCAGGTACGGCGTCAGCTCCGAGAGCGGGACGCCCGCCATCGGATACGACGACCCGTGCGAGGACTTCTTCGAGACCTTGAGATCGAGCTCGTCGGCGACGGTCTCGGCGTCCTCGGCGAAGAACTCGTAGAAGTCGCCACACTGCATCGCGAGCAGGTCCGCGTCGGTCTCCGCCTTGAGATCGAGGAACTCCCCGACGATCCCCGTAGCCATACCCGTACTCCCGCCGTCGGCGGCTAAAACCCTGCGGGTCGACTGGCGGGCGAGGTCGCAGCAGTCACGTGTCCATCGTCGTAGGGTTCACCGCACCGGGGCCCGATCCGACGTCGTACCCGCGTCGGATCGCCTCACCCATGTCGTCGACCGCAGCCGCGACTGCCTCCCCGAGGGGTTCGCCGTGTGCGAGTCTGGCGACGATCGCGCTGGAGAGGCTACAGCCGGAGCCGTGGGTCGCGTCGGTGTCGACGCGGGGGTTTCTCAGCCGATGAACGGTCGGTTCCGCCCCGTCGTCACCGGCGATCACGAGGGTGTCGACCACGTCGTCGGCGTCGCCCGCATCGTTGACTTCCCCCACGTTGCCCGCGTCGAGATGGCCGCCCTTGACGAGCGCGGCCGAGGCTCCACGGGCGACCAGTTCCCGGCCGGCGGCCGCCGCGTCCGCCGGAGTTTCGACCGGGCCGTCGACGAGCACCGCCGCTTCGTCAGCGTTCGGCGTGACGAGCGTTGCCTCGGCGATCAGGTCGTCGTAGGCAGCCTCCGCCGCGGGCGGGAGCAGGCGGTCCCCGGTCGCGGCCACCAGTACCGGGTCGACGACGACCGGCCCGTCGAACTCTGCGAGTCGACCGGTGACCGTTTCGACGGTCTCCGCGGTCGCAAGCATCCCGGTTTTGACCGCGCCGACGGGGTAGTCGTCGACGACCGCGTCGTACTGGTTCGCGACGTGGTCGGGCGGGATCGGGTGAACGTCGTGGACGCCGCGGCTGTTCTGGGCGGTCGTCGCCGTGACGACCGAGGTGCCGAAAACGCCGTGGGTCGTCATGGTCTTCAGGTCGGCCTGGATCCCTGCGCCGCCGCCGCTATCGCTGCCGGCGACGGTTACGGCGACGGGGGGCGTCACCGGATCGTATCGGCGTGACATACCCGGTGATGTTCGCCGATCATTATAAGCGATGTCGGTCGTCCGACTCTCCGTCCGCGTCGACGACGCGATACGACAGATAGACGCAGCCGAACGCGAGGACGATCCCGCCGATCACGTCGAGCAGCCAATGGATGCCGAGGTACATCGTCGACACGACGACCGACGCCGCCAACACCCCTGCGATCGGCGTCCAAGCGCGATACCGGTCACGGGTAAGGACGGCGAAGACGGCGGCCGTCACCGACAGCGACGTGTGGAGCGACGGAAAGACGTTCGTGGGTTCGTTGACTTCTCCCGTGAGGGACTGGATGTGCGGGTCGAACGTGTACAGAAGCGAGGTCACGAGTTCCGGCATCACGTTTCGGGGGCCGTGAGCGAACACGAGCGTGTAGACGAGGAGTCCGATCGCGTAGTTGAGCGTGTACGCGAGTATGAGCCGCTTCAGCATCGTCGACGACGGAAGCGCCGCGTACGCGAGGAACGGAAACGCGAGCAGGAACACGTAGCCGTACACGTACACCCACGAGAAGTACAGCGTCAGCTCCGGGACTGCGAAGGTCTGAAGCCACGCGACGAACTCGCCTTCGACCGCGTAGATGAACCCGGTCAACTGGAGTCCAACGAGCTCGGAGACGGACTGGAGCGGCCCTCGACCGACGGCACTGGCGACGAGTACGAGTAGCAGCGCGGCGACGTAAGACCGGGCGTCCCGAAGATGTCGAATCAGGTCCTTCGGGACATCGTAGAGCTGCCGGGGGCCGATGATGGCGACGCCCGCGACGAGCAGCATTGCGAACACCCAAACGAGAAGACGGAGCGCAACCGAGACGAGCGGGTCCATCAGCTTCGAGTTACCAGTTCGCCGCGTTCGTTGAACCAGTACCCCGCGTCCCGAAGCGCTTGTCGGACGCGCTCGGTGTCGAGCCCACCGTCCTCGCCGTCCCCACGGTAAAACGGATGGACGGGGTCATGACCGTCCGTCCACGTCAGATCGTCCGGGACCCACTCCGGCGACGCGTTCAGTACGGAGGCCGCCGGGCGAGCGTATCCGGTAAACGCGTCGTCGACGAGCGTCGCCTTGTCCACCAGCGAGGCGAGTATCTGGCGGAACTGGAAGTTCGAGAGCGGTGCCTGTCGAGTGTTGTATCCCACGTGATAGAACGCGGCAGATGGACCCGAAATGAGGGTAGCGTCCGCTTCGCGACCGATCCGAGGGACCGCGTCCGGACCGAGTTTCGATGCGGTACCGTCCGCGAAGCCGTCCCCGACCAACTGGACTGCGGCGACGTCGGACCCGACGACCTCGATCTCCAGACGGTCGAACACCGGTTTCCCGTGATACACGTCCGGGATCCCCTCGGTAGGATTCGGCGACGATCCGCCCGAGTCCTCGATCGAATCGGATCCGCCGTCCCCGTCGGATGTCTCCGCCTCCGTCTCGACCGCCGTCGCGTGCGGTTCGTCCCCACGAACGAGGAAGTGGTCGGGGTTCCGCTCGAAGGAGACGGACGCCTCGGCCGTCGAGTCGACGAACCGCATCGGTCCGCTCCCCACGGGGTCCTCGTTGTTCGACACCAGTGCCTCCGTCGTTCCCTCGTCGAACTCGAACCCGGCGACCGTCGCCGGGTCCGTCAGCTCGCTCCACACGTGCTCGGGAAGGACGGGGATCTGGAGCGCACGCTCGGCGACCGCCCGGTTCACGTTCTCGATCGATAGGTCGACCGTTACGTCGTCGACGACCGTCGAGTCGACGACCGTCGCGCTGCGGCCGCGGAACTGCGGTGCCGGGACGGCGGTTTCGGTCCCCCCCATCGACGTGTCTCGGAGGAACGCGTAGGTGAACGCGACATCGGACGCGGTTATCGGCGTTCCGTCGTGCCACGTCGAGTCACGGAGCGTGACCCGGAACGTCTCCTCGTCGACCCGCTCCCAGTCCCGGGCGAGCCACGGGACGACCTCGTCACCGTGGGTCTCGGCCAGACGGTCGTACAGAAGCGACGTGAACGTTCCGTGTCGGCGGTGTTCCGCCGCAATGGGGTTCCAATTGGTGGTGATCCGTTCGTCGGTCGTCGCGAGCTGAAGGGTCGGCGGGTCGTCGGACTCCTCCGAGTCCGCCTGCTCCAAGGAGAGGAGCCCGCCGAGCGAGACCGGACGCTCCGTGTCCCACCCGGTGAACGTCTCGGTTCGGACCGCACTGAGCGCGTCCGGAAAGGCAACGACGGTGAACGGCTGTAGATCACAGACCCGTCGCTGGAGTTCGGCGACGGACTCGCCGCGGTCCTCGTTGGGGACCGTTCGCTGTTCCTCAAGGAGGTCGTCGACCGCGACTTCGGTGAGTCCGAAGGGGTTCTGCCAGCCGGCTTCGGCGGTGAACCGCGAGTGTAACAGTCCGTACAGCGCGTCCGGATCGAACGGCTCGGCCTCCTTGTACTGGCCGACGTAGAGGTCGAAATCGTGGTTTATCAGCGTTTCACGCCGGATCTCGGTAGTGGCAACCGTCTCGATACGCGTCCCGATCCCGACGGCGTTCAGGTGTTCCGAGAGCGACCTTGCGATCCGGATCCCCACGGGGTCCGAGTCGGTGGGGAGGACGAGTATCTCCAGTACCAGTTGTGAGGACCGGTCTCGTCCCACGATGTTGCGGACGCGACCGATACAGCCGGCGCTCGCGGCAGCGACACCGATCCCTGCCAACGCCTCGCGCCGGCGTATCCCTTCCGCCATTGTTCATGCTGACTCGTCGCCGGAACTATATCAGTTCTGTGGTAAAAAACGGTGCGCTCCGGGAGGAAATCCGGACGTGTGCCGATCCGATCAGATAACGTCGGCGAGGGGAAGCGCCAGCCCGACCGCCCAAGCGAGCACGCCGGCGACGAGGATCGGACGATCCTTCGCGGCGCGACCGACCGCAACCAGCCCGAGTGCGGCGAGGATCGCCACCCGGTGGACGACCAAGTCCGCCGGGACGGCGACGCCGAGCGCCGCGAAGTCGAGCACGAACCCCGCACCGAGCCCGAGTACGACCCCGAGGAACGCCGCGGTGGGATCACAACGATCCGCCCCGATGAACACGAGCAGCGGGAGTCCGACGGCGATGACGAGATACAGCGGCGCGGCGATCAGCTTCGGCGCGATGGCGGGGTACGCGACCTCCAGCGCGACCCCCGCGGTCCGTACCGCGACGAACACCGCCGCGAGTGCCGTGCCGAGCACCGCGGCCTCGGCGTGACGACTCCCCTCCTGTCGGAAGCGGCCGGCGGTTTCGACGACCGCGTCGCGAGTCCGGCGGCGGAGGAGCGCGCCGGCGAGAGGGAGCAGTAGCGCCAGCTCGATGACCGATATCCATCCGTCGCTTAACCCGCCGTCGATGCCGCGATACTCCCGGCGAACGTCGGTCGCGAGGTCGCTCTCGATGAACTCGTCCTCCAGCCTGACCGCGGGGTCGTTGATCCCCGGTACCGTGTGACGCAGCCGGAACCAGTCGTAGTACTCCTCGTGTACCTGTACGGCGGTGTATGCGCTGTCGGGCGACTCGTACGCGCGGACGTGATCTCTGGAACCGAGGTACTCGCCGTCGTGGAGTTCGAAGGACTCGTCGACCCACTGACCGCCGTCGGGCCCGTCGAAGTACGAGTACCGGGTGGAGCCGTGTGCGTCGTCCCACTCGCGGACGACGATCTCACGGACCAGATCCGGGTCCGCGTCCGTCTCCTCCTCGTCGGTCTCCTCCCACGCGGTGTCATCTCCCGCTTCGAGCGCGTCACGGACCGCGTCCCCGTCATCGTGGAACACGACGTTGATCGCGAGGGTTCGACCGTCAACGGACTCGGTCCGGCTCGTGTACGGCCAGAGTTCGTGATCACCCTCGACCGCGATCAGCGACTCCTCGGGGACCTCCGCCGCCGGCTCGTCGGCAGTTCCACCGATGAATCCCGACACGATGAGCCCGAGGGCAACGGTGACGAGAAGCGCGATCGCGATCGTCTTCCGATCCATACCCCGCCGTCATGCGCTCCGAGGTAAAACCGCTTGCGGGAGCCACGATCGTTTCCGGTCCGGTTTCAGGGAGTCACCACGTCTCCACGTAGCCGTCTCGGACGTCCTCGGTACAGCCCTCGCAGTCCGGGTGTCCCGACTCGAAGCATACGGGTCGTCCCTCCGCGTCGACCGTCACGGACCGTTTCTCCGCGTGTCGCCGGCAGACGATCCGGGCACGGCCGTCGTCGTCGGTGGGGAGATCGTACAACTCCGGTCCGGGGTTCCGCCCCTCGGGGTCACCGCGCCCCTCGGCGTACGCCCGCTTTGCCTCCTCGAACTGGCGGCCGGCCTTCCGGAGTTGCTGGCGGATGACACGTTCGAGTCGGTCGTCCATACCCCACGTTCGGCCGCGTCGACCATAGGTCCGTTGGCGAGAGACGAATGGTCGGCCCCGCCGAGAGACGAACGGTCGTTCCGTCGCCGACGGTGGCGGCGTGAGACGGTTATACGGGATCCACCGTGGCCGTCCGCGACGCGCTCTCGGCGGACACCAGCGTCGACGCGTGTTGACGTGTCGCGTGGGAGAGTTCCACTTGTGTTGACGTGTCGCGTGGGAGAGTTCCACTTGAAACGGCGCCCGCGCGTGGCTGACGCGCGTCAGACGCTCTCCCCCGGCCCCGGCGAAATCCGTAGGGCGGACCGCGGAAACCCGACTGAGGCGGCCGGAGACCCGCCGTGAACCGCGTTCGATGTTCCACTTCCGCTACGGTCACGGGCGTTTTAATACCATGAGGAACCAATCGGCGTACGCCTCCCACTGAAACACGACCGGAGGCGAGATACCCATGAGCGAACTGCGACAGGAAGCGGAAGCGATCGCGGAACAGTTCTCGGACCACCTCGACGTGGGTCCCGACGAGATCGAAGAGCGGCTGGAGAACCTCGTCAACGAGTACCGCGTCCCCCTCGATGAGGCACGACGGAGCGTCACCAACAGCTACCTCGACGACGCGGGAATGGAACGCGACGAACTCGGCCGCGGCGGCAGCGAGCGCGTCCAGGTGAACGACATCGACGAGGACGAGCAGTGGGTCGACCTGCGCGTGGAGCTCGTCGACCTGTGGGAGCCGCGCAGCGACTCGATCGCACAGGTCGGCCTGCTCGGCGACGAGTCGGGGACGATCAAGTTCGTCGCCTTCGAGACCTCCGACCTCCCCGAGCTGGAGGAGGGGCAGGCGTACGAGCTCACGAACGTCGTCACCGACGAGTACGAGGGCTCCTACTCGGTGAAACTCAACCGAACGACGGGGATCACGGCGATCGACGAGGAGATAGAGGTCGGCGACAACGCCGACACCGTCGAAGGCGCGCTCGTCGACATCCAGTCCGGCTCCGGACTGATAAAGCGCTGTCCCGAGGAGGACTGTACCCGGGTCCTCCAGAACGGGCGGTGTTCCGAGCACGGCCAGGTCGAGGGCGAGTTCGACCTCCGGATCAAGGCCGTCCTCGACGACGGCGAGACCGTCACCGAGGTCATCTTCGACCGCGAGGCCACGGAGGATCTCACCGGGATGGGTCTCGAAGAAGCCAAGGACATGGCGATGGACGCGCTCGACACGACCGTCGTCGCCGAGGAGATGGCCGAGGACGTCCTCGGGCGCTACTACCGCGTGACCGGACCGACGTTCGGTCGGTACGTCCTCGTGGACGAGATGGAGGTGCCCGGGGCAGTGGACGTCGAGAGCGCGCTGATCAAAGCGAGGTCGATCTGAGATGAGCGAGAGCCAGTCAACCCCCACGAGAGAGGTCGCCCGGCGCGCGTTCGCAAGCGAGTTCAACGACGCCGGCTACACGTTCAAGGAGTCCGATGACGACCGAGCACCGGTCTATGCGCTGTTGCCGACGGGCGAGTCCGCAAACCGCGTCTTCTTCGTCGGTACCCTCACCGAGACGGAGGACGTCGGCGAGGACAGCGAGTACTGGCGGGGCCGTATCGTCGACCCCACTGGGACGTTCTTCACCTACGCCGGCCAGTACCAGCCCGAGGCCGCCTCGGAGCTCCGGGAACTGGAGGCACCCTCGTACGTCGCGGTCGTGGGCAAGCCCCGGACGTACGAGACCGACGACGGGACGATCCGCGTCTCCGTCCGACCCGAATCGATCACGGAGGTCGACGCCGCGGTCCGCGACCGCTGGGTCGCCGAGACCGCCGAGCGCACGCTCGAACGGGTCGCCGCCTTCGACGACGAGGGCAACGAGTACGCCCGCATGGCCCGCGAGGAGTACGATCTCGACCCCGAGACGTACAGGGCCGCCGCCCTGTCCGCACTGGAGGGACTCGCCGACGGCGACGGCGACGAACTCGCCGACGGCGGTAGTGTCGACTCCGACGCCGGCAGCGATGCCGACGACGACACGGACCGGATCGACGGCGAAGCCGCCGAGATCTGAGACGGGCGCAACCGAACGGTACGCGTTTTTATACGAAATCAAGGAGAATACCTGCGGCTTGAGCCGCAGGATGAATCCGACAACTTAGAATCAACCCACGTTCGACGCCTCAGTTCGAGTTTCCAATACGTAGTTTGAAGTTCAAAGACCCGGTATAAAAGGGTAAGGTCAGGTCGGAACGGAGCGGATTTCGAACGACCTTCGGAGGCGGCCTCGCCGCCACTCAATGAGACAATATCCGAAACGCCGACGCGGTGAACACGAATCCTCGAAGGGTTCGTCGCTGTGCCCGTCGGCCTGAGCAAGCCCGGCGATACCTCCGAGTCCGGCGACGTGCCAGCGACTTCCCACTGGCAAAAACAACAGTTGAAAGTCAACGACACCGAGGATAGGAGTAACGGCCAGTTGGCATGGCCAGACAGCCACCGTCACGATGGCTGGGTTAGATGGGGACTCCCGTGAAGTGGCGGCGTCCGTGGTTGCAAACCTGAAACTCCCACCGCTCGGGATTCCTCCGCCTTCAGGCGGAGGAGGATGTCAATTCTTGATGTCGCGACGACGCGAAGCGACGGCAAACCGCCGCCGAAACGACTGTCCGCGGTGGCGTGCCGGTTCGGGAATCACAAGGACGTATGACCGTGTGTTAGCGGTCCCTGAAATTAACGGTGTAGCCGTTTTCACGGAGTGCTTCGACGAGGTCGTCACCTCGCTCGATAGTGAACTCGTGGAACGAGTTGGTCGGGCTATCCGTAGAATACAGCTCCGAGTCGATGTTCTCCGGGATCTCGTTCTGATGGGTGTCCTCCTGAACGACGACCGATCGACTAGGGACGTGGTTGCGGTCGGGATCGTCTGTCATCTGGATACGTCACGTTCTATCGATTCGGGTATTTGAATTCCGATCCTCGTTTCGGTCGTCTCGGACGCGACGTGACTGAATACCCCTCGTCGGCGACACCCGAGTCTCCGTTATAAGGATCCCTTCGTGCTCGGCGTGTCGCTCCGGCGGTCGTCGAGCCGCGTCGCGTCGTCGAGCGCTCGCGCTAGCGATTTAAATAGAGCCTCGACCTCGTGGTGGGCGTTGTCGCCGCGTTCGATCGTCGCGTGAAGGGTGAGGTCGGCGTTCATCGCCAGCGAGAGCGCGAAGTGGTCCGCCATGACGCTCGTGAACTCCCCGACCGACTCCTGAGAGAACTGGCCGGAGAACTCGTAGTGCGGGCGTCCCGCGACATCGACGACGACGCTCGCGACCGCCTCGTCGAGCGGGACGCGGCGGTCGGCGTACCGCCGGATGCCGCGTTTGTCGCCGAGCGCCTCGTCGAACGCCTCGCCGAGACAGATGGCGACGTCCTCGACGGTGTGGTGGTCATCGATGTGGGTGTCGCCGTCACAGCGGACGGTGAGATCGAAGAGGCCGTGTTTCGCGAACGACGCCAACATGTGGTCGTAAAAGCCGACCCCGGTGTCGATCTCGCTGTCGCCGTCGCCGTCGATATCGAGCGTGAGATCGATCGTCGTCTCCGACGTCTCCCGCGAGACCGCGGCCGTCCGGTCGTGGTCGCTCATACCGGTTCGTTGCGGGCGACTCTTAAGGCCGTTGCGGGCGACCAGCACGCCCCGGGCGGGTGACGATAGGGCCGCTTCGGGAGCGGGGCCGGGTCGCTTCCCGACCGCCGGTGGCTATTTTTATCCGCCGACGGAAGGGGACCATGGCAACCGACGACGCCGGTCCCGAGGGCGCCCCGGAGCCACCGGTAGAACACGATGTCGATCCGGACGAGGGGGAGCTCGAACGGACGATCGGGCTAGTCGGGGGCCTCGCGATAGGTATCGGGACGATGATCGGCGCGGGGATCTTCGTGTTCCCCGGGCTCGCGGCCGAGAACGCCGGCCCCGCGGCGGCGCTCTCGTTCGCGATCGGGGCCGTCATCGCGCTGCTCGTCGCGCTGCCGGCCTCCGAACTCGCTACCGCGATGCCCCGGAGCGGCGGCGGGTACTTCTTCATCTCACGGGGGCTCGGCACCGGTCCGGGGGCGATCGTCGGCCTCGGGCTCTGGTTGGGTCTGGTGTTCGCGTCCGCGTTCTATCTGGTCGGGCTCGGCAGCTACGCCGGGCAGGTGTTCACGGAGGCGGGGATCGCGCTGCCGATCAGCCCCGCAGTGCCGCTGGGCGTGGCGTTCGGGATCGGGCTCACGGTGCTCAGCCTGTTCGGAACGGAAAACACTGCCTCGCTCCAGAACGCGATCGTGATCGTGTTGCTGGCCATTCTCACGCTGTTCCTCTCGTACGGGAGTCTGGACGCGCTCGGCGTGTTCGGTGCCGAGTCGACGCCGGAGCGGTTCTTCCCGCCCGGTGGCGTCCTGCCGGTTCTCCAGACCGCGGCGCTCGTGTTCACCTCCTATCTCGGGTTCGCACAGATCGCGACCGTCGCGGGCGACATCAAGGATCCGTCACGGAACCTCCCGCTGGCGATGGTCAGTTCCGTGATCATCGTCGGCGTGTTCTACGTCGTCACCATCTTCGTCGCGACGAGCGCGTTCGGGAGCGCTCGCCTCGGCGAGTTCGGCGAGACCGCGATGGTCGAGGTCGCCCGCGAGTTCGTCGGGTTCCCGGGCGCGCTCGCCATCGTCATCGCCGGGCTGTTGGCGACGTTCTCCAGCGCGAACGCCTCGATCCTGAGCGCCTCGCGGGCGGTGTACGCGGTGAGTAGCGACGAGATCATCCCGAAGGCGGCGAGCCAAATTAACCTGAAGTACGGCACCCCGCACGTGGCGCTGGGCCTCGCGGGCGGTCCGATCGTCGTGCTCACGGCGACCGGGCAGGTGGAGCTGCTCGCCGAGGTGGCGTCGTTCCTCCATCTCGTCTTGTACGGCCTGATCTGCGTCGCGTTGATCCAGTTGCGTCGCGAGAACCCCGAGTGGTACACCCCCTCCTTCGAGTGTCCGGCGGGATTCGCGGTCGCCGGCGTCGGCGCAGTCGCGAGTTTCGGACTCATCGCGTTCATGCAGCCGGCGTCTATCGGGGTTGGGATCATCGTGATGGCCGCCGCATACGGGTGGTACCGCTACTACGCGACCGATGTCGAACTCAAGGGTGACTTCTAAGATGACGAACACACAGACACCGACGGCCGACGAACAGTCCGGAACTGACGACGGACGGCAGGGCGAGGACGCGGAGCGACCGACGGTGCTTGTCCCGCTCGAAGTGCTTGAAGGAGAGTCGATGCCGGACGGCACCAGCGAACTCCTCGCGAACGCGCGCGTGATCCTGCTCGGCTACCACGTGATTCCCGAACAAACTGCGACCGAACAGGCGCGCGAGCAGTTCGGCGAGACCGCGATGAAAAAACTCGGCGAGTTCGCTGAACGACTCACCGCGGCGGGGGCAGCAGTCGAGACCCGGCTCGTGTTCACCCACGAAGAGCAGGCAACGATCAATCGTATTATCTACGAACACGACTGTTTGGCCGTCCTCGTCCCGAACAGTATCGACGATCCCGAGTCCGTGCTCGTCGCCGTCAGGGGGACCGTCGGCGTCGAGCGCACCACGCAGCTGATCGCCGGGCTGTTCGCCGGAACCGACGTTGGAGTGACGCTGTACCACATCCTTGGTCCGGAGGAGAACGAAGGGGACGCAGAGACGCTGTTGAACGGGGTACGGACGGATCTCGTCGAACGCGGGATGAGACCGGAGGCGGTCGCGACTCGGATCGAACAGACGGAGACACCGATCGACGCGATCGCCCGTGTCGGCGAGGAACACGACGCCGTGGTGATGGGAGAAACCGATCCGTCGGTGACGACGTTCGTCTTTGGAATGCCGTCCAAACAGGTCTCTGAGCGGTTTCTCGGCCCGGTACTCGTTGTTCAACGGGAGCGGTCGGAAGACGGCGATGAGGCAAACTGACTCACCGGTATCGGTCGGGTGACGCGGCTGTTCGGCGTGGGTCGCCCGCTGTCTCGTCGGGCCGTCGTGATCGGATCTGGCGGGCGACAACGACACGGATCGCGACGAGTACGGCGAGGACCGGCAGCAACACGCCGACCGGACCGGATCCACCGGCGATGACCAGTGCGCGTAACGCGAACACGCTGCCCAACGCGACCGCGTACGTGGCTGTCGCCGCGACGACCGTGCCGATCGCGACGACCGACAGGAAGGTTACGAGCGCGAGAGCATACTGCGCCGATTGGCCGGCCAGTCGGACAGCATCGGTTACGCCGCGACCGATGGACGCTCGCGAAATCGGTGGACGCTCGGCGTCGGAAGGGGCCGATAGTTGCGCTTCGTCCGGATTGAAAACCGGTTTGGGAGTGGTGTCGTCACCGTGGGTACCGGAGGCGAGTTCGACGGGGAACCGCTCGCCGTCGAGCACGGCGATCCCGCCGGGTCCGTACCCAACGGACTCGACGAGGCGAACGATCGGGAACTCGTCGGACCACGTGTCCGGCGGGTCGAACGCCATCGTGTGACGCTCGCCGGTCGTCAACACCTCGATCGGAACCTGGATCTGTCCCGCCTCGACGTACGGTTCGCTGACGACTTCCGCGGTCGCGTATCCGCGCTCGTTCGTGTACTCGTGTGCGCGGAGGAGCCGTTCGGTAGCGTCGTCGACGGTCACCGGCCGGTGCCTCCCGTAAGACCGCCGGTCTCCACTCCGGCGGGGCACTGACGCGCCGCTTCGATGACGACAGTCATGAGACGGTAACTATACACACACCACGTCGCGAGAGCGCTTAAATGTCACCCTAACGAATAGCTGAGCCGTTGTGCTTCCTGTCGCGCTCGACGGTCTCCATCACGCTCTTCGCGGTCGTTGTCACGCCCTTTGTGACCGGCGGGGATTAGCTCTCGTCCGCCGCGGCTTGTGCCTCCCGGAGTGTGAATTTACCCTCGTACAGCGCAGTACCGACGACGACTGCGGCCGCGCCCGCCCGTTTCAACGCGACCACGTCGTCGACCGTCGCCACCCCGCCGGAAGCGATAACCGGGATATCGACCGATTCAACGACCGCTTCGACCGCCTCTCGGTCGATCCCCTGTAGCTGCCCCTCGACATCGACGTTCGTGAAGAGAATCGCGCCCGCGCCGAGTGTCTCGTATCGCGCCGCCGCTTCGGCGGGTTTGAGACCCGTCCCCTCGGTCCAACCGCTCACGACGACTTCGCCGTCCTTCGCGTCGAGACTGACGACGACGCTACCGGGATGTGTTTCATCGATATCGGCGACTATCTCAGGGGTCTCGACGGCCGCAGTACCGAGGATCACGCGGTCGATCCCGGCATCGAGGAGGCCGCGGGCGTCGGCGGCGGTCCGGATGCCGCCGCCGAGTTGGAGGTCGATGTCGTCGTCGGTCACCTCGACGACCGCCTCGATGGCGGCGGCGTTGGCGCGTTCCCCCTCGAACGCGCCATCGAGATCGACGAGGTGGAGGGTTTGCGCGCCGGCGTCAGTCCAGCGTGCGGCCGCCTCCACCGGATCGCCGTACCGTTTCCCCGTGCCGCGCTCGCCGCCGACGAGCTGGACGACCGACCCGTCCTGGACGTCGACGGCCGGGATCACCTCGAATGACGAGAATCGCTGTGAGTCGGACATGATCCGTTCGGGGACGCGCCGCGGATTAAAGCGGTCGGTTGCGGTCCGAGCTCACTCGACGGAGGGAATGAGCGCGTCGATCGCGTCCGCGAACAGCACCGGATCCGCGGAGAGAACGTCGGAGTCGTCGACCGGATCCTCGAGGACCGCCTCTCCGTCCACGGGAGCGTCGATCGATCGGTCGACCACGTCGCTCAGCGGCTCGGCGGGATGTGCGCCGCCGGAGATGAGCACGTCGGAACCGTCGTGCCAGACCGCGAGTCGAGCGGTCATTTCCGCCACGTCGTCGATCGTCGTCGTCGATCCGTCCAGAAGCGGGACCTCCCAGTTGATACCGAAGCGGGCGGCGAACTCGCTGGTTGTGGCCGTGTGGCCGCCGTCGACCGTCGTCTCACCACTATCAACTCGCTCAACGTCGGTGACGCCGGTCCCGTGGAGCTGGTCGCGGAACGCCGCCTCGGCGGCCGCGCGAACCTCGCCCATCAGGCGATCCCGGCCGAGGCCACCGGGTAGCCCATCGAGTGCCGGGCAGAGGTCGATGCGTGCGGCGAAGAAGGTCACCGGCGACCCGTCCGCGTCGAACGCCTCGGCGACCGCCTCAGCCATATCGACGTACTCGTGGACGACGGTTCGTTCGAGCGCACGGACCGTGACCGGGCCGAACGTCTCCTCGAACGCGACGCTGTCGGACGTGTCGACCAGCCGCCAGTCCTCCTCGATGCTGTCGTCAGTGACGACCGGCTCGGGGACCTCGCCGTCGCGCGTTCCCAGACAGCCGGCCGTCGCGAGGACGCCGGCGGCCGCGCCCGCCGCGAGCAGTCGGCGTCTGGTGAGATCCGTCGAGCGAGTGTCGTTCATACGGACGGTGAGGCCCCCACGACGTAAATCGATATCGTCGTTCGTCCCGATCGATCGGGACGAACTATCGGACGCGACACGGATCCCTTATGTAACCACCAAGTACAACAACCAAGTAATGATAAACGGGTCGAACGCGGACGACGGCACGCACAGTCGACGGGAGTTCATCGCGCTCGGCGGCGCGGCCGGGGTGACCGGGCTCGCCGGGTGTAGCGCCGAGCCGGTGGACGACACGAACGGAGAGGGCAGCGGAAACGGTGACGAAAACGGAGTCGTCGGCGACGGAGACGACGATCGCGTCCTCACCGTCGGGACGTTCGGGTCGTTCGTCGACGCGCCCTCTATCAGCCCGGGTGAGTGGCTGAAAGACGAGTTCGAGAGCCGGTACGACGCCGAGCTCCAGTACGCAACGCCGGACAACGAGCTGAACTACTACGTCGAGCGTGCCGCCTCCGGGGCACAGATGGACGCGGACCTCTACGTCGGCGTGAACACCGAGGACCTCGTCCAGATCGACGAGGCGTACGACGGCGACCTGTTCGTCTCCGATCTCGAGGTCGACGGCGACGAGGAGATCCGCGACGGGTTGCGGTTCGATCCGTTCGGCCGTACCGTTCCCTACGACACCGGCTACGTCAGTCTCGTGTACGACAGCACGGAGACGGAGGCTCCGGAGACATTCGAGGGACTGCTGGAGGAGGAGCATCGCGGCGACCTCATCGCACAGAACCCGGGGAGCTCGACGACCGGGCTCCGGTTCGTGTTACATACGGTCCATCGGTTCGGCGACGAGGGCGAGTACGACTACCTCGACTTCTGGGCGGACCTCCAAGAGAACGACGTTCGCGTGACCGACGCGTGGGACGCCGCCTACACCTCCTGGTCGGAGGGTGAGGCCCCGATGGTCGTCTCCTACTCCACGGACCAAGTGTTCGCGAGTCAGGACGGCGCGGATCTGGACCAACACCAGATCCGCTTTTTGAACGACGAAGCGTACGCGACGCCGTCGGGGATGGCGCTGTTCGAGGACGCGGAGAACCCCGAACTCGCCCGGCAGTTCATGTCGTTCATGCTGGAGCCGGACGTTCAAGGCGAGATCGTCGAGCGCAACGTCTCGTTCCCCGCAACCGAGACCGCGGAGCTGCCCGCGGACTACGACGAGCTGGCCCACGAACCGGACGTTCCGGTGACGTTCGACTACGACGAGCTACAGGGATCGATGGAAGGGTGGGTCTCCGAGTGGGAGCGCCAACTCGCGGGCAACTGAGCTCGGATCCGTGAGCGACGATCCGGTTGACGACGACGGCACCCCTGACAACACCTCCGGCGACACCCGTGACGACGATCCGGAGGCGTCCGCCGCCTCCGGCCAGCGCCGCACGGCGCGTGTCAGGGACCGGCTGGAGCGACGCGTGTTGGCGGCGCTCGCGCTCGGGACGCTCGGCGTGTTGCTCGTCGTCTTCTACTATCCGGTCGCGACGGTCCTCGTCGAGTCGGTCGTCGTCGACGGCGTCGTCACGCTCGGCGTGTTCGTCGAGTTGCTTCGCGACCCGTTCTACTTCGGCGATCTTGCGCGGGTGTTCGCGGGCGAGAACCCACTGACGGTCGCCCGCGACTTCCTCGGGCCGGACAGACGGATCGGGATCATCGGCTTCACCGCCTATCAGGCGGCGCTGTCGACGCTCGTCAGCGTCGCGCTCGGCGTCCCGCTCGCGTACCTGCTCGCCCGCTTCGAGTTCCGCGGCCGCCGGACGCTCCGGTCGCTCACCATTCTCCCGTTCGTGTTGCCGTCGATCATGGTCGCGGTCGGGTTCGTCGCCACGTTCGGGCGGACCGGAACCCTCAACTCGGTGCTCGGCGCGCTCGGGCTCCCGCCCGTCGAGCTGATGTTCACGCTGGAGGCGATACTGATCGCGCACGCGTTTTATAATGCACCGCTCGTCGCGCGAGTGACGACTGCCGCGTGGGAGTCCGTCGACGCGAGCGCGATCGAGACCGCCCGGAGCCTCGGTGCGGGTCCGTTGCGGGCCTTTTACGACGTGGTCGCCCCCCAGGTGTACCCCGCGGTGTTGATGGGGGCGGCGCTGACGTTCGTGTTCACGTTCGGGACGTTCCCCATCGTGTTGGCGCTCGGCGGATTCCAGCTCGCGACCGTCGAGGTGTTCATCTACCGACTCGTCCGGGACCTGAACTACGCGGAGGCAGCAGCGCTCGCCGTGGTCGAACTCGTCATCTCCCTTGCGGTGTTGTTCGCGTACCTCCGATACGAGGCGAAACACACCGTTCAGTCCGGCGGCGTCAGACCGCTACCGCGCAAGCCGCTCGTTCCACCGGTGAACACGGTACGGGAGTGGCTTCCGCGAGCCGGCCTCGGCGTCTACGCCGTGGTCGCGTCGTTCGTGTTCATCGCGCCGATCGCCTCGATGATCCTCGCGAGCGTCACCGGCGGGGACGGGGCCTTGACGCTGGAGCACTACCGGTTCCTGCTTGACCGACAGGAGACCGGGGCGGCGTTTCAGGTCCGACCGTGGCCGGCGATCCGGAACTCGCTCGTTTTCGCGGCGGCGTCGGCGCTGGTTGCGCTGCCGATGGGCGTCGTCATCGCGGTGGTCACCACCCGCGAGTACCTCGGACGGAAGCTCGTTGGGACGCTCGCGATGGCCCCGTTCGCGGTCTCGGGTATTCTGGTCGGACTCGGGTTGCTTCGGGGGCTGGTGTTCGGCGTCGAGATCGGCGGGTGGCGGATCGCGATCGCCGGATCGGCCGCGATCGTCGCCGCACACGCGGTGTCGGGCTACCCGTTCGTCGTCCGAACGGTCGCGCCGGGACTGGAGTCGCTCGATCGGTCGCTGATCGAGTCAGCGCGAGCGCTCGGTGCGTCGCGCTCGCGTGTCGTCCGCGATATCGAGCTCCCCTTGGTGTGGCCGGGGGTCGTCGCGGGCGCGGCGTTCGCGGTCGCCATCTCGATGGGAGAGTTTACGTCGACGATCGTGCTCGCGACCGGGGCAGACGCGTACACGATGCCGATCGCCATCGAACGATTCATCGGTCGGCGGCTCGGACCGGCGACCGCGATGGGCGTGGTACTGCTCGTGGTGACCGCGATCAGTTTCGTCGTGATCGAGCGACTCGGAGGGGATTACAGTGGACTCTAATGGAGACGATCTATCGACGACGGCACGGAACCGAGCGCACGCCCCCGGACCGGACGCGCCGGTCGCGGTCGAGCTTGCGGGCGTGGCGAAACGCTACGACGGTGCGGTCGCCGTCGAGGACGTGAACCTGGAGATCCGCGAGGGCGAGTTCTTCACGCTCGTCGGTCCCTCGGGCTGCGGAAAGACGACGACGCTCCGGCTCATCGCCGGGTTCGAGACGGCGACCGAGGGGACGGTCCGGTTCGGCGGACGCGACGTTTCGGGGTTGCCGCCGGAGGACCGCGACGTCGGCGTCGTCTTCCAGAACTACGCGCTGTTCCCGCACATGACCGTCGGCGAGAACGTCGCGTACGGGCTGAACTTCGCGGACCCGCCCGGCGGCGTGACCCGCGAGGAGCGCGTCGCGGAGCTGCTCGAACTCGTTGACCTCCCGGGAACCGCCGACCGCGACCCGGACAGCCTCTCGGGCGGGCAACGACAGCGAGTGGCGATGGCGCGGGCGATCGCGCCCGGCCCCGACCTCCTGCTTCTGGACGAACCGATGAGCGCGCTCGACGCGCAGCTTCGCGAGCGGCTTCGCGTCCAGATCCGGACGATCCAGCGCGAGCTCGGTATCACCACCGTCTACGTTACCCACGACCAGGAGGAGGCGCTGGCGATCTCCGACCGGGTCGCGGTGATGCGTGGCGGGACACCGGACCAGGTCGCGCCGCCGCGGACGGTGTACAGGGAACCCGATTCCCGGTTCGTCGCCGAGTTCGTCGGCGACAACAACGTCTTTTCCGGAACCGCGGTGGACGCCGCCGGCTCGACCGGTAATGACGTCCTCGCGGTCGATATCGACGGGGAAACGCTTCGAGTCGCCACCGGACCGGGGGCGGACGGTACGGGCCGGGGCGACGAACCGAACCCCGACTCCGGCGACCGAGTGACGTTCTGCGTCCGTCCGGAGCATCTGGAGATCGACCGGTCCTCGAACGCGGTCCGGGCGACCGTCGAGAGCGCGGAGTTCCTCGGCGAGACGACCCGTGTCCACCTCGACTGGGACGGGACCCCGTTAGTGGTCAGAACGCGCGATCCCCTCACGGGAACTGTCGCCGTGGGCTTTCACCCCGACGACGCCCACGTGATCGACGTGGAACGATTATAAGTCAGACAGAGAGTGGACGGGGGACCCGCTCAGACGACTCGGTCGCCGTCGACGAACACGGCCTCGGGATCGCGCCACGCGTCGGCGTCCGAGTTGGGGTCGCCATCGAGAACGACCAGATCGGCGCGGTACCCCTCCGCAACGCGCCCGACGTCGTCGAGTCCGAGGAGGTCGGCCGCGTTGACGGTGGCCGCTTCGAGCGCGTCCGCGGGCGACAGGCCGTGATCGACCATCAACGAGAGCTCTCGGGGGATCCCCTCGAAGGAGTTGAACGGCGTTCCCGCGTCGGTCCCCATGGCGATCGGTACGTCGGCATCGAGCGCGTGTTCCCACGCGTCGCCGAAGCGTTCGGCGGCGTCCTCGGCCTTCGCAACCGCGTCCGCCGGAATCCCGGCCTCGATCCCGTTCTCGACGATGCCGCGGAGCGCGCTCGCGGTCGGCACCCAGTAGGTGCCGCGGTCAGCCATCATCTCGGCCGCCTCGCGGTCCATGAACGTCCCGTGTTCGACGCTCGTGATCCCCGCCTCGGCCGCGTTTTTGATGCCGACCTCGCCGTGGGCGTGGGCCGCCGTCGGAGTGCCGGTCGGCGCGGCCGCGTCGGTGAACGCCGCCAGCTCGTCGGGCGTCAGCTCGGGCGCGCCCGTCACCGCACCCTCGGTGAGCACACCGCCGGTCGCCATACACTTGAGCACGTCCGCGCCCGCCTTCAGCTGCTCGCGGGCCGCCTTCCGGACCTCGGCCGGCCCGTCGGCCTCGCGGCCGAACCAGTTCCCGTGGCCGCCGGTCATTATCACGTTACGCCCGCACGCGAGGACGCGCGGACCGTCGAGATCCCCCGCATCGACCGCCTCGCCGGCGTCGAGCGCGAGCGTTCCCCGACTCCCGAGGTCGCGGACGGTCGTGACGCCGGCCTCGACGGCGGCTTCGAGGTTGCTCGCAGCCCGGTAGCTCGCGGTGTAGTCGCTGTCGGAGACCGCGGTGGCGACGTCCGGGCGACCGTCCATCATCAGGTGGACGTGTGCGTCGATCAGTCCGGGCGCGACCACGTTTCCCGACACATCGATTTCGGTCGGTTCGGCGTCGGTTGCGTCTGCTTCGGCGGCAGCAAGATCCGTGTCGTTCCCGACCGCGACGATCTCGCCGTCCGCGACCGCAACGTCTGCCTCGCGTGTCCCATCGACATCTGCGACTCGTCCGCCTTGGAGTACGTACATAGCGCGTGATGACGCGTAGATCCCGTAAGCGATCGGGTAGCGGTAGTTCGGCGGCGTGTGATCGGCTGACCTGAGCGGCTCCACGAGATACACCCGCATATATAAGCCGGTGGCCGAAGACGACGAGGGTATGGCAAACAGTGACGATTCTTCGGGCGGATTGTACGAGCGGCGTATCGGAACGCCGACGACGAACGACGAGGTGAACGGCTACTGGCTGTTCGCGTTCGGTGTGCTGGTCGGGCTGGTGGGGGTCGTGGTGTTCTTCCTCACCGAGCCGGCAACGACCGCACGCGGGATTGGTTACGCGCTTGCGGCGCTCGCACCACCGTTCGTCATGCTCGGAGCGGTTATCCGGTTCCCGCTTCGGCGAACAGGGACGACTCTCGGCTATCTCGGCGCGATAGCGAGTTTCGGTGCCGTCGTCTGGTTCGTGAGCATCTTCCCCGGCGGCTGGCTCACGGCATCCGGCGATCTCGGCGTGATATCGTTGTACGCGGTCGGACTCGCGCTCGTCGGGCTCGCAGGTGCCGTCGTCCCATTGCTCTCGGACCCGGTACACGATGACTACGAGCGGATGCGATCGGAGACGAGCGAGACCGCCGCGGAGCGGGACGCGACGAGCGCGGAGCTGGAGTCGACCCGCGAGGAGCTGGCCGCCGCGGAGGAGCGTGCGGACGACCTCGACGCAGAGGTAGCAGCCGCCCGCGCCGAGACGGCCGCGCTCCGCGAGAGCAAGGCTCGGTTCGAGCTATTCGAGGACGCGGGCGGGAAGCCGCGCTGGCGGCTCCGCCACCGCAACGGCAACGTCATCGCTACTTCCGGACAGGGATACAGCAGTCGCGGAAAGGCCCAACAGGGACTTCACAGCGTCCGGCGAAACGCGCTCGGCGCGGGACTATTACGGATCGAGACGGCCCCCGAGGAGGCGGGGACCGCCGCCGTCGACGACGGACCGGAACCGGAGGACGCGGCGGAGCCCGGCGTGGCGATCCCCACAGAAGACGACGCGGCCGAAAGTGAGGCCACGTTCGAGCTGTTTGAGGACGACGCGGGTGAACACCGCTGGCGGCTCCGTCACGACAACGGGAACATCATCGGCGACTCCGGCGAGGGGTACGCCTCCAGATCTAACGCAAAACGGGCGCTCGGGCGAGTCCGCGAACACGCCGCAGCCGCCGACTACCTCCGCGTCGACCCCGCCGCGTTCGAGCTGTTCCGCGACAAGGGCGGCCAGTACCGCTGGCGGCTCATCCACGAGAACGGGAACATCATCGGTGACTCCGGAGAGGGCTACTCCTCCCGGTCGAAGGCTCGGCAGGGGCTCGACAGCGTGCGGTCAAACGTCGCCGACGCGCCGGTCGAGGACCTCGACGAGAGCGACGGAGACGACACGCGAAGCGCACCCGCGACGTTCGAGCTGTACGAGGACAACGGCGGGGAGTACCGCTGGCGGCTCCGCCACCGCAACGGCAATATCATCGCCGACTCCGGTGAGGGGTACACCTCGAAAAGCGGCGCGAAGGATGCGATCGAACGCGTCCGCGAGTACGGTCCCGACGCCCACGTGCTTGACGCCGGAAGCGCGGCGTTCGAGATATACGAGGATGCCAGCGACGAGTGGCGCTGGCGGCTCCGCCACCGTAACGGCAACATCGTCGCCGACTCCGGCGAGGGGTACACCTCGCGGTCGGCCGCGGTCGACGCCGTCACGAGCGTCAAGCGGAACGCGCCGGGTGCCGCCGAGGAAACGGCCTGATCGGCAGGTCCGTCAACGGTGCGGTTCGGTCGCGCCTTTTAATCGGGTCGGCTGCGAGAGAACCGATAATGAGCCGGATCCGGGTGCTGAGCTACAACGTTCGGTACGACAATCGAAACGATCATCACGACGCGTGGTATGCTCGCCGCGACGGCGTGCTCGGTCTGGTCCGGTTCCATCGTCCCGATGTGGTCGCGTTTCAGGAGCCGTTGCCCGCACAACGGGCTGACCTGCGCGAGGGGCTTCCGGAGTACACCTTCGTCGGTCGCGGCCGGGAGCCCGGCGGCGACGGCGAGGGGTGTCCGATCGGCGTTCGAACCGACCGGTGGCGCGTCGTCGACGACGGTACTTTCTGGCTCTCGGAAACACCCAACGATCCCTCAACCGACTGGGACGCAGCCCACCCGCGGATCGCGACGTGGGCGATGGTGGAGCCACGAGAGTCGCCCGACGGGCCGGCCGCTCGCGGAACCGAACCGCTGTTGATCGGTAACACCCACTTCGATCACGTGAGTTCGCGAGCGCGCCGGGAGTCGGCTCGGTTGCTCGCCGAACGGATACCACAACTTGCGGCAGGGGGCGGGGACCCCGGAGACGCGAGTAGAGATGTTGTGCTCGTCGGCGACCTCAACACCACCCCGGGGTCGGAGCCACACCGGATCCTGACCGGAGCAGTCCCGGACACAGACTCCGCGGAACGGCGGGCCGACCTCCGGGACGCCGTCGCCGATGCCGAGATTCGACACGGCCCGACGACGAGCGTGACGGACTTCGTGCGACTGATCGATGACCGGCGGATCGATCACGTCCTCGTCTCTCCGGGCATCGAGTCAGAGGCCGCGGCGACGCTCGCCGACCGCGACGACCGCGGACGGTATCCCTCCGATCACCTTCCCGTGCTCGCTCGGCTCCGTCGTCACTCGGCCGCGTCGGCGTCGTCCGCCCCGTCAGGTCCACCCTCGTCGTCAGAGTAGCGTTCCAGCACCGTTTCGTACCCGCGTTTCGCCGTCTCGAACGTCTCCCGGAGGTCGGCGACGGGCGTCTCCGTCGCGTCGACCCGAAGGTCGTTGTAGTAGGGGTCCGAGAGCTCTCCGTCCTCGGTGGTCGTCACCTTCAGCGCCGCCGACTGGACGACGAGATCCTCGCGCTTGTCGCCGCCCGCCTCGTGGCCCGCCTCAAGCGCGTCGATCAGTCGCTCGGCGAGAGGGATCTCGGCGTGGGCGGTCGACTCGTAGGCGGCCGCGACGTCGTCGATCACGTCTTCACCGGTCAGCAGGTTGCCTGCGACGGTGTAGTTCTCGCCGACCGTGTGGCCGTACCAGTCGTTACACGCCTCGCCGGAGAACGCGAACGTTCCCTCAGCGTCGACGCCGTGGAGCTGTCGCTGCTCGCGCCCCTCATCGGCGTTGAGGAGGGCGTCGAGCGCGTCCTCGACCGCGAGACCGTCGCCGAGGTACGCGATCCCCTTCCGACCGAGTTCGACGTTGACGAGCGACTGCGTCGCGATCGCCCCGTCCGGCGAGGCGAACGGACACAGCGTTCCGACGCCCGGCAGGCGGGTGGTGACCGCCACGCCGAACCGGACCTGATCGTTTCCCTCGTCGTCGGTGTACCGCTCACGAACACAGATGCTGAACGTCACGAAAGAGTGTGTGTCGGCCGACCGCAAAAGGGTACCCAACAGCGGTGTCGGTACCGGTTTGTGAGGGACACCGACCAAAGCAGCTACACCGGGCCTGCTGGGATGACCGAGACGAACTCTGGTGTCGATTTCACGGCTAGTATATAAAAACCGGTGAGGAACTCGAACCGCTCGGACGACGTGATCGCGTTCAGGCGGGCGGACGCCAGAGATAGTTGAATGGTAACACCCGACATCCTTATGCGTGTGAATCCCTACCATATATATAGCCTCGGATACGGGCCGAAACGGCGGTCACCCGCGTGGCCAGTCCCGATGGCGTGTCAGTCGTGACGTCGAGAACGACGAGTTGGGTCGGCGAGCCACGCGTCCGTCGCGACTCGAACCGTCTGTCCCGCCGTTGCGACCTGGGCCGACAGTTCGGGTCAGTCGGCGCCGTCTCCGAGAAGTCAACACATGTCAGAAAGACAAACTCTCGAACGAATAAGCGAGGCGTACCGGACGTCCGTGCCGGACGACCTCCGGGAGTCCCGGTCGTTCGACTGGTACCTCGAAACGCTATACGACGACCCTGCCATCGCCCGCAACGCCCACCAGCGTGTCGCCGACATGTTCGACCACTACGGGACCCGCTACGACGAAGAGGCGGGCGTCGTGGAATACGCGCTCGCGGCCGATGACCCGCTCCACGACGGAGCGAACGTCTTCTACGGACGCGAGATCCACGAAGCGATCCACGAGTTCGTTAATAAGGTGAAATCCGGCGCACGAGGACTCGGACCTGAAAAGCGGATCAAACTCCTCTTGGGGCCTGTCGGCTCCGGAAAATCGCACTTCGACTGGCTCACTCGGCGTTACTTCGAGGCGTACACCCGCGAGGACGCCGGCCGGATGTACACGTTCCGGTGGGTCGACCTCTGTTCGGTGATCGACGACCAAGACCCCGGCGACGACACGGTTCGGTCACCGATGAACCAGGATCCGCTGGTGTTGCTTCCGAAAGAACAGCGGGCGGGAGTCATCGACGAGCTCAACGAGCGGCTCGACGCCTCCTACACGCTCCGAAACGACCAACATCCCGACCCGGCCTCGGAGTTCTACCTAAACGAGCTGTTGGCCCACTACGACGACGACCTTCAGGCGGTGTTGGAGAACCACGTCGAAGTGATCCGCCTCGTCGCGAGCGAAAACCGCCGAGAGTGTATCGAGACCTTCGAGCCGAAAGACAAGAAGAATCAGGACGAAACGGAGCTCACCGGCGACGTGAACTACGCGAAGCTCGCGGTGTACGGCGAGTCGGACCCGCGTGCGTTCGACTACGCCGGCGCGTTCTGTAACGCGAACCGGGGACTGTTCTCCGGCGAGGAGCTGCTCAAGCTCCAGCGGGAGTTCCTCTACGACTTCCTCCACGCCTCACAGGAGTCGACGATCAAGCCGAAAAACAACCCGCGGATCGATATCGACCAAGTGATCGTCGGCCGGACAAACATGCCGGAGTACCGCGAGAAGACCGGCGACGAAAAGATGGAAGCGTTCAACGACCGCACCAAGCGGATCGATTATCCGTACGTGTTGGAGTACGAGAGCGAAGCGGAGATCTACCGAAAGATGCTCGACAACGCGGACGTGCCGAACGTCGACGTCGAGCCACACACCCTGAACATGGCCGGGCTCTTCGGCGTGTTGACCCGGCTGGAGGAGCCCACCGACGAGACGGTGACCCTGTTAGAGAAGGCGAAGGTGTACAACGGCGAGCTGGAAGACGAGGAGATCGATCGCCGAAAGCTGCGGGAGGACGCCGCCGAGTCCGCCGATATCGGCGAGGGAATGGACGGAGTTTCCGCCCGATTCATCGGCGACGAGATCGCGGAGGCGATCATGGACGCGACACACCGTGACCGCTCGTATCTCTCGCCGTTATCCGTCTTCGACCACTTCGAGGCAAACCTCGGCGGACACGGATCGATCGCGGCCGAGGATCTCAACCGCTACGAACGACTCCTCGACACAGTGCGCGAGGAGTACCGCGAGCGCGCGATCGAGGACGTGAGACACGCCTTGGCGTACGATGTCGACGAGCTTCGTCGACAGGGAGAAAAGTACATGGACCACGTGATGGCGTACATTGACGACGCAACCGTCGACGACGAACTCACGGGACGAGAGACCGAGCCCGACGAGACGTTCCTCCGTGCGGTCGAAGAGCAACTCGACGTGCCGTCGGATCGGAAAGACGACTTCCGTCAAGAGGTGTCCAACTGGGTCTCCAGACGGGCGCGTGAGGGACGCGATTTCGACCCGCAGGATAACGACCGGCTTCGACGGGCGCTGGAGCGGAAACTGTGGGAAGACAAGAAACACAACATCAACTTCTCCGCGCTGGTCTCGGCGACGGACCTCGACGACGAGGAGCGGAGCGCGTGGGTCGACGCGCTCGTCGAGCGCGGCTACTCCGAGGACGGAGCCGCCGAGGTGCTCGAATACGCGGGCGCAGCGGTCGCCCGCTCCGAGATGGCCGATGACGGTGACTGACCGATGAGCGATACGAGACGACGGGCAGCCGGCGAGGTTCGGCAGGTGATCGACGCGACACGGCAGGCGTCCGGCATGGTTCGAGAGGTGATCGGCGCAAAGGAGGTGACCGGCGAATGAACGACGAGGATCCGGGCGGAGAGACGTTCCGTCGGCGGGCGGACGAAACGCTCAGGGAGGCGTACGATCCGCCGATGAGCCTCGACGCGTACGTCGACCACGTCCTAGAGAACCCGACTGCCGCCGCCTCCGGCGCTCGATACGTCCTCGCAGCCATCGAGTCGCAGGGAACGCGCACGGTGAGCGAGCGGGGAGAACAGCTCGACCGCTACCGGTTCTTCGACGACCCGTTCAACGACGGGGAACACGCCGTGCTCGGCAACACCGCAGCGTTGAACGCGTTCGTCGACGACCTCCGAGCGGCGGCCGCGGGACGCGGAAACACCGAAAAGATCACCTGGATAGATGGACCGACCGCAACCGGGAAGTCCGAGTTCAAGCGGTGTCTGGTGAACGGACTCCGAGAGTTCTCGAAGACATCCCCCGGTCGCCGCTACACCGTGGAGTGGAACGTCACCGGGACGAACGAGTCCGCGCGGTCGCTGTCGTACGGAACCGGCGGCGACGCCGCGGCGTGGTACCGCAGCCCCGTCCAGAGCCATCCGCTGTCGGTGTTCCCGGCCGATGTTCGAGAGTCCATCGCCGACGCGGTCTCCGCGGAGGCGACGTACCCGATCGCTGCGGATATCGAGCTCGATCCGTTCAGCCGTGAGGCGTACGACCACCTGGAGTCGAAGTACCGCGAGGAGGGACGACACGACCTCTTCTCTGCGGTTACCGACCGTGATCACCTGCGTGTGACGAGCTACGTCGTCGATGTCGGGCAGGGGATCGGTGTGCTTCACGCCGAGGACGACGGGACTGCCAAAGAGCGGCTCGTCGGGTCGTGGATGGGCGGAATGTTGCGTGAGCTCGAATCGCGGGGTCGGAAGAACCCGCAGGCGTTCAGCTACGACGGCGTCCTCTCACAGGGGAACGGCGTCGCGACGATCGTCGAGGACGCGAGCCAGCACGCGGATCTCCTCCGACGGCTCCTCAACGTGCCAGACGAGAATCGGGTCAAATTGGACAAGGGGATCGGGATGGATCTCGACACGCAGCTCATCATCGTGTCAAACCCGGACCTCGACGCCGAGCTCGATCGGCACGCAGAGAAGGAGGGATCTGACCCATTAAAAGCGCTCAAGCGTCGGCTCACGCGCCACGAGTTCCGGTACCTCACCGACCGCGGACTCGAGGCTGCGCTCCTCCGTCGGGAGATCGGCGACCGGAACAACGTGCGCGGGATAGGTGGTGAGTCGAGCGAACACGACGGTGGACGGGCGGCGTTGACGACGACTGTACGTGATGACGACGGCAACGTGAGACGCCGCGAACTCGCACCACACGCGATCGGTGTAGCAGCGCTGTACGCGGTCGTAAGCCGGCTTGAGGCGGACGATCTTCCGGCCTCGCTTGACCTCGTGGAGACCGCACGGCTGTACGAGGACGGCGAGCTTCGGCGCAACGACGAGGTACTAACGACTGACGATGTCGAATTCGGCGACAACGACGGGCGAACCGGGATTCCAGTCACCTACACCCGAGACGTTATCGCCGACCTGCTGAGTAGTGGGAGCGACAGGAGTCACCCGGAACTCGCCGTTGAAGATGTCGTTACCGCGGAGGACGTGTTGGAGGGAATGCGTGACGGGCTGGCCGACGCTCCGGTGTTCTCGCACGCGGAGGTCGTCGAGTTCGAGAGCCGGTACACCCCCGTCGTCGAGCGACTTCGGGAGCTTCAGCGAGCCGATGTCGTCGACGCCGCGCTGGCTGCCGAAACCGTGCCGGCGGACACGGTCGCCGAGTACGTCGAGCACGTGTACGCGTGGGATGCGGACGAGCCGGTCGAGACGGATCGGGGTGGGGAGGCCCCTGACGCACTCGTGATGAAGGTGTTCGAGACGGAGACGCTCGGGCGGTTCGACGACGCTGACTACCGAGGGACCGAGCCGACCCCGGCGGTTGCCGAGTTTCGACGAGAGCAGGTGATCCGCGCGCTCACCAGATACGCGTGGCGGAACCGCGGCGACGAGTTCAGCGTCGACGATGTCGACCTCGGCGAGATTCCCGAGCTGAAAGCGGTGCTGGAGGCGAACGACCTTGCGGATCTGAAACGACGGTTCCCGGAGCTCGACCCGGCCGAGTGGGCCGACCCGCCGGCAAACACCGAAACCGAGCGAGTGAAATCGGCGACCATCGAGCGACTGACCGAGGACGGATACAGCCGGGCGTCCGCGGAGCTGACGAGCCGTGCCGTGATGCGAGACGTTCGGGAGGAGTGGGCCGCGCTGTCCGACGACGGTGAGTCAGACGATGAGACGTATCGTGGATCACCGACGACGCTCGACGGGGGTGGCGGCTAATGGGACTTCCGGAGGACCGCGAACGGTTCCACGAGGTGGGCGAGGCCCGCCGTGAGGACCTCGCGGAGTTCATCAGTCACGGTGACCTCGGCGGGTCGGCCCCTGATCGAGTTCGGATCCCGATCAAGCTGGTCGACCTACCGTCGTTCGAGTACGACCGCCGGGAGATGGGCGGCGTCGGACAGGGAGAGAGCGGCCAACCACAGCCGGGGCAGCCAGTCGATCCGGAGCCGGGTGACGACGACGCCGAGGGTGAGCCCGGTGAGGAAGGCGGTGACCACGAGTACTACGAGATGGATCCCGAGGAGTTCGCCCGCGAACTCGACGAGGAACTCGGGCTCGACCTCGAACCAAAAGGGAAACGCGTCGTCGAGGAGACAGAAGGCGATTTCACTGACACCGCTCGCGCCGGGCCGAAGGGGTCGCTCGATGTCGACGAGTTCTTCAAACGCGGCCTGAAGCGTCACCTCGCGACGGATTTCGATGGATCCTACGTCGAGGAAGGGTTGTTCGTCGACGGTGCTGGGGTTGATGCGGTGTTCGAGTGGGCACGTGAGTCGAGTGTTCCCGTGTCGCGTGCGTGGATCGCCGACGCGGCAGCGACGATAGCAGCCGAACACGGCGACCCGGTCGAGGCGCTCGATCGCTGGGAGTCGTTCGAAGAACTCGAAGCGAACGTCGAGCGCGAGACGGTTAGCCAGCGCATTCGACGGGACGGCCTCGACAGCGTTCCGTTCCGTCGGGAAGACGAACGGTTCCGCCATCCGGAGGTCATCGAAAAACGCGAGCGCAACGTTGTTGTCGTGAACGTCCGCGACGCGTCTGGGTCGATGCGAGAGACGAAACGCGAACTCGTCGAGCGGGTGTTCACGCCGATGGACTGGTATCTCACCGGGAAGTACGACGCCGCCGAGTTCCGATACGTCGTTCACGACGCCGAGGCCTGGGAGGTCGACCGCGAGGAGTTCTTCGGGATCCAGTCCGGCGGCGGAACCCGCATTTCCAGCGCGTACGACCTCGTCGAGGAGATTCTCGAAGAGTACCCGTACAGCGAGTGGAACCGGTACGTGTTCGCCGCCGGCGACTCGGAGAACGCCGGCAGCGACACCCAACAGAACGTGATTCCACGGATAGAGTCGATCGACGCGAACCTCCACGCCTACGTCGAGACCCAGCCCGGGGGAACGACGCGGAACGCCCGCCACGCCGACGAAATTGAGGAGGCGCTGGGAGATCGCGGTAACGTGGCCGTGGCCCGCGTCGGCGGCCCGGAGGACGTGACGGATGCGATATACGAGATACTCGATACGGAGGGGAACGACGAATGAGAGACGACAGACTCGAAGCGAAACGGGAGGCGGAAACGCTCGACGAGCCGGCCACCGAGGCGAGGGCACTCGCCGAACGCCTCGGACTCGACCCGTACCCGGTGCGATACTGGGTGGTCGGCCACGACGAGATGAACGAACTCATCGCATACGGCGGGTTTCAGCGTCGATACCCGCACTGGCGGTGGGGGATGAACTACGAGCGGCAACGGAAGAAGGACCGGCACGGACTCGGAAAAGCGTTCGAGATCGTCAACAACGATGACCCAAGCCACGCGTTTTTACAGGAGTCGAACACCGAAGCCGACCAGAAAGCTGTCATCACCCACGTCGAGGCACACGCCGATTTCTTCGCGAACAACGACTGGTTCGGACTGTACGCCGACCGCGGCGCGGACGGTCCAAACGCGGCCGCACGGCTTGAGCGGAACGCCGACCGGTTGGCGGCGATCGGGCGACGGGCCGATGTCGACCGCGACGAGGTCGAACGGCTGATCGACGCGGTGAGCGCACTAGAGGATACGATCGACCAACACAGCCCGGTGGACGCCGCCCGAGGTCCGGCCAAGACGGAACGGGACGACGACCTCGATAAACCGGCGGCGGAGCTGGAAGCCCAGATCGAGGAGCTCGACCTCTCAGATGCGGTCAGACGCGACGTGTTCGACGACGAATGGCTCGAAGCGCAGGAAGACGGCGTCGAGCCCGAGGAGCCGCGACCGGACGTGCTCGCGTTCCTGCGGGACCACGGGAAGCGATACGACCCGGACACGGGGAAGGCCGTCGACCGTGAGCCGTGGGAGACAACCGTCATCGACGCGATCCGCGAGGAGGCGTACTACTTCGCGGGCCAGAAGGTGACGAAGGTGATGAACGAGGGATGGGCGACGTACTGGGAATCCGTGATGATGGGCGGCGAGGGGTTCGCCGGCCCCGACGAGTTCCTCACGTACGCCGACCACATGTCTCGGGTGCTTGGCTCACCCGGCCTCAACCCGTACAAGCTCGGCTTCGAGCTGTGGACACACGTTGAGCTTCAGGCGGCCCGTCGCGACGTGATCGACAAGCTGCTGCGTGTCGAGGGGGTGACACCGAAGAACTTCCACTCCGAGATCGATCTCGACGAGGTGCTGACGGCGCTGGAACCAGATCCGGCGATCGCTGGTGCGGGCCCAGCAACCCTCGATGAACTGGCCGAGTTGGCCGCCGCAGGCGACCCGCGAGTCGACGCCGAAACGGTCGACCGGGCCCTGTCCGCTCGCGACGGTGACCCCGAGACTGCTCCCGACATCGAGCAGTACCCGTGGAAACTACTCACGTACGAGGGACTCGCGGAGCGCCACTACGCGCTCTCACGGCCGGAACACCGGAGCGCGCTCCGAAACGTGTCGCGATCGACGGTAGCAGAGCAGGCACGGTACATGTTCGACGTTGACCGGTACGCGAGTGTCGAGGCAGCGCTCGAAGCCGTCGACCGGACCGCCGGATGGGAGCGGATGTACGAGGTGCGCGAGAGCCACAACGATGTCACGTTTATTGACGAGTTCCTCACCGATGAGTTCGTGCGGAACCGGAACTACTTCACCTACGAGTACAGCCACGCAGGCGAGGAGTTCCGTGTCGGAAGCGTCGACGCGGACGACGTAAAACGGAAGCTGCTCCTCCAGTTCACCAACTTCGGGAAGCCGACGATCACCGTACTCGACGGCAACTTCAAGAACCGGGGCGAGCTGCTTCTCGGTCATCAGTACAACGGAGTCGCGCTGGACGAGGCGCAGGCGAAGGCTACCCTCAAGCGCGTGTTCGAACTGTGGGGTCGGCCAGTTAACCTAGCGACGATCCGTACGGAGTACACCGAACAGGAAATCAAACGCGCACAGCGTCGGGACCGCGAGCCCGACGGAACGGAGGTCGGCGTCCGACTCCAGTACGACGGCGGCGACGTGACGGAACACGACCTCGACCCGGATATCAAGGCGCGGATTGCCGCCGAGGAGGTCGATTACGATACGAAGCCCGACGAGTGGCTGGCGTGAGACGAATGGGACGCAGGACGAAGACGCATCCCAGCCAGTCGGTGTTGGACTTATATCATTGAGGCACTACCTACCAACATGGTCGGCGTCGGAGACCGGGTGGATACACACGACGGTGAGCAACCCCCGGTCCGAAGCGTCGAACGAGATGAGGAGACTAGAACCCGTGAAACGGAGGTGCCGCTCGCGTTTCCCGAGCGAGACCCCGATTCGCTTAGCGACACCACGGAGCTGTATCTGATGCGGCGGCACGCTGCGGACGACGGGAGTGTAACGGTACAGGTGCTCAGTTGGGAGCGCGACGATGACATCGTTCGCGTCGAGTACAGTCTGCCGACGGGAGCGAGGCAACGCGATCGGTATCGGTGGCCAACGCCCGGTCGATACGAGGAGAGCGACTTCATCGGTCTCGTACGTCGCCTCGGCTACGCGCCCGGGGCCGCGGAGCACATTGCTGGGGAGTTCGCCCGGGCACGACACGAGAACGGTCGCTGGCGGATCGTGACCGGACGCGAGACGTGGGGAGGAAGAGCGCCACGAACGGAGGAGACCGGGGGGCCATCCGATGCGACAGCAACCGACTCAGTGCGTCTGACAAGTCGATTCGCGCCGTCGTTCATGCCGGCGGTTCGCGCCCGTCTGGAGGATATCGATCCGATGGACCTTGGAACGGTGTCGGTACTGCTCGTCTTCCTTTCGGTCGTCCTGCCGGCGGCAGCAGCGGTCGTAGCCGGGGGACTCACCGCGACAATCGCAGCGCTCGGAGCGCTACTGTTCGGCGGAGCGGTCGTCAGCCTGTGGCTATCGATCGTTATCGCGGCCACGTGAGCGAAACGTCGTTGTGGACGCCGCTATGACAAGTCCGCGATCATCGCCGACACGTACTCCGTCTCGTCCTCGTTGATCCCGTGACCCATCCCCTCGTAGAGTCGGGTCTCGACAGCAGCGCCGAGCGCCTCAAGCACCGCTTCGGTCTCGTGGACGCGCTCCTTCGGAATATGGGGATCGACATCGCTACAGCCGAGAAACGCCGGGGTCCCGGCGAGCGGGTCGACGTCGTCTCCGACATAGTCGTCGACGACGACGCTGTCACCGATCACGCCGCCGCTCAGCGCGGCGAGCCCGCCGTATCGGCGGGGGGTCCGAGCGACGAACTCACTCGCGAGACACGCACCCTGTGAGAACCCGGCCACGGCGACGCTTTCGGCGTCGATTCCGGCGTCAACAGCCGTTTCGACCGCGTTTCCGACCGCCTCCAGCCCCGAGCTCCGGCCGGGTTCGTTCTCGGCGACCGGCGAGAGAAACGAGTTCGGATACCAGGTGTTCCCGGCAGCCTGTGGGGCGAGCAGGGCGACGTCGTCGCCGGCGACCTCCTCGCCGAACCCGAGGATGCTACGGGCGGTCGCGCCACGTCCGTGGACGAGGACGAGCGCCGCTGCCGCCTCGTCGACCGTTGCTCCGCCCGTGACGAGCGGCTGGTCACCGTGCGGGTCGTCGCCGCTGTGGGGGGTTCGACGGCTCATACGCCGACCCCCGAGTCCGCGTCGGGAAGGTCGTACTTGTTGACCGGAAGCCCGAGCTCTTCCAAGGCTGCCTCCATGTGTCGATCCTGTGCGAAGTCCGCGCCGTCCTCCTCCCGGAGCCGCTGGGCGGTCGCAAACACCTCGCCCTTGCGGTCGTCGGGAATCTCGTACTTGTCCGAGGAGAGTTCGATGACGAGCCCGTTGTTGTCCTGTGTGTAAATGGAGTGGAATATCCCTCGGTCGAACACGTTGTACCCCTTGCCGGCGTCCTCAAGCGCGCGCATGATGTCCTCGTACTCGTCGGGATCGACGCTGAAACAGAGGTGGTGGACGGCCCCCGTTCCGGCTCGCTGACCGCGTGCCGACGGGCGATCGTCGCTCACGAAGAACGTCAGGATCCGGCCGTCGCCGGTGTCGAAGAAGAGGTGCGTCTGTGAGGGGTCGTCCAAGTTCGGCTGCCGAAGGACGAGCGGCATCCCGAGCAGATCGCGATAGAACGCGATGGTGTCCTCCTCGTTGCTTCCCCAAACCGTGACGTGGTCGGTTCCGGTAGTGTGAAACGGTGCGTCAGGTTTCTCCGGCGTCACTGGTGCCGCGTCCTCGTTGCTCATACGTAGAGATAGGACCGTACCCGGATAAATCCGGGAGAGACCGGGAGGTGATCGGCTGACATCCGTGTTATCGGCCCGGAGCGCGTCGTTTATGATCCGCGAGCCCGTTCGAACGCCCATGATGCTCCCGACACACGTGCTGGTCGGGATGTCGCTCGCGACCCCCGTCGCACTCGCGGTCCCCGGGGTCGCCCCCGCGGTCATCGCCGGCGCGGTCGTCGGCAGCATCGCCCCCGACCTCGACGTCGTCGCTCACCATCGACGGACCCTCCACTTTCCCACCGGCTACGCCGTGGCCGCGATCCCGGCTACCGGCGTCGCGGTCGTTTCCCCGACGTCAACGCTCGTCGGCATCGCGGCAGGCGTCGTCGCCGCCGCGGTACACTGTCGAATGGACGTTTACGGCGGAAGTCACGAGCTTCGCCCGTGGGAACGGAACACCGACCACGCCGTGTATGACCACGTCCGCGGGGATTGGCAGCCGGCGAAACGATGGATTCGATACGACGGATCCGGATCCGATCTCCTCGTCTCGCTTGTCGCAGCGATACCACCCGCGTTGCTTCTCTCCGGATCCGCCCGTACGGTCGTTATCGGCGCGCTCGCCATTGCGCTCCTATACACCGCGTTCAGACGCCGAATACCGGATCTCGTCGACGCGATGAGCGATCGGATCGGTCACGGATCGTGACGGCTCTCCCCAGAGCGCGGACCCGTCGGAACGACGGGAACGGCCATACCGAACAGGGTTTATTCGCGCGCCCATACGGGACGCGTATGGAGTTCCTGCTTCACGCCGGACACGAACACCCGGCAACGCTATGGATCGCCGTTTCAGCCGTCATCTCATTCGTTCTCGGCATCGGAGTCGGCGCGTTCGGAACCGGACGCCGCAGTGCGGAAGGGGACGATCACGTCGGCGAGTCCGACGGAGAGTAGACGGAAAGGTCCTTCTTCTGATACGTGGACCGGTAGACCGCCGGAATCCCGGTGGCTACTCGTCCGTCCAGACATCGGGCGCGACTCCGAGCGATCGGACGACGGTCGGATACCCGAACGCGATGACCGCCACGACGATGAGCGACTGCCAGAGCTCCAGCGGACCAACGATACTCTCAATGAGCGTAAACGACACGAACAGGACGACGAGTATCACCGCCCAGTGTGGTGCCAACTGGCGCAGTCTCCCCACGGTCGAGGTCATGCCACCAATAACGACAGCGAACGGTAGTGAGTATCGATCGAAATCGAAGCTATCCGCTCAGTAGCGCGACGGCATGAACGCCATCCCGACGAGGACCATCGCGGACAACACACTGATTATCACCACGCGCCACAGCCCATCACCGTACTGATCGAACTGCTCTATTTGAGCGATCTGTGCGTCGTAACTGTCGATGTCGGTCGAGAGCGTGAGCGTCGAGGCGTCGGGGAAATGAGCCATGAACTCGGTATCACCGATCGTGACCATGGATTCCTGTTCGACCCCTATCGTTAGCGTCTCCGGACCCATCCAGACGACAGTGACCTCGTCGGACGTGACCGAATCCACGGTGACCGTCACGTCGTTGTACGCGAGTTCGTCACCCACGTCGTACGAGCGCTCCTCGGGTGCAGGGAAGTACTCATCCGGGCTCACGAGCCGCGTGTCACCGTCCTCATCGGTGACGACGACGAACTCCTCGCCGTCACGGTCGACCGTTTCGTTATCGGCATTCGGATCCTCCGCCAAGAGCGCCTCGAAGTCCTGCTCCTCGACGAGCGCGAACGAGTCCGCATCATCGATCCGAACGTTCCACTCGCGGTCGTCGACCTCGACGATCGACCCGTTCGCCCACGTCTCGGACTGTTCGGCCGTCCGTTCACGCTCGATCTGACCGGTTATTATCTCCCCGAGTTCGTCGTCCTCCTCAACAGTGATGGCGGTGAGCGTATATTCGTCCCCCTCGACCGTGAACGAGTCACCCTCGGACAGCTCGTGGTCCGGGTTATCGAACGCGACCTCCGGAGACTCGCCCGTCACCACGAGAACACCGGCTACGCTCGCGACGAGCAGGAAGAGCGCGACGTATACGGCTACAGCGCGTCGTTGCATGGTTCGTCTGTGGTTCAGGCCCCGTATAACGGTTACTAACGAGTAGTGCGCAGTCGATTCCAGCCGTCGATCCGGCTCGGAACGCGTTCAGGCGATCGGAAACGGTAATTAAAGCCAAGGGCCAGCTAATAGGCGGTGTTTTATATATTAGAACTACTAACTCGAAGTTAATATTTTAGATTAGACCTATCTCAGCCCCTAAAACGACGTTCTACAAGATCCTATGCTCGCTTATCCCTACATTTGTGTTCCCGTACTGAAACTAGTGAGGTCGTCGATGCGTTCTTCGAGGGCCACAATCTCTTGGCGGAGCTCGTCGGACTCCGGGTCGCCACTGGCCGCAAGCCGGTCCTTCAATCCCTGTAGTCTCGATTCTTTGACATCCTCGTCTACTTCCGCTTTCCGGACGTATTCGCTCTCGTCGACCTCGTAGACGTCCGTTTCCGAGATTCCCGTCACTTCCAGTGCCTCGTCTACCTTCTTCGAGTCGATGCTCGTGACACGCTCGCGGTCGATCCCTGCGTCTTCCAGTGTGGCCAGTACGTCTTCTTCGTCTTTCAACGAGCGGTTGCGACGCGATGTCCGCTGAACCGAGCCGTACTGCCCGTGGACTGGCTGATCGTGGTGGAGGCGATCGAGTAACACGTCGGCGATGTCCTGACGGAGGTCGTTCGCGTTCCGCTGGACGTCCGAGCAAAGCGTGTAGAGGTTCACCAGTGCCTCCGTCTCCAATGCTGTGAGGTCAGAGATGTCCTGCCGTTCTAGCGCATCGATGAGAAGAAGCGCATCGGAGTATACATCGACCCCATCGGGTTCGACACGGTCGTTTTCGGCAGACGCTGACTCGTCACTCAGAAGTTGCGTATCGGTCCCATCCTCTTTTTCGACGGCGACGACCTGTTCTTCGTCTATCTCGAACCGCGGATGTAGGCTCAGTACTGCCGGATACGCGCGGGCATCGGGCGGGAGCCGGTCGATTTCGAATACACCGTTCGAGTCCCGGATTCGGCGGTAGAGGGTCTCGAACTGCTCGCGCTTGAGCGGGCGACGCTCTCCCGTGTCGTCGAACGTAACGACGACGCGGTGTTCCTGTACGTCCGTAACGCGGAACGTATCGTGTGAGAGCGGTGTGATGAATTCGGCATCGTCGGGCAACTCGTCAAGTTCCTCGAGCAACGTGTGCCAACTGGCGCTGAACGGCATAGAAACGGGTACGGCCGCTTGACTGAAAACGTTCAAGACCGTCGGCGTTCAGTTCTCGAAGAGATCACTGAACGGACGTATATCACTGATATCGATGACGAGTGGATCGTTGGCGCAGTCAGCCGCCTGATCGCCGGGAGCCGTCGGGACTGTCCCGTCGAACTGCTCGGCAGCGGTCACTACCTCGGGCGCTAGGTCGGCAGTAACGTACGGAATCTCGATCAGTTCGGTTTCGGTCGCCGCAGCGACTGAATCCAACGACTCGTATTCCTCGTGCAAATTGCTGATTCCTTGCTGCCCGAGGCCGTGGATATCCGAGAGCGCCATCCAGAAGTGGCGGCGGTGGTCCATCTCACGTTCGACCCGTGGCATAGCACGTTCCAGCCAATCACGAGCGTCCACAGCAGCCTCAGCCAGGTCCTCGTCGAACGCTGCGTTGACTCCAAACGCATCTCGTTCGGCTACGTACTTGATCGATAGCTGGCGCGCGCCGTCCATCGGCCGGTCGATACTGGGGTCGTAGCCGGCGAGATACGTGAAGATGACTGCGTTCGATGTTGGTGCCGAGTCAGGTTTCGATCCTGTGAGTGTCTTGAATAGCGCACTCTCCAGCGGGTCGTCAGATCGGAACGACCCAGATAACGGTTCGAGAAGGCCACGAACCCATCCCGAGGGAAGATCCAGGGCGAGAAACGGGTCAAGTTCGTCTACGTGCGAAATCGGAGCAGCCATTGCGCTCACCAGATTGTTGTCCGAACAGTTAGATAAGAAGTTCGCTCGCCGAGGGCGACGAATCGAGGACCGTATCTCTATATGCGCGCACGCAGTATTAATGGGGAAGTGAACGAGTTCATCGAGCGGGTACAGCAGCGCGATTATTACCGCGATCAGATCCAGTTCCAGCGGGAGATTCCCGCTCGCAGCCCCGTTACTCGGTCCTGTGAGATGGAGCCCCAACTTGCGGACTACCTCATAGACCGGGGTATCGACGAACTCTACGAACACCAGACCGATGCAATCGAAGCGGTTCGCGACGGGCAGAACGCCGTACTCGCGACGCCGACAGCGAGCGGGAAGAGCCTCGCGTACACGATTCTCGCTATTGAGCGTGCTCACCACCACGACGGACGGACGCTGTATATCGGTCCACAGGTCGCGTTGATCAACGACCAGGAGTCGACGCTGTCCGAGTTCGCTGTACCGTTCGACGATATCTCTGTGAGCCAGTATACAGGCTCCCTCGATTCAGACGAGCGTCAGCAGGCACGTGACGAAGACCCAGACATCGTCTTGACGACGCCGGATATGCTCCACTGTGGGCTGCTCAGTCACGCGAGCGACATCTGGCGAGCGTTCTTCGAGTCACTGGACCTCGTGGTCGTCGACGAAGTCCATGAGTACCGCGGTGTCTTCGGCAGTCACGTCGGTCTCGTCTGCCGCCGGCTGTCGCGGATCTGTGACCGTCTCGGTACCGACCCGCAGTTCGTGTGCTGTTCTGCAACGATTGGAAACCCACGGAAACACGCGGCGACGATTACCGGGCAATCAACCGACTCGTTCGTCCTTGTCGATCAAGAGGCCAGTGAAACCGGTCCCACTCACTGGCTCTTCTGGCAACCACCGGAATATGACGAGAGTGATTCACCGGTCGGTGCGGGGCAGCGCCGCTCCCACCACGGCGAAACCATGCGGCTGTTCGTCGATCTCGTGATGCGAGGCTATCAGACAGTAGTGTTCACGCGCGCGAGGCAGACGGCAGAGCGGTACGCCACCATCAGCAGCGACACGCTCGCAGAGCGCGGGAAGGCTGACATCGCCCAGAGCGTGACTGCGTACCACGCGGGACTGCGTGACGACCGGCGGGGGACGATCGAGACTACCCTACACTCCGGTGACTGTGCTGGTGTCTGGAGTACGAGCGCGCTGGAACTCGGCGTCGATATCGGAGCCCTTGACGCCGTACTGTTAGACGGGTATCCCGGGACACAGATGGCGACGTTCCAGCGCGCGGGTCGCGCCGGTCGCGGGACCGACCCGAGCCTCGTCGCACTCATCGCAAGCGAAGACCAACTCGACCAGTACGTGATCAAGCATCCCCGGGAGCTGTTCGATCAGACGCCGGAACGTGCCGTCGCCAACCCTTCGAACTCGCACCTCTTGCGACTACACACGCATGCCGCGGCCATCGAACAACCGCTCCGAACCACCGACGAGACGTATTTCGGTCCGGCGTTCCCCGACCTCGTCAGTACGCTCACGGACGAGGACAAACTGGCCCGACGGCAGACATCACAGGGACTCGAATGGCGACGGACCGCTAGCGGACGGACAGTGAACCCGTACGAACAGGGGCTCCGAACTATCACAGAGCGCACCGTTACCCTACAGGTTAGAGGGGGAACTACTGACGAACTCGGGGAGTTGCCGCTCAACGCGGCACTGCGAGACGTACATCCTGGTGCTATCTACCATCATCAGGGACAGAACTACGAAGTCCAGTCGCTCGATCTAGACCGCGACGTGGCGTGGCTCGCCGAAACAGACAGCGACTACCAGACCCGCGTCCAGTACGAGGAGTCAATGACGATCGGGAGAGATATCGATACTAAACCACTAGCGACGCGAGATGATGTTACTGTTCACTTCGCGGACGTGACCCGGAGAAAACGGGTCACCGGCTTCCAGCGGCGCGACCACAGAACTGGTAAGATCTTGAGCGAGGAGTCCCTCGACCTGCCCGAGACGACGCTCTCGACCCGTGCACTGTACGTGACGCTTCCACCGGGACTCAAACGCCTGATGCAGACGATGTCCGGATCTTTCGAGGGTGGTCTCCACGCCGTACAGCACGCGCTCGTCGCCACGTTCCCACTCGTCATCCTCTGTGACCGGCGCGATGTCGGGAGTGTCTCGACAGCTGAACACCCACAGACCGAAACGAGCGCGCTGTTCATCTACGACAGTTACCGCGGTGGTGTCGGACTGGCCCGCAACGGATACGAACACGTCGAGAAACTCTTTCAGCACACGTGGGAACTGCTCGCTGATTGTGGATGTTCCAACGGTTGTCCGGCATGTATTCAGTCACCGCACTGCGGCCGGGCGAACGAACCGCTCGACAAGCAACTCGCGGCGACGATCACAATGGCGCTGGCCGATCCGAGCCGGCAGACTACCGATTCGGCACCAGAATCAAATTCTACGACCGCGTCGGAAGATGGTACATGAATGTCGATAGGGATACCGTCCGGAATCGAAGCACCGATGCGGTGTTCGAGCGCGGGGTGAACTACCGTGACGAGGGACGCATTCAGCAACTGGATCGATTCGACGATCTTGTGACTGCGAGCGTCAGTGGATCGAAGTTGTACGACGTGACGATCGAGTTCGGCCCACGGAGCGTCGACACACAGTGTACCTGTCCGTACGAGGAGAGCGGCGACTGTAAGCACGTCGTCGCGGTACTACTTGACATCGCCGCCGGTCCGCCACAAGACGAGAGCGGTCGCGTCGGACCAGTTTTGGACAACGTATCGGCCGACGATCTGCGAGGATTCGTCCGTGACGCTCTCGCCGAACACCCTGAGTTGCGCGAGCAGTTTCTCGCACGCTTTGGCGACGACCACGCATCGGTCGAGGAGTATCGAGAGGAAATCGCGCAACTGTTCGAGCAACATGCTGACCCGGTCGTGTTCGAAGCCATCGATTTCTCCCGGTTTTTCCAGATCGCCGAGCAGTACCGTGACCGCGACCGGTATCTGGCTGCTGCGACCGTCTACCGAGCGGTGTTCGAAGAGATCGACAAGAAGTACAACTGGATCGACGGTGCTCACAACCACTACGCGAAGACTATCCAGACCGCACTCAACGGATACGCCGACTGTATCTTGGCGACCGATCCGACTTCCAAGGAGTTCGACACGTACGCTGGCGTGCTGGAGAAGCGAGCGACGACGGAGCCTCGAATCAACGACGAGCAGTTCTGGCGCGCACTCGACGATCTGGAGGAGCGATACGAATCGTAACGCCGTCGAACTCTCGACACCCGAAAGCCTTGATACCGGCATGCCATACTGTCTCGTCATGAGCGACGTAGACCAATACAAGACCTATCGGGAGATCGGAACACAACTGAACAGCGACATCCTCGAAGCGTACTCTGACCGCGAGTTGATCGTAGAAACCGCATCGGAACTGGACGTCGAATTCGACGGACCGAACCTAGCCTACGAATTCGAGTCCCAGATGCCGGCCCACTTCGAGTTCGCGCTGTACGACTACCGCCGAGACGGGACCACCGCCGCGGAACGCTACCTCGAAGCGGAGCGCTGGGAGAACGAAACCGAACGGGACATTCTCGAATCCACCATCGACGCTGACCCCTCGCTGTTCGAGGTCGAATCCGTCAGCGAGTCAGGACCCCGTCTGACGGTAACCGACTTGCTGAACGACGGAGAAGAACGCACGCTGTTAGATATCAATCTCAGCCGAACCGCAGAGCCGGGGGTCGTACTGTTTTTCAGACCCGTTCGCTATGGCGAGGTTACGACGACCTCAGGCGTCTCGTTTCCGTTCCCCAGCGAGGAGAAGATCAACCTTCTTGAGGAGTACGACCGTCGAGTAGACCCGAACGAGGGGAAAGCGGTGTCCCGGCAGCGGTTCGTCACGTTCCACGACCTGTATCGTGACCATGGCATCTACATCCAGTACCGTGATCAGCAATGAGCGAGCCAACAGACCGATTCGCGATCGAGATCGGAACCGGAACAGTAGTACATATCATCGATATGGATGCTGATCAAGGTGAGAGAAACTCTCGTTCCTCGTTCGGTATCGGTGGTCCTGGGGAGATGATGTGTAGCCGCGGTAACCGGCATCCGCGCCCACAACATGTCCCAGTATCGGAGTTTCTCGCCGGCCTCGATATCGACAAAGATGGCTTCGAGGGTGATGCGCCCGACGAAATCTGCTCGTATTGCTGGTCGAACACTCGGGGCGCTGTCGGGACCGAGCGGGACCAAACTGGCGACAATATATCTGAGCGGATAGGAACCGTCGGCTATCGACTCCGATGGAAGCAGAAAGGCCGTGCACGAGACGAGTGGTACGATATCGTCGTCGGACCGGAAACAACGATGGCGGAACTGGATAGACTCGTGTGTCGGTTCAGTACGCTCGATGATTTCCATCTCCGGATGTACGGGCTCGAAGACGAATACTTGGATTCCAGTCTCAACGTGATTCCCGACCACCAGTACGAGAAAGCAGGCGACCGGTCGTACACCAGAGCAAGTGAGATGACGATTGCAGATGTCGCCGAGCGTGCGACACTCTGGGATGACGACAGACTCAGCATGATCTATGATTTCGGCACGCCGTCGCACTACTACTGTATCGTCAAAGAGGTCTACGAGCCTGCGGAGGTTGATGAAGTTCTTGAGCGTGATGACGTGATTACATCGACTGATACGGCCGCGATTGTCCGGGAGAAGCGGCCATGACCGAGAAAACGGATGAAGAGCGAAACAAACGCATTCGGAGAGAGGTACTCACAGATGCCTATAATGCGCACGAGATGGCTATTAGCTGGTGCTACCACCTCGAACGTCAGATGTCTTTCCCCTTCCAAGCGCGGTGTATAGAGGAGCGGACGATCTCCCCACTGCGAGCGGACGAAGCGGTACCGGTCGTTGGAATGACCGTACGTGTTTACCCCGAGGTCTCGACAGCCGGCACAGCGTGAGCCCGTGAGATAACCTCATTATTGCTGACGACTCGACGAAGTTCTTCGTATG
>NZ_JAGGKQ010000008.1 GCF_017873815.1 Halorubrum alkaliphilum | reverse complement strand
CGCGCCCCGGTGAGCGGCCCGGAGGGCCGCGAACCGCCGGTGCGAGGGAGTCGCGGGCGCCTTATAAGGCGCCAGCGACGAGGCTGGGGAGGTATGAGGTGCGGTGCTGTGCGGGGTGGGACTCAAAGGGGCAGCCGTGCGGGCGGCGTAGGCGTTCACGAGAGCGGAGCTCTCGTGAGCCAATCAGAACGCGAAGCGTTCTGATGACGATGTAAGCACCGCAGGGAGCGAGTGAAACGAGCGACTGAGGAGCGCAGCGAGCGTACGCCGCCCGCACGGCTGGGGCTTTGGAGGCGTTCGCCGTCGAACTACCGTCGATCGCTTATAAACAAGCGGCTGGGGCTTTGGAGGCGTTCGCCGTCGATCTGCCATCAATCATTTATAAACAAGCGGCTGAGGATTTGAAGAGCGTCATCGCGCCAGCAACGGGTTATAAACAGCCGCCAGCAACACCGCTCGTCTACTTATAAACAACCGACCATCCATATCGATATACCTACTCCCGCTATCGACCGCTGCTGTGTCTGTATTGGCCGCAACCGGAGCGGAACATATCGTTTTCTGGGGACTTCAACGGAGTCGCTTCGACCGAACGCGACCGGAGCGTTCGTGGGGCCGTACTCGGGCCCTCGCTTTCGCGGCGATCGGCACGTATCCGGACAGGGTGGATCGGGGGACGGTCGGCCCCGTTCAGTATCCTTTTGAGGCGAGCGGCCGATCCGTTGCGTATGGAGTCAACGTTCGACCACGTTATGATCCGTGTCGAGGACTTAGAGGAGAGTCTCGACTGGTATACGACTCACCTAAACTACGAGGAAAAGGGTCGCTGGGAGGCCGACACGTTCACGAACGTGTTCCTCGGTCCCGAGGATGTCCACGACGCGGGCGCGCTCTTGGAGCTCACCTACAACCACGACGGACGCTCCTACGAGATGGGCGACGCGTGGGGGCACATCGCGGTTCGTGTCCCCGAGGACGCGCTCCAGGAGTCGTACGACGAGCTGATGGAGGGCGGCGTCGACGACTACCGTGATCCGGAGTCCTGCGGGAACCGCTACGCGTTCGTGAAGGACCCGGACGGCCACGAGATCGAGATCGTCAAGCGCGACTACGGCGCGAAATGGAGCATCGATCACACCATGATCCGCGTCGAGGACGCCGACGAGGCGCTCGGCTACTGGACCCGCAAGTTCGAGTTCGGGGAGAGCCGCGACCGCTGGGAGGCAGACTCCTTCGCGAACTACTTCGTCGAGCCCGACGACGCGCCCGAGGAGGCGATGTCGCTCGAGCTCACCTACAACTACGACGGCCGAACCTACACGATGGGCGACGCGTGGGGCCACCTCGCGCTGGAAGTCGAGGACCTCGACGAGGCGTGGGAGACCCTCATGACTCGTGAAGCGCCCGACTACCGCGATCCGGAGTCCTGCGACCACAACTACGCGTTCACGAAGGACCAGGACGGCCACGAGGTCGAGTTGGTCACGAGCGACTGAGCCGGCCGACCGAGCGGGCTGCTCACGCTGGAAACGCCCCGCCTCTCACTTCTCCGCCGGTCGAAACACGACGACCGAACCGCCGTCGGTCTCCCGCTCTCCCACGTTGCTCTCGACGGATCGACCGACGGGTCCACTTCCGTCCTCGGGGTCGACACCGCGCAGCACGCCGGTCAGTCGCACGGGCCCGAAGCGGGCGATGGCCGTGACGTAGGGGGCGTCGTCGGCGAACCGCGGCGGCGGCACGTGGACGACCGTCGCCGTCTCGATCGTACCGACTGCGGGAAGCGGCTCGCGTGGGAGCGATGTCGACCCGCACTCCGGACAGACGCGTCGCGGGGGCAACGAGCCGTGTCCGTCCGGGCAGACGAGCGCGTATCCCTCGCCGTCCCCGAGCGCGTTGCGCCACTCGTCGTAGCCCGCGTTCCCGTACCCGGACGCTCCGTCGCTCATTCGGCCACCTCCAACACGTGGACCACTGCGCTGGCGACCGTCCCGCCCGCGTTGTGGGCGACGCCAACCTCGGCGTCCGGAACCCGGCCGCTGTTCGGGTGGTCGCCACGAAGCAGTCGCGTCAGCTCCGCGATCTGTGAGCCGCCGGTCGCGCCGACAGGATGGCCCTTCGCCTTCAGCCCGCCCGAGAGGTTCACGGGGAGGTCGCCGTCGGCGGTCGTGAGCCCGTCGCGAGCCGCTCGGATCCCCTCACCCGCCTCGGCGAACCCGAGCGACTCGATCGCGAGCACCTCCGCGATGGTGAAACAGTCGTGGACCTCGGCGACGTCGACGTCGTCCGGACCGATATCCGCGTCGTCGTAGGCCATCGTCGCGGCGTCGGTGGCGGCCGGCGTCCGCGCGAAGTGGTCGCGGTCGGCCAGCGCCATCCGGTCGGCTCCCTGTCCGGTCCCGGTCACCGCGACGGACGCGTCGAGGTCGTGTTCCTCCGCGTAGTCGGCCGACACGATCACGATCGCGCTCGCCCCGTCGGTGATCGGGCAGGCGTCGTAGAGGTGGAGCGGCGAGGCGACCGGCGGGGAATCGAGCGCCTCCTCGATAGAGACCTCACGCCGGTACTGGGCATACTCGTTCGGCAGCGCGTTCTCGTGGTTCTTCGAGGCAATGTGTGCGAGGTCCTCGCGGGTTCCGCCGTAGCGCTCGAAGTACGCGCGCGCCATCAGGGCGTACGCCCCGGGAAAGGTCATGCCAGCACGGACCTCGAAGAGGTCGTCGGCAGCGATCGCGAGCCCCTCGGTCGCGCCGTCGGTGTCGAGGTTCGTCATCCGCTCCATCCCGCCCGCGAGGACCACGTCGGCCTCGCCGGATCGGACGGTTCTGACGCCCTCACGGACCGCGACGCCGGCGGAGGCACACGCCTCCTCGTAGCGGGTCGCCGGACACGCGAGCCCGGCAGCCTCCGCCATCAGCGGTGCCTGATGGCCCTGGTGTTCCGCGAGCGACCCCATAAAGTTCCCGTAGTTGAGTTCGCCGACCGCCGTTGGGTCGACGTCGGCGTCCGCGAAGGCGCTCGCGGCGGCCTCCGCGAACAGGTCCCGTCCCGTGCGCTCGGGGTGGCTTCCGAACCGCGTGAGTCCGACCCCGGCGACGCGTACCTCCGTCATACATGAACGATGACCGGGGATCCCGTTTATGTCTGCCGGAACCGGGGTCCCGCGGTCGGGGTCCGCGTGCCGTGGCCCGTGGTCTCGTCTCCATTGAAAGTCCCCGTTCGCGGCCGCACGAGCCAGTCACACCCGCGTTCTCCGTCCAGCGTCTGGAGACGGGAGAGACGAACGTCGCCGTCCCACCCGGCGGTCCCGAACGGCCCCGGACCGCCGGCGGCCCTCCCGATATATACGTCCCCGGAACGTTCGGATCGCATGGTCAACGTAGGCGACGACGCACCGGAGTTCACCGGTTCGCTCGTGACCGAAGAGATGACACCGTTTCGGCTCACGGACCACCTCGGCGACGGCCCGGTCGTCCTCGCGTTCTTCCCGGCCGCGTTCTCGGGCACCTGTACCGACGAGATGCGCGCGCTCCGCGACGGGATCGACGAGTTCGGGAAGAAAACGACGGTACTCGGCGTGAGCACGGACCTGCCGCATGCCCTCCAACGGTATCGCGGGGAGTACGACCTCCCGTTCCCGCTCGTCGCGGACCCGGACCACAACGGGATCGAGGCGTACGACGTGGTCGCGGCGTTCGACCGCTACGGGGTCGAAGTCGTCGCACGACGCGCGGTGTTCGTGATCGACGCGGACGGAACCGTGACCTACCGGTGGCTCGCCGAGAACCCCGGGCAAGAGCCCGATTACGACGCGCTCGTCGACGCGATCCCGGAGTCGACGGCGTCGAACTGAGGTCGTATACGCGACCGATGCTCACGGCCTCACCTAGCGTTCCGAAGCCCGTCCAGCGCCTCCGGGTTCTCCATCGACGAGAGGTCTCCGGGGTCCTCCCCCGTATACACTGACTCGATCGCGCGCCGGACGATCTTCCCCGACTGGGTCTTCGGGAAGGCGTCGACGAACAGCAGTTCGCGCGGCCGGAACGGCTTCCCGTGCTCCTCGCCGACCAGTGCCCGAAGCGTCTCGCGAAGGTCGTCGCTCGGCTCGACGTCCGGTTCGAGCACGACGTACGCGACGACCGCGGTTCCCGTGGTGTCGTCGGGGACGCCGACCGCGGCAGCCTGATTGACCGCGTCGTGGTCGATGAGGACGCCCTCGATCTCGGCCGGACCGACCTTCCGCCCGGCGACGTTTAACGCGTCGTCGGCGCGTCCGTGGAGGAACCAGAAGCCGTCGGCGTCCTTCTGTGCGAAGTCGCCGTGGTCCCAGAGATCCGGCCACGTCGACCAGTACTCCTCGAGATAGCGCTCGTCGCCCGACCAGAGACTCTTCGTCATCGAGGGACAGGAGTCGCGAGCGACGAGGAAGCCGCGCTCGCCCGTTTCGGCGATCGACTCGCCCGCCTCGTTCACGATGTCGACGTCCATTCCGAGTCCGGGGCCGCCGAGGGTACACGGCTTCAGTGGCTGGTTGGGCATCGGCATCAGGAAACAGCCGCAGATCTCGGTTCCGCCGGAGATATTGATTATCGGACACTCGCCGCCGCCCACCGCGTCGTAGAACCACCGCCACGACTCCGGATCCCACGGCTCGCCCGTCGACCCCAGTATGCGGAGCGAGGAGAGATCGTGGCCGTCGACCCATTGGTCACCGTGCTTGCGAAGCGCCCGGATCGCGGTCGGAGAGACGCCGAACTGGGTGACGCCGTGCCGGTCGATCAGCTCCCAGAACCGGTCCGGCTCCGGATGGTCGGGTGCGCCCTCGTACATCACGACCGTCCCGCCGAACGCGTGGTTCCCGATCAGCGTCCACGGCCCCATCATCCACCCGATGTCGGAGACCCAGAAGAACCGGTCGGCGGGCTTCTGGTCGAAGCCGAAGTGAATCTCCTTGGCACACTGAGTCAGAACGCCGGCGTGCGTGTGAACGATCCCCTTGGGCGTCCCGGTCGTCCCCGAGGAGTACAACAGCATGGACTCGGCGTCGCTCGGGAGTCGCTTCGTCTCGTACGCGGACGACTGCGATCCGACCGCGTCGCTCCACGCCACGTCCCGGTCGCCGTGCCACGGAACCGGCTCGTCGGAATCGCCGCCGGGAGTTGCGCCCAGCCGGTCATAGACCACAGTGTGTTCGACGTGCCCGGTCGCCTCGATCGCCTCGTCGGCCGTCCCCTTCAGGCGGACCTCGCTCCCACGGCGGTAGAACCCGTCGCCGGTGAAAAGCACGGTGGGCTCCGCGTCGTCGATCCGCGTCGCCGTCGCCTCGGTCCCGAACCCGGAGAAGATCGGCACCCCTATGGCACCGACTTTCAGACAGCCGTAGAGGATCGAGACCACCTCGGGCACCATCGGCATATACATCCCCACCGTATCCCCCGTCTCGACTCCGACGGACTCCAGATAGTTGGCGACGCGATCGCTCTCGCGGCACAGTTCGTGGAACGTGATCTCGCGAACGTCTCCGGGCTCGCCCTCCCAGATCAGCGCGACACGGTTCCGGTTCGGGGAGTCGACGGCTGCGTGGCGGTCGACGACGTTGTGTGCGACGTTGATCTCGCCGCCGGGATACCAGTCGGTGAACTGGGGTCCGTCCGTATCGTCGCCGGACTGCGTCCGGTTGCCCGCGGAGCCCCGCTCCGTATTGTCCCGGACCGTCTCGTAGTCGGTATAAAAATCGATGTCGAGGTAGTCGGTTATCTCGTCCCAGAACCAGTCGACGCCCGACGCCGGTTCGCCGTCGACCTCGGTCGTCGTCCGCTCGATCAGCTCCTCGTAGTCGTCGATCCCGTACTCGCGCATGAACGCCGCGACGTTCGTCGACGCGGCGAACGCCTCGCTCGGCTCGTGTACGACCTCGTCGATCCCCTCGTACTCGTCCATCTCGTTCCGCCGTTTTCGCGGTAACCGTAAGTAATTTTCCTGAACGTTTTTGGGAGAAGGTCGCACCGTCCCATTCAAAAAGGGGATACCGGTCGGCTACTCGGTGTCAGCGCCGGGTTCCGCGTCCGAATCGACGGGGTCCCCGTCGACGGTATCGGCGTCCTCGACGCCCTCGTCGTCCGCGTACGCGGCCTCCGGAACGATGTCCACGGACGCGACCCGGTCATCGGCCTCCAAGTTCATCACGATGACGCCCATCGTGTTCCGGCTCACCGTCGATATCTCCTCGACGCGGGTACGCATGATCTGTCCGTCGCCGCTCATCGCGAGCAGGTGGTCGCCGTAGGTGACCGCCTCGATGGCGACGACCGGTCCGTTTCGATCGCCGGTCTTGATGTCGACGAGCCCCATCCCATTGCGCGACTGCGGACGATACTCGTCGAGATCCGAGCGCTTCCCGTACCCGTTCTCGGTGACCGTGAGCACCCAGTCGTGGCGGTCCGCGTCGATCGCGGCGACGCCGGCGACCGAGTCGCCCTCGCGGAGGTCGATCCCGATCACGCCGCGGGCGGTCCGGCCCATCGCGCGCGCTTCGCCCTCGTCGAACCGGATCGCCATTCCGTTCCGACTCCCGATGACGATGTCGGTCTCCCCGTCGGTCACCTCGACGTCGACGAGTTCGTCGCCGTCCTCCAGCCGGATCGCCCGGATCCCGGTCGACCGGATGTTGCCGAACTGGTCGACCGCGGTCCGCTTGATGTAGCCGTCGCGGGTGACCATCGTGAGGAACTCGTCGTCGTCGAGATCCTCGGTGTTGACGACCGCCTCGATCTCCTCGCCGTCGCCGAGATCGAGGAGGTTGACCGCGGACTTCCCGCGCGCGGTCCGCGACATCTCCGGGATCTCGTACGTCTTCAGCTCGTAGATCTGGCCGTGGTTGGTGAAAACGAGCAGGTAGTCGTGGGAGTTGGCGGCGAACACCGACGACACCCGGTCGTTCTCCTTGAGTCCCGTTCCGATGATCCCCTTTCCGCCGCGGTTCTGCGCGCGGAACGTCTCCAGCGACATCCGCTTGATGTAGTCGTCCTCGCTCATGACGACGACGCACTCCTCCTCCGGAATGAGATCCTCGTGGGTGACGGTTCCGGCGTCCTCGATGAAGCTCGTCCGGCGCTCGTCGGCGTACTCGTCTCGGATCGCCCGAAGCTCATCGACGATCACCGCGTCGAGCTCGTCCGGGTCGGCGAGGATCGTCTCCAGCCGCTCGATCCGAGCGGTGACGTCCGCGTACTCCGACTCGATCTCTTGGGTCTCCATCGAGGTGAGCGAGCCGAGCTGCATCCGGACGATGTGTTCGGCCTGCGCCTCGGAGAAGCCGAAGTCGGCCTCCAGCGCCGTTTTCGCGGCGTCTCGGTCCTCGGAGTCCTGTATCGTCTCGACGACGCTGTCGACGTGTTCGAGCGCCTTGAGCCGCCCTTCGAGGATGTGTGCGCGGTCCTCCTTCTCGTCGAGCTCGTGTCGCGAGCGACGGCGCACCACGTCGCGTCGATGCTCGACGTAGTGTTCGAGCGTCTCCTTGAGGTCGAGCACCTGTGGCGCGCCATCGACCAAGGCGAGGTTGATCACGCCGAACGTCCGTTCGAGGTGACTCTCAAGTAGCTGGTTCTTGACGACCTCGGCCATCGCGTCGCGTTTGAGGTCGACGACGACGCGGATCCCGTCGCGGTCCGACTCGTCGCGCAGGTCGCGGATCCCCTCGATCGCGCCCTCGTTGACATCGTCGGCGATCCGCTCGACGAGTCGCGATTTGTTCTGCTGGAACGGAAGCTCCGTGATCACGATCCTGCCCTCCTCCTCGTCGACCTCGAACTCGGCGCGGACGCGGACGCGACCCCGACCCGTCTTGTACGCTTTATGAACCGCGTTGCGGCCGACGATGTTCGCGCCCGTCGGGAAGTCGGGCCCCTTGACGTGTTCCATCAAGTCCTCGACGGTCGCGTCCGGTGTCTCGATCAGTTCGACGGTCGCGTCGATCACCTCGCCGAGGTTGTGCGGCGGGATGTTCGTACTCATCCCAACGGCGATCCCCGACGACCCGTTGACGAGCAGGTTCGGGAACGCCGCCGGCAACACGTCCGGTTCCATGAGTCGGTCGTCGTAGTTGGAACTGAACTCGACCGTGTCACGCTCGATGTCGGCCATCAGCTCCTCGGCGATGGGGGCCATCCGCGCCTCCGTGTACCGCATCGCGGCCGGCGGATCGCCGTCGACGGAGCCGAAGTTCCCCTGTCCGTCGACGAGCGGGTACCGCATCGAGAAGTCCTGTGCCATTCGCGCCAGCGTGTCGTAGATGGCGCTGTCGCCGTGGGGGTGATAGTCACCCATCGTCTCACCGACGATGGATGAGGACTTCCGGTGTGCCGACCGGGAAGTGACGCCCGCCTCGTTCATCGCGTAGAGGATGCGTCGATGGACCGGTTTGAGGCCGTCACGGACGTCCGGGAGCGCGCGACCCGCGATGACGGACATCGCGTAGTCGATGTACGACTGCTCCATCTCGTCCTCGATACGGGCGGTCTCGACCCTCGCGGCCGGGAGGTCGCCGTCGTCCGGCCCGGGTACCTCGGAGCTCATATGTCCACCCACTCCGCCTCGGTCGCGTGCTCCTTGATGAACTGTTTCCGTGGCTCGACCGCGTCGCCCATCAGGACGTTGAACATGCGGTCCGCGGCGGCGGCGTCGTCGATCGTGATCCGTTTTAAGATCCGGTTTTCGGGGTCCATCGTCGTGTTCCACAGCTGGTCGGGGTTCATCTCGCCCAGTCCTTTGAACCGCTGGGTCTGGTCAGGGTTGCCGCCACACTCCTCCTCGATGATGCGGTCGCGTTCAGCCTCGGTCATCGCGTCGTACGTCTCCGATCCCTTTCGGATCCGGTACAGCGGCGGCTGTGCCGCGTACACGTAGCCGGCCTCGATGAGCGGCTTCATGTGCCGGTATAGGAGGGTCAACAACAGCGTCCGAATGTGCGCGCCGTCGACGTCGGCGTCGACGAGCAGAATGATCTTGTTGTAGCGAACGTCCTCGATGTCGAACTCCTCACCGATCCCCGCGCCGATCGCGGTGATCAGCGCGCGGATCTCGTCGTTCTCCAGAATGCGGTCGAGTCGGTGTTTCTCCACGTTGAGGATCTTACCTTTAAGCGGAAGGATCGCCTGATTCTCGCGGTTTCGACCCTGCTTTGCGCTTCCACCGGCGCTGTCGCCTTCCACAACGAACAGCTCCGCTTCCGTGGGGTCGCGAGTCTGACAGTCGGCGAGCTTGCCGGGCAGCGCCGAGGACTCCAGCGCCGACTTCCGGCGGGTGAGCTCCTCGGCCTTCTTCGCCGCCTTGCGCGCTCGGGCAGCCTCCGCAGCTTTATGAACGACCTTCCGTGCGGTGTCCGGGTTCTCCTCGAAGAACGTGCCGAGCTGCTCGTGGGTCGCGGACTCGACGACGCCACGGACCTCGCTGTTGCCGAGCTTCGTCTTCGTCTGCCCCTCGAACTGCGGGTCGGGGTGTTTCACCGAGATGACCGCGGTGAGCCCCTCGCGAACGTCCTCACCTTTGAGATTGGCGTCCAGGTCATCGACGAGCCCGTGCTCGTTGGCGTAGTCGTTGACGACGCGCGTGAGCGCCGTTTTAAATCCGGTGAGGTGTGTACCACCCTCGCGGGTGTTGATGTTGTTCGCGAACGCGTGGACAGAGCCCTGTAGCTCCTCGGTCGCCTGCATGGCGACCTCGACGTGAACCCCGTCGTCCTCGCCCTCGAAGTAGATGACCTCGTCGTGGATCGGGGTTCGTGTCTCGTTGAGATAGCCGACAAACTCGCGGATGCCGCCGTCGTAGCGAAACGTCTCTGCCTCGCCGTTTCGGTCGTCCGCAAGCGCGATCTCGACGCCGGAGTTGAGGAAGGCGAGCTCGCGAAGTCGGTTCGAGAGCGTCGAGAACTCGAAGTCGGTCGTCTCGAACACCTCGTCGTCGGGCCAAAACCGGATGTGCGTGCCCGTCGACTCGCCGGCCTCCATGTCGCGGACGCGCTCGAACCCGTCCTCGTCCGGCTCTCCCTGCTGGAATCGATGCCTGAAGACGCCCCCGTCGCGTTTCACTTCGACCTCCAAGCGTTCCGAGAGCGCGTTGACGACGCTCACACCGACGCCGTGGAGACCGCCGGAGACCTGGTAGGACTTGGAGTCGAACTTGCCGCCGGCGTGGAGGACGGTCATGATGACCTCTAATGCCGGTCGGTCGTACTCCTCGTGAGTGTCGACTGGGATCCCGCGACCGTCGTCGCGGACGCTCACAGAGGCGTCGTCGTGGATCGTAACGCCGATCTGCTCACAGTAGCCGGCAAGCGCCTCGTCGATGGCGTTGTCGACGACTTCGTAGACGAGATGATGGAGCCCGCGCCCGTCCGTCGATCCGATATACATCGCCGGACGTTTACGAACGGCCTGAAGTCCCTCGAGGACCTGGATCTGGCCGGCTCCGTATTCGTTCTGCTCTGACATAGAACTTACCGGGAGTTACGCGTGGCGGCTTATAAAGACGGCGCACGCGCGCGGGCGTGAGACGGACGGGCCGCGGTCGTGACGGATGCGACCACGCGACGGGTGCGACACTCGCGACCCGCATACCTCGAACACGAGGCTACGGGTCGTCGACCGGACTTATATACTGCGGGACGGTACGCCGAGGCATGTCGGACCTTCTCACCGTGGTTGCGGTCACCGGGACCGCGGGGCTCGCGACCGGCCTCGGCGCGCTCCCCGTGTTCGCTCGGGCGCGCGTCACCCATCGGACCTACGACGCCGCGCTCGGGCTCGCAGCGGGGCTCATGGTCGCCGCGAGCGTGTTCGGGCTGGTCCTCCCGGGTATGGAGGAGGGGACGCTCGCTACCGTAATGGTCGGCGTGCTCCTCGGCGGGGTCACGCTGTTGGTCGGGAACTACGCGATACCCCATCTCCACGCGCAGTACCGCGAGTGGCTGCCCGAGGGCGGCGCGACCGACGACGACGCCGCCTCGATGGCGGCGACCACTCCCGACGCATCGCTCGGAGACCCGACCGCATCGATCGACGAGCAGGACTCCGTGCTCCGGAAGGCGGTGCTCATCGGCGGCGCGATCACCCTCCACAACGCGCCGGAGGGGCTCGCGATCGGCGTCGCCTTCGCCTCCGGGCTGGAGGAGGTGGCGCTGCTGCTCGCGGTCGTAATCGGACTCCAGAACGTCCCCGACGGCTTCGCGTTCGCGGTACCGATGGGCGAGACCGGAATGTCGAACCGGCGGGTGCTCGTCTACACGACCCTCTCCGGACTCGGTCCGCAGGTCATCGCGGGCGTCTTCGGGTTCACGCTGGTGTCGATCGCGGCCGGGTTGTTCCCGGTCGCCGCCGGGTTCGCGGCGGGCGCGATGCTCGCGGTCGTCTTCCGGGAGCTGATCCCCTCCTCACACGGCCACGGCCACGCGGACGCCGCGACCGGGGCGTTCCTCGTCGGCTTCGTGCTGTTGGTCGTCGTCGACGAAACCATCGTGGTGTGACTCGGGGGATCCAGCCGCCGCGACCTACTGGTTGTCCGGACTGCTCGGATGGTAGTCGGTGTCATACTGTCCGGGGGTGCCGTCGACGCGGTCGGGATTGATCCGGCCGGCGAGCAGCATGAAATCGAGGACGGTACAGTATAACATCGCCTCGACGACCGGCACCGCTCGCGGCGGGAGGACGGGGTCGTGTCGTCCGACCACTTGGACCTCCTTCTCCTCGCCCGTCTCCCAGTCGGCCGAGCGCTGTTTTTTCGGAATCGAGGTGGGCGCGTGCCACGTTGCCTCCCCGTAGATCGGTTCTCCTGTGGTGATGCCACCTTGAAGCCCGCCGTGGTCATTGCCGACCGGAACCGGATCGCCCTCGTCGCTTTCGACGTGCTCGAACGACTCGCCGTCGTCGAACGTCCAGTCCTCGTTGCGGTCGCTGCCGGCGACGTCACTGGCCCCTCGGCCGAGTCCGTACTCGACCGCCGTGGTGGCCGGAATCGAGAACATGGCCTGACCGATCCGCGCCGGGAAGCTGTCGAACCGCGGCGCGCCGAGCCCGCGCGGGACGCCGCGACACTCGAAGTAGATGGAGCCGCCGATGGAGTCCCCCCGTTCCTGATACGCCTCGATCAGCTCCTGCATCTCCGCGGCCGCCTCCGGATCCGCACACCGCACGTCGTTTTCCTCCGAGTGCTCGAGGATCTGCTCGAAGCTCACGTCGTCGGCCTCGACGTCGCCGATTCGGTTGACGTGCGCTTTGATCTCCACGTCGTGCTCGGAGGCGTCGAGGACCTGCTCGGCGACCGCGCCGGCCGCGACCCAGTTCACCGTCTCTCGCGCGGAGGAGCGCCCGCCGCCGCCCCAGTTGCGCGTGCCGAACTTCGCGGAGTAGGTGTAGTCGCCGTGGGAGGGGCGCGGCGCGGTGACGTACGGCTCGTACTTGCCCGAGCGCGCGTCCTTGTTCTGGATCACCATCCCGATCGGGGTGCCGGTGGTGTAGCCGTCCTGGACGCCGGAGTTGACGACGACCTCGTCTGGCTCGCCCCGGGAGGTCGTGATCATCGACTGACCCGGCTTCCGCCGGTCGAGCTGCGCTTGGATGGCCTCCTCGTCGAGATCGACCCCGGCGGGGACGCCCGAGACGGTGACGCCCATCGCCTCGCCGTGGCTCTCGCCGTACGTGGTGACCTGAAAGAGTCGGCCGAACCGGTTCCCGTTCATGTCCGTACGTGTGGCCGGGGGCATATATGGGTTGCAATCCGCGCAAGCGCGACGGCGTTCATTCCGTGGTGCGCAATCGGGCGGAGAACCGCGGATCGCGACCGCTCGGAAAACCGCGACTCGCGATCGGAGGAAACGTCAAGAGACGCGACGGCCAAGACACCGGTATGACTGCGGTCCCGCGTGAGAGACGACCGCCCACCCTCGACGATCCCGTTGATTTCGCCGGCGTACGACTCCGGAACCGACTGTACCGCGCCCCCGTACTGGAATGTGCAGGCAACGACGACGACGCCGTCGACCGCCTAATAGCGGACCTCGAACCCGCCGCGGCCGCCGGCGCGGGCCTGATCCATCAGGGAGCGACGATCGTGACGGGCGAAGGGGGCTGCGCCGCGCCCGGCATGACGCGCGTCCACGACCCCGACTTCGTCGCCGGTCTGGCTCGCCTAACCGACGCCGTCCACGCGCACGGGTCGCGGATCGCGATCCAACTGGAACACGGGGGCCTTCGTTCCATGGAGGTCTGGCACGACGCCTACGGGCGAGCCAATCCCGACCGCCACCAGCTTGCCGTCTCCCGCCCGCCGCGAGTCCTCCGCGCGCTCGACCGACTGGGATTTCTCGACCTCTCGCCGCGAGTCATGACGACCGCCGAGGTCGAGTCGCTCGTCGACGACTTCGCTCGGGCGGCCGCCCGCGCGGTCGACGCCGGGTACGACGCGATCCATATCGCCGGCGCGAACATGGGGATCGTCCAGCAGTTCCTCTCACCCTTTTATAACCGGCGCGAGGACCGGTTCGGGATCGATCCGGCCGTCGGCCCCGACGGGACGCCCGGCGTCGGCGTCGCGTTTCTTGAGCGGCTGGCCGAGGCGATCCGCGACCGCGCCGGCGACGTCCCCCTTTTAACGAAGATCCCCTCCGAACGCCCGACGCTTCCGGGGATCGGCCCGTACCTCTCCGACAACGACGCGGTCGCCGCCTGCGAGCGACTCGCCGGCACGGAGGGTCCGTTCGACGCGGTCGTCCCGGTCCGGACGAGCGTGTTCTGGGACATGAGCGTCGTGCGTGGCGCGTTCCCCGCGTCAGCCTGGCGTGACGAACGGTTCCGTGACGGCTTTCGCGAGGCGTTCGGATCGCTGCCGCGCGCGGCCGCCGTCGCGGCCGGTAACTGGATCGAGTCGTTCGTCTACGACCGCGAGCCCGGCTGGAACCGCGACCTCTGTCGGCGGGTTCGTCACCGGGTCGACGCGCCCGTGTTGTGTGAGGGCGGGCTCCGCGATCGGGCCCAGTTGGACGACGCGCTCGCCCGCGACGCCGACCTCGTGGGAATGGCGCGCCCCTTTTATGCGGAGCCGGAGCTCCCGGCGCGGCTGCTCGGGGCCGGAGCGGAGCCCGAGGCCCGTGCCGTCTGTGCCGACTGTAACAACTGCGCGATCGCGCAGGCGGCCGGCGAGTCCGGGGTCTGTCGGACGCCCGCGGTGCTCCGGGCAGCCGGCGAGCTTCGTCGACAGGGGGCGTACGATCGGAACGGAGCGGGGGACGGTCGAGACGCCGGAACCGGTGATAGTTTATAAATCGGCACCGTGAGGAGTCGTATGCGCGACCGACTCACGTCCGATCTCGGCGTGTACGCCCTCTCCGGACTGTTCTCTCTGGTCGTGTTCGTCGTCGCGCTCTGGATCCTCTCCACGACGCTTCCGGGCGGACTCGGCGTTCGACGAACCGGCGGGTTGGTCGTCGGCTATCTGTTGTTCGTCGGCGTGTACGCGGCCGCGTGGTACATCTACGCCGGTATCGACACGCGCGAAGAGGTTTAAAAGGGTTGACGGGTCGGAGCCGCCTACTCGACCGAGACGGTCTCGCGATGCCACCCAGTCGCACCGCTCGGCCGCGGGCTCGTCTCGACGTCGGTCTGGACCGTTCCGTCGCGGAGCACCGCGCGGGCGACGACCTCGAACTCGGACCGGCCGGGTGCGTCGAACGTGTGTCGCCACCGTCGCCACGCGTGAGCAGCGATCTGCGGCTCCAGCTCGGTCGTCTCCCACGTCTCGCCGCCGTCGACGCTCACCTCGACGCCGGATATCTCCTCGACTCCGGTTTCGAGACCGGCGAACGCGACGCCCCCGACGACGACCTCGTCGCCGTCACGCTCCGCACCGCGGACGTACGACATCGGATTGACGACGGCCTGCTCGTCCCAGCCGCGCTCCTCCCAGTACGCCTCGTGTTCCTCCTCGCGGAGCTCGATCCGATCTATCCACTTGGTCATCTTCATTCCGTATCGTCCGGGGATCAGCAGCCGAGCGGGGAAGCCGTGCTCCGGCTCCAAGGTCCGATCGTCCATCCCGTACGCGATCAGGACATCCTCGCGTTCGACCAAGTCGAACGGGATGGCCTCACTGTAGCCGTCGGCAGCGTGCGTGACGACGCTTACCGCCGCCTCGTTCGGGGCGGCGGCCGCGACGAGATCCGAGAGCTGAACGCCGGTCCAGTGACCGGTCCCGATCAGGCCACCCCCGACCGGGTTCGAGATACAGAGCATCGTCGTCGGCTGTTCGACGCGGTCGTCGTGGTCGAGCAGTTCGTCATACGTCAACGAGTACGGCTCGTCGACGGCACCCTCGACGTCCAAACGCCACGCGTCGAGATCGACGGCCGGCGGGTTCACGTTGATGTCGACCACGTAGTGATCGCCGTACTCGGTGATCGCCGTCGGCATTCCGTCGAAAGCGAAGGCGGGGTCACCCTCCGGCGGGGTCACTGACTCCGGGAGTGGCTCTCCCGCGCGCTCGCTCACACCCGGCCCGACGAGCCGATCGAACCCCGTTCTGAGCCCGACGCCGGCAAGGACACTGACGACGCCGTACGCACCGACCCGTCGGAGAAACCGGCGTCGAGTCTGCGGTCGACCGGTCGGTCGAAGCCCGGACGCGACCACAGCCGGGGCAGCGACACAAAGCACGACGGCGACGAGAAACCCGGCCGAGACGCCGGATCCCACGGCGTACAGCACCGGGACGGTGACGACAAGGCTCGCGACGGCGACCGTCCGGGATCCCCGCTCCGGGAGCGGTCGGATCGTCAGGATCGCCGCCGGGATGGCGACGAGCACGGCCGTGACACTCGCCACGAGCACCGGCGTCGCGTAGAACCCGAGCGTGCTCACGGCCGCGGTCGAGAGCCACCCCGGTGACGACACGATGACTGACTCGGCGATCGTCTCGACGGCGAACCCGCCGACGAGGGGGCTCGCGGCGAACAGTCCGGCGATCCATGCGGCACCGATGGCAGCACCGACGAGTCCCCGACGGGTCGCACTTCCAGCGGTCACGGTCGCAGTGGTATCGGCGGTATCGGCGGTCATGTAGGAACGATTTCGAGGGTCATCACTGAATGATAGCATATAACAAACGGACGCCGGTTTACTCTTCCGGCTCGGGTTCGGTTCGCGAGTCGGTAGCTGGAGGACGAAGGGCGTCGCATTTGGTCGCGTCCGCGTCTGTCGAACGGGTTTCACGCCACCGGGTGAGCGTCCCGTATGGGGACGGAGACGCTCCGACTCGACGTCGGCGACCGCGACGTGGCAACGGTCACCGCCGACGGACCCAAACGCCTCAACGCCCTAGCCGCCGACACCCTCGGAGCGATCGCGGACGCGCTGGCGGAGGCCGCCGAAGCCGGCGTCGTCGGCGAAGTGGTGCCCACCGCCGAGTTCGAGTGACGGATCCGTACCGCGCCCGTTCGCAGCCGACAACCGCCACGCTTTATTAATCCGCCCGAGTACCGGCGACATGGATCAGTTGCGGCAGTCGCTCCTCGACGCCCCGATTATCGAAAAAGGCGAGTATCAGTACTTCGTTCACCCGATCAGCGACGGCGTTCCGATGCTCGAACCGGAGCTACTCCGGGAGATCGTCATCAGGATCATCCGGAAGGCAGAGTTGGAGAACGTCGACAAGATCGTCACCCCCGCCGCAATGGGGATCCACATCTCGACCGCGCTCTCGCTGATGACCGACATTCCCCTCGTCGTCATCCGCAAGCGCCAGTACGGGCTCGACGGCGAGGTCCCGCTGTTCCAAGAGACCGGCTACTCCGAGTCCGAGATGTACATCAACGACGTCGAGGAGGGCGATCGCGTGCTCGTCCTGGACGACGTGCTCTCGACGGGCGGCACGATGAAGGCGATCCTGGACGCGCTCACGAACGAGGTCGGCGCGGAGGTTGTCGATGTCGTCGCCGTGATCAAGAAGGCGGGCGACAACGAACTCGATGACACGGATTACGACGTGAAGACGCTCATCAACGTGACCGTCGAGGACGGCGAGGTCGTGATCGTCGACGCCCACGGCGACGGATAAACCTCGCGCCCGGCCTCGACGCTGCCGGACGCGGGCCCCCTTTGAGTCGTGGTCGTGAACATCGGGTACACATGAGCAGCGCGCTGTTCGTCGTAAGCGAGGAAGGGTACTGGGCCGAGGAGTGTATCGAGCCGCTGACGACGCTTGAATCCGCCGGCGTCGACGTGACGGTCGCGACGCCGTCGGGCTCGCCGCCGGTTGTCGACGAGGGATCGCTCGACCCGGAGGCCGCGGGCGGTGAAGACCGAGCCGCGGAGCTCCGCGAGATTGACGAGACGCATCCAGCGCTCAACGATCCGGAACCGATCTCGACGGTCGAGGCCGACAGCTACGACGCCGTCGTCTTCCCCGGCGGGCACGGGACCGTCTGGGACGTGAATCAGGACCGGCACGCGCGCCAACTGCTGCTCAACGCCGTCGCGGGCGAGGAGGGAGTCGCGCTCGTCGTCTGTCACGCGGTTGGAATCTTAGCGTTCACCCGGGAGGCTGACGGAACACCGCTCGTGGAGGGGCGCTCCGTAACCGGCTTCCCGAACGCGTGGGAGGAGGGGGTCGTCGACGACAACGACCGACTGGACGACGGCCGGAAGCTCCCGTACTGGGTGGAAGACGAGGTGAAGCTAGCCGGTGCCGACTGGGACGCCGAGCTCGACGCCGACACGAGCGTCACGGTCGACGGCGACCTCATCACGGCCCGCGGACCGGAGTCGTCCGCCGACGCAGCGTCGACGCTGCTGGACGCCTTATAAACAATCGAGACTGGGGCCGCCAGCGACTACCGGATCACGAACGCCGGCTCCTCGATGCGCTCGGACTTACACTTCGGGCAGCGCGACGGCTCGTTGACCGGGTCGTCGAAGCCGTCAAAATCGCAGTCGCGGCACGCCGGCGGAGAGACGAGGAACTCCTCGTCGTCGCCGACGGACCGAGAAACGTGTTCGAGATGGGTGTAGACGGTCGGCGTCGGCAACGCGAGATCGCCGGCAATCTCGCTCGCGGTCGCGGGTGACTCCCGGAGGACCTCGGCGATCCGCTGACGGGTCGTCGATTCCATACCCCACGTCTCGTCACGAGAGAATAAAACACCAGTGGCGTTTCTGCCCATGACACGGGCACAAGAGGTATGACGGCGGGGTGTGACGGGGTGAGTATGAAAGCAGTTGTACTCGCGGGAGGGTATGCGACGCGAATGTGGCCGATCACGCGGAACCGACCGAAGATGTTTCTCCCGGTCGGAGAACGGACCGTCATCGACGAGATATTCGCCGACTTGGAGGACGACGACCGCGTCGACGAGGTGTTCGTTTCGACGAACGAGCGGTTCGCCGACACGTTCGACGACTACATCGCCGAGAGCCCGTTCGAGAAACCGACGCTCTCGGTCGAAGAGACCGTCGAAGAGGACGAGAAGTTCGGTGTCGTCGGCGCGCTCGCCCAGCTCGTCGAGCGCGAGGGCGTCGACGACGACCTGCTCGTCGTCGCCGGCGACAACATGATCAGCTTCGATCTAGCGGAGTTCACCGACTTCTTCGAGGAGAAGGGGACGCCGACGCTCGCCGCGTACGACGTCGGATCGAAGGAGCGAGCGAGGTCGTACGGGCTCGTGAGCCTCGACGGCGACCGAGTCGTCGACTTCCAAGAGAAGCCGGACGACCCGAAGAGCACGCTCGTCTCCATCGCCTGCTACGCGTTCCCCGCGGAGACGCTTCCGGACCTCGAAACGTATCTCGCAGACGGCGAGAACCCGGACGAACCCGGCTGGTTCATCCAGTGGCTCCAGTCGCGCCAGCCCGTCCACGCGTTCACCTTCGACGGCGCGTGGTTCGACATCGGGACCGCCGAGAGCTACCTCGACGCCGTCGAGTACGCGCTGGAGGGCGGTTCCCTCGTCGATGACGGGGCGTCGGTCGAGAACACCGAGGTCGGCGACGTCGTCCACGTCATGGACGGCGCGGAGGTAACCGACTCCACGCTCGATCGCTCCGTGGTGTTCCCGAACGCGACGATCACCGACTGTAGCGTTCGAAACTCCGTGATCGACGAGGAGGCGACGCTCGAAGACTTGGACCTCTCGGGCGCGCTGGTCGGGAGCTACACGTCCATCACGACCGGCAGCGAGTTCTAGGGGTCGTCCCTCTCCGCGGTCGGTTCCCCGTGCGTTTCCACCGGTTCCTCGTGCGTGTCCGTCGGTTCCTCGTCCGTTTTCGTCGCTTCCGCGTGGACGTGGTGATAGCAGTCAAGCGCGGCGTCGCCCTCGTCGCTCTCGACCGGTTGGAAACACACCCGACTGTATCGGTCGTTGTCGAGGAGGTTGACGACGAACCCGCCCGCGTGGCGGGAAACGGACTCGTAGCCGTCGCCACAGGCGGGACAGGCGTCGGGCGGGTCGTCAGGGACGTACATCGTGGGTGGACCGGCGGAGCACGCCCCTCCTACGGGACCCGGTGGTAAAACCGGTTCGGCGATAATCGCCCGTTCTCTGTGTCGGAGCGGAACGGTCGTGATCACTGGGTCCCGGAGTCGGCCGCGGACGCGTCGTCCACGGAGTCGCCGTCGCGGTCGTCGTCAGTCGACGTCGGATCACTCTCCGTCGGCGTCGGATCACTCTCCGTCGGCGTCGGATCACTCTCCGTCGACGTCGGATCGGCTTCCTCGCCGTCCAGTACCTCCGCCGTGAGGTCGGTTCGTGGCCCGATCGACTCCGTTTCGTCGGGGCCGTTCGCGGCGTCCGCCGTGCCGGTTCCGCCCGCTCTTGCCGGTCCGTCGCCCGCCGACTCGTCTCCCGCCGGTTCGACGTCGTCTCCACCGGCTTCCGTTCGACTCGTGGGCTTCGGATCGGCGGGCTCGAATCCGGCAGCGCCGAACCCGTCACGCGGCTCGTACCCCGTCTCGACGAGGCGTTCACGGACGACATCGCGGTCTATCGTTCCCGAAACGGTTCGGGGGAGCTCGTCCGTGTAGGCGATCGTTCGGGGTATCTTGAACCTCGCCAGACGGTCCCTGACGAACGACATGAGTTCCACGTCGTCGATGGCGTCGCCGGGGGTCGTTACCTCGGCTGACGCGGGTGCTTCCTCCGTTTCGTTTCCGGGGTTCACGCCTCCTTCGGGTTTCGCGTCGTCTCCGGATACCCCCTCCTCCGTAGCGGGCAGTTCGTCGGCGGGATCTGGTTCGGTCTCGGCCGAGAGTTCGGCCCCGTCCACCGCCACGAGCGCTGCCACGCGCTCACCCCACACCTCGTCGTCGAGGCCGACGACGGCGACATCGTCGACGCCGGGATACGCGCGGAGCACGTCGGAGACCTCGCCGGGTTCGACGTTCTCGCCACCGGAGATGATCCGGTCGTCGAGCCGGTTGAGAACGTAGAGGTACCCCTCCTCGTCGATCCGACCGATATCGCCGGTGTGGAGTCCGTAGGGACCGAACGCCGCCGTCGGGTCGTCCACCCCCATGTATCCGGGCGTGATCGTCGGGCCGTCGACGACTATCTCTCCCGTCTCGCCCGCCGGAACCGGAGCGCCGTCCTCGTCGACGACGGTCACGTCCGTCCCGAACAGCGGTCGACCGACGGTGTCTGTCCGCTTTTTCGTCGCTCGCGGCGTCGCGGTCGCGACCTGTGAGGCCGCCTCGGTCATCCCGTAGGTCGGATAGACGGGGATCGAGTAGTCACGGCAGCGCTCGATCAGTTCGTCCGGGGCGGGCGCACCGCCGAGCAACACCACCCGGAGTGAGTCGGAGAGGGTGCCGCGCCTGTCGAGCATTCGGGTGAGCATCGTCGGGACGAGCGAGACTCCGGTCACGTCGTACCTGTTGATGTCGTCGGCGGTTCCACCCGGGTCGAACCCCTCGCGGAGGACGACGGTCGTCCCGTAGAGCGCGGACCGATACACCGGCGCGAGCCCGCCCATGTGGTGGAGCGCGAGCGAGACCAGCCACCGATCGTCGGGGTCGATCCCGAGCCGGAACGCGGAGGCGACCGCCGACGAGTAGACGTTGCCGGCGGTCAACGGGACCGGTTTCGGCTCACCGGTGGTGCCGGAGGTAAACAGGATACAGAGCCGGTCGTCGAACGACCACTCCGCCGGTTCGACCGGTTCCGGCTCCACATCGTGAACGGCTTCGACCGCGTCGGCTGCCGGCTCGTCCACCGAGCACACCGGGACATCATCGACGGCCGCGAGCGCGTCCGACTCGGTTGACTCCGAACAGATGACCGCCGAGAGGTCCGCGCGATCGACCCGTTCACCGAGTTCGCGCGGGGTGAGCCGCTCGCCCAGCGGGACGAACGTCGCGCCGATCCGCATCGCGGCGTGGATCAGTCCGACGGTTCCGACGTACGGCGGCGTGAGAACGCCCACTCGATCGCCCGGACCGATCCCGTGGGCCACGAGTCGACCGGCGGTCTCGGCGACGAGTCGGTCGAGATCCGAGTACGACCACGCCTCTCCGTCCTCCGCGCGAACCAGTGCGACGTCGTCCGGCGAGGAGACGACGCGGTGGGAGAGCCAGTCCCGCACGGTTACACCCCCGTCGCCGACGACGGTCGATGGTCACTCATCCGTCGGCTGGCGAACGGTGAGTACGGGGACGTCCGCGGTTCTGACGACGCGTTCGGTGACGCTTCCGAGCAGATACCGGTCGAGCCCCTTCCGACCGTGTGTGCCCATCACGATCATGTCGATCCCGTTCTCGGCGACGTAGTCGCGGATAGACTGATAGGCGGTCCCGGTCGTCACCGTCGTGGTAGTGTCGATCCCGGCGTCCGCGGCCGCGTCAGCGACTCGCTGGGTGGCCGTTTCACCCTCCGACCGGAGCGCCTCGACGACGATCTCCGAGCCGGCTTCCAGCGTCGAGTAGGCCGCCCCGTCGACCACGTAGAGTGCGTGGAGACGAGCACCGTACTGCGCCGCGAGGTCGATCGCGTGTTCGATCGCGGCGTCCGACGCGGGACTCCCGTCGGTCGGAACGAGGATCTCGTCGTACATATCGATCGGCGATACGCCCGGCATCGGTTAAAAACCCGATCCCGACGACGTCAGCGAAAGCCCATCGCTTCGATCTGCTCCTGATACCGGTTGCGGATGGTGACTTCGGTCACCTGTGCGACATCGGCGACCTCGCGTTGGGTCTTCTTCTCGTTACAGAGCAGTGAGGCGGCGTAGATCGCGGCGGCGGCGAACCCCGTCGGCGACTTCCCCGAGAGCAGTCCCTGTTCGGCGGAGACGTCGATTATTTCGGTCGCCTTCGACTGAACCTCCTCGCTCAATTCGAGGGAGGAGGCGAACCTGGGAACGAACTGTTTCGGATCGACCGGCTTGAGCTCCAAGCCGAGTTCCTGAGAGATGTAGCGATACGTGCGACCGATCTCCTTCTGCGGGACCCGTGAGACCTCCGCGACCTCGTCGAGCGATCGGGGGATTCCCTCCTGTCGGCAGGCGGCGTACAGGGCGGCGGTGGAGACGCCCTCGATTGATCGTCCGCGGATCAGGTCCTCGGAGAGCGCGCGTCGGTAGATCACGGAGGCGACCTCGCGGACCGAGCGGGGGACGCCCAGCGCGCTCGCCATTCGGTCGATCTCCGAGAGCGCGAACTGGAGGTTCCGCTCGCCCGCGTCCTTCGTCCGGATCCGCTCCTGCCACTTGCGCAGCCGGTGCATCTGTGAGCGCTTCTCGGAGGAGAGTGACCGACCGTAAGCGTCCTTGTCCTTCCAGTCGATCGTCGTCGTTAGCCCCTTGTCGTGCATCGTCTCCGTGATCGGTGCGCCGACGCGGGACTTCGACTGCCGCTCGGAGTGGTTGAACGCGCGCCACTCCGGTCCGCGATCGATCGTCCGTTCGTCCAACACGAGGCCACAGTCCTCACAAACCAGTTCCTGATCCGCGTCGGTGACTATCTCGTCCGACCCACACTCCGGACACTCGACCGCGTTCTCGTCCGATTCCCGCTCAGTGTCTCGCTCCTGCTGACGCTGTCTGCTCGGACGTTCCATTATAAGATTTCTGGTCATAGGTGTATTTAAACCTTGGCGTGAATGTACGAATTCGGATAGGACACAGGAAACCGACGGATCGGCGTGAAACCGTTGTATACCCTTGGAAGCAGGCTTTGAGCGGATCGTGATGGCGAGCGGTTCGGTCCGGATCGACTCGGCCGACTGCCGCAGATCGACCGGACTCGTTCCGTCAGATGATATTACTATCAAGCATTTATAAAACCTTTTGTATAACCCTAAACTATGACTGGTATGAGCACGACGAAGCCGGCTGGAATCGATGCGGCGCTGGACGGCTGTCGTCCGGCGGAGATCGACCCCATCGTGATCGACGCCGACGACCTCGAAAGCACCGCTCCTGAACGGCTCCGAGACCTGAAGTCCGGTCTCGCCGCCCGGGGATATCATCCGGCGACGCTGGCGGTCGACGCCTGTTTCGCCGACGACTGCTCGCTCGCGACCCAGGAGGAAGCCGATCGGCTCAGAGAGCTCGTTCGCACTGCCGCCTTCCTCGGAGCCGGCCGTATCGAGATCAGCGTCGGCGAGGTCGCCGACCCCGAGACGGTCGAACCGACGCTCGCCGCGCTCGCCGAGCGCGCCCGACGCGAGGGCGTCGAACTCGTCCGAACCGACGACGCGGCCGCCTGAGGCGATGGCGACGAAGCGCTCGCTCGCGACCAAGCTGGGCGTCGTCGTCGGGTTCGAGAACCCGCAAGCGGCGCTCGAACAGTACCCGACGCCGCCGGATCTCGCGGCCCACGTCGTTCATCTCGCGGATCTCCACGGGGACGTCGACGGACGGACCGTCCTCGATCTGGGTGCCGGAACGGGGATGTTCGCGCTCGCCGCCGCCCTCCGCGGCCCCGCTCGCGTGGTCGGACTCGAACTCGACCGCGACGCGGTGCTAACCGCGACCGAGAACGAGCGGCGCGTCGCCGCGAGCGCGCCGATTCACTGGATACAGGGGGACGCGACCCGTCCACCGGTGGCGTTCCCGGACCCGGTCACGGTCGTGATGAACCCCCCGTTCGGCGCGCAGGACGGCAACCGAAACGCCGACCGCGCCTTCCTCGCGACCGCGAGCGAGATCGCGTCGGTGTCCTACTCCGTCCACAACGCCGGGAGTCGGGAGTTCGTGGAGTCGTTCGCTGCCGACAACGGCGGGACAGTGACGCACGCCTTCGCGGCCGACTTCGCCGTCGATGCGCAGTTCGACCACCACACTGCCGACTCCCGCGACGTCGACGTCGAGGTCTACAGGATCGAGTGGTCGTAGCCTACTGGCGTCCCTCGTAGCGTTCTTGGTTCGCGACTCGTACCCGCGAGTCGCCGCGCTCGGCGTAGATCCGGCGGTCCTCCCGGACGAACGCCACTCCCTGCAGCGTCACCGACTCGTCAGAGCCGGGGATCGCCGCGGTCTCCGTGCTGCCGTCGTGCTCAACACGGAGCTCGAAGCCCCCCTCGACGGCCGCGACGGCGACGGTCCGTCCGTCGAGCCGCGGCTCGGCGTCGACCGGATCGCTCACGAACAGCGTCGACCGAGTGCCGTCGTGGACGCCGTCGACGCGGTAGGTCGGTCCGCCGCCGGCAGCGACCCAGCCGCTCCGCTGTACCTGAACGGTCTCACGCCACCCCGTTCCGCCCACGTCGACGCTCCGATAGCCCCAGAACGCGAGGTTCCCGCGCGAGACGGCCGTGGTCCAGATCTGTCTGTCCGGGTTCGACACGATCACCCCCGAGGTCCGCACCGATGTGGAGCGGCCGAACGCCTCCACGTCGACGACGCTCACCATTCGGTCCTCGACGTTCTCCGCATAGGTCACCTGATACCCCTCGACCTCGATCGGGTCACCGGGTGCGTCGCCCTCGTCGACCGTGACGAGGTTGGGGAGAACTCCCGGCCCGGCAACGACCGCCAGCGCACAGACCAGCAGCAACAGACCGACCGCAGCTGGCGTTGCCGACGCGACGCTCCCGCGGAGGGTCTCGGGATCCGGGACGGCGGCGGCCGGCCGGAACGGCTCCTCGCGGCCCGCGACCGCGGCCGCGACGATCAGTGCGAGGAGGACGAGCAGCGCGAGTCCGATCGCCCGGTACAGCTCGTACTGGTCGTTCCCGAGATACCAGTACACGGCCCAGAGACGACGTGACGCGCCGAACAGCAGCACCGCGCCGAAGACGACGATGGCGGTGGTGTGTGGCGTCGTATCGTCGCCCGTCCGCCGCCGACGAACGAGCAACACCGCGACGAGGATCCCAGCGAGCAGCCCGAGGGCGTGGCCTTGGACGGCGATGTTCGCCCAACTCGGCGCGCCGTAGGAAGCGCTCGCCTCCGCAAACTCGATCGGGCTCCGGATCGTCGAGTGAACGACGCTCACGAGCGTCGACCCCGTCAGCGCGGCGATCGTTCCGATCGGGTAGTGAACGAGCGCGAACCCCCAGAGCGCGAAGACGACGCCCGAAAAGCCGATCACGGGGCCAAGTGCGAACAGCGAGGAGACGAGACCGAACGTCAGAATCGCGCCAGGGACGATGAGGAACGCCCGGACGTACGGGTTCGTTCGGAGCGATCGGAACGACGATTCGCCGCGTGTTCGTGGATAGTGGCCATAGGCGTACTCCGCGAGCGTGCCCGCGACGAGCGTCGAAAGGAGGTTCCCGGTGATGTGACTACGGCTCGAATGGGCGAACCCGGACCAGAGGACGCCCTCGGGATAGAAGTACGACCACGCGCGAAACGGGATCACGACCGGTCGATCGGGGTTTTCGAGGCCGCCCTGAACGAGGAGGTACACGACGACGACGAACGCGACGGCGACGAGCGTTCCCCACGGGACGCCGAACAGGAACCGCGACCGGAGCCGTCGCCCCCACGAGCCGGACGGGCGGTCGAGTTTATAAATAGCGGCGACCGAGGCGAGCACGAGCGCTCCGACGAGCGCTAGATGGGCCGTATCGGACGAGAGCGCTCCGACGACCATACGGTACACAGCGACCGGTCACATATCAATTCGCGGGTCAGCGGAGCCCGTCAGATCTTGTTCTCGGCGTCCTTCGCCAGCTCCTCCATCCGCTTGCCGACGCGGCCGGCGGGAGAGAACTCGTCCTCGCTCATTGCGTTTGCGAGGGCGTTGCCGAGCACGAAGACGGCGTGTTTGTGCTCGCTTTTGGATTTGTGAACGTGTGAGGGGTCGACGTCGAGTTCGTCGTACGGATCAAACAGCGAGCCGTCGACGGTTTCCTGGCTCCGGAAGTGCTCCATGATTGTGACCATCTGTTCGTGTAGCTCGAGTAGCTCGTCCTTGTGCATAACGGTGAATACGGGCCCTAGCCGGTTTAAACGTTGTTGAGGGTGACACGCACGGATCGATCGCTATCGGCGGTGGACGCGAGCCGCCGGCACGAACCGACGAGGGGTTCCCGTAAGCCGACTTAAAAGACGTACTCGTCCTCGTGGCCCATCATCCCCTCGTCCTCGAATCCGCCGGAGTCCTCGTCGTCCATCGGTCCGCTCGTTTTATATGCCTTGATTCCGGTCGAAAGCAGTTCCTCGACCGCCTCCTCGCGATTGAGGAACTCGCCCTTCTCTACCATCTGTGTTATTTGCATTTCCAGGTGTTCCGGTACGGTTATCTCCACTCGTGGCATTTGCTGTGCGGGTCTAATCGGATGCCGCATATAAATGTAGCGTCGGAGATCAGCGAAAAGCGAACTGAGAATGCCGATACAAAAAATAATTCTTCTATATAAACACGCATGATTGTTTGTTTCTAAACGTCTCGTCGGGTGGTCTACCGGAGAACGGTAAGGATACGTTCCTCCGGATCGAACGTAGCGTATGACCGAGACCGGAACCGACGCGGTCGGCGAGGACGCCACCGGCGGGAAGTCGGGCGAGGACGCCACCGGCGCTGACGGCTCCGCCGTCGAGGACCTCACCGATCTCTACGAGGCGTACGGCGACGACCGCCTTCCCCCGGGACAGCGAGAAACCGACCGATTCCCCGTACTCTCGAAGAGCGGAACGCCCTCGTGGGACCCCGACAACGAGCGGTTCGAGGCGTGGGGAGCGGTCGAGAACCCGCTCTCGCTTTCGCTTGCGGAGGTTCGCGCGCTTCCCTCGGTCACGCAGCGGCAGGACTTCCACTGTGTGACCGGGTGGAGCAAACTCGACTGTGCGTTCACCGGCGTCGAGTTCGCGGAGATAGTCGAGCGCGCGGCAGTCCGCGACAACGCCGAACACGTCCTCTTTCACGCGCTCGACGGCTACACCACCAACCTCCCCCTAGAGGACTGTCTCCACGACGGCGTCATGTTCGCGTACGGCTACGACGGCGACGACCTCCCGGCTGACCACGGCGGCCCGATCCGTGTCGTCACTCCACATAAGTACGCATATAAGGGCGCGAAGTGGGTCTCCGGCGTCGAGTTCCTCACGGAGCGCGAACTGGGGTACTGGGAGAAACGCGGCTACAGCGACACGGCGAACCCGTGGAACGAGGAGCGGTACAGCTGAGAACGCGGCGGGCCGGAACCGACATGACGAACGGCCCGCGAAGTTGACACCCTTAAGAGGCCCCGGGCCCGATCGCTTTTCAATGGACTCGGCGCGATCGACGTCGTCCGCGACGCTCGTCAGCCGCACGACGGCGATCGACGATCCGCCGTTCGCGGCGGCGTTCGACGCGCTCCCGTCGCCGCGGACAACGTGGAGCGCCCCCGACGACGCCCTCGTGATCGGCGGCGGGTCGGCCGCGACGCTGACGGCGAGCGGTCCCGATCGGTTCGCCGCGATCCGCACGGCGGCGGAGGAGCTGTTCTCCTCCGGAGACGTCCACGCCGGCACCGAGGCCGCTCGCCCGCGCGTGTTCGGGGGGTTCGCCTTTCATGAAGGGGCGTGTGCCGGCGACCCGTGGTCCTCGTTTCCCGAGGCGCGGTTCGTGTTACCGAGCGTCCAGATCACCGTCGCGGACAACGGCTCGTGGCTCACGGTGACCGCCGTCGGCGACGACGCGTCGGCGGTGACCGTCGAGGACCGACTCGAACGAGAGCGGAAGCGTCTCGCTGAACTCGGAGACGACCGTCCTGAGGAGGGGGATCGGTCGCCACAGCCGTCACGACCGTCACGGCCGGGGATCCGCGAGCAACGTCGGACCACGAGCCGCGAGGCGTGGCGCGGGAGCGTCTCCGCGGCGATCGACCGGATCCGCGGCGGCAACTTGCGAAAGGTGGTGTTGGCACAGGCGCTGGAGGCCGACCTCGAAGCCGACTTCCCGCGTGCGGCCACGATAGAGCGGCTGGCGGCGAAGTACCCCGACTGTCACCGCTACTGTTTCGAGCCCGACGACGGGTCGAGCGTCTTCTTCGGCGCGACTCCGGAACGGCTGGTCTCGTTGCGCGGGCGGACCGTCGAAACGGACGCGCTCGCGGGGACGACCGGACGCGGCGAGACGCCCGCGGAGGACGAGTGGCTCGCCGAGGAGCTGCTCGACGACGAGAAGAACGTCCACGAACACGAGCTCGTCGCCGAGACGGTTCGCGAGCAGTTGGAGCCGTACGCGGCGTCGGTGTCGGCAGGAGCACGGCGCGTCCGGCGGCTCGCCACCGTCCAACACCTCCATACGCCGATCACCGCGGAGCTGAACGCGGACAGACACGTCCTCGAACTGGTCGAGGCGCTCCATCCGACGCCGGCGGTCGGTGGACTCCCGCCCGAGCGCGCGCTCGAAACGATCCACGAGACGGAGCCGTTCGACCGCGGCTGGTACGCGGCGCCCGTCGGCTGGATCGACGCCGCCGGCAACGGCGCGTTCGCGGTCGCGATCCGCTCGGCGGTCGCGAGCAGGCGGCGGGCAACCCTGTTCGCGGGCGTGGGGATCGTCGCCGACTCGGACCCCGACCGGGAGTGGGACGAGATACAGCTCAAGTACCGGCCGATCCTCGACGAACTCGAAACCGAAACGCGGACCGACGGGGCCGGCACGGACGAGACGGGACGAGACGACGGGAAGTGAACCGATCGAAGCGTCCCGAGTCGAGGGACAAACGACCGTTTGTTCCTTAGGTCCGTTTACGTGCTACCGGGCCGTTTCCGCCGCGTATGGACACCAAACGACTACTCATCGTCGTTGCGCTGGCGTCGATGGTCGCCCTCGCAGGCTGTGCCGGCCTCGGCGACGGCGACGATGGCGCACCGGGAGACGTCGAGACGACCGGGGGTATCGAAGACGATGTCGCGGCCGACGACGAACTCGACTCGGGAGTCGGCGACGAGTCGAACCTCGAAGCGAGCTTCACGGCGGCGGGTGCGGACGAGGGCGAGCGGGCTGCGCTCGCGGCCGAGCGACAGCTGATACGAACCGGCGAGCTTCGCGTGACAGTCGAGGAGTTCGCCGACGCCGACGAGGAGGCTCGCGAGATCGTCGAGTCGTACGACGGGTTCGTGAGCGAGGGCGCACGCGAGACGCGCGAGCGCAACGAACGGGAGTACGTCTCCGGCGAGCTCGTCTTGCGGGTTCCGAGCGACGAGTTCGACGCCGCGATGGCCGACCTCGAAGCGCTCGGTGAGGTGGAGCGTTCCGCGACCGAAAGCGAGGACGTCGGCGAGCAGCTCGCCGACTTGGAGGCGAGACTCGAGAACCGCGAAGCGGAGCGCGACCGGCTTCGTACCCTCTACGAGGAGGCGAACACCACGGAGGACGTGCTCGCGGTCCAGTCCGAACTCGCCGACGTCCAGTCGGAAGTCGAGCGACTGGACACGCAACTCGACTCGCTCGAAGAGCGTGTCGCGCTGGCAACGATCCACGTCGAGCTCTCCGAGGAGCCGCCGGAAACAGAGCCCGAAGCGTGGTACGAAACCGGCGTCTCGTCGGCCTTTCTCGAATCCGTAAGCGGCGTCGGGACCGCGCTGCGAGCCGCGGTTGTCGGTGCCGCGTACGCCGCACCGTACCTCCTCACGGTCGGAGTCCCGCTCGCACTCGTCGGGATCGTCATTGCTCGGCGGGTCGACCTCCGGTCGGTCTCGTGAGAGGAGTACAGTTAGGGAGCCACGAGGTCGACGACCGTCTCGTCGTCGACCACGACGTTGTACGCGCCCTCGTCCTCGTTCCAGAGGACGAGTCCGTTCTCGACGAACAGGACCGCGCCGTATCCGGCCTCGCGGAGATCGCGGTTGAGCGTCGTCTCGCGGGTGTTCACGAGGTAGTGGTCGATCGACTGTGAGCCGTCGCCAACGCGGTACACCGCGTTGTCCCCCTCGCTAAGGTCGTGACCCAGTTTCACTGCGAGCAGGTTCACACGGTCGGTGACGTGCGACTCAGAGTCGGCCATCCGAGCACAGCGGTCCTCGCTCGCCCGGATGTCGACCCGGCGCTCCCCGTCCGTCCGGAGGATCGAGTAGGCGAACTGGACGTCGACGTTGTGGAACTCTCCCGGTTCGTCGTCGGTCCCCCTGCTTGCCGCCTCGTCGAGCCGGCGCTGGAACGGTGGTACGTTGAGGTCCTCGCGGACGTCGAACGACCAGCCGCGATCGGTCGGCGCGACATCGGGCCATAGTCGGAGCTCGGGCGAGTAGACGTCCGCCCCGCTTCCGGGCGGGGCGACCGCGCGCTCGACTTGGCGGAGCCCGATGGCCGTCTCGCGGTCGGCCGGTGCGAGCGCGACGACGCTTCCGTCGTCGGCCAGCGCGTCGATTCCGGCCTCGACCACCGCGACGGGGTCGTCGAGCTCGGAGAGGACGTTGCCGAAGACGACGAGATCGAACGGCTCGTCGAGGACCGGGGCACCTCGATCCGCGGCTCGCATCGCCGTGCCGCCCGCGTCGGTTTCAGCGGTCGCGTCGGTTTCGGCGGTCGCGCCGACGCCCGGTATCCCGAACAGCGACTCCGCGGTCGTCCGGTGCACCGTCGTACGGAAGTTCCGGCCTGTCTCGGCGAGCAGGCGGTCGAGCACGTCGGCGGCCGCGCTCGGCTCGACCGCGTGGTACTCGACGACCGCGTCCTCGGGGAGGTAGTCGTGGAGCCCGAGGGCGGGACCGCCGACGCCAGCGCCGACATCAAGGACGCGGGGCGTTCGGTCGAGCAGGCCGTTCTCGACCAGGTCGTCGAGGACGTAGCCGATCGTCGCGTAGTAGTCGGGGAGGTGGTATGTTGCGTACGCGAGCGCGGCGATCCGGTCGTAGTCGACATCGTTGCCGTAGAGATAGTCGGTCTTGAGATCGCGGAGCGTCGCCCGCAGCCGGTCGCCGGACTCCCCGGCGTGCCAGTCCGCGCCGAACTCCTCGAGGAGCAGGTCCTCGACCACGAACGCGTACGACTCGGGGAACTCGGTCGGGCTCCAGCCGGGAGTCGCCACCGGCCCGTCGTCGACGGGAACGAAGGTTCCGTCCTCGCGCTCGCGGAGCCGGAGGTCGAACGCCTCCTCGCGGAGCGTCTCACGGACGACGCCGGGATGTGGCACCCCCTCGATGTACTCGGATATCTCCTCGGGGTCGATGGGGCGAACGTTTCGCAGGTAGTTGGCGGTGTTTCGGACCGCCGTTCTGTCGATCATGGTGTGTGTCGCTCGTCTTCGGAGGTGGTTGCGGGGAGGTCGTCAGTCGTGTCGCTCGCGGGGGTCCCGGTCGCCGCGTGCCGCCTCGTAGAGGTCCGCAAACCCCTCCGCGTCGGCGTCGGAGATCGCTCTCGCGGCGTCGGCTACGTCGTCCGCGCCGTCGAAGGCGTGCTGGATCTCGGCGTACACGCCGGGTGCCCCTTCGGTCACGGTGTCGGCAACCCCCTCCAGCGCGGCCGACACGGGCGTATGAAACTCCTCGCGAACGTCCTCGCCGGCGAGCCGCCACGCCAGAACCGCCGCGTGGGCTCCCGCCTGAACCGTCTCCATCGCTTCGTCGTGTTCCGTCGGCGTCGTCTCGAACACCTCGTTGCCGCCGGCCTCGATCGCCGCCGACACCGCTTCCACGGTCTCGCCGGGTTCGTCGACCGCGACGGCGACGTTACCGGGTACCCGCGGCGGGGCGAACAGCGGGTGGTAGCTGGCGCGTTCGAGCTCGCCAGCGTGCTCGCGCATCGCCGCGACTGCGTCGGTCATCTCGCCGGAGACGTCGAAGATCGCTCGGCTGGCTCGGGGAGCGTACGCCGCGACCGCCTCGGGAACGACCGACATCGGAACCGCGAGACAGACCGCGTCGTGAGTCGTGTCGCCGTCCGCGGGGACGACCGCGGCGTCTCGCGCGGCCGCGGCGTCCTCGGCGACCGCGAGGTCCCTGTCGGTGAACGTCACGGTCGCGTCGACCGGGGAGCCGTCGGCTGTCAGGGTGTCAGCCACCCAGCGGCCGATCTCGCCAGCGCCGACGACCAGTAGATCCATTGGTCGTTCGAACGGAGGGCGCGCCACCGGTAAAAAGAATCGACTCCGCGTCGCCCGTGGCGGACCGCTCAGTCGCCGTCTCGCTCCCGGAAGGCCACTCACTCGCCCGTCGCCGTCCGCACGCTCCCGTCCAACCGCGGCGCGACCGCACGGACCGCCGGCAGCAACGTCAGCGCAATGGCGAGTTCGAGTCCGCCGACCGCGAGAAACGCGGTCGTGTAGCCGAACGCGTCCGTCGTCGCGCCGCCGACGAGAAACCCGGTCAGGAAGCCGAGCGAGCCGAACACGTTGAACAGCCCCATCGCCGCGCCGCGTGCCTCGGGGTCGACCAGGTCCGTGACGAGCGCCATCGTCGCCGGGGCCATCAGCGCGCCACAGACCCCGACGAGCACCATCAGGCCCGCGGCGATCGGATATATCGGTGCGACGCCGACGCCGATCGTTACGATCCCGTACGCGAGCGATCCGATCACGACCGGGTAGAACCGGCCGATCCGGTCCGACAGCGTTCCGAGCGGTGCCTGAAGGAGCGCGAACGGGACGAAAAACAGCGCGAGGGTCGCCCCCGCGCCGGCCGCCGAGAGGCCGAACGTCTCCGGATCCTGGAAGTAGTAGACGCCAACGAGCGCGAAGAACCCGGCCGTGAGTCGGTCGACGAAACCGAACGCGAACGGAACGAGCAGTGCGGGCGTCTCGCGTGCTCGCGCGAGCACGTCCCGGAACCCGATATCGGGTGCGCGATCAACGTCCCCGTGGAGGTCCCCATCGTCGACTCCCGTCCGATCGTCGACGGTCGCGGCGAGGACGCCCGAGAGCGCGAGCACCGCCGCCCCGGCGTAGACGGGATAGAAGACGTCAAGATCGGCGAGGACGCCGCCGATTACGGAGCCGACAGCCGCGCCGAGACCGATCGCCAGCCCGGCGGTTCCCATGTTCCGGCCGTTGCCGCCGCGGAGGTCCATCAGCATCGTGATCGCGAGCGAGAACGCGCCGATGGTGAGCGCGCCGCCGCCGACCCGAATCGCGAGCGCGGCCTCGAACCCGAGCCCGAGTCGGGGGACCGCGGCGAGCGCGACGTACGAGAGCGCGCCGCCGAACGCGCCGACGACCACCAACGGGACCCGGCGACCGAGCGCGTCGCTTGCGGCCCCCCACACGACCGCGAACGCGACGAACGCGGCGAACTCCGCCACGAGGAACGCAGTGCCGGCGTCGATCCCGGAGGGCGCGCCGAGCGCCGTCACGAGGGTCGGGACGCCGGGATACAGCAGAACCTGTGAGATCAGCACCGCGAGCACCACGGCTCCCAGCCGCCGTCGGTCCTCACGGTCGCCCGATGTCATCGATCCATCCGAGACCCCGGCCATAAAAAAGAGCGGCGTTCGGAGCGGTCGGGGGCGTTCAGGGGTAGTCGGCTGGTCAGAGGCGGAGAGTCGCGTCCTCGGTCGTCAGCGTTCGGCGTCGATCGCGTTTCCGACTGCCTCGGCCGTCGGCTCGGCGACCGCCTGGCCGTTGACGACTACGGTCGGCGTCGCGTTGACGCCGCGAGCGCTGCCTGCCTCCCTGTCGTCCTCAATGGCGGACCGAGCGCTCTCGTGGAGGGCATCGGCCATGGCGGCACACGGGTCGTCGCCGGCGGTCTCGGCCGCCGATCCGATCGCCTCCAAGTTGTACTCCTCCTGTGACTCGTAGATCGTCGAGGCGAACGCGAAGAACGCCTCGCCGCCCTCGCGGACGCCGACCCCGCGAGCCGCGCTGGCGACCGCGTACGCCCACTCCTCGTCGGACGGAATCGGGAAGTCCCAGTGCTCGTAGCGGACGGTGCCGGGATCGATGTACTCCTCGCGGATCGCGGGGAACTGTTGGAGTTTGAACTGCGCACATCCGGGACAGGTGAAGTCCTCGTACGCCTGAACGACCACGTCGGCGTCGGGGTCACCGATGACCGCACGGAACTCGGGGTCCGGCACGACGGGCTCGTCCAGATCGCAGTCGTACTCCCCGGTGTCATCCGTGTCGGGTCCGTCCTCGCCGAGACAGCCGGCCGCGCCGACGACGCCGCCGGCGGCGACGCCCGCGAGCAGGGCGCGTCGCGTATGGTTCATGCCCGTCAGTCGGGGTGGCGGACACTTAATCACACCGAGGTCCGGAGACCGATGACTCGACGAGCCCCGAACGCTTTTGCCGGCGTGTGGCGACTCTCGGGTATGAGCGACTGGGACCTCGACCTGCGGGACGCCGAAGAGCAGATGGACGAGGCGTTCGCCGACAGCGGCGACGTCGTCCTCGGCGTACTGGACGGGACGACCGATCCCGAGACGTGGATCCGCAGCGTCGACTACGGCAACACGCTGCTGTTGTCCATCGACGGCGACCTCAACGAACTCGCCGCCGGCTTCGCACGCGAGATACGAGACATGGGCGGCGAGTTAATGCATTTCCGCGGGTTTCTCGTCGTCACGCCACCGGGGACGAGCATCGACACGGACCGCCTCGGCGACGAGTGACGATCCCGGCACCGAGTGACGGCCGTGACTAGTTCTCGTTCCCGTCGTCGGCTAACCGTTCAAGGGTCTCACGAGCGTTCTCGACCGCTGCCGCCTTCTTCGCCGGATAGGCCTCGACTTTCGCCCGGACGGTGATCCCCGGGCCGAGCACGACGTCGCCGCGGAACGCCGCCTGTTTGTCGAGCCGCATGAACAGCGCGCAGTTGTCGTCCACCCGCTGGTCGAGCTCGGCGAGCACGCGGTCGAGATCGTCGAGTTCGGAGAGACGGTCGAGCACGTGTCGCATCCCGTCAGCGACCTCGATCCGCGCGGACAACACGACGATCCGGTCGCCGTGATGGCCGACGTTCTCCATGCGGTCGATCTCGGCGTCCTCGGGGAGCAGCGAGCGGAGCGCGTCCTCGACGCGCTTCTCGTCCTCGGTCGCGTACGAGAACGTCCGGAGATCGACGTAATGAAACGGAACTTCGGGCATTACGGGCGCTGAAAAACGGGGTTATTCCTCGTCCTCGACGGCCTCGAGCGAGCCCTCAGGGACGCCGGTCTCCTGTCCGTCCTCGAAGCTGACGGTGTAGGTCGCGTCGCCGAACATCGTCTCCATCACCTGCGTGATCTGCCCGGACTCGCCGTCGTACTCGCTGTGTTTGTCGTGGAGGACGACCTCGTCTTCCTTCTCGAAGCTCATGCCCGTTCGTTCCGCCGGGACGCTTAAAAGCGCGCGGATCCGGTTCGCCCGCGTCCGCCGGCCCCGGCACGCCGATGTCGCTCACCACAGCGCGAGCAACGTGACCGCGATCGTTACGGTGAGTACCACGCCGACGACGAGGAACACCAGAACGCTGTCGACCGCGAACGCGACCGCGACGCCAAGCCCGACGGCGAGGAACGCGAAAACGAGCGCGGTGACCCCGCCGCGCTCGATCGCGCGTTCAAGTGCGTCCGCGAACCGCCGGGAGGCCGGGGGAGACGGCGTCCGCTCGGGCGGCTTCGAGAGCCGCTCGTCGACCACGACCTCGTCCGGGGCCGTCTCGACCGACGGTTCGATCCGCACGTCGACGTACGTCGAGTTCGATCCGTAACCCGTCACGACCTTGAGTTTCCCGCGAACGGGCTCGTCGACGTCCCGCTTCGAGACGTGGACCCGCTTGACGGCCTCGTCCTCGACGAAGTGGTTCACCTCGTCTATCGACGTGACGCGGTCCAGATCGTCGTCGAAGTGGAGGTGAACGTGCGTCGATCGGCCGAGGTTCGCCAGCTCGATGGAGAACGGCTTCGTCGTCGTGAACCGGTCGGGTCCCTCGATGGCGTGGACCTCGTCCCCGTTCAGTTCGACTTCGAGAGTCGCCACGTGTGGTCTCTCACACCCTGATCTGAAAAAGATTCACTCCATCCGGGGGGTTCACTCGCCGTTCGAGACCGCGGGGCCGACCGAGTTCTCGATCCCGGTTCAGGCCGCCGCCTCCCCGTTCTCTTCCTCCTCGCGCATATCGGGCGGGAGGAGGTTCGGGATCCCATCCTCGATCGGGTAGGTCTCGCCACACTCGGTACACGTGAGCGTCCCCTCCAGTATCTCCTCGCCGTCGCGTTCGTCGACGTCGAGTTCGAGGTCTCCCTTGTCGAGCGGACAGCAGATCACGTCCATCAGCGACTCCTTCATGCGCGCCGGTTCGCGCGGATCGCTCAAAAGCCTGCGGGTTGCGGGCGCGGACGTTCCCGGGTACCGAGACCCCTCGTGGCTCACGGCGATGGCAACGCCTTTGCCCGACGGTCCCGCGCGAAACGACATGGGGATCCCGTCGGAACGGATAGAGCGGCTGTTCGGACTCGCCCGGGAGGCGGTCATCGACGACGAGTACGACCGCGCACGGGAGTACGTCCGTCTCGCGAGACGGATCGCCGAGCGGAACCGCTGTGGCGTCCCGCGGGAGTTCGAGCGGAAGACCTGTGACGGCTGTGACGTGTATCTCCGTCCCGGAAGGACGAGTCGCGTCCGGCTCGGCCCTGGACGCGTCGTCGTTCGGTGTCGCGAGTGCGGCGCGACGGGCCGATATCCGTACGACTGACCCGGCGTGTCGGTTCCGATGGGACTCGACGTGGCCGACCGGTTTCGTGGCGGCCCGCTTCTTAAGTTCCGGTGGAACGTACGGTGAGGTATGGATCACGGACCGGACGCGCCCGTATTGGTCTTCGACGGCGATTGCCCGTACTGCTCCATCGCGGCGGGCGCGCTCCGTCGGCTCGACGGCGTCGAGGCGGTGCCGTGGGAGGCCGATCCGGTCGGCCCGTTCCTCGACGCGCAGTTCGACGCGCGGCCGTTCGCGATGGTGCTCGTCGATCCCGCCGAGCGGTCGGTGTACGCCGGCCGGTCCGCTGCCGAGGAGCTGGCCGACAGGGCGGGAACACCGGGGATCGTTGGCGGTCTCGTTCGCGACAACTACGACCGGATCGCCGGGGTGGTCGGCGCGCTCTCGGGTCGCGGTCGCGACCCGGACGACTTCCACGACACGTACGAGCTGACCGACGAGGCGGCGGAGCTGGTCGACTCGCTCCGCCCGGCGGCGAGCGATCCGCCGGAACGGACCGCGTGACCGTGGCCGACGACGCGGCGGAGCGGGCTCCCGTCGGCGGCACCTATACCCTCGTCGTCGAGCTCCCGGAGCCGATCGCCATCGACGTCGGCGCGCTCGGCGAGCACGAGTTCCCCGCCGGCGCGTACGCCTACACCGGGAGCGCGCTCGGGTCGGGCGGGTTCTCGCGGGTTCGTCGGCACCGCCGGACCGCTCGCGGCGACCACGACGTGCGCCACTGGCACGTCGACTACTTCCTCGGACGCCCCGCGGCTCAGATCGACCGGGTCGTTCACGGGCCGGGAGCGGACGTCGAGTGTGCGGTGGCCGACCGGCTTCCCGACGGTCCGGTCGCTGGCTTCGGCGCGTCCGACTGTGACTGCGCCAGCCACCTCTCGTGGGCGACGGAGTTGGAAGACCTGATCGATCGGGTCGTGGAGACGTACGAGTCCGTGACCGAAACCGAGACACGGGGCTGTCGGAGATCGGATCCGTAACGCGGAGCCGTCAGACGTCGTAGCGCTCGACGACTTCCCGGAGCTGTTCGCGTCGCCCCTCCACGGCGCGCTCGCGGAGGGCCGCCTCCTCCGCGGTCGGGCTTTCGAGGTCCGGAACGGTCGTCGGCCCCCCCTCCTCGTCGAGCGCGACGAAAGTGAAGTACGAGGTGGTGGTGCGCCGGGTCTCTCCGGTTCGCGGGTTCTCCGCGCGCACCTCGACTTTCACGTCGAGGCTCGTCCGTCCGGTGTTGAACACGTACCCTTCGATGGTGACGACCTCACCCATCTCGATCGGCGCGATGAAGTCGACGTGGTCCATCGACGCGGTGACCACCTGTCGGCTGGCAAAGCGCATCCCCGCGATGGCGCCACAGATGTCCATCCAGTGGAGTACCGCTCCCCCGAGCGCCCGGCCGAGGTTGTTGGTGTCGTTCGGCAGGAGCATCTCCGTCATCTCGGTGTACGACTCGGCGAGCGTCGCCGTGGCCGTTCCCGCTTCTGGTTCCTCGTTCCCGCTCGTTTCCGTGTCCGGACTCGTCTCCGCGTCCGCCGTCGATTCCGGGTCGGTCATGTTCGCGATGGACGGTCCGGGAACTTGAACCCAGCTACCTTCCCTCGAATCCTCCGTCACCCTCGCCACCGTCTCCGCCGAACCGGATCGAGTCCGGCGGCCGCCCCGCCTCGTCTATCACCTCGTCGGAGACGACGACCGGGCACTCGACGCGGACCGCGAGCGCGAGCGCGTCCGACGGTCGGGCGTCGAAGACGAACGTCTCCGGCTCGCCGTCCTCGTATCGTTCGACGTCGACCTTGGCGTAGAAGGTGCCGTCCGTGAGGTCGTCGATCCGGATCCGATCCACCGCACCGCCGAACTCCGTGAGCACCTCGACGAAGAGATCGTGCGTGAGCGGGCGGTCGAACGGCTCCCCCTCGATGACGGTGCCGATCGACCGCGCCTGATCGCCGCTGACGAAGATCGGGACGTACCGATCCCGTGCGCGGAGGATGACTGCCGGGACGTCGCCACCGGGCGCGGAGCCGGCACCGACGCCGACGACCTCGGCTTCGTGTTCCATGTTTACGGGTTCGGTACGGCCGCATGAATAGTTGTCCCCGGGGGACGCACTGGGGCCCATCGATCGGTTTCTGCGGTCATCTATCGCTTGCTCCGGTACCAGTATGCCCACGCGAGCGTGAACACGAGTCCGGCCCCGAGAAAGAACACCACGCCGGGCTCCGCAAGCACTTCCGCGATGTCGACGAGGAGGTCCGCCCGCTCGCTCGCGCTGTCCTCGATCGCGAACCCGTCGTCGGGCTCGACGTCCGCCGCGGAGTCGAAGTCATCGACGTCTTCGTCCGCGGCCACGTCTTCCTCGACGTCCCCCGCTTCGTCTGACTCCTCGGCTGCGAACCCCACGTCGTCGTCCGCAGCATCCTCGTCGGCCGTTGCTGCCGGCGCGTCGTCGGCACCCCCCGTCGCGGTCTCCGAGAGGAACGACGTGAACGCTTCCTGGGTGGCGAGGGCGGCGAGACCGATGATCCCGTAGCCGCCGAGCAGTTTCTTCAGGGCGGTTTTGATCCCGGTCGACTCCTCGGAGCCGCCCGCGAACAACACGAGCGGCTCGTCGGTCGGCGCGTACACGTTCATCTCGCGGCCCTTCTCCGAGTAGGTCGTGTCGACGACGTCGACGACGTCGGCCTCGGAGAGCTTCGAAAGGTGGTACTGGACGTTCTGGAGGGACGTGTCGAGCTCGTCGGCGAGCTCCGAGGTCGTTGCCGGTTCCTCGTGCAGCGCGGAGAGGGCGTTCCTGGCGGTCTCGGAGCCGAGCGCGGAGATGACGTCCTCGGCGTCGTCGTCGTCGACGCCGACGACGCGCGGATCGCGGTCCTCCGGCGTGGAGTCCGGCAGGGAGGGTAACAGCCGGGACATGTGCCCGTATGAACGGTGCTATGATACAAATCTGTCGGGACGACCGGGCCGGAACGAACCGGTGCGTCGAACCGGGTGGACCGACGAGACTGCCGGTGCGTCGAACCGGGTGGACCGACGAGACTGCCGGACCGCTCGCCCCGGCACGGACTCACAAGCCCTAAACGCGGTGGCGAAGTACGTCGTGGTGATGACAGAGACGCCTGGGGGCTCGTCCGACGCGCCGTCGGATCCGTCGGCTCCCGCGGCGAACGCCGACGCGGACGCTCCCGGCAACCGCGACCCCGGATCGGTGACGGTCGTCGGGACCGCCCACATCTCGGAGCACTCCGTCGAGGAGGTCGAGGAGACGATCGATCGGGAGCGTCCCGATGTCGTCGCCGTCGAGCTCGACGAGGGTCGGTACCGCCAGATGAAAGGCGAGACTCCCGACGACCTCGACGCGGGCGACCTCCTGAAGGGGAACACCGTCTTCCAGTTTCTCGCCTACTGGATGCTCTCGTACGTCCAGACGCAACTCGGCGAGCGGTTCGACATCGATCCCGGCGCGGACATGAAAGCCGCTGTCGACGTCGCCGAGGGGCTCGGCATCGACGTCGCCCTTGTTGACCGCGACATCCAAACGACGATCCAGCGGTTCTGGGCCCGAATGACGATCATCGAGAAGCTGCGGATGGTCGGCGGCCTTGCGTTCGGGATCACGGACCCACGAGTCGTCGGCGTGACCGCCGGCTTGCTGGCCGGGATCTTCGCCGGTCCTGCGATCGGCGTTTTCGGTGGATCGGTCGGCATAACGGAACCGATCCTAACGAGCGTAACTGCGGGCGTGTTGGTAGCGGTCGTCGTCGGGGTCGTGGTCGATCAGGTCGGCCGGGTCGGACTCTCGCCCGACACCCGCCTGTTCGCCGCGGCGGGGGTCGGTGCGACGGCTGGACTCGCCGCAGTCGCACTCGGCTTCGCCGACGGGGTCGTTGCGACGTATCTCGGCGGGTTCACGGTCAGAGCGATCGGGAGCCTCGGGATCGGGATCGCGCTCGGCCTCACCGTCGGCTTCCTCGCGGCGTCGGCGTTGAGCGTGCTCGGGGTGCTCGGAAGCAACGAGCCCACCGACCACGGCGGAATCGAGTCGCTCGACATGGAGGATCTTACCGACACGGACGTGGTGACGATGATGATGGAGGAGTTCCGCCAGTTCTCGCCGGGCGGCGCGGAGGCACTCATCGACGAACGAGACGCCTTCATCGCCCACCGGCTCGTCGCGCTCCGGGACGCCGGCCACGACGTCGTCGCCGTCGTCGGCGCGGGCCACCGGGCCGGGATCGAGCGCTATCTCGCGGACCCGGACAGCCTCCCGCCGGTCGAGGGGTTAGTGGGGAAAGAGCAGGGTCGCGGGCTCCCCTGGAAGAAGCTGATCGGCTACGGGATCGCGATCGCATTCATCGCCTTCTTCGTCCTGCTGGCGATGGCCGGCGTTCGCAACGAGTTCCTGCTCCGGCTGTTCGGCGCGTGGTTCCTCATCAACGCCGTCTTCGCGTTCGGCTTCGCGAAGGTGGCCGGCGCGCGCTGGTCGTCGGCCGGCGTCGGCGGCGCGGTCGCGTGGATGACCTCGATCAACCCGCTTCTCGCTCCCGGCTGGTTCACCGGGTACGTGGAGTTGCGACACCTCACCGTGAACGTCGGCGACATTGGGAAACTCAACGAGTTGCTCTCGGACGAGAGCCTCTCTCCTACCGCTCTCGTTTCGTCGATGCTCGACGTGCCGCTGTTCAAACTCATCGTGGTCGTCGCGCTGACGAACGTCGGCAGCATCGTCGCGAGCTTCCTGTTCGTCGTGTACGTGATCCCGGTCATGTTCGGCGCGGAGATCGGCGGCGTCGACGAGATCAGCCGGCTCATGCTCGATGGCGCGCGAAACAGCGTCGACCTGATCCGCGGACTGGTCACAGCGGTCTAACACCTCGACACACATGGGAACCAACGTACGCGGTCGCCGGATCGGCGGCCTCTACTTCAGCGGCACCGAACTCAGAGATCTGCTCGTCGCGTGGCTCGCGCTCGGCGTCGCATTCATGCTGTTTTTCGCGGGTGGTGCCGCCGGCTTCGACCGGCTCCTCGCGGCGGGGGTCGTGTTACCGCTCGCGGTCAGTCTGTTGACTGCCGGGGTCGCCTTCCTGCTCCACGAGGTCGCCCACAAGGTCGTCGCCGTCCGATACGATCAGGTTGCGGAGTTCCGGGCCGACAACGGAATGCTGTTCGTGGCGGTGATGAGCGCACTACTCGGATTCATCTTCGCGGCCCCGGGCGCGGTCCACCACCGCGGGCGACTGACCGCGGCCGAGCACGGGCGGATCGCGCTCGCCGGCCCAGTGGTCAACCTCCTGTTGCTGGCGGTTTTCCTGCCGGTGCTGGCCGCCGGGATCCTGCTCGGCAACGAAGTCGTGAGTCTGATCGGTGAACGCGGCCTCGCGATCAACGTCTTCCTCGCGGCGTTCAACCTGATCCCGTACGGCCCCCTCGACGGGAGGACGGTGCTCGACTGGAGCAAGCCCGTCTGGGTCGCGATCTTTGTCCCCTCTGTTCTCCTCACGGTTGGTCTGGTGTTCGTCGGCGGACTCGGCTTCGGCGGACCCTTCTGATCGGCAACGCTGGCGGACGGCGATCGACGGGTAAGCGGTGTGTTTTTGCTCCGGCGCGCCACGAGACGTGTATGGCCGACAACGACGGCGACGAACTCACGTACGCCGACGCGGGCGTCGACATCGACGCGAGCGAGGCGGCGACGGCGGCGCTGATCGGGATGGTCGGGGACGGCGAGGGCGACTACGCCGGGCTCCTCGACATCGGTGACCGCTACCTCGCGCTCGCGACCGACGGCGTCGGGACGAAACTGCTCGTCGCGGAGGCGCTCGCCGACTACTCGACGGTCGGGATCGACTGTATCGCGATGAACGTCAACGATCTCGTCGCTGCCGGCGTCCGACCGGTGGCGTTCGTCGACTACCTCGCGGTCGAGGAGCCGGACGAGGCGTTCGCCGAGCAGGTCGGCGAGGGGCTCGCTGCCGGTGCGGACCGTGCCGACATCGAACTCGTTGGCGGCGAGACGGCGGTGATGCCCGAGGTCGTCCGCGGACTCGACCTCGCCGGGACCTGTGCTGGGCTCGCCGGCAAGGGCGCGGTGTTCGACGGCGAGGCAAAACCGGGTGACGCGCTCGTCGGCTGGCGCTCCTCGGGGATCCACTCGAACGGACTGACGCTTGCGCGCGAGGCAGTCACTCGAAGTCACGACTACGCCGATCCTGCGCCGTTCGAGGGGTACGAGACGCTCGGCGAAGCGCTACTTGAACCGACCCGAATCTACACCGATCTCCTCGATCCGATGCGTGACCACGGCGTCCACGGGGCGGCCCACATCACCGGCGGGGGCTGGAGCAACCTCGAACGGCTCGGCGAGAACCGGTACGCGGTTGAAGACCCGTTTGACGCACAGCCAGTGTTCGGCTTTGTCCAGTCCGAAGGCAACGTGTCCGACGAGGAAATGCATCGAACCTTCAATATGGGTACCGGGTTCGTCGCCGCGCTCGATCCCGAATCTGCCGAGTCGCTGGCGGCGGCTACCGGCGGTCGCGTCATTGGGCGCGTGGAGACAGGTGAGACCGTCGCGATCCGTGGACTCGAACTATAGCGATCGCAGGGTTCAACCCGTCCTGCGTTCGTCAGTCAAGGTCGACGTCGGTGATTTCGAGGCGCGCACCGCCCGTCTCGCTTTCCGTGACGCGCATGTCCCATCCGTGTGCTCTCGCTATCTCCCGGGCGATGTTGAGTCCGAATCCGGTTCCGTCGGCGTCGCTCGAAACGCCCGTGTCGAACACTCGCTCCCGCTCTGCTTCGGGGATCCCCGGCCCGTCGTCGGCAACGTAGATCCCTGTCGGACGGTTACTGTCGGCCCGCGTCGACGTGAACATCGGCTCCATCGTCCCGATCCGAACCGTCACGTCTGAGCCCCCGTGACGGACCGCGTTGCCGATTAGGTTCTCAAAGAGCTGTTTCACGCGCCCCGGATCGCCACGAATCGTCCGGTCGGTCTCGACGACGAGCGTCGCATCGGCCGTCTCGACGGTGTCCCAACAGGCCTCAATAAGCTCTCTAAGGTTAATTTCAGTGGCGTCCGTGACGGTTTTTCCCTCTCGCGCAAGGGTCAACAGATCGTCGATGAGCGTTAGACTCCGGTCAACGGCGTTGGCCGCGGGTTCGAGGTGTTCGCTTTCACACTCGTCACGCGCGAGCGCCAGTCGCCCCTGCGCGACGTTCAGCGGGCTCCGGAGGTCGTGTGAGACCACGGAAACGAACCGTTCCAGCCGCTCTCGCTCTCGTTGAGCGCGAATTCGGGCGTGATACGACGCCACCGCCGTGGGGATCCAGTCAGCGAGCGCCGCGTGGTCGTCGCCGGCAGTGGCGGCTCGGATGTACCCGGTTGCGCCGGCGGAGACGGCTCGACTGGCTATCGCCTCGCTTCCCGTGTCGGTGTAGAGAAGGAAGGGGAGGTCGGCGTCACGCTCCCGAACCGATTCCAGAAGATCGATTCCGTCCCGGTCCGGCAGTTCGTACGCCGACACGACACAGTCGTACTCACGGACCTCCAGTCGTCGTAACGCGCTGTCGGCGTCCACCACGGTGAACACATCGAGGCGGTCGTCCGTGCGTTCGAGCGCCGTCGCTATCGATGCTCTGGCGTCCGCGGTCCACCCGACGAGGAGGACTGATATCGAGCCGCCGATCGGATCCATCTCGGAATACCCTGTGTCGGATAGCATGACGTTTGTATTTAAAAGTGGGTGCTATGCTGGCTTCTCAACGTGGCGTGGGTGCGTAGTCCGGTGTTCTACAGGCGGAACAGGCTGAGCCGGTTCACGACAGGTGAGCCGCGATGTCGGCCTCGGTAATGATACCGACCGTCTCGCCGCCGTCGGTGACTATCACCGCCTTATAATGGTCTAACAGATTCCGCACTTCGTCGACGGTCGCGCCCGGCGCAACCGTCGGGAAGGACTCGCTCATTACCTCGCTAACCGGATGGTTTCCGACGTTCTCGCCGGCGTGAACGACATCACTCTGACTGATCGACCCCACTGGGACGCCGTTCTGTAACACCGGGAGCTGGGAGTACGCCTCACCCTCCATCAGGTCGACGGCCTCGCGCACGGCGTCGTCGGGCGCAACGCTGATCACGGTCTCGTTCATCAGGTCAGTTGCGCGAACGACCTCGCCCTCGGCCTCCTGAAGCGCATTGACAATACGACGGAGCGTCGACAGCCGTGGGTCGACATCGCCGCCCTCGATCCGGGCGATAAGCGGCTGTGAGACGCCCGCGGCGTCGGCCAACTCGTTCTGTGTCAGTTCGAGCGTCGTCCGTCGTTCCCGGAGGTCTTGGGGCGTCGGCAGTTCCATACGACTAATAACTAGGGGTTATTAGAAAAGCTTTCGTCGCCGGCTGCCCCGCCGACAGCGACGCTATCGACTCTCGTCGTCTTCGTCCTCGTCGTCGGCCTCGGTCTCGACGACTTCGATGACTTCCAGTGGCACGTCTCGGAGCGCCCCGCCGACCTCGCTTTTGGCGATCCGCTCGGCGTGTTCCGCGGTCTCGGCGTTGAACACGTCGATCTCCAGCAAGAGGCCGACGAGCGCGGTGTTAGCTGCGAGGAAGGCAGCGTCGAACGGCTCGCCGCACGCGGGGCAGCCGGTCAGTCCGGGCTCAACCTCGACGTACTGCTTGTCTGTCTCGTTGAGCCGCTTGCCGGCCTCACTGACCGCCACGCCGATGGCGTCGTCCGTCTCTTCAACGTCTCGCACCAACCAGGCTGCTTCCATCGCGACCGCGTAGTTGCTCATATCTCGGTGAACGACCCGCAGGGTTTCGTCTCTTGTGGTTCGTCGGCGAAGCGAATGATCGGTCGAAACTCGCACAGAATCGATTTATCGGCCCGAAGCGGGCGTATCTGCTACAGTCGCTCGATGATCGCGGCGGTGACCCCCTCGGTGGTTGCGTCCCCGCCGAGATCACCGGTTCGCGGGCCGTCCGCGAGAACCGACTCCACGGCGGACCGGATCGCTGCCGCCTCGTCTTGGTGGCCGAGGTACTCGACCAGCATCGCGGCCGAGAGGATCGCGGCCGTCGGGTTGGCAACCCCCTCGCCCGCGATGTCCGGCGCAGTACCGTGAACCGGCTCAAACAGCGCGTTTTCGTGACCAATGTTCGCCGACGGCAACAGGCCGAGCCCGCCGACAAGTCCCGCGGCGAGATCCGAGAGCACGTCGCCGGCGAGGTTCGGACAGACGATCGTCCCGTACTGGGTCGGGTCCAGCGGGAGTTTCGTCGCGAACGCGTCCATCAGCTCCTCGTCGGCGTCGATCCCGCGCTCCTCGGCGACCGCGAGCACCTCCTCGCGGAAGCGTCCGTCCGTCTCGCGCATCACGTTCGCCTTGTGCGCGACCGTGAACCCCGACTCGGGACCGTTTGCCGGTCCGCGTCCCTCCATCACGTACTCGCAGGCGAACTCGGCGAGTTCGCGCGAGGCGGAAGAGGTGACGACGCGCGTTAGCGTCGAGAGGTCGTCGCTCAGCCGGTCCTCGTGGCCCGAGTAGACTCCCTCGGTGTTCTCCCGGAGGAAGACCACGTCCGTCTCCGGGCGGAGCGCGTCGACGCCGGGATACGCTTTGGCCGGCCGAACGTTGACGAACGAGCCGACCGCCTCCCGCAGCGGGAGGATGACCTCGGCGGCCGTCTCACCGGCCGCGCCGAACAGCGTCGCATCCGCGTTCGCCGCCAGTTCGTAGGTCGCATCGGGGAGCGCCGCGCCGGTCTCGGCCTTCGTCGCGTCGCCCGCGTCCGCCTCGACGAACTCGAACTCCGGCTCGATCGCCTCCAACACGTCGATGGCCGCCGGAACGACCTCCTGCCCGATGCCGTCACCCTCGATGACGACGATCTCCTCAACCATTCAGTCGTCACCCTCGACGTACGGGAGCCCGTCGACCGTCGCGTCGACCTTGCTCCGGTTCGAGTACATCAGCGCCGTCGTGTCCCAGATCCCGTCGACGAGCGCCTCGCGCATCGCCCCGTCGATGTCGACGTCGATCGTCGTATCGCCGTAGGTGACCGTCTTCGCTTCCACGTCGATCTCGACGTCGCCGTCGGGGTTCGCCTCGATCCACTCCTGTAGTTCGACGACCGTCTCGTGGTCGGTCGTCACTGCGGGGATGCCGAGCGACTTACAGTTGTCTCGGAAGATTTCCGCGTACGACTCGCCGATCACGCCGTCGATCCCCCACCGCATCATCGCCTGCGGCGCGTGCTCTCGCGAGGAGCCACAGCCGAAGTTGGAGTTGACGACCGCGATCGATGCGCCCTCAAACCGGTTGAGCGGGTGATCGTTGAACTCGCCGTCGTCGTCCCGCCGGGCGTCGTAAAAGAGGTAGTCCGCCATATTGTCGAACGTGACCTCTTTCATAAACTTCGCCGGCAGGATCTGGTCGGTGTCCACGTCGTCGCCGGGGATCGGTACGCCAGTCCCCCCAACCTCTGTGATGTGCTGATCTGCGCCCGTGTCTGTGTCGGGGGCCATCAGTCAGCCACCTCCTCGACGCCGCCGGCACCGCCGGCCGGCTCGTCGTCCAGATAGTCGCGAGCGTCGACGACCTCACCCTCGACGGCCGCGGCCGCGACCATCGCCGGACTCATCAGCACGGTCCGACCGTCCTTCGATCCCTGCCGGCCGATGAAGTTCCGGTTCGAGGAGGACGCGCAGACCTCGTCGCCCTCCAGAGCGTCGTCGTTCATCGCGAGACACATCGAGCAGCCGGCGCGCCGCCACTGGAAGCCGGCGTTGATGAACGTCTCGTCGATGCCGCGCTCCTCACACTGCTGGCGGACGGTCTCGGAGCCGGGAACCGCCAGCGCACGCACGCCCTCGTCGACCGTGTGGCCCTCCAGTACCTTCGCGGCCTCGGCGAAGTCGGAGAGGCGGCCGTTCGTACAGGTGCCGAGGAAGGCCACGTCGACGTCGTACCCGACCATCGACTGTCCGGGATCGATCGCCATGTGATCGAGCGCCTGCTCGGCCGCCTCCCGGTCCGTCCGCGCCTCGAAGTCGTCGGGATGCGGGACGCGGTCGGTGATCTCGATCACCTGTCCGGGGTTGATCCCCCAGGTGACCATCGGGTCGATCCCGTCGGCGTCGACCGTGACCACGTCGTCGTACTCGGCGTCGTCGTCCGACCGTATCGACTCCCAGTACGCCTTCCGCTCCTCGAACGCCTCGCCCTCGGGGACGTACTCGCGTCCGCGGAGGTACTCGTAGGTCGTCTCGTCCGGGTTGACGTAGCCGGCGCGGGCACCGCCTTCGATGGACATGTTACACACCGCGAGCCGCCCCTCCATGTCGAGCGCCTCGATCGCGGGGCCGCCGTACTCGTAGACGTGGCCGACGCCGCCGTCGACGCCGAGGTCCTGGATCACTTTCATGATCACGTCCTTGGCGTAGACGCCCTCGCCGAGTTCGCCCTCGACTTCGATCCGGCGGACCTTCTGTTTGTCAGCCGCGATACAGCCCGTCGCGAGCACGTCACGGATCTGGCTCGTGCCGATGCCGACCCCGATAGACCCAAACGCGCCGTGGGTCGCGGTGTGGCTGTCGCCGCAGGCGACGGTCATTCCCGGCTGGGAGAGTCCCAACTCGGGCGCGACGACGTGCGTGATCCCCTGTTTGCCGGACTCGAAGCCGAAGAAGGTGATCCCGCTCTCGCTCGTGTTGCGTTCGAGCGCGGAGAGCATCTCTTCGGCCTGGTCATCGGCCAGCGGTCGCTCACGCTTTTCGGCCTCCGTGGGCGCGATGTGATCGGTCGTCGCAAACGTCCGATCCGGGTACGCAACATCGAGGTCACGCTCGCGAAGCATGCCGAACGCCTGCGGGCTCGTCACCTCGTGAACGAGATGGAGGCCGATGAACAGCTGGTCCTGTCCGTTCGGCAGCTCCGTGACCTTGTGTTTCTCCCATACCTCGTCGTACAGCGTCCCCTCGCTCATCAGGCCGTCACCTCGGCCGTCTCCTCGTCGTCCTCCTCGCTCTCGTCCTGCCACGCGAACAGCCCGCGAAGCTCCTCGCCGACGGCCTCGATCTCGTGGTTCTTCTCCGCGGTCCGGAGCTGCGTGTAGGAGGGTCGTCCCGCCTGGTTCTCCGCGATCCACTCGCGGGCGAACTGGCCGTTCTGGACCTTCTCTAAGACCTCCTCCATGTTCTCGCGGGCGTGTTCGTCGACGACCACGTCGCCCTGCGTGAGCCCGCCGTACTCGGCGGTGTCGGAGACGGAGTCCCACATACCGCCGAGCCCGTCCTCGTACATCAGGTCGACGATGAGCTTGAGCTCGTTGAGACACTCGAAGTACGCCATTTCCGGGGAGTAGCCGGCGTCGACGAGCGTCTCGTACCCCTGTTTCACCAGCGAGGTGACGCCGCCACAGAGGACGGCCTGCTCGCCGAACAGGTCGGTCTCAGTCTCCTCGCGGAACGATGTCTCGACGACGCCGGCACGGGTACAACCGATCGCGGCCGCGTACGCGAGCCCCTCGTCGTGCGCGTCGCCGGTCGCGTCCTGATACACCGCAAGCAGGCCGGGCGTCCCCTCGTCGTTCTCGTAGTTACGGCGGACGAGGTGGCCCGGCGACTTCGGCGCAACCATCGTCACGTCGACGTCCTCGGGCGGCTGGATCTGGTTGTAGTGGATGTTAAACCCGTGTGCGAACTGGAGCGTGTCGCCCGCCTCCAGGTTCGGCTCAACAGCGTTCTCGTATACGTCCGGCTGGACGGTATCGGGAACGAGCACGCTCACGACGTCGGCCTCCGCGGCCGCGTCCGCAGGGGTCTCCACGCGGAGTCCGTCGCTCTCGGCGGCCGTCCGGGAGGAGCTACTCTCGCGGAGGCCGACGACCACGTTGACGCCGCTCTCGGAGAGGTTCTGTGCGTGCGCGTGGCCCTGCGAGCCGTAGCCGAGTACGGCCACCGTCTTGTCGGCGATGTGACTCGGGTCCGCGTCGTCGTCGTAGTATACTGTCGAATCGAACGTTTGTGTGTCGTCTGCTGGCATTATGTGTCTAGTTGGTGTTCGGCGTCGTCGGTTCGCCGGCCGTGCCGGGTTTCTCTCCTGGTGCGGTGGGGACGGTCCCCTGCGCGAGCGCGGTCTGCCCCGTCCGGGCTATCTCGATGATCCCGAACTGGTCGAACGCGTCGAGCGCGTCGTCGATCGTCGTCTCGTCGCCCGTGAGTTCGACGGTGATGGTCTCGCTATCGGCGTCGAGCGTCGTTCCGTCGTACATCTCCGTGACCGCGTGGACCTTATCGGGTTCGTCGCCCTGTACCTTGAGCAAGACGAGTTCCGAAGTGATCGCGTTTCCGGACACCTCGCCGACGGAGATGACGGGCTTCAGCTTCGCGGTCTGTTTCTCGATCTGGTCGATCCCGGGGTCGGTCTCCTCGACGACCATCGTGATCCGGGAGTGACCCTCCACGGTCGTCGGACCGACCGTCAGGCTCTCGATGTTGAACTGTCGCCGTGAGACGAGCCCGGAGACGCGCGCGAGCACGCCGGGTTCGTCCTCGACGAGCGCGGAGATGACCGCGCGCCGGGTGTCGTGTTCCGCCTCGACGACGGGGTCGATACGGGTTCCTTCGAGGTTCCGTCGTCCCTCGGGATGGGGTCGGTCCTCGGGAGCGGGACCGGGCATACCGGCCGTCCGCTCCTCGTCGCCGTCGGTCGACCCGGACGTGTGGCCGCTCATAGCTGATCCTCCGAGAGGGCGAACTGCCCGTTCGCGCCGCCGCTCGGCACCATCGGCAGGACGTTCTCCTCTGGGTCGACGTGGAAGTCGATGACAGCCGGACCGTCGTACGCGAGCGCCTCCTCGACCGCGGGTGCGACCTCGTCGTAGCCGTCGACACGGATCCCGAGCGCGCCGAACGCCTCGGCGAGCTTGTCGAACTCGGGCATCCAGTTGTACTCGGAGGCCATGTGGCGCCCCTCGTAGAAGGCGTCCTGCCACTGCCGGACCATCCCGATATACTCGTTGTTGAGAACCGCGACGGTAATGTCGAGGTCCTCACGGACCGCGACCGACAGCTCCTGGAGCGTCATCAGGAAGGATCCGTCGCCGTCGAAACAGATCACGTCGCGGTCGGGGTCACCCATGGTGTCGGCGGCGACGCGCGCGCCGATCGCGGCGGGCAATCCGTATCCCATCGTGCCGAGCCCGTGTGAGGAGACCCACGTACGAGGTTCGGTGTACGTCCAGAACTGTGAGGCCCACATCTGGTGTTGGCCGACCCCCGTCGTCACGATCGTGTCGTCGTCGGTTGCCTCGTCGAACGCTTCGACGACGAACTGTGGCTTGAGCGGCTCGTCGTCGGGCGTGGCGTACGTCATCGGATACGTCTCCTGCCACTCCAGACACTGCTCGCGCCACTCGTCGGCGTCCGGCACGGTTCGGATCGCGGCCGTCAGCTGTTCGAGGACCGTCTCCGCGTCGCCAACCAGCGGATAGTCGGCGTGAACGTTCTTCGATATCTCGGCGGGGTCGATGTCGATGTGAACGACCTCCGCCTCCGGCGCGAACGTGTCGATGCCGCCGGTGAGCCGGTCGTCGAACCGGGTTCCGACCGCGATCAGGCAGTCGGTGTGCGTGATCGCCATGTTGGCGTAGCCGGTGCCGTGCATGCCTGCCCACGAGAGACACAGGTCGTCGTCCTCGGGGAACGAGCCGATCCCCGGCATCGTCGTCGTCACCGGAATCTCGTAGGTTCGTGCGAACGAGCGCGCGGCGTCGCTCGCCTCGCCCTTGATAACGCCGCCGCCGAACAGACAGACCGGACGGTCGGCTCGCTCGATCGCCCGCGCGGCCGCCTCCACCGCGTCCGCCCGTGCCTCCGGGTTCGGGTCGGTTCCGGGCGGTGCCTCCGCCGGACCGGGCGTTTCGTCGGTCTCTTCCTGTGTGACGTCCTTCGGGAGGTCGACGAGCGTCGGGCCGGGGCGACCGACTCGCGACAGCTCGAACGCCTCCCCGACAACGTCGCCGACCGAATCGGCGTCACCCGCGAAGTAGTTGTGTTTCGTGATCGGCCGAGTGACGCCGACCGTGTCCGTCTCCTGGAAGGCGTCGTTGCCGACGAACTCGGTCGGGACCTGCCCGGTCAACGCGAGCATGGAGTCGCTGTCCATGTCGGCGTCGGCGATACCGGTGACGAGGTTGGTCGCGCCGGGACCGGACGTGGCCAGACAGAGGCCGGGCTCGCCGGCGACGACGCCGTACGCGTCGGCGGCGTGCGCCGCGCCCTGCTCGTGGGCCATCGTCACGTGCCGGATCGACGAGCTATATAAGGCGTCGTAGACAGGCATGATCGCCCCGCCCTGCACGCCGAAGGCCGTCTCCGCGCCCGCGGCTTCGAGCGCGGAGACGACCGATGTCGCGCCGGTCGCGTTCGTTCCGTCCGTCGGCTCTGTGCCGTCCGCGTCCGGTGTACCGGTAGTCGTCGGGTCCGATCCGTCCCCCGATCCGTCCGCGTCGGACGCTGACGGCGGCTCCGTCTCCTCGGGGTCGTCATCTCGTTGGTGTGCTGCTGAATCGCTCATCGTCGTGTGTGGTGTGTTGGTGTCTCTCGGGTACGAGCGTCGTTCGATCCGAACGGCCGACAGACGGGCGGTTCCGGGCCCGGTCGTCGGCGTTCGTCGATACGTCGGGTCGGTGAGGAAGGGGTAGTGTAGGGGCTTATACCCCTACAATAATCGTCGCGACGGCCGCGGCTACGCCGGGGAGTGCCCGTGTCGTCGCGTTCCGTCGCATGTAGACTAGGCTGATGGCAGCCGCGTATAAATGTCTGTCGAGTTGTGGTATCATTCAACACGACAGTTCGGCCCACGATCGACTCCGTACCGAATCCGGTCCGGTGATCCCGGCGCAGCGGCTGCGGAGCGATCGCGGCGTCCGCGGGGGAGGCCATCAGAGACGGACCTCCTCCTCGCGGTTGACGTCGACCTCCCGGGCGAACCGCTCCACGTCGCCCGCAGTCACCTGCCGCTTACCGGAGCCGTACTCCTTGACGCGTTTGGTGATCTCGCGCACCTCGCCCTCGGTGGGGTCGAAGCCCGCCTCGACGAGGTGTTTTCGGACGCTGTGGGTGCCCGTGTGTTTACCCAACACGAACTCGCGTTCCGCGCCGACCATCTCCGGCGTCATCACGCCGGGTTCGAACGTATCGGCGTTCTCGATGACGCCCGCGGCGTGGATGCCCGACTCGTGGGCGAACGCGTTCCGCCCGGTGATCGGCTTGTTCGCCGGCACCGGGATGTCCGAGGCCTCCTCGACGATCCGGGCCAACTTCGTGATCTGTGTCGTATCGATGCCGGTGTCGACGCCGTACACCGACTCGACCGCCATCACGACCTCCTCGTAGGCGGCGTTGCCGGCGCGCTCGCCGATCCCGTTGACCGACACCTGCGCCTGCTCCGCACCGTTCTCGAAGCCGACGACCGCGTTCGCCGCGGCCATCCCGAAGTCGTCGTGGGTGTGGACGTCGACGCGCGCGTCCGTCGCCTCGACGACCGCCTTCACCGTCTTCCCGAAGCTGGTCGGCATCCCGACGCCGCAGGTGTCCGGGATGTTGATCCAGTCGGTGCCCGCGTCGGATACCGCCTCGACGATGTCGATCAGGTAGTCGGGGTCGGTCCGCGTCGCGTCCATCGGCGAGAACATACACTCGACGCCGGCGTCTTTCACCTGCTCGACGGCGTCGACCGCCCGCGATTTCGCCTCCTCGCGGGTGGCGTGCATTGAGTCCTCGAGTTGGACGTCGCTGGTGGAGACGAACACGTGGACCATCTCGACGCCGGCGTCGATGGCAGCGTCGATGTCGCCCTCGACGACGCGGGCCAGTCCACAGACGGTGGTGTCCGTCGCGCTCGCGATATCGCTCACGGCCTCGAACTCCGCCTCGGAGTTCACCGGGAACCCCGCCTCGATGACGTGGGTGTTCATGTCGTCCAGCGTCGCCGCTATGCGGCGTTTCTCGTCGTAGCTGAACGATGTCCGTGGTGACTGTTCGCCGTCTCGTAACGTCGTGTCGAAGATCCGTACAGGACCGATATCGATGTTAGAAGCTATCGTGCCCTGGAAGAACTCGACCCGCCGGGGTGTCCGACGAATCCTCCGTGATGTCTGTCATCGACTCACACCAGCGGGTACCGCTACTTAAAGGTTCCGCCGCTCGCAACATTCGACCGACGCGGACCGTCCGACAGCCCACCCGAAACCGGAAAACCGCAGTACCTCAACGCCACCGCAATACCTTATATAATATATACCAAACTCGTCTCCAAGCCGTTCTGCCGTTTCGGAACCGGGTTAATAAGGAGAATAGACGTTCGTTTCACTCCGGTCGTCGCTGGCGCGCGGCTCCGAGCGGGCCGACGAGGTGGCCGGCAGGGTGGGACACAGAGGAGCAGGCTGGCGCTTTGGAGGTGTCCACCGTCTATTCGTCGTCAACTGCTTATAAACGAATCAGCTGGGGTCTGAAAGCAGCAGATATCACCGCAACTATATATGAACAGCCGCCAGCAACACCACTAGTTCACGTATAAATAACTACCAGGCCGTATGGCGAGACCCACTCCCGGAGTCGATCACTACGCACTCTTCACCGAACGGTTGGTTCAGATGTATCTGGAGGAGAGGATTACAACGAAGTCGTCTCACAGCCCGAGCGCGTCCGTGATCGCGTCTCGAGCCGCGAGCAGCTCCGGGTCGGTCCGGTCGCGCGGGCGCGGTGCGTCCACGTCGACCACCGTCTCGACGGTCCCCGGCTGGCCACCGAGCACGACGACGCGGTCGGCGAGGTACGCCGCCTCCTCCACGTCGTGCGTGACGAGTGCGATCGTCGTCCCCTGCTCGGCCCACACCTCCAAGAGGTTGTCCTGCTGTTCGTACTTGGTGAGCTGGTCGAGCGCGGAGAACGGCTCGTCGAGCAGCAACACCTCGGGCCGATACGCGAGCCCCCGCGCCAGCGACACGCGCTGGGCCATCCCGCCGGAGAGCTCGCTCGGACGACTCCCGGCGAACCCGTCGAGACCGACCGTCTCGATCAGGTCGTCGACGCGGTCGCGGGCGGCGGCGTCGCCGCGGTCGACCCCGCTCGGGAGTCCGACCGCGACGTTCTCGCGCACGTCCGCCCACGCGAGGAGCCGGGGCTCCTGAAACACCATCCCGACCGCGTCGCTACCGCCGTCGCGGACGTCGACCCCGTCGACCGCGGCACGACCCTCGAAGTGCTCCTCTAGTCCGGACAGCACACGCAGCAGGGTCGACTTCCCGCAGCCGGAGGGGCCGACGACCGCGACGAACTCCCCCTCCTCGACCGTCAGGTCGACCCCGTCGAGCGCGACGGTGTCGCCGTACCGCTTCGTGAGCCCCTCGACCGCGAGGGTGTGGTCACCAGTCGACGACACGGCGTTCCACCCCCTTGACGGCGAGATCCGAGAGGTTTCCGAAGAACGCGAACAGCAGGATCGAGCCGACGATGATGTCGGGGCGCGCGAGCACCCGCCCGTCGCTCATCAGGAACCCGATCCCCTGACTCGCGGCGATTAGCTCCGCGGCCACGACGAACATCCACGCCAGCCCGACGCCGCCGCGGATCCCGACGAGCAGGCTCGGCACCGCGGCCGGAAAGACGACTCGACGGAGCGACTCGATCCGGCCGAGGTCGTACACCTCGGCCACCTCGATCAGCTCGTCGCCCACGTTCGCGATCCCCGTCGAGAGATTGAGATACACGGGGAAGAAGGCCCCGAGCGCGATGAGGAGCACCTTCGCGCTCTCGCCGATCCCGAACCACAACAGGAACAGCGGGACCCACGCCAGCGAGGGGATGTTCTTCAGGCTCTGGAGGAGCGGGTCGAGCAGGTCGTTCGCAAGCCCGTACAGCCCGGTTACGGTGCCGAAAACGACCCCGACGCTTACCCCGAGAAGGACCCCGAAGAACACGCGCTGGAGCGTGATCGAGATGTGGCCCCACAGCTCGCCGGAGACGCCCATCGCGTAGAGCGTCCCGACGACGCGGAGCGGCTCCGGCAGCTGGTGCGGGGCGAACACACCCGTAGCCACGAGTACGTGCCAGACCACGACGAGCCCGGCAGGTACGACGAGCCCCAGCAACCACCGGAACCGGCTGAGCGCCGGGAGGACGCCCGAGTCGCTCTCGGCGTCGTGGTCGGAGCCGATCCGGTCCGTCTCGCGGGTCGTCGCCATCTCACTCTCCTCCCGGGCCGATACCGGCCGCGAACCCCGTGTCGAGCAGCTCGTCGACGCTGCCCGCCGGGTCGGCGTCGTCGTTGACCAGTCCCTCACGTTCGAGGATCGGCGCGAGGTCGGAGAGCAGGTCGTGGTGGTCGTCACCGGGGATCTGCTCGGTGAGGTCGTTGCGCTCGGTGAACACTCGCTGGGCGACCGGTTCGGACATGTCGGACTCGCTCGCGAGGATCTCCGCCGTCTCCTCGGGGTTCTCTAGTGCCCACTCGCGGCCGCGCTCGTACGCTCTGATCACGCGACGGGCGTCCTCCGGACGGTCCGCGATGAACTCGTCAAGGAAGTTCAGGAACCCGTAGGTGTTGAAGTTCGGCTCGCGATAGAACAGCTCCGCGCCGTCGTGTTCGAGCTCCAACTCGGCCATGTGCGGATCGAGACCGGCCCACGCGTCCACGTCCTCCCGGACGAGCGACGACTGTCCCTCCGGGTGTTGGAGGTGGACGACCTCCACGTCGTCCTCGCTCAGTCCGGCATCGTCGAGCGCCTGAAGCAGGAAGAAGTACGGGTCGGTGCCGCGCGTCGCGGCGACCTGCTTCCCCTCCAGATCGGCTACGGTCTCGATGTCGCTATCCTCGAAGGCGACGAGGGCGGTCCACTCGGGCTCGGAGTAGATGTAGGGCGTCGTGATCGGGACGCCGTTTGAACGCGCCATCAGCGCGGCAACGCCGGCGGTCGAGGCGACCTCCGCCTGCCCGCCCTGTGAGTACTCGTTGGCCTGGTTGCTTCCGAGACTCAACACCCACTCGACCTCGACGTCAGTGTCGTCGAACGCCTCCGCCATCCACCCCTTCTCACGTAACACGAGGCTGACCGGGTTGTAGTAGGCGTAATCGACCGTCACCGTCCCACCATCGTTCCCCCCGATACAGCCGGCCAGCAGCGAGCTGCTGATCGCCGCGCCGGTGCCGCCGAGGAACTGTCTTCGCTTCATCGTAACGCTTCATATACGTCCCCTTCATAAGGCAATATGGCTATGGAGAATATTTAATCGCAGCTATGATGTTTGGTAGTAATTAATATAGGAGTGTGTGAAGCGTCGTCACAGAGAGATAACGGGTTTAAGCCGCGTTATCCCGAGGATAGCGGAGAGCGCGAACGTATTCCATCCGTGTCGCGGATCCGAGGTCGTGCGTGATACCGGATTCGATTGCTGGTATCGACGACTCGGTGCGGGGACGTATCGACGACTCGGTGCGGCATCCGAGCGTCACATACCCATGTCTGCCGCGTCCTCGGGAACCGGGAGATCGTGGACCTCGACGCCGAGCAGCTCGGCGGCGTGGTCGAGCGCCATGTCAAAGCCGTAGTACCGTTCGAGCTCGTCGCCGTCCGGGGCGGTTCGGACCTTCAACATCGCGTAGCCGTCGACGTTCTGGGCGACCGCTGCGGTCCGGCCGTCCGCCGAGAACGTGAGCAGGCGCTCCTCGTCAGTCTCCTCGTAGCGGGCGGTGACGCCGTTCGCTGCCGTCGTATCCGACATACCGATCGTACGGACCGAAGTGTGTCGTATCTGTCGGTCGATCCCGTCCACCCGCCTGTAAGGAGTCGATCCTGCCGGGCCGTTGAAACCCCAAGTGAATCGTTGCTGGCTCGGTACACGGGTTCGAAGATCCGAACGTTCGTTTATATGTCGTTGCTGTCGGATCGGCAGCGAACACCGCCAACGCCCCAGTCGATCGTTTATAAGCGATCGACGGCAACTCGGCCGTGAACGCCTCCAAAGCCCCAGCCGTGCGGGCGGCGCACGATCACTGTGCGCCTCAGTCACGCGTTTCACTCGCTCCCTGCGGTGTCGCCGGCGACCTCGCGCGCGTTTCTCGCGCGCGCCACCGCAATTTTTGTTATAAACCACCGCCGCCATCGCCCGTTCAGCCTTTAAATACGACCTCGTTGCCGTCGATCCGTGAGATTCACTCCCGCTATCGTTCAACGAACACTCCGTACTGCTCGATCACCTGTCGCGGATCGATCGGAGGGAGCCCACGAGAGCGGTTAGATGGTAACCTTAAGGGACGCCACCCGCCAATCACGCGTAATGAGTACCGAGACGTCGCGAGGGCGGGCGTGGCTGATCGCAGCGCGGCCGCAGACGCTTCCCGCGGCGGCCGCGCCCGTGATCGTCGGGGTCGGGCTCGCGGTCGAGGCGGGCGTGTTCGCTCCGCTGCCTGCGTTCGCGGCGTTCGTCGGCGCGGCGCTGATACAGGTCGGCACCAACTTCGCGAACGACTACTACGACGCGATTCAGGGTGCCGACACCGACGACCGCGAGGGGTTCACCCGCGTCGTCGCCAGCGGCCTCATCGAACCCGCGGAGGTCAAGCGGGCGATGTGGCTGACGTTCGCCGCGGCCATCGGCGTCGGCACGTACCTCGTCGCCGTCGGCGGCGTCCCGATCCTCGTCGTCGGACTGGCCTCGGTCGCGGCCGGGATCGCCTACACCGGCGGCCCCTATCCCCTCGGCTACCACGGGCTCGGCGACCTGTTCGTGTTCGTCTTCTTCGGCGTGATCGCCGTCACGGGCACCTACTACGTCCAAGCCGCCGCGCTCGCGGGCGGGGTGTTCCCGCTGTGGATCCCCGACGGGACCGTCACCCTCCCGGCGGTTGTCGCCAGCCTCCCCGTGGCCGCGCTGTCGACGAACATCCTCGTCGTGAACAACGTCCGGGACCGCGAGGAGGACGCGGAGACGGGCAAACGGACGCTCGCGGTCCGGTTCGGCTACCGTTTCTCCCGAGGACAGTTCCTCGCGCTCGTCGCGCTCGCGTACCTGGCACCGTTCTGGTTCCTCGCGAACGGCTACGGATTCGCGGCGCTCCTCCCGCTCGTCACCCTTCCGCTCGCGGCCGGCGTGAGCCGGACGGTACTGACTGAGACGGCCGGGGAGGCGCTCAACCCCGCGCTCGAATCGACCGGGAAACTGCTCGCGGCGTACGCCGTCGCGTTCGCCGTCGGCCTCGCGGTCTGATGCGGGTCCGTCCTTTCTCGGTCGACCTGTCGAGCCCGCTCCGGACCGCCCACGGAGAGATCGCCGAGCGCGAGGGGATTCTGGTCGGCGTCGGCGGGAGTAGCAACGGCGATGATGGCGGCAACGACAACCACCGCGGCTCCGCCACCGGCGTCGGCGAGGCGACCCCGTTGCCCGGCTGGACAGAGTCGTTGTCGGCGTGTGAGGCAGTCCTCGACGGCGACGGGTCTCCCGCCCCCAGCGATATCGACCCACACGAGACGCCCGCCGCCCGACACGGCGTCGCGGTCGCGGTCGCCGACGCGGCGGCTCGGGAGTCCGGACGGCCGCTCGCCGCGCGTCTCGCCGAACGAGCCGGCTTCTCGGGGGCAGCCGAACCGTTACCGTCGACATCCGTCCCGGTGAACGCGACGATCGGGGACGGGTCGAGATCGGAAACGGTCGCGGCGGCGGAGCGGGCCGTCGACGACGGGTACGGCTGTATAAAAGCCAAAGTCGGCGCGCGCCCGGTCGACGCCGACGTCTCGCGGCTCCGTGCGGTCCGCGAGGCGGTCGGTCCGACCGTCGAGTTGCGCGCCGACGCCAACGGCGCGTGGGATCTGGAGACCGCCCGACGGGCGCTGGACGGGCTGGAGGGTCTCGACCTCGCGTACGTCGAGCAGCCGCTTCCGGCGGAGAGCGTTGCCGAGACGGCCCGGCTTCGAGCGGAGACCTCGGTTCCCATCGCGCTCGACGAGTCGCTTGCGGACCACTCCATCGAGTCGGTCCTCGCGGCCGACGCCGCGGACGTCGTGGTTCTCAAGCCGATGGCCCTCGGCGGCCCGGACCGGGCAGTCGACGCCGCGAGGCGGGCTCGCGAGGCGGACGTCGAACCAGTGATCACGACGACGATCGATGCGGTCGTCGCGCGGACCGCGGCCGTCCACGTCGCCGGCGCGGTTCCGAACGTCGCGGCCTGTGGGCTCGCCACCGGCGAGTTGCTCGCGGCGGACCTCGCGCCGGACCCGTGTCCGGTCTCGGACGGACGGATCGCGGTTCCGGAGGGGCCGGGGCTCGCCGGCGACGCGTTCGAAGACTTGCTGTGAACGCGACGAGAATCGGTGGCTACTGGAACCCGCGACCGACGTCGTCGTCCTCGATCAGGTCGTCGAGCTCGCTGGAGAGCAGCCGTTCGGCCTCCTCGAAGGTGTCGCTCAACTCGTCGAGATCGTCGGGGCGTCCGTCGAACTCGTAATCCATCGGGCCGAACGCGGGCGAGTCAACCGCTTCCATCACGTCCTCGAACAGGTGGTCCGGGTCCGTCGGGGCCTCCGCGTGGACCTTCAGCGTCTCCTCCAGCCGAGTCGCCATCGTTTTCGCCTCCGCCTCGTCCTCGGGCGGGCTCCGCACCGCGAACCGACCGGGGGAGTCGTCGTCGGGAAGCAGCGGATCGAGCTCGTCGTCAACCTTCCGGGCGACCCGCGTGCCGACGCCGCGAAGCTCACGGGGGTTCTTCGCGTACGTCTTCAGCTGGTAGACGCCGACGCTCGGGTGGCCGAAGTAGAGGTCCTCGCCGAGTCCGTCGCGGCGGGACCCGGCGACGGCCCGCCAGCCGTCGGGATCGGTCGAATCGCTCGCCACGTCCGCAAGGATCTCTCGCCAGTTTCGGACGCGCATCGTCGCCGACAACTCGGGAGTGAGGCCGGATGAGCGTGTCGGTCGCGGCCGTCCAGCCGGGGATCCTCAGTCCGTGTCGACTCCCGCACGGTTCTCCTCGACGAACAGCGACAGGGCGACCGCCGCAAGGGTGAGCCCCAATACGCCGTTCACGGCACCTAACCGGAGAAAGTCTTGGCCGCCGAGCACCCAGACGACGCCCAGCGCAAGCACGTGCGCGATACCGACGAGGTACAACACGGGGTTCCAAAAGCGAGTGAGGAACAGGCCGATACCGAACAGGAAGCTCCCGGCGATCGCGAGGAACTGCGGCATCCCGGTCTCCGCCCAGACGACGAGGTTCACGGCGACGATGCCAACCGAGCAGCCGAGCCCCGTCCAGTAGCGGAGCCCCCACGAACCGACCGCATCGGTCCGGAGTAGCCGGTCGGTTTCGGATCCCTTCACGTCCTCGACGACTCGCGGGAGACGACAAAACCGTTTCCCCGGAACGGATCACACGGAGAGGACCCGAGAACCCTCGGCTACCGTCGCTCGTACACCGGCTTTCGCTGCGTCTGAACGTAGCGGTACACCGCCCGGGTCAGGAGCACCGATCCGATGACCAGAACGACGAGCGAGACCATCGAATCGGTGCCAGCGACGAAGTCGGAGACACCCCACAGCACCATCCCGACATACAGCGCAACCCTGAACCGGAACGTGTCGAACCCCTCATCGAGCAGTCCCCAGAGGACGACACCGGCGATGTAGAGGCTGACGGCGACCTCGCCGACCGCAGCAAGCCCCTCCTGTCCGATCCTGAAGTAGCCGCTCACGATCGACAGCGTCGCCAGCGCGAGGATGATGCCGCCGATGACCCGTCGCCCGTACCGGTCGTACAGCGAATCGCTCATACCTGTACTGACGGCTCCGTATATAAGGAGACTACGAGTTCGGTCGGCCGGGAGCGCTCTGGATAGACACGGCCTGCTCCTCTCATCTCTCACCGCACCGACAGCGTTTTTCGCGGCCGGCGAGGACAACGGGCGTGAACGTTCGGGGGCCGATCCTCTCCGTCGGGGAGGCGCGGACGGTGTCGACGTCGTACGGTGACCGGGAGCTCCGCGAGCTCCGGATCCGGCCGGAGCGCGGCGCAGGCGATCCGGTCGACGTGACGCTGTGGGGCGACTGGGCTGAGACCGCCGAGCACGCCGAACCGGGCATGGAGCTGTTGGTGACGGACGCGGAGGCGGACGAGTATGACGGCGAGACGGGCTACGCGACCACCGGCGACTCGTGGGTCGTCCTCGAACCCGACTTCCTCGTCGACGTGACGGGGATCCGCTCGTGGGTCCAGTGTCCGCGGATGTACTACTTAAATAAGCTCTCGGGGATCCCGCTGAACTACCCGGTCGTCAAGGGGAACATCGTCCACGAGGTGTTTGGCGATCTGTTGCGCGGGATGGATCTCGAGGCGTCCGTCTCGGACCGCGTGGCGGAGGCCGGCCTCGAACTCGGCCTGCTGGGGTACGAGGCCGAGGAGGTCGCCGACGAGGTGCGGCGGAATGCGGCCGCCATCGAGGGGTGGCTCGCACAGGGGACGCTGACCGACGGGGACACGTGGCGGTCGGAGTTCACCCTGATCTCGCCGACGTTCGGCTTAAAAGGGCGCGCGGACGCGCTCCGCCGCGGCACCCCCGTCGAACTCAAAACCGGCAAGAACACGAACCGGGAGCCCCGGTTTCAGGACAAGATACAGGCGGCCTGTTACGCCCTGATGTTGGAGGAGCGCGGCGTCGACCCGGACATCGGGACCCTCTTATACACCAAGAACACGGCGCTCGACCGCAACGAGGAGAGCGGCGACCTCGCGCCGGCCAAGGAGTTCCCGGTCGGGAACGGCCTCCTGAAGTTCGTCGTCCGCACGCGCAACGAACTCGCCGCGATGGAGTGGCGCGGGCTCAACGAGCGCGGCGAGCGCCCGACCGTTCCCACCGGCTACGAGGCGGACGCGAACTGTAGCTACTGTTTCGAGCAGGACACCTGTATGGTCGTCTCCGGGCGACTGAACCAAGAGTCGAAGGCGGGGCAGGTCGGCACCCCGGTCCCCGAGGCGGAGCGCGACTACTTCGACCGTTTTTACACCGCGATCGAGGAGGAGCGCCGCGAGACCCACGCGGAGTACCGGAAGCTGTGGGAGCAGACGCCCGCGGAGCGTGCCGCCGACGACCGCGCGCTGATCGATCTGGAGCCGGTCTCGCGGACGGAGATCGCGGAGAACCGCTGGGAGCTCCGGGCTCGCAGAACCGACGACGCCGTCTCGAAGCTCCGCGAGGGCGACGTGGCGCTCGCGAGCGACGGCGACCCCGTCTCCGGACACGGAGAGCTGGGCCGGATCCGCGAGTTGGGCGACGAGGTCGTCGTCGAGACGGACGAGCCGGTCGATCTCCACCGACTCGACGTGTATCCCTCCGAGATCTCCGTCGACCGGATGCTCACCGCCCTCCACGACGCCGTTTTAAAGGGTGACGAGCGTCGAAAGGACGTGATCTTCGGCGGTGATGACGACGAGGTCGAGCCGCCGCGGTTTCGTGATGACCACGGGACGTACATCGACAACAACGCGGCCCAGAACGAGGCCGTGAATCTGGCGGTGACCGCCGAGGACTGCGCGCTGATCCACGGCCCGCCGGGAACCGGGAAGACCTACACCATCGCCCGGACGATCCGCGCGCTCGTCGCCGACGGGAACCGGGTGTTGCTGTCGGCGTTCACCAACCGCGCCGTCGACAACGCGCTCGAAGCGCTCCGCGATCAGGGGTTTACGGACGTGCTCCGGGTCGGCAGCGAGACGGGCGTCCGCGACGACATGCAGGACGTGCGGCTGGTCCAGCGCGGCGACCCCAACCGGAAGGCGGCCGAGCTGCGGAACGCGCCGGTGATCGCCGCCACCACCGCCGCCTGCGGCTCCCGGGTGCTCCGCGAGTGCGAGTTCGACGTTGCCGTCGTCGACGAGGCCTCACAGCTCACGGAGCCGAGCACCCACGCCGCGATCACGCTCGCCGACCGCTTCGTCCTCGTCGGCGACCACGAGCAGCTTCCGCCGGTCGTCCGTGCGGAGAACGACCTTCAAACCTCCCTCTTCGAGCGGCTCGTCGAGGCGTATCCGGACGCGAGCGTCATGCTCGACCGACAGTACCGGATGAGCCAGCGGATCCAGGCGTTCGCCTCCACGGAGTTCTACGACGGCGCGTTGCGGCCGGCAACGCCCGAAGTCGCGGGGCGAACGCTCGCCGACCTCGGCGTCGATCCGGAGGACCTCCCCGCCGAACTTCGCGGCGGGGTCTCCGTCGTCGATCCCGACGGCGACCGCGACGGCAACCGCAACGTCCGGGAGGCCGAGCGGGTCGCCGAGGTCGTCGACGCCTATCTCGCGGCCGGCGTCGACCCAGACGACATCGGCGTCATCGCCCCGTTCCGCGCGCAGGTCGCGGAGATAAGCCGGCGAACGGCAGTCACCGTCGACACGGTCGACCGGTTCCAAGGCTCCTCGAAGGCGGTGATCGTCGTCTCGTTCGTCGCGACCGGCACGCTGGCGGGGCCCATCTTCGAGGACCACCGCCGCGTGAACGTCGCGCTGACCCGCGCGAAGAACCAGTTAACGCTCGTCGGCGACGCCGACGCGCTCTCCTCCGATCCCTTTTATACCCGAATGCTGGACTGGGCACGACGATAGTGCGTGATCGCTCCGCCGACAGGTCCAAACCCCCACCCGCCCGCACCGCAACCACAGCCTCATGCCTTTCAGCCTCGGCGGCGACCGTCCATCGCGCTTGCCTCCGTCGCGCCGGTCTCGATCGCTTATATATCCCCGTCGTCAACGTCGGAGCGTGTTACGGAAGGACCTCCTCCGGGTCTCCCGGGCGGGCGGCGGCTACCGGCCGGAGTTCGTCGGTCGCGAGCATCGACCGCTCGCCGCTCGCGTGCTCGGGACGTTTCACGCGGCCGTCGGCGACACGCGGGCGGAGCTGACGGACGCGCTGGAGTCGCTGGAGGCCGATTCCGACGACTTCAAGCTCGTTCGGGGGCTGGCAGCCCTCGTCGAACGCGAGTGCGAGTTCGAGACGCGGGCGACGGTCCCGCCGCCGCGGGTCCGCCGGGCCACCTTCGAGGCGGCCGAATCGGTCGGAGTCGCGAGCGACGAGGAGCGCGAACTGGCGATCGACCGAGCCGCGGATCGGCTCGGCGTCGACCCCGGCGTCGTCGACGGGGACCTGTACGCCGACCGCGACACGCGGCAGGTGCTCGTCGACGCCGACGTGCGCTGGGATCCCGACTCGCTGCTCGAACAGTACGACCTCTCGTTAGCACAGACCGCGCTGTTCGACGCCACCGAGATCCGGATCCGCTCGGTCGACCCCAAGGCGCTCGTGAGCGCGGTCAAACGACTTGGCCTGATGTACGAGCTCCGACGAACCGAGAGCGGACGGGAGCTGCTCGTCACCGGACCGGACACCCTCTTTCGCCGGACGAGGCGGTACGGGACCGCGTTCGCCCGGCTCCTCCGGACGGTCGCGGGAACGACGGAGTGGCGACTGGAGGCGACCATCGACGACCGCGGTACCGAGCGGACGATGACGCTCTCCGCGGGCGACGTGACGGTCCCAGGCGTCGACCCGGTCGCCGAACCCGCCTTCGACAGCGGGGTCGAGGCAGAGTTCGCGGGGCGGTTCCGCGGGCTCGACCTCGACTGGTCGCTAATTCGCGAGCCGGAGCCACTGGAGACGGGGACGCGGGTGATGATCCCGGACTTCGCGTTCGACTACGAGCACGCCGACTTCCGGCTCTACTTCGAGGTGATGGGCTTTTGGACCCCCGAGTACGTCGAAAAGAAGCTCGCCCAGCTCGCGGACGTGGAGGATGTCGAACTGCTCGTCGCGGTCGACGAGAGCCTCGGCGTCGGCGAGGAGATCGCCGCGCGCGACCACCGGGTCGTCACCTACTCGGGACACGTCCGGGTGAAGGACGTAGTTGACGTGTTACGCGAATACGAGTCGGAGTTCGTCGCCGACGCGGCCGCGGCACTCCCGGATGAGCTGGCCCCCGACGAGGACGTCGTCGATCTCACAGCGGTCGCGTCAGCGTTCGGGGTCGGCGTCGACGCGATCGAGGACAAGCGGTTCCCCGAGCACGAGCTCGTGGGGCGAACCCTCGTTCGACCCGCGGTGCTGGACGCGGTCGACGAGGCGCTCGCCCCCGGCGCGGCTCTCGAGGAGGCCGAGTCGGTTCTCGATGACCACGGGATAGCGGACGCGAGCGCCGCGCTCTCCCGACTCGGCTACCGGGTCGCGTGGGAGGGGTTAGGAGGCGGAACGCTGCGCGAGAAGAGCGGATAGCGGTCCGGCGCGAGACCCGGTTCGGAAGGTAGGGCGCGGCATCCACGTCGGCTCAACGGAGCCGCCGGACCGCTCCGATCGCGAGGGTTCCAACGGCGACGAGACCGAGACCGATGATCGCGGCCACCGTGGTCGCGCTCGGGTCGTCGCCCCCGGTCGCCCCGTCCTCTGCGTCGGGCGTCACGCCATCCGCCTCGGTTCCCCCGCTCTCGGTGCTGCCGATCTCGACGACGGCCTCACGATCAGTTAACACCGGCAACGGGTACTGAAGCAGCTGTGCGTCCGCCGACTCGAATCCCACCACCGTCTCGGTTGCGGGCGCGTCCGGGGCGACTTCGAAGGTGATCGTCGCCGTCGGCGTCCGGTCCTCAGCAGTGTCGCCCACGCCGCCCGCCGGCGGGTCCCGCTCGGCCGCGACGGTCACGAGACCGGCCGCCTCGTCGATGTCCGTCTCGTGGCTCACGGTCGTCTCCTCGCCGCGTTCGAGCCACGGGCCGGGTTCGACGTCGACGGCAGTCAGGAGTTCGGGGTCGTAGGCGACCGCGTACTCGTAGGACGCGACCCCGTCGTCGCTGTAGCCGGCCATCGCGCGGAACCAGACGTTCACCTCGACGGTGTCACCGCGGTCGACCTCCGTCTCGGCCGGATCGAAGCCGAGCAGTCCGGGGTTGTCGCCGGCGGCGGCGGGTCCGACCGGGGCCACCAGCCCGACCGCGAGCACCCCGCAAATCAGGACGAGTACGCTGATCCCGACCGTCACACGAGAACGCTCTCGTCGCGATCGAGCCTCGTGGTCCGGAACGGTCATATCGTGCCTACGAAGCGGCTCGAAAAGAGGCTGTCCGTGGGTACGGCCGCTACCGTGACTCGTGACGTAGTCGGTGGACGTGATCGGGCGACGGGCCCGTCTCTACGGACTGATATCGGCCCGATCGGATGTAGTGTGGTGTCCTCGTTTGAAGCAATATATGCGCCCACCTATGACGCGGGAATTCTGCCGATAACAGCGACTGTAGCGCCTCTACCGTACGATCCCGTTGTGAGTATCGACAGTGTTTACTTTCCGGGCCCGGATGACGATACACTATGGACCAAACGACTCGACGGACGTTCCTCGCGGGTGCTGCGGGCGCGAGTCTGGCCGGACTGGCCGGATGTGCCGACGACGACGTGGACGGCTACGAGATCTGGGGCGCGGACCAGGGGACGAACACGATATACATCCACGAACCGGACGGCGACGGTGGATTCGACGAGGTCGACGAGATCGACACCGGCGCGGAGGGCGGCGAGGTCCCGCACATGGTGGACTACTCGTCGGACTACGAGTACGCCGCGGTCGCCTGTACGGCGGGCGCGCGGACCCTCGTCTATCGGACCGAGGACCGCGAACTGGTCGCGAACCTCGAAACCGGCGCGGGCTCGCACTTCGCCGGCTTCTCGCCGGACGACGAGTACATCCACGTCGACGCCATCGGCGAGGAGGAGATCGTCCGCGTGGACGTGGACCTCGAGAACGAGGAGTTCGAGCAGGTCGACTCGATCGACGTCCGCGAGAACGACACGATCGTCGACGCGGGCATCGAGGACGGCTCGCCGATCTGTCACCAGTACGCGCAGGACGGCCGCTCGCTCCACACGATGGGACCGAGCTACCACGACGCCGCGCTCGTGATCGTCGACCATGACGACTTCTCGGTCGACCGCGCGTACTCCGGCGACGATATCCCGACGAACTGTGGGACCGTCTCACACCCGACCGAGGAGAAGTTCTACCTCACCGCGGGGCTTCCCTCCGATCCGGACGCGGACCCCGACGAGGATCCCGACGCCGCTGCGGGAGTGGGCGACTTCTACGTGTACGACACGGCCGAGGACGAAGTCACGACCGTCGAGTCGACGCGCGGCGTCGACGCGCACGGCTTCTGGTTCACTCCGGACGGGGAGGAGCTGTGGGTACTCAACCGCGAGACGAACGACGGGCTGGTCATCGACCCCGAGACCGACGAGGTCATCGACGAGATCGACGCGTTCGGCCCCGAACAGTCCGACGATCCCACCGAGTCGGACGCGCCGGACATCATGTGGGCGTCGCCTGACGGCGAGTACATGTTCGTCACCACTCGCGGACCGAACCCGCTCTCCGGCGACCCGCATGCGGCGACCGGATTCAACCCGGGATACGCCGTGTTCGACATCGACTCGCGCGAGCGCGTGGACATGGTCCAGCCGGACTCCGACAACCCTGACAGCGACTTTCACGGGATCGGCGTCCGGCCGATCGGCGAGTACGACGGGTTCACGTCGCCCTCGTACTGATCGACGGCAACACCGCCGATCAACCGAAACGACGCCGAAAGCCGACGACCGCCTATCCCTTTTCGAGGAGAGAACCCCGCCGTTTACGACGGGGAGAACGTCACCCGAGCAATAACGCGAACAGAGCCACCGCCGCCGCGAGCGTCAGGATCAGTACGCTTCGGCCGATTCCGGTCCGGATCTCGGCGTCGATCCCCGCCTCCGCCAACGCCGCGCGGGGGTTCATCGCGGTCCGCATCGTCGCGCCCGCGGTCCGCATCGTCAGGCGGTCGACGGCGGCCCACAGCTCCGTGACGCCCCACACCGCGCCGCGGCCGGCGTAGAACGCGGCCGGATGTAACACGGCATCGACGTCACGCATGTGGTGTGCGAGCCAGCCGAGTGGGCGCTTCAGCGAAAAGAACCCGACGAATCCGGCGGTCATGAGCACCGCAGCCTTCTCGATATGCCCGAACTGGAGCGGATCGAGGTAGTAGCTGTACGGGTTCGAGAGGTCGTTCGCGACGTCCGCGAACGGGAGTAGATCGAGCTGTGCGGTGTAGACGACGCCGAGAACGACGCACGCGACCGCAGCCATCGACATCCCGACCGTCTGGAGCGGTTTCGCGTCGGCGAGCCCGCGGTGTTCGGGCTTCGCCTCCCCGTGGAAGAAGATGTAGTAGCCGAGCTTGATGAACGACATGAACGTCCCGACCGCGCCGATCATCAACAGCCACCACAGCAGGTCATAGCCGAACAGCAGGGGATAGTTGCCGGATATCTGCTCGGTCGCGTCGAGCACGAGCCCCTTCGAGACGTAGCCGTTGAACCCGGGCACCGCGGTAATGGAGGCCGCACCGACGAGATAGATCAGGAACGCCACGGGCATCACCGTCCAGAGCCCGCCCATCTCCTTGATGTAGTTCGATCCGGTCCGATAGATCACGACGCCACACACCATGAACAGCAGGCTCTTGTACAGTACGTTGTTGAACAGGTGCGCGAACCCGCCGGCGACCGCGAACTGACCCCACTCGCCGCCGAGCGTCGCGAGCCCGATCCCCGCGAGCATGTATCCGACCTGCGCTTGGATGTGATACGAGAGCAGGCGGCGCGGGTCGTACTGAAGCAGGGCGAAGAAGACGCCGTAGACGGCCATGAACCCGCCGAGGTACGCGAGCCACCAGCCGCCCTCGGGGAACGCGCGGTACATCACGTACACCGCGGTCTTGGTGGTGAACACCGAGAGGAACACCGACGCCGCGATGTGTGGCCGCGGGTAGGTGTCCGGGATCCACGTGTGGAGGAAGATGAACCCGCAGTTGATCCCGATCCCGATCGCCGCGAGCACCGCCGCGGTCGCGTGGATCCCCGTCTCCGCGGTGAAGAGGAAGCTCCCGACCTCGACGAAGTGGACGACGACCGCCCCGAGCAGGATCGTGCCGCCGATCCCGTGGACGATGGCGTAGCGGTACCCCGCTCGGACGGCCTCGCCGCCGTATTGCCAGACGAGGAGAGTGCTCGTGACGGCCATCAGCTCCCAGAAGAAGATCACGGAGAGCCAGTCGCCGGCGTACACCGTGCCGACCGTCGAGGCGACGTACAACAGCGCGAACGACGTGAGCCACCGTGGCGCGTCGCTGGCGTACGCGTAGATCACGGCGGCCGTGGCGAGGAAGCCGATAACGAGTCCCATCATCGCGGAGAAGGGGTCGACGTTCAGGAAGACCACCGAGAAGCCGAGGAACTCCGTCGCGAGGTGGGTGCCGTCGGGCGCGAGCCACGCCTGTACGAACACGAACGCGGTCGCCGCCGCACCGAGCGCGTGGCCGACCGCGCGCGGGAGCGCGAGCACGAGCGCCGCCGCGACCGCGAGGACGAGGAACGGCGGCACCGCGGTCACCAGCCCGTTCATGGGCGAGCCACCTCCTCGGGGAGCCGCGTGTCGACTATCAGCTCGATCAGCTCCAGAAAGCCCATCTCGTAGGGGATCACGCCGAGCATGAGCGCCAGCGTCATCGCCGTGAGGATCGGCCCGAGCATGAACCACGTCGACTCGCGCCCGCGAAGGGCGTCGAGCCCGTCCACGCGCTCCCAACCGCCGGCTGGCGGACCACCGTGGTGGTCGTGTCCGCCGTGGTCGTCGTGCTCGTCATGGCTTTCGTGTCCGTCGTGAGTCTCGTGGCGGTCATCGTCGACGGCGTGGTCCTCGTCGTCGTGAGCGCGGTCATCGCGCTCGACGCCGAACGGAACGTTGACATCGGAGGGGCGCTGGTCGACCGCGTAGTCGCCGGTGTCGACGCGTTTCGCGGTCTCGGAGAAGTCCCGATCGCTCGTGTCGAAGTCCGGCCGAACCACGCCCTCCTCGTCGGTCGGGAGATCGTCGAACGATCCGCCGTTACCCTCCGAGTCGTCGTCCTCCGCGTCTGGGACGTCCGATCCGGTTGGCACGTCCGCGGTATCGGTTTCGCCATCGCCGTTCTCCGCGTTCTCGACGACCTCGTCGATTGGTTCGTCGTCAGTTGGTCCGTCGTTGACGGACTCGTCATCGTCGTCCTCGGGGGGGCGGCCCCCATCCGTAGCGGGGAGCGTCGACCGCGTCTCACCGCCCATTTTGAAGTCGACGAGCGGTTTCGCGTCGTGAGCGTCCTCCGACTCGAAGAAGGCGGTGTAGATCACCGGCCAGAAGTACGCCACGTTGAGCACGCCCGACAGCAGCAGCGCGCCCACGAGGTAGTACGCGACGGGCGTCAACTCCGCGCCCATTTGGATCCCGCCGATCAGCATGTAGTACTTGCTGACGAAGCCGGCGAGCAGCGGGATGCCGGCCATCCCGAGCGCCGCGACCGTGAACGCGCCCATCACCACCGGCATCCGCTTGCCGATCCCGGCCATCTTCGAGATGTAGTCGGTGTGGGTCTCGACGTGGATACACCCCGCACAGAAGAACAGGGTGAGTTTCATGAACGCGTGTGCCGGGATGTGGAGCAGCGCGCCGACGAGCCCGTACCACCCGAACAGTCCGAGCCCGAGGACGATGTAGCTCAGCTGACTCACCGTCGAGTACGCGAGCCGCTGTTTCAGATGGTCCTTCCGTAAGGCGATGAGCGAGGCCGCCGTGAGCGTGATCGCGCCGATGGTCGAGAGGACGAGTCCGGCGGTAAAGCCGAACGGCAGCGACAGCGAAAAGACGAGCTCGGGGCCGAACACGTCGAGTATCACCCGGGAGACGCCGAACGCGCCGGACTTGACGACCGCGACCGCGTGGAGCAGTCCGGAGACCGGCGTCGGCGCGACCATCGCCTCGGGGAGCCACTGGTGGAGCGGCATGATGCCGGCTTTCACGCCGAACCCGATCGCGAGCAGGAAGAAGGCGACCATCGCCAGCCCGGGGTCGGCGTTCGCGAGCTCCTGGATGCCACCGGGCGTGAACGCGACGGAGCCGGCGAGCCAGTACACCATGACGGTGCCGGCGAGCACGAGGACGCCGCCGCCGAACATCGTGTACGCGAGGTACTTCCGGCCGGCAGAGCGCGCCTCGTCCGTCTCGTCGTGTGCGACGAGCGGATACGTCGCGATCGACAACAGCTCGTAGAAGACGAAGATCGTCACGAGGTTGCCCGCGAACGCGATCCCCATGGTCGCCGACAGCGACACGGCGAAGGCGGCGAAGTACCGAGTCTGGTTGATCTCGTCGTTGCCGCGCATGTAGCCGATGCTGTAAAACGACGTGACGATCCACAGTCCGCTCGCGAGGAACGCGAACAGCATCCCGAGCGCGTCCGCCCGCAGCGCGAACTCGATCCCGGGCAGGAACGTCGCGATCGACGTCTCGTACACCGCGCCGTCGAGCACGCCGGGCAGCATCGACGCGACGATCCCGAACTTGACGAGCGCCGCGAGGAGTGTCCACCCCTCGCGAACGTTCGGCGAGCGGTACGACGCGACGATGAAGGCCGTCGCGACGAACGACACGAGGACTGCCAGCAACGGTCGGAGGTCGGATAGTGGAACGTCAGTCATGCGAACACCTCACTGAGGAACGGGTCGAACAGGTCCGCGAACGTCGCCCCGGCGAACCCGAGGGCGACGGCGGTAGCGGTAGCCAAAAGCAGGACGACGAACGCCCCTGTGGGGACGCGATCCGGGACGCCGAGCGTCGTCGGCGCACCGGACTTCGGCGAGATCGGGTCGTCCGCGTCGTGGTCGGCGGCCTGTCCGCCGTCGGCGACGACATTGCCGCCGTGTTCGTCGGTGTCAGCGACTCCCTCGCCGTGACCGTCGTCGAGGCCGACGCCGGCGAAGTACAGCTGTTCTATCAGCCGGGCGACGTACGCCAGCGTGAACAGCGTACTGATGAATATCACGGCCGCGATCCCGATCCCGACCGCGCCGCCGCCGGCACCGCTCTCCTGTACGGCGCCGAAGGCGATGTACCACTTCCCGAGGAAGCCGATCGAGGGGGGGATCCCGACCAGGGCGAGCCCGAGCACCGCGAGCGACCCCGCGGTGTACGGGGCGCGTCGAGCGAGACTCGCGAGGTCCTCGACGCGTCGAGCGCCGTACCCGAGCGCGAGCAGGCCGGCGGCGAGGAACAGCCCGAACTTCAACAGCCCGTGGCCGAGCAGGTGGACGATGCCGCCGAGCAGCGCCCACTCGTTGGCGAGCGCGACCGCGGCGGCGATCATCCCGAACTGGGCCACCGACGAGTACGCGAACATCCGCTTGAGATCCGACTGCATCGCTGCGAGCACGGAGCCCGCGAGGATCGAGACGCCGGTGACGACGAGCAGCACCGTCGTTATCGCGTCGTTTGCGAGCAGGAAGTCGACGGTGAACACGGTGTAGGTCACGCGGATCAGCGCGTACGCACCCGCCGTCGACACCAGCGCGGCGACGAATACCGTCACCGAGTCCGGCGCGCGCTGGTAGGCGTCCGGCTGCCAAGTGTGGACCGGGAACAGGGCGATCTTCAACGCGAAGCCGGCCACGATGAAGGCGAACCCGGCCTGTATCAGCGGATCCGTATAGGAGGCCTGTTCAACGATCTGCGTCTGGAGGTCGAGCATGTTCAGCGACCCCGTTGCGAGGAAGACGTATCCGACGCCGACGAGGTACAGCGACGCGCCGACGGTTCCCAACATCAGGTACTTCAGGGAGGCGTACGCGCTCGCACCCGACCGGTCGGCGGCGATGAGGGCGTACGTCGTGAGCCCGACGATCTCCAAGAAGACGAACAGGTTGAACAGGTCACCGGTGAGCACCACGCCCGAGAGTCCCCCGGTCAACAGGAGGTACCCGCTGTAGAACGCGTTTCCTCGCGGGCCGGCGACCCGAGAGAAGGCGAGCGTCGCCGCGGCAACGACGGCGATCAGGACGAGCACCGCCGCGGAGAGCTCGTCGGCGACGAGTTCGATCCCGACGGGGGGCTGGTAGCCGCCGAGCTCGTGGGCGAACCGCCCCGCCGTGTACACCTCGGCCGCGACCGCGCCCGCGATCCCGACGAGTCCGACGCTCGTGACCGCGGCGACCGACCAGCCGACATCGTCGTATCGGAGCCCGAGCGCCAGCGGGAGCGTCGCCGCCACGATGGGAACGACGACTGCCAACGGAAGGAGCAGCTCGATCAGCGGGAGCGGCTCACTCATTCGTCTCACCTCCGTCGGAGCGCGCGACACCCGCAGCGTCCGGCTCTTGACCGACCTCTGCGGGCAGCGACCCCTCCTCGCGCATCAGGTCTCGGAGGGTGTCGGCCCGAAGCGTCCCGTACTCGTCGTAGATCCGGATACAGAGCGCGAGCCCGACCGCGGTGAGGCTCACGCCGACGACGATGGCGGTGAGCACGATAACGTGTGGGAGTGGACTGGCGTAGGCCGCACCCTGCTCGGTCCCCGCAGGAATGATCGGGATCGCACCGCCCTCGACGTACGCGGAGACGACGAATAGCAGGAATATCGCGGTCTGGAACAGGTTGAGTCCGATCAGCTTCTTGATCAGGTTCGGATTGGCGATCATCATGTAGAGTCCGATACACAACAACAACGCGAACACCACGTACGCGTGGCGAGTGGCCAGCACGTCGAGCACTCCCGACGCTCCGATAACCGGCGCGGCCGAGAGAACGGAGGACGCGGTCATCGGTCGTCACCCCCGTCGGTTCGGGCGGTCGAGTCACCGGTACCGCTCGCGCCCCCCTCGGAGGAGAACCCACGCGCGAGCAGGAAGAACAGCCCCATGAGCACGCCGCTTACGATCGAGGCGATACCGAGGATCTCCACCGCCTCCATTCCGTACGTCACTCGGTTGATCCGCGAGAGCGGGACTGGGAGCAGTTCGTACTGAAGGAACGCCCCGCCTTGTGTCATCGTCACGATACCAATTCCAGCGAACACCAGCGTCCCGCCGACCGCGAGGCCGACGACGACCGTGTTCGCGAGCCACTCGCGGGTCGCCTCGATACCGAACGCGAAGGCGATCATGAACACGACCGCCGCCATGATCGCGCCGCCTTGGAACCCGCCGCCCGGCGAGCCGCCGCCGTGGAAGGTGACGAACAGTCCGTAGGTGAACGCGAACGGAGCGACCACCTTCACGGTCGGCATGATCACCTGACTCTCCGTGTACGGCGACCCCTGTCTCACCTCGGAGTCGAGCCGACCGGTTCGGGACGGGCCGTCAGTGTCAGAAGGAGCCCTGTCGCCGAAGCCATCGATACCCTCACTGGTGCCGTCGTCGAGGCTGTCCGAGCTTCCCGATCGATCGCTCATGCGAACACCTCCCGTCGTAACACGACGAGAACGGCGATCCCCGCGGCGAAGACGACGACCGCCTCGCCGAAGGTGTCGAACCCGCGGAACGCCGCGAGCACGGCCATCACGGCGTTCTCGACGCCGGTTTCCGCGTACGTTTCGGCGATGTACCACTGCGTAACGTCGACGTTGCTCCACGCGGGTGCGTCGGGGTCGCCGACGGCGGGGATCTCTGCCGTCGTCAAGAGAAGACCGACGAACAACAAGCCAGCCGCACCGGCGGCCGGGAGGTTCACCGACTCGAAGGCGACCTCGTGGTCGATACGGGTCGTCTTCGCGAGGGTGAGAAGCAACAGGATCGTCGTCACGCCGGCCGAGATGGCCGCCTCCGTCATCGCCACGTCGGGCGCGCGGTAGAACGTATACAATGCCGCCATCCCGAGGCTGTAGGCCCCGAAGACGATGACTGCGGCGAGCACGTCACGTGCGAGTGCCGTAACGATCGCCGTGAGGACGACGAAGACGAACAGGCTCGCCTCGATGGCGGTGACCTGTGCGATCACAGGCTGGGGTACGGAGCCGGCGGCGACGAGGTCGACTCCACTCATCGGCGCTCGTCACCCTCCGTCCACGGCACGATCCCCTCCTCGAAGGCGGCCCGGGCTATCGCGTGGGCCGCCGTCGGGTTCGTTACGAAGATGAAAAACAGCAGGATCACGGACTTGAATCCCGCACCCTCCCAGCCGATCACGAGCGCGACCGCGGCGAGCGCGAAGCCGGCCCCGAGCGTGTCGGCCTGTGAGGCGGTGTGTGCCCGCGAGTAGACATCGGGCAGCCGGATCACGCCCGTCATCGAGACGAACGTGAAGAACAGCCCGATGAGCACGAACAGGACGACCAGCCCGATTCGCACCGGTTCGAGCGTCTCGATCACAGGACTCCACCTCGCTCGACCGTGAACTTCGAGATGGCGACTGCCATCAGGAAGTTCAACAGGGCGTAGATCAGCGCGATGTCGAGGAACGTCGGCTCCGAGAGCGCCGCCCCCAACATCGCGAGGATGACGACCGTGTTGGTGCCGAGCACGTTCACCGCGAGCACCCGGTCCTGCATCGTCGGTCCCTTCACCGCACGGTAGAGCATGCCGACGGCGAGAACGACGAAGCCGGCCGCGGCCGCGAGCAGGAAGTCGCTCACGGTGTAGCCGGCGACGACCGTCGTTTCGACGAAACTCATTCGTCTGTCACCTCCGTCGTCTCGTCAGCGTCGCTTCCGGTGGGTGCGTCGCGCGTAGCGCCTGTATCGGTGTGTCGGCGATCGGTTTCGTCGCCGCCGTCCGCACGAGCGAGGGGGAGTTCTTCTGTCGCGTCCGGCCCCTGAAAGACCGCGACATCGTCGCGCTCGCGCGGGGTCGGAAGCCGAGCGGCCTCGCGACCGTAATAGATGAACCGGGTCCACCGCTCCAGGGAGCCGTCGAACAGTCCGTCCCGCGCCCACGGGATGAGCGACTGGACGTAGAGGTCCCCGTCACGCGCACGGACGGTCAGCGTTCCGGGGGTCAACGTGATCGAGTTCGCGAGCGTCATCAGCGGGAGACCGCTGCCGACGAGCACCCGCACCCGGTTCAACGTCGGGTCGATCGGGAGCCGGGGGTCGAGTATCACCCGCGCGACGACGAGATTCGATTTGAGTATCTCGAACAGCAGCACGGGAACGTAGACCAGCCCCCGAAGGACCCGCATCGGGGTCCGAGGGAACGACGGCTCGGTGTCGATACTGACCCGCGAGAGGGTGATCGCGACGATCGCCGCGCTCGCGACGCCGGTCAGCCAGTCAAACCAGTAGAGCGGATCGCCGAGGAGTAGGTAGAACGCAAACGAGGCACCGAACAGCGCGGCGAACCGCTTGCCGGTCGCCTCCTTACGTAGTCGTTCACGGCGCGTCGGGCGGGACACGGGTGCTTCCCGAACGACGAGGTCGGTGTTCGACAGTTCGAACGCCAGCGGCTGGAGCAGTGTCGTGTTCCCGACCGGCGTGTACTCCGGATCCAAAACGACGGAGTCTATTCCGTGATCGTCGGCGTACGTGACGATTTCGCGGGCATAATCGCCGGGGCCGAACAGGTACTCGTCGGCACCGACGACCGCGGTGGCGATCTCGACGCCTTCAACTTCGGCGTCGTCGAGGTCGGCGTCAGCCCACGCGGACACCCGGTCGAGAAGGCGTTCGGCGTCGGCGTTCCGTGCTGCCGTCTCGGGATCGTCCCGTCGCCACGAGGCGAGGACGACGAAGTGGATCGACTCGAACTCGCCGGCCGCAGCCGATTCGATGAGGTGTGTAACCGTGGTTCGGAGGGTCGACGTCGACTCGACGGGAACGACGACCGATCCGCGCTCGGGGGGCGGTGTGTCGTCGTCAGCCACCCGTGTCACCTCCCGCGGTGTCGGTAATGGCCGTCTGAATACACATGGTGATGTCTACCCGACGGGTGATTCTACCGACTCAAAACAGTTTGTATCCGTATCGACGCTGCCGGCTCCCGTGCCCACGAAACCCTGTCCGACACCGGCGTGTCGATGATCAATCGATCGTTTCGAGGATCCCGCCCAGCCGGTCGGCGATCCGTCCGGCGACGGCGTCCTTCGTGCCTGCTGCCTCCTCGGGATCGGTGCCGGGCGACCCCACGAGCAGGACCCGCGTGTGCTCTCCGCCCATCACGCTCGCGTCGTTGGCGACGACGAACGCGAGGTCGACGCGGTCGCGGATCCGCTCCGCCTCGGCGATCATCGCAGCGTCGTCACCCGCGGTCTCGGCTTTGAATCCGACGAGCGGGAGCTTCGGGTGCGCCTCCCGGACCGAATCGAGCAGTTTCGGTGTCGGCCGCAGATCGACCGATAGCGGGGAGCCAGAGCGGATCTTCTCGTCGACCGCGTCGGCGGTGAAATCCGAGATGGCCGCCGCCGACACCAGCGCATCCGCGGTCACTGCCGCCTCGCGGCAGGCCTCGATCATCTCGTCGGCAGTCTCGACCGCGAGCACGTCGGCGTAAGTCACGTCGCTGCCGTCGTGAACGAGCGTCACGTCCGCACCACGGACGTAGCAGGCGCGAGCGACCGCCCGTCCCGTCTTGCCGGACGCCCGGTTCGTCAGGATCCGGATCGGATCGATCCGCTCTTTCGTGGCCCCCGCGGTGACGACGACGTGGACCCCGGCAAGCGTGTCCGGCGTCGTCGCACGGGCGACCTCAGTGACGATCGCCGGCTCCGCCGCGATCTTCGCTTTTCCCTCCTCGACGCGGGGATCCGCAAACGTCACGCCCCACGCCGAGATCGTGTCGAGCGCGTCGAGCACGCCCGGGTGGTCGTACATCGGCTCGTGCATCGCCGGTGCCATCACGACCGGAACCCCCGCTCCAAGCGCGGTCGTCGCGCAGGTCGTCACGGGCGTGTCGTCGACCGCCGCGGCGATCTTTCCCGCGGTGTTCGCGGTCGCTGGCGCGAGAAGCAGCACGTCGGCCCACCCCTCCCGGCCACAGAGTTCGACGTGTTCGACATCACCGGTGATCTCCGTGACGACGGGCTCGTCGGTGGCGAAGTCGACCGCCCACGGGTGTACGATGTTCGTCGCGGCGGGTGTCATGACCGCGCGCACGCTCGCGCCCTGCCGGCGCAGTTCGTGGGCGAGTTCGACGACCTTCACCGCCGCGATGCTGCCCGACACGCCGAGCGCGACGTTGACGCCCTCCAACATTATCGGGATGGTTGTCTCTGCGAGGGATTATAAGGTGGTGGTGTGGAGCGAGCCGTTCGGCCGGGAGAAGAGGATACGGTGTGCGCGGTCGTCGCCGCCGTGTGGAACGAGCAGGAGCGTGACGGGGGACGGGTCGCGTTACTCCTCGGTCTCGTCGTCGCCGTTCTCGTCGTCCTCGGTCGGAAGCAGGTCGCGCTCCGCGAGGACGGTTTCGAGCTGCTCGTCCGTCCGCTCGGTGTACCGTTCGTCGTCCACCGTGATCGTGGCGACGCCGACTCCCTCGGGCGTCAGCTCGCCGTCATTCGACTCGGCGAGGGTATCGAGCGCGAGGCCGACCGCCTCATCGGTGGAGAGTCCAGCCTCGTACTTGTCTTCGAGGTAGTCGCGGAGGTCGCTCCGGTCGGAGCCGATCGAGAGCGCCTGCCACTCGTAGGGCGTGCCGGAGGGATCCGTCTCGAACAGGCGTGGCTCGCCGTCCTCGATCCCGCCGACGATGAGCGCGACGCCGAAGGGGCGCGCCCCGCCGATCTGGGTGTACTGCTGGATGTGGTCGGTGATCGTCTTCGTCAGGTTCTCGATGCCGATCGCCTCGCCGTAGCGGAGGCGGTTCACCTGCGCCTGCTGGCGCGCGAAGTCGATGAGCTGGCGGGCGTCCGCGACGTGGCCCGCGCTCGCGACGCCGACGTGGTCGTCGGCCTTGTGGAGCTTCTCGATGCTCGCCGGCTCCATCAGCGGGGAGCGAGCTCGCTTGTCCGCGGCGAGGACGACGCCGTCCTCCGCGCGGATGCCGACGCTCGCGGTCCCCCGTTTCACTGCCTCCCGGGCGTACTCGACCTGGTAGAGCCTGCCGTCGGGAGAGAAGATGGTGATTCCTCGGTCGTACGCCTGTTGTTGGGATTGGCCCTGCATGATATCACTCGATGTCGAACGCCGCCGCGCCGACGTACCCCGACCCGACCCGAACGTCGTACACGTCTCCACGCACGACGGCGGTCTGATCGGCATCCTCGAACGCGACGTCTCGCTGTGTCGAACTGCCGGCCGCGCGACCCATATATCTTTCTTCACAGGCACGCACCGTCCCCGAAACCCCGCGTATCCGGATCCCGACGGGATCGTCGTCGACCTCGCTCACGCACGCGATGGCTGCACGCGCGTCGTCGAGGTGTCCGTGCCGGACCCGAACGACGGCTTCGCCTTCCCCGTCCGAGAAGGAGAAGGAGAGCAACTTCAACCCGGCGTCCGCGCTCCCCGTGTCGCCGAGGAGGTTGCCCGCACCGTACCACAGCGCGCGCTGGAACCCCCGACGGTCGACGTCGGCGTCGGGCCACGCCTCCAACCCGACGGCGACGTATCGCCATCGCGGTCGGAGGTGTTTCGGGAGGTGTTTCACGGACCGAACACCCCTACACCGGTCGTTGGCGCGCGCGCCGCCATCATTCCGCCCCCGGAACCTCGTCGCCCGAGCCGATCCGTTCGGCGACGAGAACGCCGACCTGGTCGTGGACGCGCTCCGCGACCGTCACCGCGAAGCCGACGTCGGTGAACGCCTCGACGAGCGTGCCGACCGTCGCCGGGTCGTCGACCTCGGGGCTGTAGAACGGCTCCTCGGGGTTCGGCTCGCCGAAGAAGGTTACGTCGCCGAGGACGATCCGGCGGGCCCCCGTCTCCGCCATCACGCGGATCGCCTCGCGCTTCTCGTCGTCCGCGAGGTGGTGGAGCGCGAAGTTCGAGGTGACGATGTCGATGTCGACGTCGCCGAGGTTCGGCTCGCGGAACTCGCCGTACGCGAACTCGACGTTCGTGATCCGTGCTTCGGACGCCTTGCGTCGGCCCTGCTCCATCATCCCCTCGCTGATGTCGCGGGCGAGCACTCGTCTCGCGTCCGGCGCGAGCGCGAGGGCTATTGCCCCGGTGCCGGCACCGAAGTCCGCGACGGTGTCCTCGGGCCCCGGATCGGCATAGGAGACGACGAGGTCGGCACAGGCGTGATATTCGTCGCTCTTGGAGTCGTCGTACTCCGCCGCCTTCTCCGAGAACCGCTCGGCGTGTTCATCGACCGGTTTCTTCATGTCTCCCACGTCGGACCCCCGGCTCTATGAAGGCCCCGGAGCGTCGCTCCCGGTTCCGCTCCGCGATCTCCCGCCACGCACGGAGCCCGTCGCGAACCCATTCGGGGTCGAAGCCGGCGCGCTCGGCGACGGCGACCAGCTCGCGAGGTGGTCGGAGTTCGAGATGGGAGGTTGCGTTCGCACTGACGACGTGGGGGGCGTCGTAGTAGGTCACGATCTCGCGGAGCTTCCGTAGGTCCGAAAGCGCCCGCACCCGCTTGCCGCCGGTCGCGCGCAACACCGGCCCGAAGTCGAACTCCACGTGGACGCCGTTGTCGCGGGCGGCCTTCGCGAGAACGTGGTTGAACCCGCCGGAGTCGCCGTTCGGCCGGACGAGCACGTCGATGCGGGGTTCCTCGACCGCGTACCGGTTCAGCCCGTCGTCGCCCCCGACGACACAGACGAGCGTGTGATCGGGGCGGCGAGAGCCGACCGCGCCGGACGCGGCCGTCCGATCGCCGGCATCGATCTCGACCGCGTCGACCACGTCGATCCCGTACTCCTCGGCGATGTCGGAGTAGGTGGCGGGATCCGCGCTCGTCCCCGTGCGGACGACTACCCCGTCGTACCCGTATCGTGCCGCGGTTGCCGCGTGACGCGCGACGGTGGTCTCGCCGTCCGGGTGTGCGTGGACCGCCTCGTACATGGACCACGTTTCTCATCGGCACGGTATCGGCGTTGCGCTTTCGGGACGGGCGGGTTGAACGGGTGGAGTCCCTTTTCAGGATCGGACCGTCGTCCTACGGCCGACCGTCGGAGACCACGTTTCGAGTGATTTCGGGAGTAGATCGCAGATCGATAGCAACGAGATCGTATTTAAAAGGTATTTGAGCGGTAGCGACGATATTTTATAAGTAATCGATGCGGTGGCGCGCCCCGGTTCGCGCCCTTTTAAGTGCGCGAACCGCGAGGGACCGAGGGTCCCTCTGGCAGCCGGCGCTACGCGCCGGCGACGACGGCGCGAGGGAGTCGGCGACCCCCGCCGAGCGGTCCGGCGGGGGTCGCCGACAGGGCGAGAGCAAAGCTCTCGCTTGCAACCGGCGGCAAAGCCGCCGGTGACGAGGCTGGGGAGGCCTGAGGTGCGATTGCTGTGTGGGTGGGACTCAAAGGGGCAGTCGCCGGACTACGTCCGGCTGCCCGAGGCGCGGAGCGCCTCGCTGCCGTTGCGGGCGGCGTAGGCGTTCACGAGAGCTCCGCTCTCGTGAGCCAATCAGAACGCGCAGCGTTCTGATGACGACGCAAGCACCGCAGGAGCGAACGGAGTGAGCGACGAGGAGCGTGGTTCGAGAGAGCGAAGCTCTCTCGTCATTGCCAGAAATCGGAGATTTTTGGCTAGCAGTCAGAACTCAAAGAGTTCTGACGACATCCCGAAAATCTTCGATTTTCGGACGACAGCGAGCGTACGCCGCCCGCACGGCTGGGGCTTTGAAGCAGTTCACCGCCGATCCGCAGTCTCTGATTTATAAACGGACGACTGGAGCTTTCAACTTGTCCACCCTCCCGTCAGATACTTATAAACGTCCGTCTCACCGAGGACTAACACGGAGCCACGGGTCGGCCGGAGACGACCGACTACAACACGTCGCCGATGCGGACCGGTTCGCCGTTGAGTTCGGGCTCCTCGGCGATGATCTGGAGGACCTCGTGATCGGTCACGTCCCGGTATCCCTTCCCCGTGGCCTCCTCGATCAGATCCTTCTCCAGTTCGAACTCGGTGCCCTGATACACGACGTCGACACCGTCCTCGTTGAACGTCAGCTCGGTGCTCATACGGCATCGTAGCCGACCGACTGATAAAAGCGGCGTGACACGAGCGTCTCCGTCGTCGGTCGGTCCGATATCGAGTTACTCGTCGTCGTCGTCCTTCATCGCGGCGAGGCGGCCGACGAGTTCGTCGGTGTCGTCGCCGCCCTCGACGGAGACGTCGCCGTCGTGTTCGTGCTCGTGGACGTTCACGGCGTCCTCGTCGTCGGTGTCAACCTCCTGTCCCCCCTGCTCGCTTTCGTCGTACGATCCGAATCCCATACTACGGCTTTCGGGAGGTCAGTGAAAAAGGCGGTGACCGCCGCGTGCTGCGACACGGCTCCACACACCGGGTGAGCGACGGGGGTGTCTGTGCGTCCGACGTGCGTCTGACTCCCCCTGTCGTTTATATTTCCCGGGTGACTGCTACCGGGTGTGCCAGTACGCGGCGGCAGTCCGATAGACGAACTCGCGGTTCCTTCGGGAACCACCGTCGAGGAGCACGACGTCGTCGTCGACGGCGACGTGCTCGTCGGCGGTCAGTCGACGGTCGAGTTCGGGCTCCGCGGCCGCAACGTCGCGATCGGCGAGCGCGTCGAGGTGGACGACGACATCGAGGCCGACGGCGACTGTCGGCTTGACACGTGGTGTACCGTCGACGGCAACGTGCTCGTCGGCGAGGACGCCTACCTCGGCGAACGCGTCACCGTCACGGGTCGACTGATGGTCTCCGGCGACCTCGACATCGGCGACGACGTGAACATCGAGGAGGGGTTCGAGGCGAACGGCTGGATCGTCATCCGGAACCCGGTCCCCACCCTTGTCTTCTACTTCATCGTGCTCTCACAGCTGCTCAGGGCGGGCGAAACCGACGCCGCCGACGAGCTTGCCGAAGCCCTTGCCGACGGCGACGACGTGCGCGATCCCCTCCTGATCCCGCGCGGCGCGGAGGTCTCCGACGACGCCTGGCGGGTGTCGACGCCCGCGACCGTTGGCGACGACTGTCGGATCCACGGGAACCTGCGTGCGGAGTCGATCACGGTCGGCGAGCGCAACGAGGTGTTCGGCTCGCTTCGGGCCCGCGAGGGCGTGTCCGTCGGGGCCGACACCACGATCCACGGTGACGTCACGACCCGGAATGGAACGGTCACCGTGGAGGCGGGCGCACGCGTCCTCGGGGACGTGTCCGGCGGCGACCTCGTGATCTACGAGGGTGCGGAGATCGACGGCAGTCTCCGGGCCCGTGGCGAAATGAAGCTGATCCAGTCGACGGGCGAGCCCGGATCGGACAATGAGCGGATCGAGGAAGATGAGTCGGACGATGCGGAGCGGTCAGACGATGCGGAGCGGTCAGACGATGCGGAGCGGTCAGACGATGCGGAGCGGTCGGCGTCCGAAGCCGGCGTCGACGCCGCCGAGGACCGCGATGACGACGACGCCGAGGACGCCAGCAGCGAGAACCTCGGTGACGGTGACGACACGGAGACCACGGACGGTGAACACGGCGTGGACGATGGACCGGATGGCGACACGAACGGTACTGACGGCACGAGTAGCGCAACGGATCTTCCTGAAAGATCGGCCAACGACGAGACGATGAACGAAGCCATCGAAGACACTGCCGACCCGCCGTGATCGGTTATGCGCTCCCCGTGAGTTCCGTCAGCTTTGTCTGATCAGTTCCGGTCCGCCGCACCGCCGACGATCGGTTGGAACACGTCCTCGTGGAGCGACTCCGAGACGACATCGGCGAGCGTTCGCAGGTTCTCCGTGTCCTCGCGGTTGTACGACACCAGCGTGTCGAGCGCGTCGTCGTCGTCTCCGCGCTCGTACTCACGCCACAGCCGGACCGCGTCGCGTCCGGACAGGTCGGGGCGGTCGCGACCGATCCCAATCTCCTTCTCGATGGGTTTCAGCCCGCCTGAGAGCCCGATCCGCTTACACGGGTACATCAGATCGAGGTGGGGCGTGTCGACGTCGATCCCGAAGGAGGTCTCCAAAAACGGGACATCGAACCGCGCACCGTTGAACGTCGCGAGCAAGTCGGCGTCCCGGAACTGTGCTTCGAGGCGGCGAGCCGTGAGGTCGTCGCCGGCGACGAGCGTGGTCGTCTCGCCGTCCTGATGAAAGCTGACGGTCGTCACTCGGTCGCGGCGTTCGTCGAGGCCGGTCGTCTCGATGTCGAAAAAGCAGGTCGTGTCACGGAAGTTCTCGTAGAGCCGCCAGCGCTCGCCGCTCGGAAACCGCCGATCGAAGTACGGGGCGTCCCCGTCGTCGAGGTGAGCCCGCGCGTCCGCGATGAACGACTCGATCCGGCCGGCTGTCGTCGAGCCGACGCCGGCGACGTCGACGTCGCGGTCGAAGTCGTCCCACGTCCGAACACCCCGCTCCCAGAGACGGCGTTCGGTTCGCTCGCCGACCCCCTCGACCGGGATGAAGCTGTTCTCGATTCGCATGTACGGTTCCGGGCGGCGCGTGGGCAAAAACCTCGCGGAGGTCGCGCGGAGGCCGTGCGGAGTCGTCGTCAGGGGACGATGACCGCTCGCCCGTCGATCTCGCCGTGTTCGAGCATCTCCGCGACATCGTTCACTTCGTCGAGATCGTACCGGCTCGTGTGGAGGTCGACGTCGCCCTGCTCGACCAGCGCGACGAGTTCCTGGAGCTCGGCATAGCGACCGACGATATTGCCGACGAACGAGAACTCTCCGTTGACGAGCGCCTGTGCCGGCTCGTGGATGTGACCGCCATACCCGATGATGTGGTGATCGCCACCCGCAGCGGTGATGTCGGGCGCGTACGCCGTCGTCACGTCCTCGCCGACGAAGTCTAACACCTGTGCGGCGCCGGTACCGTCGGTGATACCCTCCAACTCCGCCGGAACGTCGGCATCGGTCGGGTTGACGACGTGATCGGCGCCATAGCGCTGGGCCAACTCCAGCGCGGACGGTTTCACGTCGACGGCCGTGATCCGCGCGGCGCTCATGGCGTTCAGACACTGGAGGCCGATGTGGCCGAGTCCGCCGACGCCGATGACGACGGCGTGGTCGCCGGGGTTCAGCTCCGAAACGGCCTTTTTGGCGGCGTGATACGCCGTAATCCCGGCGTCCGCGTGAGGCGCGATGTCGATCGGTTCGACGCCACTCGGCAGGGGGATCACTGACCGCTCGCTCGTGTGGAGGTACTCGGCGAACCCGCCGTCAGTTGTCAGTCCGTTGAACGCGTCGTTCTCGCAGTACATCGTCTCGCCGAGCCGGCAGGGGCGACACGTCCCACAGGTCTGGACGGGGTGACAGATCACCGGGTCGCCCTCGGAGACGAGTTCGACCTCGGAGCCGGTTTCGACGACGGTGCCGGCGTTCTCATGGCCGAGCGTCATCGGTAGCGGCTGTGGCACGTACTGCTCCCACATCCCCTCGATGATGTGGTTGTCCGTCTGACACCACCCCGCGCCCTCGACGGCGACGATCACGTCGTCGGGCCCCGCCACTTCGGGCTCGGCGACCTCGTCGATCGAGAGTCCGCTCGTCATGTCCTCCGTGTACTCGTGGAGTCTGGCTGCTTCCATATGACAGACGTGATCAGGAACGATCATAAACGTTAGTTGTTAACACTCCGCAATTGGCTCACAATAGTGACCTGAACTCCCCCAGCGGCGGGAATCGAAGCGGCTCGCCGCTGCCCGGCTCGATAACGATCGGCTCCAACCGGTTCGCGTCGGCGACGAGCGGCGTCTCGAACTCGTCCGTCGCCACGTTTCCCACGTCGACACCCGGCGCGAGGCGGGTGAACGCGGGGAGACAGAGCACGTCGCCGGCGCGATAGGTTTCGTTCCCGTACAGGAAACAGGGTCGTCGGTCGCCCTCGATCTCGATCGTCGGGTGGACGTGGCCGAAGACGTACCGATCGCCGCTCCGTCGAGGGGGCTCGTGACCGTGGCAGATCACGGCCCGTGGTGTCCTCGTGTCCTCGCCGACCACGTACTCGTCGTGGACGATCCCGTCCCACGCCGCCGAAAGCGCGCTATCGTGGTTGCCGGCGACGAGTTCGAGAGTCGCGTCCGCGTCACGACAGGTCTCCGTGAGGCGATCGAGGGTCTTCAGACTCCGAGCGCTGACTCCATCGAACGTGTGGACGACGTCGCCGGCAACCACGACCGTCTCGGGTTCGAACCGTTCGAGGAGCGACGCGAGCCGTTCGTGGAGGTCCTCTCGCTCGCCGATCGGGAGGGCGACCGCGGACGACTCGTCGCGTCCGACGTGGAGGTCCGCAAGCACGAGCACGTCCGGCACTTCGAAGTAGGCGGCTCGGTCGGCGAAGGCGACGTCGTTCATCGACGGGAGTCCGACCGGGGTGCGCGACCGGTTCTCGATCCCCGTCTCGCGCGGTCGGTCGGATTCCCGCCGTTCCGGGACCCGGAGCGCGATCCGCCCTCAGCGTGGTCGCTCGCGGTCGCGTACGCCTCTTGGACGCGCATGAACGCGCCCTCGTCGCCGCCGCGGTCCGGATGCGTCTCCTTGACGCGCTCACGGTACGCCCGCTTCACCTCGTCGCTGTCGGCGTCCGCGGGCAGTCCGAGTTCCGCGAAGGCGTCGTCGACAGGGTCATCGCGCCGCGGCCGGTCCGGATCGGGGCCCCAGTCGGGTTCCGTCACGTCGAACGGAAGCCGGCGTCCGAGCCCCCGCCCGGGCATCTCGTGTTCACAGAGGACGGTGTAGACCCCCTCGCCGTCGAGCCGGAAGTAGTCGTGCGCGTCGAACGTGACGGCTACCTCGCGCTCGGGGAGATAGAAGGGGACGGTGACGCCGCCGACGGGGTGGTCCTCGTGGAACCGCTCGCCGATCGCCGTCAGGTACGACCGGATCTCCGCGTGTCGCCGGTCGTCTCCCGCCGATCCTGTCGTCTCCGACGTCCCGATCTTGGGCTCTGGCGTCGGCGCGAGGCGGTTGCCGAAATAAAACACGAGCGCGACGCCGACGGACGCGAGGATCCCGAGGGCCGCACCTAAGAGGACCCACGGCGGAACGACGATGGCTCCCTCAGCGGTCACGCTCCTCGTTACGGTTCCGTCCGTATCAACCTCACGTCGAAACGGGAGTGATCTCGTCCCGAAACGGGGACGGTTCGAGCCGAGCGTTCAGATCATGCCTTTCGCTTCGAGTCCCTCCAGGATATCGTCGACGAGGGACTCGACGTCGTCGTAGGGGAACTCCTGTTCGCTGCCGAGTTTGGCGGCCATCTCCATGGCGGTGAGACTCACGTCGCCCGCCTCGAACTTGGTACCCGGCCCGTTCGGGAGCGCCGGCACGAGATCCATCTGGTTCTCGACCGGGTAGTCGGCACCGCCGAACGCGTCCATGAACTGTTCGCGGAGTTCCGCTTTGACGTCCGTCATACACTGGTGTCCCCGGAGCGGCCGCAAAAGCGTTGCGGAACAACGATAAACTGGTTTGTCGTTTTAGAAAGGAGGCGAGACGTTCCGAGACGGGTAGCCCCCGTCGGATAGGAGGCGACCCGTGCCGGAACCTGCGGTACTTTGACCTTGGCGTCGCCAGCGATCGACATGGTGTTCGATTTCGACTACGATCTGTTGTGTGAGCTGACCGAAGCGCGGGGCGTCCCCGGCTACGAGGATGACGTGCGCGAGGTCGTCCGCCGGGAGTTCGCGGACCGCGTCGACCGCGTGGAGACCGACGCGATGGGGAACGTCGTCGGAACGATCGAGGGCGACTCGGACTACTCGGTCGCGGTCGCCGCCCACATGGACGAGATCGGGTTCATGGTTCGACACGTCACCGACGAGGGGTTCGTCCAGGTCGACCCGCTCGGCGGCTTCGACGCGCGCGTGCTCCGGGCACAACGCGTCACCGTCCACGGCGACGAGGACCTCACCGGCGTCATCGGGTCGGTCCCGCCGCACACGCTCACGGAGGAACAACGGGAGACGGACGACGAGGTGAAAGACGTGTTCATCGACCTCGGCCGCGACGCCGAGACGGTCGCGGATCTGGTGAGCGTCGGCGATCTGGTCACCCTCGACCAGACGACGACACGAATGGGGAACCGGGTGACCGGAAAGGCGCTCGACGATCGAGTCTGTGTGTTCGCGATGCTTGCGGCCGCGGCGCGGATAGCGGATCCGGACGTGACGATCCACTTCGCGGCGACGGTTCAGGAGGAGGTCGGTCTCCGCGGGGCGAGAGCGCTCGGCGTCGACATCGACCCGGATCTGGCGGTCGCGCTCGACGTCACGGTCGCCAACGACGTGCCACAGATAGCGGGAGAGGCCGACGCGGTGACGGAACTCGGCGCGGGGACCGCGATCAAGCTCAAGGACTCCTCGGTGATCACCAGTCCGAAGGTCCACGGCCGGCTGACCGACGTCGCGGAAGCCGAGGGGATCGACCACCAACACGAGGTGTTGCCCGCGGGCGGCACCGATACCGCCGGCTTCCAGAACACCCACGGCGCGAAACCCGTCGGCGCGATCTCGATCCCGACCCGGTATCTCCACACGGTAACGGAGACCGCCGACGGTGACGACGTTGCGGCGACGATCGACCTGCTGACGGCGTTTCTGGAGTCCGAGACCGGCGATCACGACTACACGCTGTGAGGAAGAGTACGCTCTCGCGGGGTATCCGACGACACCCCGCGAGAGCCGAGATAGACACGCGTCGGGGACGGGCCGTCACAGACCAAACCCGTTTTAAGCGTCGGCGACGAACCGCGTCACAAGGTCGATATCCATGGAAATGCCACGTCGTTTCAATACGTACTGCCCTCACTGTGACTCCCATCAGGAGCACGAGGTCGAGAAGGTCCGATCGGGTCGAGCGACCGGAATGAAACGCGACGCGCGACAGCAGCGCCGCGCGCTCGCGACGATCGGCAACGCCGGCGGGTACTCGAAGGTGCCCGGTGGCGACAAGCCGACGAAGAAGACCCACCTGAACTACCGCTGTAGCGACTGCGGGAAGGCCCACATGCGCGAGGGCTGGCGCGCGGGCCGGCTCACGTTCCAGGAGTAAGCATGGCGGGAAGCTTCCACCTTCTGGCCTGCGGCGACTGTGAGAACGAACAGGTCGTCTTCGGCAAGGCCTCCTCGACGGTGTCGTGTGCGGTCTGTGGCACGACGCTCGCGACGCCAACCGGCGGGGAGGCGGAGCTACACGGCGAGATAGTCGAAACCGTTGAGGCGCGGTAACCGCCTCGCCGCTCCGTCATGAAGTACAGCGGCTGGCCCGAACCCGGCGAACTGGTGGTCGGCGACGTCGACGAGATCGCCGACTTCGGCGTGTTCGTCGATCTCGACCAGTACGAGGACAAACGCGGCCTCTGTCACATCAGCGAGGTCGCCTCCGGCTGGATCAAGAACGTCCGCGACCACGTCCGCGAGGGACAGACCGTCGTCGCGAAGGTGCTCGAGGTCGACGAGTCCTCGAACCAGATCGACCTGTCGATCAAGGACGTCAACGAACACCAGCGCAAGGAGACGATACAGGACTGGAAGAACGAGCGCAAGGCCGACAACTGGATGCTGATCGCCCTCGGCGAGGATGTCGACGACGACCGGTACACCGGCGTCGCCAACGCGCTCTTAGTCGAGTACGAATCGCTGTACGACGCCTTCGAGGCAGCCGCGATCAGCGGCGACGAGGCGCTTGAAGACGTCGACATCGACGAGGAGGCGGCCGACGCGATCGTCGCCGCCGCCCGGGACAACGTCTCGGTCCCCTACGTCGACGTCACCGGCTACGTCGACCTCGAATCGCCGGCATCCGACGGCGTCGACGACGTCAAAGCCGCCCTCGAAGCGGCGGAAGGAAACGGCGAGATCCCCGACGGCGTCGAACTCGATGTCGGCTACGTCGGCTCACCGGAGTACCGGATCAAGGTCCGCGCGCCGGACTACAAGACAGCCGAACACCAGCTCGAGGCGGCCGCGGGACGCGCTCGCGAGTCGATCGAGTCCAACGGCGGGACCGGCGGCTTCCACCGCGAGCGACGCGAGGACGACGAGTAGCCCGTTCGGTTCGTTTTCAGCCACCACGCGCCCTTTCACGTCATCACTCATGCACTCGGATATTCGGGTCTGTGCGAACTGGGAGACGACCCATGACCGACCGGTGTACACGCTCGGCGACAGGTGTCCGGTCTGTGACGGTCCCGCGGCGAACAGCGCCCCGGCCCCGTTCGACCCGACCGATCGCTACGGAGAATACCGTCGGCGGGCACGGCCGGCCGGGCCGGACGAGCAGGACGAATAGGACGGGCGGACGAGTGGATGTTGCCGGAAACGGACGGTTCTCGCTGATCGGGAAGGTCGGGCGTCCGCGTCGCGACGACCGAATAGCCACCCTCTTGTGACTGCCACCTCTCTAGATCCGGTATGGACGACATCGAGATCGACGAGGTGGCGACGCCGGAGCTCGACGACCCGGTACTGATCGAGGGGCTTCCGGGCGTCGGCCACGTAGGGAAGCTCGCGGCCGAACACCTCCTCGAGGAGTTCGACGGCGAGCTCGTGCGACGGGTGTACGCGACGGAGTTCCCGCCACAGGTGAGCGTCGAGGGCGAGGACGGCGTCGCGTCGTTGACGTGTGCGGAGTTCCACGCGGTCGACACCGGGGGCTCCGACCTGCTCGTGTTGACCGGGGACCACCAAGCCGGGTCGAACGAGGGTCACTACCGACTCACCTCCACGTTTCTCGACGTCGCCGAGTCGTTCGGCGCGGAGCGGGCGTTCGCGCTCGGCGGCGTGCCGACCGGCGAACTCGTCGAGGAGTACACGGTGCTCGGGGCCGTCTCGGAGGCATCGCTGGCCGATGAGCTCCGGGAGGCCGACGTCGAGTTCCGTCCCGACGAGCCGGCCGGCGGGATCGTCGGCGTCTCGGGGCTCGTGTTGGGGCTTGGCGGTCGACGCGGTATCGGGGCGGCGTGTCTGATGGGTGAGACAAGCGGCTACCTCGTCGATCCGAAGAGCGCACAGGCCGTGCTGGAAGTTCTTGAGACCATGCTCGACTTCGAGGTCGACTACGCCTCCCTCGAGGACCGTGCCGAGGAGATGGAGGAGGTCGTCGGTAAGATCCGCGAGATGCAGGACGGACCCGCGGTCCCCGACGACGACCTACGGTACATCGGGTAGGAGCCGACGACACCGCCGGGGTGCCCGGCAGGTGGTGAACGCCATCCCGCTGTGATCGCGTGGACACAGTGGTGAGCGATAGCAGGTGTAACCGACCCCACCCTACTTCGCTCACCCTGACGGGTTCGCTCGTGGAGGGTGGGGCTTTGATGTGGGACTCGCCGTCAGTTGTCGCAGGGGAG
>NZ_JAGGKQ010000007.1 GCF_017873815.1 Halorubrum alkaliphilum | reverse complement strand
CCGGCGCGGAGCGCCGGCGACCTCGCGCGTGCTCTCGCCGGCGGCGTTGCCGCCGGCTGTCAGAGAGACCTTCGGTCTCTCCCTACTCGCGCCCTGCCGGGCGCTCGGAGGCGCGCGCCACCGCATCGTTTATTATAAGTGATCGAACCCGACTGGAACCATGTGTGACTACATGAGCGGTACGCAACACTGTTCCTTATAAGATCAGCAGCACCAGCGCTTCCGAAGGCCGGGCCGGTCACAGGACGACGGTCTCTATCTCATCGAGGTCGGCAAAATCGGGATCCCCGGAGTAGAGCACGTCGCAGTCGTCGTGGACGACGGCGGTCGCGAGGTGTATCGCGTCCGCGTACGACAGTTCCCGTTCTCCCGGCTCGTAGTATTTAAACCGGAGTTCCGCCGCGTACTCCGCGATCTCGTCGATCACCGGCATGCTCTCGACGTGTTCGAGGTCCCGGATCGAACGGACCACCTCCTCGGCCGTCTCCCGATCCTCGACGACGCGAGTCCGATACGAGACCTCCGTGATGATCGTCGGCGCGATGAGCCCACCCTCCGCCGGGGTGTTCGTCCGTTCGATGAGCGCTTCGGCTTCGCTCCCCTTGTCACCGCTGAAAACGAACTCCAGCCAGACCCACGAATCCAGAAAGATCACGCACCGTCCCCGTCGACGTGTGAACTCCACGCGGTCTTCGACTCCCGCCGCATCTCCTCGACGTCCACGTCGCGTTCCGACAGCTGTTCTTTAACCGCGCGAAGACGGTCGATCGCGGGTTCTTTCGGTCGGACACGGATCGTACCGTCCTCCTCGATCGTGAACTCGATCTCCGTACCCGCCCGAAGTCCGAGTTCGTCCCTGATCCGCTTCGGGATCGTCACTTGTCCCTTGCTCGTGACGGTTGCGTCCTCCGAGACGGCCATATCTTACATCAAGGTAAACATCCTTACTACAAAAATATTCCTTACCGTCCTCTCATGAACGACGAAACACCACGCGCCGGAACCGATCACGCTTGCTCTCCGGGTACGACCGGGTCGTCGTCCGCGCTCGCCCCCGAAGTCGCTCGGCGCGCTCGTGGGTCGGTCCCGTCAGTCTGCCCCGGTCAGAAACGACAGATTGAGCGTCGGCGCGGAGTGGGTGAGACTTCCCATGGAGATTACGTCCACGCCGGTCGCGGCGTACTCCGGGACGGTTTCGGTCGTGATCCCGCCGGAGGCTTCCGTCAGCGCGTCGGCGCTGCTACCTGCCACGCGTTCCACTGCTTCCCTCGTCTCTTCCGGGGTCATATTGTCCAGGAGGACCACGTCAGCGCCGGCCTCGGCGGCGCGTGCTGCGTCCCGCGGTGCCTCGACCTCCACGTCCAGAGCGGTCGCGAAGGAGGCTCGCTCCTTGAAGCGTTCGATCGCGCCGACCAGCCCCAACTCGGCGACGTGGTTGTCCTTGACCATCACCATGTGTGAGAGGTCGAGCCGGTGCGTGTCTCCCCCTGCGGCCGCGACGGCCCGCTTCTCGATCCCCCGCAGGCCGGGGGTGGTCTTTCGCGTCGCCGCGATCCGCACGTCCTCGTCGACCGAGCGCGCGGCCGACACGGCCGCGGCGGTCCTCGTCGCGACGCCGGACGCGTGACCGGCGACGTTCACCGCGACGCGCTCGCCGCGTAACACCGCCCGGGCCGGTCCCTCGACCCGCAACAGTATCTCACCGGGTTCGATGGAGTCGCCGTCGTCAACCCGTTCGGTCACGGTCACATCGAGGTAGTCGAAGACGGCGTTCGCGGCGTCCACTCCGGCGGCGACGCCGCCCTCCTTGGCGACGAGTCGGCCAGCGGTCTCGCCGGGCACCTGATCGGTTACGTCGTGGTGGCCGACGTCTTCTCGAAGCCATCGCTCAATGTCGCTGTCGAGGATCATCAGTCGTCGGCCGCCGGTCCCGCTTCGGTCGACTCGGTACCGTCGATCAGGTAGTGCGTCCCGACGCTCTCTTCGTTCGCCAGCGCCTGACGGGTCACCAACAGGGCCGTCACCGTCGCGTGACGCAGTTCGTAAAGCGAGCGGGAGGTACGCGTTCTGACGTAGGCGTCGACCTCGCCCTTGAGTCGTCGAAGGACGGAGACCGCACGACGCAGGTCGGCCGGGTCGCGCTCGATGCCCGCACACTCCTCCATCACGCGGCGCAGACGCCGGAGCTTTTGACGGGCGAAGTCGTCGGGAAGACCCGGGTCTCGATCGAGCAGGTCGGCCGTCTCGACTGCGACGGGCTCGGCCCCCGCCGCGTCCCTGCCGGCGCGAAGTCCCCAGACCAGTCCTTCAAGCAGGCTCGTGGACGCGAGCCGGTTCGCGCCGTGAACGCCCGTGCGTGCGCACTCGCCGACGGCGTACAGCCGGTCGAGACTCGTTCGCCCGCGGTCGTCCACGTCGATGCCGCCACAGAGGAAGTGCTCGGCCGGCGCAACCGGGATCCCGGCGGTCCAGTCGACCCCGCGGGCCTCACATTCCTCCGCGAGCCCGGGGAACCGGTCGGCGAAGTCCACCGGGTCCACGTCGAGAACCACCGATCCCGTGGTCGCGCGTTCCCGGGCCACCGCGCGCGCGACGACATCTCGCGGTGCCAACTCGGCGTCCGGGTGGACATCAGGCATGAAGCGCTCTCCGGTTCCGTTTCGGAGGAGGGCCCCGTTCCCCCGAACGGCCTCGCTGACGAGGAAGGTCTCCTCCTCCGGACCCGCGGCGTACGCGGTCGGGTGGAACTGAACGAACTCCATATCCGTCACGTCCGCCCCGGCGAGAGCCGCCATTGCGACGCCGTCGCCGGTAGCACCCGAAGGATTCGTGGAACGGGCGAAGAGGTCGCCGATCCCCCCGGTCGCCAGCACGGTCGAACCGGCGTAGACGGGAGCGCAACCGCCGTCGGACTCCACGATAGCGCCGTGGACTCGCCCCTCGTGACGGATCAGGTCCAGTGCGGCGACGCCGGTCCGTACCGTCACGCCCTCACGGTCGGCAACGTGGTTCAACAACGGGACGTGGACGTGCTTGCCCGTCTCGGCACCGACGTGAAGGATACGGTCCTCGCCGTGACCCGCCTCCCGACCGAAGTCGAAGCCGCCGTCGCCGTCGAGACGTTCCCCGAGGACCGTTCGGTCGGTCGCTGCGCGACCCTCGGTCGCGGCGTCGAACGCCACGTCGAGCGTCTCGACGAGCACGTCGTGTACGGCGTCGTTCGCGTTCTCGACGAGCACGTCGACGGCGTCCGGGTCGGCCGTGTCGTCCGAGGCGGCGACGATGTCCCGTCTGAACCGATCCGGGTGATCGCGAGCGACTGCGATACCGCCCTGTGCCCACCAGGAGGACGCCGCCTCCGGACGGGTGGCCTTCGTCGCGACGACGACCTCGTTCCCCTCGCGGGCCGCGGCGAGGGCGGCCGCGAGCCCGGCGATCCCCGATCCGACGACGAGAACGTCCGTGGTCTCGTGTCCGGTCATGGATCAGATCTCTAACATTCGGTCGAGCGCGACCCGTGCGAGCTCCTTTTCCTCCGGCGCGACCTCGATGACGTTGTGTTCGCGACCCGCGGCCAGCTCTTCGAGGATCCACGCGAGGTAGTTGGGGTCGATCTGTCGCATCGCGTTACAGTCCATACAGGCGTCGCCACACAGCGGGACGACATTCACCTCGGGATGCCAGCGCCCGAGGTGGTTGGCGAGGTGGATCTCGGTCCCGATCGCCCACGTGTCGCCGGCATCGGCGTTTGCGACTGTTTCACGAATCGTCGCGGTGGATCCGACCACGTCGGCCGCCTCGACGACCTCTCGACGACACTCGGGGTGGACGACCACGTCGACGTCGTCGTGTTCCTCGCGGACCGATTCGACGTGTGACTCGCGGAAGCGCTCGTGGACCTGACAGTAGCCGTCCCAGAGGATCACGTCGTTCTCGACGACGCTGCTCGCGTCGGCCGACTCCGCGGCCCACGGGTCCCACCGTGCGATCTCCTCTTCCAGCCCGAGACGGTGCGCCGTGTTCTCCCCGAGGTGTTTGTCCGGGAGGAACAGCACCTTGTCGCCCCGATCGAGGGCGTACTCGAACGCCTCGTGTGCGTTCGAGGACGTACAGACTAGCCCGCCCTGCTCGGCACAGAACGCCTTGAGGTCGGCGTAGCTGTTCATATAGGTCACCGGGATCACGTCCGCGTCGGTCTCGGCAGTGAGTTCCTCCCACGCCGCGTCGACTTGGAGCGCCTCGGCCATCCCGGCCATCGGACAGGATGCCTCCATGCTCGGAAGCAGGACCGTCTGATCGGGATCGGTGATGACGTCCGCGGACTCGGCCATGAACGTGACTCCGCCGAAGACGACGTACTCGGCGTCGGCGGCGGCAGCCTCCTTGCTCAGCTGGTAGGAGTCGCCGACGAAGTCGGCGTGCTCGACTATCTCTCGTCGCTGATAGTTGTGGCCCAGTATCACCACGTCGTCGCCGAGAGTCCGTAGCGCGGCCTCGATACGGTTCGTTCGCGCGTCCTCCGTGAGTCCCCGATACTCCGGAGGGAGCTGTTCGAGATGGTCGTATTTGAAGAGACTGAGGTCAGTCTCGAATTCCGCAGTGTTCATTGCTGTCATAAGCGAATACGTTCGTAATAGAGTGTTATAGGACGCACGTTGAAAAATATTCGTCTTCAATACTTTCCTATGGTCGGTACCGATCGTTCTCATAGCCGGTTCGAAGTTACATGGTTCGACGTTACACGGTTCGACGTTACACGGTTCGTGTTGCTTACAACGAGAGACCGCTCGCCTCCGGCGATTCACTCCGACGGTCCGAGCGGGATCCGCTGTCCCGACTCCTGCGACGCGGCCCGCTGGCGCAGGCGCTCGACGCGCTCGTCGGTCGAGGGGTGTGTCGACAGCCAGCGCTCGGCCGGATCGTCGGTCCGTTTCCGTGTGGAGACGGGCGCGAACGGCCACGTCGGCTCGGTCGCGCGCTCGATCCGTCGGAGTGCCCGCGCGAGCGCCATCGGATCGCCCGTCACCTCCGCGGCGCGGTCGTCGGCCGCGAACTCCCGTCGTCGTGAGCGCGCCCGAACGAGCAGCGTCGCGAGCACGAAGCCGGCGAACAACGCGTTCGAGAGCGTCCGGTGGAGCCGCGCGAAGAGACCGGACCGATCACCCGGGCGTCCGCGGATCCACGCCGTGCCGTGGGCGAGTCCGGAAAGCGACAGCAACGCCGGCAGCGCCGCGAGCGTTACGATCCCGGTAGCGGTCCGAGCGAAGCCGTCGACGATCGCGGCAGTGAGGCCGTCGTTTCCCTCCAGATGGGCGAGCTCGTGTGCGAGGATTCCTCCAAGCTCCGGCGGCGGCAACAGCCGGAACAGCGACCGGTCGACCACGAGCGCGCCGCCCTCGGAGCCGCCGACCGCGAAGGCGTTCGGCGCTCGGAGGTCCGCGACGTACAGCGCCGGCCGGTCGACGTCCATCCGGGCGACGAGCCCGTCGAGTCGTCGGTGGAGCTGCGGGGTTCGTTCGCGCGACAGGCGGTCCGTCTCGATGGCGGCGACCAGACGCGACGTTCCGAAGCGATAGCCGACGTACGTCGACACGAGCGTCGCGACGACGAGTAGCGCGACCAGCTCGACGAGGCTCGGCAGGAGCGATCCGAGATATCTCATCCCCTCGACGACGAGCAGCGCCGCGAGCAGGTACGCGACGATGAGACCGACGCCCACTGTCGCCGCGACGAGCCTGAACGCGAACCGAGCCATGGTCTGACTACGCGGTGCGGGGTCAAACCCGTTGTGTCGAGCCGGCATCCGAAGGGAAAGCGGTAATCCCCCGCGGCGAGACGGCTGAGACATGGACGCACGCGTACGGGAACACGCCGAGACGATCGCCGACCACTCCACGGGCATCGGGGCGGGCGATGACGTCGTCATCCAGATGCCGAAGGAGGCCGAGGACCTCGCGGTCGCCCTCCACGAGGTCTGCGGGGACCGTGGAGCCAACCCGATCTACCTCAACTACTCGAAGCGCGCCCAGCGCGCTTTTAAACGCTCCTCCGAGGAGTTCTCCGAGCCGGGGCATCGCCGCGCGCTCTATGAGGAGGCCGACGTCTTCGTCATCGCGCGCGGCGGCGCGAACGCTACCGAGGACGCCGACGTCGATCCGGAGACGAACGCCGCGTACAACCGCGCGATGGAGGAGGTCAAACGGACTCGTCTCTCGAAGACGTGGTGTCTCACCCAGTATCCGACCGCGAGCCATGCCCAACTCGCCGGCATGAGCACGGAGGCGTACGAGAACTTCGTCTGGGACGCCGTCTCGCTGGACTGGGACGAACAGCGCGAGTTCCAGTCGAACATGGTCGAGATCCTCGACGACGCCGACGAGGTCCGGATCACGTCCGGCGAGGAGACGGAGCTCACGCTCGACGTGTCCGGCAACTCCACGCTCAACGACTACGGCGAGGCGAACCTCCCGGGCGGCGAGGTGTTCACCGCGCCCACCCGGGACGGGGTTAACGGCGAGGTCCACTTCGATCTCCCTTTATACCGCTACGGTCGCGAGATCGGCGGGGTTCGGCTGCGATTCGAGGACGGGAAGGTCGTCTCCCACTCCGCCGAGCGCAACGAGGATCTGCTGACTGGGATCCTCGACACCGACGAGGGCTCGCATCGCCTCGGCGAACTCGGCATCGGGATGAACCGCCAGATCGACCGGTTCACCTACAACATGCTGTTCGACGAGAAGATGGGCGACACCGTCCACATGGCGGTCGGCTCCGCGTACCCGGAGACGGTGGGCGAGGACAACGAGATCAACGAGTCCGCCGAGCACGTCGACATGATAGTCGACATGAGCGAGGACTCCGTCATCGAGGTCGACGGCGAGGTCGTCCAGCGCGACGGCACGTTCGTCTTCGAGGACGACTTCTGAGCGAGTTCAGGTCATGTGAATCGCCGGTACGATGGCGTGAAGCGTGGTTGGATGGCCGGAGGTAGTCAGCGCAGATCCATCGACCAGTTACGGGTAGCCGCCGGCGACGGCGACCGGCCGATCCGAACCGTGTGGTTGATCACCGCCGCCCGGCTATGACGTCCATGAACGTGATCGTCGACGTCGTCGGCGAGGGCACCGAGGAGCACACCCTCGCCGCCGACGCGACGTACGCCGATCTGATCCGTGCCGCCGGCTACCATCCACAGGAGGCGTCGGTGCTCGTCGACGGCTCGCCCGTCCCCGGCGACCGCGTCGTCGACGCCGAGCAGGTCCGACTGCTCCGACTGATACAGGGAGGGCACCGGTGACCGGCGGAGACGTGACCGGCGGAGACGTGACCGGCGGAGACATGACCGGCGGAGATGTGACCGGCGGAGACGTGACCGATCGGGAGGCGACGGGAGGGACCGTGATCGACGGGATCACGATCGAGCCCGCGACTCCCGATGACCGGCTGGACGTGCTCCGCGTGCTCGACGCCGCCATGTTGGAAACTGACGCCGAGGCGGTCGCGGAACGGATCGGAGCCGGCGACGTGCTCGTGGCACGGTTCGACCGGACCGGCGTGGTCGTCGGGGCGCTGGTCGCGGTTCGACACGGAAGTGAATCGAGGTCGACTCGCGACGAACCGGACGGCGACCCGTCGATCGACCTCCACGTCGACGCGGTCGCGGTCCGGCGTGCGCGACGTGGCCGGGGGATCGGGTCCACGCTCGTCGAGCGCGCAGTCGAACGTGCCGAGGACAACCCCGAAACGGATCGGGTTACCGCGGAGTTCGACGCCTCGCTGGCGGGGTTCTACACGGGTCTCGGGTTCGAGACCGAGCACGGGTCGAGCGACGCCCACCGACCGGATCACAATGCCGACCGGCTCCGCGGAACGCGTTCGGTCACCGCTCCGTCGTGATCCGGGGCCGGCCTCAGCGCTCGCCGAACCGCTCGTCGAAGAGCGCGACGACACGCCGTTCGATCTCGTCGCGGATCGGTCGTACCTCCTCGATCGGTCGCTCTCCGGGGTCGTCGAGGTCCCAGTCGTCGGTGTCGACGCCGGGCAGTTCGAGCGTCGAACAGCCCATCGTCGCGACGAAGTCGGAGCCTTCGAGCGTCCCGTCGGAGATGGGCTGCGGCTCCCGCCCGTTCACGTCGAGGTCGACCTCCGCGAGCGCCTCGAGGACGACTCCGTGGACGCTATCAGCGGGGGCAGTCCCGCCGGTCACGATCTCGACGTCGTCCGCAAGGCCGCGCGCCGAAACCTCGCGCTCCGCGAAGGCGGTCGCCATCTGGCTCCGTCCGGCGTTTCGGACGCACATGAACGTCAGGACGGTCTTGGAGTCGGTGTCGGCGAGTCGGTCGTCGACCGGTTCGTCGTCAGTGGATTCAGTTCGTGTCATTGTCGTATTGGATGCGTCGGAGGGTGATACCGATCGGTGCTTCGTCATCGGTTCGCCTCCGCGAGCCGTTCGGGTGCTGACCCGCGAAGCGACGCACGGAGGCCCGCTTCCGCGACGTTACGGCCGTACTCGGCGGTCCGCGTGAGACTGTCGACGACGGTCGCGAGCGCGTATCCGTCCGCGAGATCGTGCTCGTACAGGTCCTGGTCCATCCCGGTCGCAGCCTCGACGACCGCCTCGCCCTCCGTGAGTACCGAACACAGCGTGTCGGGATCGCGCTCGGAGAGCGTCGCGGAGAGGGCGTTCCGGACGACCGCGCGCGCGTCGACCGCGAGGTCGTCGAGGTCGCTCGCGACTGGGGTCGGTGGGTTGTCGTCGATGCGCTCGGCGACCCGACCGATCTTCTCCGCGTGGTCGCCGACACGCTCCAGCTGTCTGGCGATGGTATAGGCGTCGAACGTCGTGAACCCGTCGCCCGTCCCGTCTCCCGTCACGTCGACGAGCGACCGGTGGAACTCCCGGGCGATCAGACCGAACAGCCGATCGATCGTGTCGTCCTGGCTCGCGATCCGGCGACCGGCCTCGCCGTCGCCGGTCAGGACCGCGTCGACGGCCGCCTCGTGAGCCGAGAGGGTCACGCTCTCCATCTGTGCGAGCGTCTGCGCCGGAGAGAGGTCCTCGACGTCGAGCATCGTCCGGACCACGAGCTCGGTTTCGGTCTCGGAGGCGACCTCGACGCCGACGAGCCCGGCGACCGCCGACCGGACGGCCTCGCTGGCGGCTCGATTCGGTCGACCCTCGACTCGGATCGTCCTCGCGCCCGCGACGTACGCGGCGGTAACGACCCGTCCGAGCCGCGGCGGGTCGTACCGGTGTGCCGACACCGTGACGGTTCGGTCCCTCTCGTCGTCGTCCGACTGCGTGACGAGGAGCCGGTTCCCACGAGGATGGAGTTCGACGCGGTCCCCGACGTCGAGCCCGTGTTCACGGGCCCACGACTTCGGGAGCGAGACGGTGAGCGTCGTCCCGCCGGTCAGCTGGACTTTCCGTTCGTAGGGGCCATCGGGGTCGGTCATCTCAGTAGATCAGCTCGTCGTCGTTCTCGACCATGTACAGCGCTCGCGCCGCGATGTTGACCGCGTGGTCGCCGACACGCTCCACGTCGCGGATCGCAAGCAGGGAGCGGGAGACGTCGTCGAGAGCAGCGGCCAAGCGATCCGGCTTCCCCTCGGCGGTGCCGTTCCTCGCGTCTCGTGCCCGGTCGGCCTCCAACAGGTCCCGGACGACCGCCTCGCTGGCCCGCCGACAGCGCTCGTCGAGGTCGTCGTCGCGCGCCGCGACCGTCCGGCAGGCCTCGGGATCCCCCATCTCGTAGGCGGCGACGGCGTCGGCGACCATGTCGCCCGCGTCGACGGCGAGGTTTCGGAAGTCGACCGCCGGATGGAACCCGCCGTCCGGGCCGCCGTACCCGGCGAGGTTGGTCGCGAGATCCCCGACGCGTTCGAGGTCGGTACTGATCTTGAACGACGCGGTCACCAGTCGGAGGTCGCCGGCGACGGGCTGTTGGAGCGCGAGGAGCTCAGTACACTCGTCTTCGAGTTCGAGATAGCGATCGTTGATCTCGTGATCGCCCTCGATCACTTCACGTGCGAGGTCGTCGTCGCCGGTCTCGGCCGCCTCGATCGCGGTGTCGTACCGCTCGCGGACGAACTCGCCCATGACGACGACGTCGCGTCTGAGCCCATCGAGCCGCTTTTGGTAGTTCTCGCGGGGCATTATCCGAACTTCCCCGTGATGTAGTCTTCAACCCGGCTGTCCGCCGGGTTCTCGAAGATCGTTGCGGTGTCGTCGAACTCGACCAGCTCGCCGCCGGTGAGAAAGACCGCAGTCTTATCCGAGATACGAGCGGCCTGTTGCATGTTGTGGGTGACGATGATCACCGTGTACTCCTCGACGAGCGTGTCGATGAGGTCCTCGATTTTCGAGGCGGCGACGGGGTCAAGCGCGCTCGTGGGCTCGTCCATCAGGATCACCTCCGGGTCCGGAGCGATCGCCCGCGCGATACAGAGCCGCTGTTGCTGGCCGCCGGAGAGGTCGAGTCCGGAAGTATCCAGTTTGTCATGTACTTCCTCGTACAGCGCTGCCCCCCGAAGGGCGCGTTCGACATCCCCCTCAGTCGCAGGTTTGCCCTGTACTTCGAGGCCATACGTGACGTTCTCACGGATGCTCTTGGGGAACGGGTTCGGTTTCTGAAACACCATTCCGATCTTCCGACGGAGAGCGACCGGATCGACATCGCCGTCGTAGACGTTTTTGCCCTTAAATACGACATCGCCGTCGACCCGACAGACGTCGATCTGGTCGTTCATGCGGTTGATACACCTGAGGAACGTCGACTTTCCACAGCCGGAGGGACCGATGAGCGCCGTCACCTTGTTTTCGGGTATCTCGATGGAAACGTCGTCGATGGCACGGTCCTCACCGTAGTACACATCGAGATCCTTCGCCGCAAGGACGGTCTCGTCGGGGCGTTCGTTGCGGACGGTTTCGTCTGCCGATACCTCGGTCGAGATCAGTTTGTCGTCGGGTTCTTGTGTTGCCATGATCAGCTCAGCTCCTTCTCGTATCGACTCCGTATGTAGATCGCAACCATGTTCATCCCGAGCAGCACGACGAGCAGGCCGACAATACCCATCGCCGCCAGAACGTGGAACTGGTCCTGAAAACGGAACGCCCAGTCGAAGATGGTGACCGTCAGTGCGGTGATGTCGTCGAAGGGACCGGTCGGGACGTGTCGTGCGCTCGCGATGGCACCGACCATCAGAAGCGGCGCAGTCTGTCCCCAGGCGTTAGCGATCGCCAGTATCGTCCCGGTCATGATACCGGGCATCGCGGCCGGCAACACGACACGTCGGATGGTTTGCCAGCGGGTTGCGCCGATGGCGTACGACCCGTTTCTGACGCTGTCCGGCACCGCTCGAAGCGCCTCCATTGCCGAAACGATAATGATCGGCAACACGACCAGCGCGAGCGCTATTGCGCCGACGAGAATGATCCGGCCCAGATCAAGCGGGCCGTTGATCAGCAGTCCGAAACAGACCAGCCCGTACACGACGGACGGAACGCCAGCGAGGTTCGCCAAGTTCGCGTCGATCAGTCGAACCAGCCGGGTATCAGGCGCGTACTCTTCGAGGTAAATCGCCGCGCCAACACCGATGAAGAACGTCATGATAGACGCCAGAACGATCAGCAACACCGACCCGACGAGCGCGCCGTACATTCCCGCCCGATCGGGGTTGACGGACCCGGTGCTCGTGATGAAGTGGATGATACCGATGTCGTACTCGGACACGCCGCGGTAGGCTTCCCAGAGGACATCCGCGATGAGAAGCGCCAGGGCGGCGAGCCCCAGAATCGACGAGAGGAAGCAGAGCGACCGGAACGCGCGGTTCTTTCTGTGCTCCCACTCGAGGTCGATATCGCCGAACAGCTCATCCATCGGTGGCGTACTCATCTGTACTCCTCCCGGTACCGCTCTTTCAGCTTGTTGTTCAGGAGGTTCATCACCAGCGTGATAATGAACAGCAACAGTCCGACCGCGAAGAGGCTCTGATACCGGATGCTGCCGACGACGGCCTCGCCGCGAACGGCGTCGACCATGTACGCGGTCATCGTCTGTATCTCTACGAACGGGCTGAACGCGATCTGTGGGGTGAATCCGGCTGCGATGGTAACTGCCATCGTTTCGCCTATCGCTCGGGAGATGGCCAGAATGTACGCGGCAAAGACGCCGGACACCGACGCCGGAAGCACAACGCCGAGCGAGACATCGAACTTTGTTGCCCCCAACGCGTACGCTCCGTTCCGGAGGTCATCGGGCACCGAACTCATCGCGTCCTCGCTGATGGAGGCAACAATGGGGATCGTCATGATGCCAACGACGATAGCGCCCGCTGCGACGTTGGCCGACCGCGTCTGGACGCCGAGCAGCTCGGCCGCCGGTCGTATCAGCCACGGCGTAATGAACGAGATGGCGAAAAAGCCGTAGACGATGGTCGGGATGCCGGCCAGTATCTCCAGCCCCGGTTTGAGATACTTTCGGACATCCTGGCTGGCGTACTCCGAGAGGTACAGTGCCGTCAGCGTACCGATTGGGATCGAGACGAACGCGGCACCGACCGTGATCAGAAACGTCCCCCACACCAGCGGACCGACCCAATACCCGGGGTTGATCGAGTGAGTCACGTCCCAGCGCTCGCCGGCGAAGAACTCGACGAACGTGATCCGCTGGGACACGCTCTCGCCGGTGAGAAGCGAGACGACGACATCGCTGAACCGGCCATCGAAAAAGAAGTGGGTCGCTTCGTTGAACAACACCCAAAAGATGGCGAGTGTCGTCAGTAACGTGAACGAAATACAGAGGAACAGTCCGCCCTGAACGAGGCGGTCACGTCGCTGGTCGGCCGCCACGCGGCCGTCAGCCGACGTTATTTCGGGATCGGTGTCCGTGCTCATTCGTTCGTGCTCCGTTCAGATCAGCTGGTCCAGCGTTTCGTGGTTCTCCTCCAGCGTCGCGTCTGGAGCGCCGAAGAAGCCGACATCGAGGGCGACATCTTGAACGTTGTCGAAGTAGAACCGAGCGAAATCCTGGACGATCTGCCGGCTCACATCCTCGTTGTTATAGAACGTGAAGAGCGGTCGCGTCAGGGGCGTGTAATCACCGGCGTTGATGTTCTCGACTGTCGGCGCGAACGCCTCGCTCTCGCCGCGGTCCTGAATAGGGGCGGCGTTGACCCGGTCCTGGTTCTCCTGCCAGAAACTCCAGCCGCCGAAGCCGATTGCGAACTGGTTCTGTGCGACGCCGTCGACGATAGCGATAGTCTCCTGCCGCATCGTGATGTCGTCCTGCCGGACCCGAGCAGCCTCGCCGTTGATCACCTCTGTGAAGAAGTCGAACGTGCCGGAGTCCGTGTCCCGGCTCCAGACATCGATGTCTTCGTCGGGCCACTCCGAGCGAACGTCGCTCCAGGTCTCGACATCGGATTCGAAGTCGTAGATCTGCTGGAGTTCGTCAGCGGTGAGGTAGTCGACCCAGTCGTTGTCGGGGTGAAGATACACCGTGAGACCGTCTTGTCCGACAATAAAGCGCGTGTATTCGATGCCGTTCTCTTCTGCCCGTGCTGCTTCCGGTTCAGAAATGTCACGGCTCGCGTTCTGGATGGTCGTATCGCCCTGCGTGAACTCCTCGAAGCCGGCACCGGTTCCCGGTCCGCGGACGTTGATCCGGACGTCGTCGTCACGCGAGTCCTCGAACGCCTCGCCGACGGCGTCCGTGAGCGGGCGCACCGTATTCGACCCGGATGCCTCGACAGTGAGGTCCTCCCCGTCGTCATCGGAACAGCCGGCCACCGCGACTGCGCCGACTCCAGCGATCGTCGCGAGCGTGGTTCGCCGAGTGATGCCTGTTTCGTCCGCGTTCTGGCTGGGTGCCATCACCGAAGCAAAGTCGGAGATCGGTTAAGTAGTATGCTATGTGATATATACGGAGGGGCGTAGGCTACAATGTCCGTACATGGGCATTAGAGCCCTATTTATTGATATATAGGAGTATGGGTCGTGTTCTACTTTTATTTCATGTCGCTCATGAATATAGTCGTATCAAGCGATATATATCGGACAGAACGGGTGACGAGCACGTCGTATACCTCATATAATCGATTATGTACGGAAGCTGTCTGACCTGAACTATGGCCGCCAGTGACCCGAGCGATCCGAACGACAGCGAGAGCACGGACACCGGGAACGAGTCGCTGTCTCAGCCGAACGGTGGGGTCAACAAAGAGCGATCAAAAGCGGTGGAGTACGGGACCATCCTGAAACCGCTACGGGAAGCGACGGAGTCACTCGATCTCGAACGGCGGCGGCTCGTCGATGAGTGTCAGGCGTTCAAGGCGTTCCGATCGCGTATTAATCGGATTCCAACCAGCAAGACCCCAACTACGTCCACGTCGTCAAAGACGCTTCAGCGACAAGAACAGGTACCGGGAACCGGCCTCGTTGCTGTTCGTGACGCGTATCGCGAGACGGTGATGGGAGTTCCGCACTACGAGGCGGAGTACAACGACACCTACCCGCAGAGTCTCGCCGCCGAGTTTAGCCCGGAGGTCGCCGTTGCGCTGACACAGGGGTCGGTGTTCACAGAGCGGTATAACCGATTGTTGTGCGCAAAGACCAGGGAATCCATCGAGGAACGAGAGCAGTTCATAACGGCTGTCGATACGGAGCGGGAATCGCTTACCCGGGCGGCCGATCGACTGCGGTCGATCGCTGAGGAGCTCCAAACGCTCGGTGAACCTCCGCTTTCGGATCTCGACTACGGAACGCTCGATGCCTACCGTGTGCGGACGGAGACGCTGGAGTCGAACTGCGACGCAATCGCACGGCGTCGGCAGCGCGAACACGCCGCGACGAGTCGCTCGCTACAACTCGACGACACACTCCCCGACGTAGCCACGTACCTGTATCAGGACCATTCGGTGACGTATCCCGCACTGGCGACCGTTGGGAGACTCGGCGACAGACTGTGCGACCTGCGAGAGAGCATCGGACGCGAGATGATGCTCCGGCGATGAAATCGATCGCTGAACTCGCACTGATCGAGCGACCACGGCGTTCGAGCACCTGGTTCCGAGCTACGAGCGTTCCGCGGTGACGACCGACCGCATGTGTGCGAGGGCGTCTTCGGCCTCCGCCCGGTTCGTCCGCAGCGCGTCGACGAGCGAATCGGGATATCCGAGGTCGGTCGCGAGCAGGATCAGTCGATCGAGCAGCGTGATCTCGATCCGTTCGTTGATCGTGCCGATCCCGATGGCGTCGATATCGCGAAGGTCGTCGCGTTCGACTTCGCCGATGAACTCGTCTTTTTCAGCGATCAACCCTTCCATGATCGGGCTCGGGCGGGCACTCGGCTCGGCGTCGATCGCCTCGAACATCCGCTCGATACGGTTGATCTGTGCGGTTGTATCGTCACGGTGGCTCGCAAACAGCTCGGATATCTCTTCGCTCGCTGCCGCCGCCGAGAGATCTCGATGAAGGTCGAGGATTTCGAGCTCGGCGTGGTACAGCTTCCGCAGTTCCCGAAGGAACATCTCTTCTTTCGTCTCGATACTCATGACTGGTCCTCCGTGTCCGAGTTCCTCGCTCCGGAGGCGGTTGCTCCGTCCTCGCGGCCGTGATCCGTTTTGGTATCGTCGATGAGCATCTCACGGACGTGTGCCTGTACTGACGCCGTGTCCACGGCCTCGTGTTCGATCGCTGCGGCCAACTCTGCGGCCGTCACGGGGTCGTCACTCGCTAGCCGCTCGGCAAGGTCCGATCGACTCAGTGGACGCGTGTCGGCCTCGATGTCGACGCGCTCGACAAGGAACCCCTCCTTTCGTCCGACCGCCTCGATGCCCTCCGTTAGTAGTGTTCCCGCGAGTGTCTCCGCAACGCGCGTTCCGGAATCATCCATTCCGTCGGTGATTCCGGTTCCGTGGAGTAAGAACGCGAGCCCATCGCGGACACCCCGAGTCAGCTCGGGGTCGTCGGACACCCTGTCGCCCGTGCGCACGGGTTCGAACACCTTCTGCTGCTCAGCCGGTTCGAGATGATCGAACACAATCGTGAGATCACGGATCGAGTTGTCGATTCGCTCACGGATGTCCCGCCGGCGCTGGTATCGCTGTTGTTTGGCGTGTTCTCCGTCGTATCGCTTCTCACCTCTTAACCAGCGGCGGTCCTCCGTTGTGAGCATCGCGTTCCGTCGCGCAGTCATGTAATGACCTCCGGTCGGCACATGTCTCGACCGAGATAGTATACAAGCAAATACTTTACCATTAGTAAGAATCTATTTACCTGCGGCGTTCGAATCCGCTCCATGCGGATCAGTTACGGTGAAGATCGGTTTATAATGACAGGGACGGATCGGGAGGGCCAACCGAAATGAGTGAGACGTCAGCCACGGATGTCTCCTCGTACCGGGGCGAGGCAACCCCCGAAACGCTCAGAGGGATCGCACGCTACTTTATTTATATTGGAATCGTTGGCTTCGGCGGTCCGCTCGTTCACATCGCGATGATGGAGGACGACCTCGTCGACGACGACCCCGACGATCCGGAGTCGAGCGGGTGGACGGACCAGTCGACGTTCATGGAAGGACTCGCGATCTGTAACACCCTTCCGGGACCGGCATCGACGCAACTCGGGATATTCATGGGATGGGTTCGCGGTGGGAACCTCGGTGCGCTCGTCGCCGGCGGGGCGTTCATGCTCCCGACGTTTTTGCTCGTCGTGCTTTTTTCCTGGATATACTTCGCGTTTCAGGCAGTTCCCTCGGTTGAGGCGTTCTTTTACGGTATCAACCCCGTTGTCATCGGACTCATCGTCGGTGCGGCGTGGTCAATGGGACAGTCAGCGCTCGCAGAAGGACGAACCGATTTCGAGTTTGACGTTCGCGGAAATACGTGGCAGATCGACATTCTGCTCGTCGTGTTGTTGGTCGCGACGATCCTCGTCACCGCAACCCTGAATCCGAACCCGGTCGTCGCCTTCGTCGTTGCCGGACTGATCGCCGTCGCGCTCTATCGGTCGGCGTGGGTCCGAACAAATCTTCGGGCCGTGAGCATTGGTGTGGTCGTTGGAAGCGTCGTCGCCGCTGCCTATACGTTTCGTGATCGGCTCCTCGACTTCCTCGGACCAAGCGTGCGTGGAGCACTGGAAGCCTCACCGATCTGGGGGCTACTGGTTCTGCTCTGGTCGAACACGTGGGTCCAGCTGTTCGCGTTCATGCTGTATACGGGCTCGTTCATCTACGGCGGTGGGCTCGTCCTCATCCCATTCATCGAAAAGTACGTTGTCAACGAGTTTGCGTGGATGACGGCACGGGAGTTCGTTGATGGGGTCGCAATTGGTCAGCTCTCGCCGGGCCCAGTCGTGATGACCACTGCGTTCGTCGGCTACAAGGTACTGCTGGATGCCTCCGGTGGGCTGCTGGCAATCGCCGTACTTGGCGCGCTCGTCGCGACGATCGGCGCGTTTGGCCCCTCGTTTGTTTTCATTATGGGGTTTTTCCCGTACTTTGCGAAGGTCCGCGAGAACGACGTGATTCAGACGGCACTGACCGGCGTCAACGCGGCGGTCGTTGGAGCAATTCTTGGGGCGACGGTCACGCTTGCGCGCGAGTCGTTCATCGTCGACGGCGTCCTCGATCCGCTTACTGTCGTCCTAGCGGCCGCGACATTTGTCCTCTTTAACCGCGGCGTCGACGCGGTGTATCTCATCTTCGGTGGTGGCGGAGTCGGTATGGCGGCATTCTTTTTATTATAAACGCGGGTATCCCGTGTTTCCGAGCAGTCAGGGGTCCGACGCGTTCGTGTGTCCGGGCTCAACCGAACCGGTAGCCGATCCAAAAATATCGCAGCGATCGGCGATAACCCCATCGACGCCCGCCGCTTGGAGCCGTTTGACCTCTGATGTGGTCTCAACGCTCCACGCGTTCACGACGAGGTCGCGGCTGTGGGCGGCCGCAACAAGGTCGTCGTCGAGAGTCGACTGGTCGCTCCCTTCGGCTTCCGTGTCGGTGCCACAGATCAGGCCCTTCCACGGGTGGACGGCGACGGCGTCAATCTCGTCCGCAAGTTCGAGCGCCGTATCAGGACGCTCACTGAACACCACCGCGATCGGGGCGTCGGGACCGGCAGTTCGGATCTCACGCAGGACCGACCCGTGAAACGACGAATACAACACGTCCAGATCAGTGTCGGCGCACTCACTGACCGCCGTCGGAGCGATCCCGGATGATTTGAGTTCGACGTTGAGGGTTGGGGGCTCCGACAGCGCTGACATCGCATCGAGCAGTTCGCGTAGTGTCGGTATCGGTTCGCCAGATCCCAACACGTCGAGTTCACGGATCGCTGCGAGCGGCGTTTCGTCGATCCGTCCCGTCCCGCTTGTGACGCGGTCAAGCGTCTCGTCGTGGAACACGACGAGCTCGCCGGTTCCGCAGGCACGGAGGTCGACTTCGACGGCATCGACGTGTGGCGCGGCCGCCTCGACCGCGGCGATCGTGTTCTCCGGATACTGGTCATGACACCCACGATGAGCGATCCGGAAGAGATCGTCCGAATCCGTGTCCATTGGAATGGATGTCACTCCGCATCCGATGGGGCGTGATGGCTCATTACCGGTAGGCGTCGAGACCCTCCTCCGGTCCCTCGACGATCTCGAAGCTCCCCTCGCTCCAGCCGTCCTCGACGAAGACGAACACGCGCCCACCCGCGATCTCGGGATCGGCGATCACCTCGTTTCGCTGCCCGTTTCGGCCGACGACGACGCCCGGGAACACCTCGTCTGTCTCCCCGTCCTCGACCGTCACCCGCCCCACGCCGGAGTCCTCGAGGATCGCCTCGTCGGTCTTGTAGTCGTTCACGTAGGTCATGACGCCCTCCGTCTCGGTCGGGTCCGTGACGAGGACGTGCGTCTCCTTGCCGGGGCCCGCGGTGAGAGAGCCCTCGACCGACTCCGGAACCCCCCGATACAGCGTGGTCCGACCGTCGAGGTACTCGACGACGACCCCCTCCTCGCGGAGGTCGATGCCGATCGACGTCGGCGGCACGTCGCTGCGTGACGGTGCTGACATGCCGATCCGTCCGCTCGCCTCCCTGAAAAGGACCGCGTTCGGCACGGGATGGGCGGAACGGAGGAGCGAACCATCGGACGGCGGTCCGTCCCAAGAGACTCGCCGCGATCGCTAACCCTTTGTTCACGCCCGGCCCCGATGGAGTACATGGAGGGACGGGCAGCCGCGCTCGGCGCGGGCACCGTGTTGAACGCGCTTGCGACCGGGACGGGTGCGGCGTTCGGGATCGACGTCGAGACCCGCGCGACCGTCCGGCTCGATCCCGATCGTGAAGACGTTTCGGGAACGATCGCCGAGGACCCTGACGCCGACACAACGCTGATCGAGCGTTGCGTCGCGCTTGCCATTGAGCGGTGGGGTGACGGCGAAGGCGGGACGGTCCGTACCGACAGCGACGTACCGCTCGCTGCGGGACTGAAAAGCTCCAGCGCAGCCGCCAACGCAGCTGTCCTCGCGACCTGTGACGCGCTCGGCCTCCGGGTCGGTGATGAGGCGAACGGCGACGACGCGAACGACACCGGAGGCGGAGACGCTGACCCGGACGTCACCCGCCTCGAAGCCTGTCGACTCGGCGTGTGTGCCGCACGCGACGCCGGCGTCACCGTCACCGGCGCGTTCGACGACGCGACCGCGTCGATGCTCGGCGGCGTCTGTCTCACCGACAACGACGACGATCGGCTCCGGTCGCGAGAGGCCGTCGACTGGGACGTTCTCGTTTGGACCCCACCCGAGCGCGCCTACAGCGCCGACGCCGACGTCGACCGCTGTGGCGACGTGGCGTCGATGGCCGATCTCGTCGCCGACCTCGCCGCCGACGGGCAGTACGGAGAAGCGATGAGCGTTAACGGACTCGCGTTCTCGGCCGCGCTCGGTTTCGACACCGACCCCGCGGTCGAGGCGATGCCGCTGGCGTCGGGCGTGTCGCTGTCGGGAACCGGTCCGAGCGTCGTCGCGGTCGCGGCCCCCGACGATCCCGACGCCGACCTCGACGCGCTCGCGGACCGGTGGGCGGACCGACCCGGAACGCTGCGACGAACGACCACGCGGAACGACGGCGCGACCGTCGGAGAAACCCATGAGCACTAACACACCCAACCCCGAGGAGATGAGCCTCGACGAACTCCGCGAGGAGATCGAGGACATCGACCGCGAGATAGTCGAACTGATCGCCCGCCGAACCTACGTCGCCGACACGGTCGCGGCCGTCAAAGCGGAACGGGACCTGCCGACGACCGACGAAAGCCAAGAGGAGCGCGTGATGGACCGCGCGGGCACGAACGCCGAGCAGTTCGACGTCGACGCCAATCTGGTGAAAGCGATTTTCCGGCTGCTGATCGAGTTGAACAAGGTGGAGCAACGAGAGAGTCGCTGAAGCGGGACGGCTCAGTTCACGCTTTTCGAGAGCTCGGCCCCTGCCTTAAATTTCACCGTGTCAGACGTGTTTCCGTCGTCCACGAGGTGTAGGCAGTGACCGTCGAGCGGATGACACGAACAGTACACGTCACCGTCCGACGAGACGGCTCCAGCGACCTCCTCTACGAGCTCGTCGTCGAGAAGACTCCCTGTGATGACGGCGTCTTCGAGGTGTCCAAAGAACAGCTGTGCCCCGACCGGTGAAACGTCGTCCGGCAACAGGCGCAGAATCTCGTCCCCACTGACCTCCCCGGAGCGAGACAGCGTGATGTCCTGAATGCGTACGTTCCCTCCACCACCCCCTGCCAACGCTGTAACCGAGTTCTCGTAGAGGCAGGACTCATCGATCACCCACCCACACGAGTAGACGTACTGGTTGTTGTTCGTGTGTCGCTGGACGTGTAACAACGCCGGGAACGGGCACGGGCACCCGACCGGCTGTACGAGGACCTGACAAACGATCACTGACGTGGATGAAGCAGGACCGGACTCACGCCCCCACTCGTCCAGCGAATCGACATCAGTTGGCCGTCCGTCTGAACTCACACCAACCATCGACTTCGTATCGGACGCCGCTGGAGGGCGGTTTGTCACGTTTATGACGACAACCCCAGAGTCGGACGTGAGCACGTCGAGAGAACCGTACGTGTGAGTCGGTCCGGAAATGTTGGTTTGAGATGTGTTGCCTCCCCAGCAGTACACCGACTGTTCCGCCGACAGACCTCCTCCAGAGGAGTGTTGCTCACACGATCCGTCCTCGTCATCGGCGTCTTCGTCGTCTTCGTCCGCTACCGCCGCGGCAGTCTTGTGGTTGCTTCCCCACGAGTAGACGTTCCCGTCGCCGTCCGCTCGACCAGTGACGAAATCGATAACTCGCTTTGGAGTAATCAGCGACTCGATGCTCGGCCCACCTCGGGGTGCCCGTGCGTCGGGGAGTGTGATGACACACCGTTCGCCCAAGACGGGTTCTCCTTCGAGGTACTCGTACAGTTCACGTATCTCGTCCTCGCTCGCACCAGTGAGCCGTTGTAAGCGTCGAATCGAGTCACTGTGTGCCTCATCTTCGTCATCTCCGTCATCTTCGTCGTCCTCGTCGTCAGCAGGGGCAAACGCACTACGCCGTTTGTTCGACCGGACGGAGTTGTAATCGTTTGCGGGGGAGATGACATCGTCGTCCTCGTCGTCAAAACCGTCGTCGACAGCACCCGCTTCACCACGATTCGGGTTCGACCGGACGGATCTGTAATTCTCCGCTTCGACGGCCATCGTCGTGTTCGTCATCCATGCTTCGAGCTCGACATCACCTGAGATGAACCGCTCTTCGACGCGAACAGTGGGGGAGAACTTGATGGTCTCTCTCGCTGTGCCGGGGATCAGTCCATCTCCTCGAACCCCTCCAAACATGGCAGCGGGCGAGGCTCCGATGTTCGTGGTCCTCGCAGCGACTCGACTCACACAGCCACTTAGTCCGCCGATTGCGACAACCCCACCCACCGCGAGGAGCTGACGACGACTGACGATACCATCTACTATACTAGATGTATCGTTCTCTGGTTGTTGTGAAGTCATGATCAGGTTCTAAAGGCCACCGAACAGCATAAACGTTCTTATGTAAAATTATTTATCAATATCGGACCGATTCGATACACGGCGACTCACTCGTGGTGATCCTCGGGGCTCGGCCGTCCGTTTATACTCCGTCGCCTCTCCCGGTTCCGTCCCCGTCGGATACCGTCAAACCGGCCCGGTACCGGCGGGGTTTTTCGTCGTCGCGCCGCAGGGATACGTATGGAGCTGTTCGCCGTCCCGGATCTCCCGGAAATACGGGAGGGAGACGACCTCGCGCCCATGATCGACGAGCGCGTCGACCTCCGCGAGGACGACGTCGTCGTCGTCGCCAGCACCGTCGTCTCCAAGGCGGAGGGTCGCACCTACGACCTCGACGACTTCCCGCCGAGTCCGCGCGCGAACGAGATAGCCGACCGGCTCGCCGACATCGCGGACGAGAAGAAGGACCCGCGGTTCGCGCAGGCCGTCATTGAGGAGTCGACGGAGCTGATCATGGAGGCTCCGTTCCTGCTGACGGCGACCCGTTTCGGCCACATCGGTGTCAACGCCGGCATCGACCGGTCGAACGTCCCCGGCGGGGACCTGCTGCTGCTCCCGGAGCACCCATCGGAGAGCGCGGAGCGCATCCGGAACGGGCTCCGGGCCGATCGCGTCGTCGTCAGCGACACGTGCGGCCGCCCGTTTAGACACGGGCAACGGGGCGTCGCTATCGGCTGGGCCGGGATCCCCGCGAGCCGGGACTGGCGCGGCGAGCGCGACCGCGACGGCCGCGAGATGGGCGTCACCGTCCAGAACGTGATCGACGAGTTGGCCTCCGCGGCCAACCTCGTCGCTGGCGAGGGCGACGGGGGAACTCCGGTCGTCGTCGTCCGCGACTGGGCGTTCGGCGACCACGAGGGCTCGGACAACCACTTCCGCGAGGTCGACGGCGACTTCGTCCGGCAGGCGCTCCGGCAGTGGACATTCGACGGATAACCATGCTCGGAATCGAACTCACCCCCGAACACGACTTGCACCGCCTCGTCGACCTCGGCGTCCGCGCCGAGGAGGCCGGCTACGACGCCGTCTACTCGACGTGTCACTACAACAACCGCGACCCGTGGACGTTCCTCTCGCAACTCGCGACCGCGACGGATTCGGTCCGGCTCGGGCCGGGCGTCGCCAACCCCTACGAGACACACCCGGTGACGCTCGCCTCGAAGGTCGCGACCGTGGACGAACTGTCCGAGGGGCGGGCCGTCTTCGGGCTCGGCCCCGGCGACCCTTCGACGCTCCGGAACCTCGGCCTTGAGGACGAACGCGGGCTTCGCTCCGTGTTGGAGGCGTTCAAGACCGCCCAGAAGCTGTGGGCGGGCGAGCGCGTCGACCACGACGGGAGCTTCGACGCCAGCGAGGCCGGACTCAACTACGAACCCCCGCAGGGCGCGGGCATCCCGATCCACGTCGGCGGTGAGGGGCCGCATATGTGTCGGATGGCGGCGAAACACGCGGACGGTCTCCTGTATAACGGCTCGCACCCGAAGGACCTCGCGTGGGCCCGCGAGCAGGTCGACGACGGCCTCTCGGAGCGGCCCGAAAGCCGGGGAGAGTTCGATCTGATCGCGTACGCCGCGGTGTCGATCGCCGCGGACGAGACGGCCGCCCGCGAGGCCGCTCGTCCCCCGGTCGCCTTCATTACGGCCGGCGCGGCCCCGCCCGTCCTCGACCGTCACGGAATCGACTCCGACACCGCCGAAGCGATCGGCGAGCACGTCTCCGCCGGCGAGTTCTCCGCGGCCTTCGAGCGCGTGACGCCGGCGATGATCGACGCGTTCTGTATGGCGGGGACTCCCGAAACCGTCCGCGAGCGCGCCGCCGCCGTCGCCGACCACGCCGACGGCCTCGTCGTCGGGTCCCCGCTCGGCCCGGATCTGGAGGCGAGCGTCGACCTCGCGGCAGAGGCGGTCGAAGGGCTCTTGTAACCCACTGACCGCGCTCCTGAGCCCCACGCCGCGTTCCCGGCGCTCGGGAATCGAGAATCGATCCTGATAACCTCGGGGCGAAGTTCATAACCCCGTTCCGTCGATGCCGACGTATGACCAATACGCGCCGGCAACGCTCCACCATACGGGATCGATACGAGGGGGTCCTTCGGTGGACGATGGATCTCATGGGCGTCTCCGGATCGATAGAGCGAAAAGTCATCGCAGCCGTCGGGCTCCAGTTTCTCGCCACCGTCGGTATCTTTCTCACGGTGCTCCTGCTGTCGGGACCCGCCCTCTACGTCGTCTCCGCGGCGCTGTTTCTCGGGGCGATCGTTGCGATCTACAACACGCTTCTCATCGTCAGACGCGACTTCACCGGCCCGATACGGGAGTTGGAGGCGAGCGCGGACGCGATCGCCGCGGGAGAGGTCCGGGGGGAGACGGTGTCGGGTAGCGAGCGCCCCGACGAGGTCGGAAGTCTCTCCGAGTCGTTCGCGGCAGTCCAGCGGTACCTCGCGACCGTGTCGGCACAGGCCGAGTCGCTCGCCGCACAGGAGTTCGACGATCCGGTGCTCGATGAGGAGGTTCCCGGTGCGTTCGGCGACTCCCTCTCGGAGATGGCGACGAACATGGAGGCGTACACGACGGAGCTGGAGACGCTCGTGGACGCCTTCGGGGACGCCACCAACCGGGCACGGGACGGGGATCTCACCGCGACGATAGACGAGGAGGCGCTCTCGATCGAGGAGGGGCGCTACGAGGCGCTCGTCGACGACTACAACCGGCTGATCGCGGCCCTCGGCGGAACGGTCGGCGAGGTCGAGACGTTCACCGGCGAGGTCGCCGAGACGAGCGGCGACGTTCGCGCGAGCATGGACGAGGTCGACGACGCGAGCGCAGAGGTCGCCCGTTCGGTGAGCGAGATCTCCGACGGTGCGGCCGAACAGACGGCGGACCTGGAGGCGGTGTCCGAGGAGATGAGCACGCTGTCGGCGACCGTCGAGGAGATCGCGGCGTCCGCCGACGACGCCGCTGGAACCGCCCGGAACGCGGCCGACCGGGGACGGGCAGGTCGTGAGGAGGCCACGGAGGCGATCGAGGAGCTGGAGACGCTCGAAACGCGGATCGCCGAGACCGCGACGGCGGTCGCCGACCTCGTCGACCGCGTCGAGGAGATCGACGAGATCGCCGCCGTGATCGACGAGATCGCCGAGGAGACGAACCTGCTGGCGCTCAATGCCTCCATCGAGGCGGCCCGGGCCGGCGAGGCGGGAGCCGGGTTCGCCGTCGTCGCCGACGAGGTGAAGTCGCTCGCGGAGGAGACCCGCGAGTCGGCGGCCGAGATCTCGGGGCGCATCGACGAGGTACAGTCGGCGTCCGCCGGAACGGCCGCCGACGTCGAGGCGATGGAGTCGCAGGTCTCCGAGAGCGTTCGAACGATCGAATCGACCCTGCGGGAGTTTGAGGGCGTCGTCGAGGACGTGACGACGGTCGACGAGACGGTTCAAGAGATAAGCGACGCGACCGACGACCAAGCACGAACGACCCAAGAGGTCGTCGACATGGTCGACGATGTCGCAACCGTTAGCCGACGGACGACGACCGAGGCCGAGAACGCTGCCGCGGCCGCCGAGGAGCAAACCGCGACCGTTTCCGAGGTAACCCGTCGGATCCACACGCTCTCGGATCAGTCGGACGAGCTGTCGGCCGCGCTCGACGAGTTCGAGGTTCCTGAGGGGTCGTCCGGTGACACCGATCCGACGAGCGGTTCGTCCCGGCGGGACGGAACCGGGATGGACGGCTCCACGACGGCTACGGCTGAACCGGCGACCGGAGACGACTGAACCGGCGACCGTTGTGTACTCGCCCGGGACGAGCCGATCCGCGTTCAGTCGCGCCGACCGCGCCCGCCGAGCGACGGGAGCGTCACGCCGAGCTCGTTCAGGAGCGCGCCGACGGCGGCGTAGCCGAGGACGACGACCGCCACCCCGAGGATGAGCTGTCCAGCGACCGCGAGCACCGCGGTCAGGGGGTCGACCGGGCCGAGCAGCAGGTTGTCCGTAAATATCTGGATGAACCGACCGACATCACCGAGAAGCCGCGTGACGAAATCGACGAGTGCGATCATGGTCGGCTGTTGGGGAGGGGGGTACTTGGGTGTTGTAGTTCGAGGGGTTCCACGCTCCGGCTAACCGATCACGCCGCACGCTCGGGTTGACCGATCACGCGGTACGTGTTCGCCGACGTCTCGATCGAGTTCCCGGAACCGAACGCCTTACACCCGACGGACACGGACGAACTCGTAATGAGTACCCTGCTGTGGATCCTAACGGGGATCCTCGCGTACGCGGCCGTCACCATGTGGCTCCGGAACCGGGGATACCTCCCCGACTCCGTTCGGGTTTCCGGTCCGTTGACGACGATACACACCCTCCGAGGACGAGCGTTCCTCGACCGCCTCTCCGGACCGAAGCGGTTCTGGCGGGTCGTCGCGAACGTCGGTCTCGGCGGCGCATTAGTCGCGATGCTCGGGTCGTTCGTCCTGATCGTCACCAGCGGCATCTCGGCGCTGACGGCGGCACAGCCCTCTCCCGTCCAACAGCCGCAGAACTTCCTCATCATCCCCGGCGTCAACGAGTTCCTGCCGCTCTCGGTCGCCGGAGAGATCGTCGCCGGCCTCGCGATCGCGATGGTGGTCCACGAGGGCGCACACGGCCTACTGTGCCGCGTCGAGGGGATCGACATCGAGTCGATGGGGCTCGTCCTCTTCGCGTTGATCCCCGTCGGCGCGTTCGTCGAGCCGGATCAGGAGGCGACACAGGAGGTCTCACGCGGGGCACGTGCCCGGATGTTCGCCGCGGGCGTCACCGCGAACACGCTCCTGACGATCGTCGTCTTCGCGCTGCTTTTCGGCCCCGTCGTCGGCGCGATGTCGGTCGCGCCCGGCTACGCCGTCGGCGAAGTGAACCCCGGGTCGCCGGCGGCCGCCGCCGACATCGCCGAGGGAGACCGGCTGATCGAGGTCGCGGGCCAGCCCGTCGAGTCGGCGAGCGAGTTCGAGTCGGTGATCCGCGATGCCGACGCCGATGTCGATATCGTCGTCGACGACGGCGACGGGGAGCGAACCGCCGAGGTCGCACGGGAGCTCCAGGCGATCGGCTCGGCCGGCGGCAACGCGCTCGGGCTCACGATCACCGACGAGCCGGCGACGATCACGTCGGTGAACGGCGAGCCGGTCCGGACCGAGGCCGAGTTCTTCCGTGCCGTCGGCGACGCCGAGCAGGCGACGGTGACGACCGAGGCCGCCGGGGTCGAGGACGGTCTGGGCGATGCTACCGACGGCGTCGAGATGGCGATCGGCGCGTACGTCGTCGGCGTCCAAGAGGACGGCCCGCTCCACGAGGCGGGCGCGGCGTTCGGCGAGCCGTTGACTGTCGTCGAGATCGACGGCGACAGAGTCCTCGATGACGACGACGGAGTGCTCGACGACGCCGACGGGCTTTCGACGGTCCTCGCCGACCGTGAGCCCGGATCGACCGTCGAGGTGGTGGCGTACACGACCGAGCAGGAGCGTGTCACCTACGACGTTGAACTCGATCCGCATCCGAACCGCGAGGGCGGCTTCATCGGCGTCAACGTCTTCCCTGGAACCGGCGGGCTCGCGCTCGACGACTTCGGAGCCAGCGAGTACCCGGCGGGCGCGTACCTCGAACTGCTCGGCGGCGACGGTGGCGAGGGGGCGCTCGCCGACGTCAACCCCGGCTTCGCCGGGCTCGTCGACTCCCCGCTGGGGTTAGTGTTCGTGACGCTGATCCTCCCACTCGGCAGCCTGTTCGGGCTCCCCTTTAATTTCGCGGGGTTCACCGGCGAGCTCACCAACTTCTTCGTCCTCGACGGCGGCCTCGCAGTGTTGGGCGGTGGGGCGTTCCTGCTCGCGAACCTGCTCTTCTGGACCGGCTGGATCAACATCCAGCTCGCGCTGTTCAACTGCCTCCCCGCGTTCCCGCTGGACGGCGGCCGAATCTTACGGATGGCCGCCGAGGCGGTGATGAGCCGGCTTCCGCTCGGCGACAGACACGCCGCCGTCCGGACCATCACGGTGTCCTCGGGGCTGATCATGCTGTTCGGACTGATAGCGATGATCTTCGGCAACCAGATCCTCGGCGCGTTCGGACTCGTCTGAGGCGGCCGGACCCCTCGCGCTTCGATCCGTCTCCCGACAGCAACGTCCGCCGCAGGGGAAACCGGTTTCTCCGCGCGGGGTCACTGACGGATATGAGCCACTCGCGCACCGTCGAGATCGAGGGACACATCATCGACAGCGGGACGATGCAGCGCTGTTTCGGCGCGGTGATGGATCTGGGCGGCTCCTTCGACGTCGAGCAGTTCGACGTGGGAACCCACGAGGAGGCCGAATCGTACTGTCGGATGGCGGTCTCCGCGGACGATGAGGAGACCCTCCGAGCGATCCTCCACGAGCTTCACCAGAACGGCGCGGTGCTGGAGAACCCCTCCGACGTGGAGCTCGTGGCCGCGCCCGCCGACAAGGTCGTGCCGCCGAACTTCTACTCGACGACGAACCACCCGACTGAGGTGTTGTACGACGGCGAGTGGATCGACGTCGAACGCATCGAAATGGACTGTGCGCTCGTGGTGGACCCCGAACCGGAGACCGGTCCGAACGGCGGTCCGGCCAACGGTCCCCGCGCGTACACGAAGGTTCTCAACGCGGTCGATGAGGGTGATCTCGTCGCGACCGACCAATCAGGGATCCGGGTGAACCCGCCAGAGCGTCCCCGGAGCGGCGGCGGCGCGTTCGGGTTCATGCAGGGCGGCGTCTCCTCGGAGCGCCCCTCCGAGTCGACGATCCGCGAGGTCGCAGCGGAGCTGCGCGAGGTAAAATCGACCGGCGGGAACGTGATGGTCGTCGCCGGGCCAGCGGTGGTCCACTCCGGGGCGGGCGAGGCGCTGGCGCGACTGGTCGACGCCGGCTACGTCGACTCGCTGTCGGCGGGCAACGGGTTCGCGACCCACGATCTCGAACGCTCGCTGTACGGCACCTCCTTGGGAATGGACGTGGAAACGCTCGAACACCCGCGAAAGGGACACAAACACCACATCTGGACCATCTCGGAGGTCATTCGCGCGGGCGGTATCGAGGCTGCCGTCGAGCAGGGAAAGGTGACCGAGGGCGTGATGTACCAGTGTGTCGAGAACGACGTCGACACCGTGCTCGCCGGCTCCATCCGCGACGACGGCCCGCTCCCGGACACGATCACCGACGCCGTCGAGGCACAGAACGCCATCCGCGAGCAGGCCCACGACGCCGACATCGTGTTGATGCTCGCGACGCTGCTCCACTCCGTCGCGGTCGGGAACTGCCTGCCATCGACGACGAAGACCGTCTGTGTCGACATCAACCCCGCGACAGTCACCCAACTGCTCGACCGCGGCTCGGCGCAGGCGGTCGGGATGGTGACCGACATCGGGACGTTCGTGCCGACGCTCGCGGAGTTCGTCCTCGACGACGGAGAGACCGATGGCGGACGGACCGTCGTCACCGACGATGACGAGTGATCGATGACGGTCGAAATACGCCCGTACGATCCCGAGACGGACGCCGGGGGCCTCTATCGACGTAAGGTCGCCTTCGAACGCGGACTCGGCGCGAACACCGGCGGCGACGACAAGGCGGCCGCGTACGAGGGCAAACTCACCGACAACTACCGCGAGTCGTGGCTGTCGTGGGTCGGCCGGTGTGTCGCGGACGACGAGCGGTGCGTGACGGTTGCCGTCGATGAGGGTACCGAGACGGATGGGGCGACCGACGGAGCCGAACCGGACGCCGACGCCGACGTCGTCGGCTACGTTTTCCTGCTCCCCGAACGGCTGGGGTTCATCTGGGACGCGGCCGTCGTCAATGAACTCTACGTCGCGCCCGAACACCGCGGGACGGGGGTCGCGGACGACCTCATGACCGCCGCGCTCGACCTCGCCGCCGACCAATCCCTCCCGCTCGACCGCGTCGTTCTCGACGTCGACCCGGCTAACGAGCGCGCACGGGCCTTCTACGAGCGACACGGCTTCGAGGGCTGGGGCGAGATGGTCGCCCGCCCGGTCGACCGATGAACCGTTTATAAACGATCGTCGAGTCCGTACGGTCCCGTTCAGACGTCTTCCGACAGCGGTTTTGCCTAGAACGGCCGGTTGCTGAAGAGTGCGTGGTGACCGATGTCGAGAGTGAATCTCTCAGATCGATGGCGACGAGATCATATTTAAGAGACATTTGAGCGGCAGCGACGATTACTTATAAACAAGGGATTACGGTTGGCGCGCGAGGTCGCCGACAGGGCGAGGCTGGGGAGGCGTGGGGTTCGGTCGCGGGGCAGGACTCAAAGGGGCAGTCGCCGGACTACGTCCGACTGCCCGAGGCGCGGAGCGACGAGGCGGTCCTTGGAGAACGCTCGTGGGCGTCGATACCATGGTATTAATCCCGAGGAAGCATTGATCTCCGGGAGATGGATCCCTCTACGACGATCGAGGAGGAGAGTTAGCGTGTCGACGGAGGAGGCGGAGGAGGCCGACACGGAGAACGCCGCGACCGAGAACCACGAGTTCGACCCGTTGAAAACGGAAATAATGCGGGCGACCTATCGAGCGCTGATCACGCAGGGGTATAGCGATCTGACAATGCAGGGAATCGCCGACGAGTTCGCCAAGAGCAAATCCCTCCTGTACTACCACTACGACGGAAAGGCGGACCTGCTCGCGGAGTTCCTCGAGTTCGCGTTACACCGGTTCGAGACGGAGATCGCGGTCGAGGAGGACGATCCGGCCGAGCAACTCCGGACGCTCGTCGATCGGCTCGTCCCGGAGGAGTTGGAGGAGGACTCCTACCACGTCCAGATCGCGCTCTTGGAGTTGCGGAGCGAGGCTCCACACGAGGACCTGTTTCGTGACCAGTACACCGCGGTCGACGAGCGGATCACGGCGGTGATCTCGGGGATCCTTCGTCGAGGTGTCGAGACCGGCACGTTCACCGATATCGATCCGGAGACCGAAGCGGAGCTCCTCGTCTCGCTTTTGATCGGTGCGCGTACGCGCCGACTGACCACCTATGAGGAGTTCGACGTCCGGGAAACGCGTCGCGCACTCGAGACATATCTCGACCGGTTGCCGTCGACCGAAGACGGGACGACGGTCGGCGGTGCGGAGCCGGCCCGCGACGGGATGACGATTGATGAAGCGGGGTCGACGGAGGACGACGACGGACCCGAACGACCCGACCACTGAACCGAACGGCTTGACGGAGAGTGGAGCGACCGACACACCTACATTTAAATATTGACGTATCGTTCAGGACGGTGACCGGCCATCCCCGTGATCGACAGTATGCGAGACCACCACGAGACAGCGGTCGGCGAGACGGCGCTCGATCAGGAACTCGACCGTTCCCTCCGAGAGTTCCATCCGGACATCCGCCGGATCGGGCTCCGGTATCTCCCGACGGCGACGCTACACGGCGAACTGCTCCTCCGATCGTATGGCGCCCTGACGACACACGAACGCGAGGGAAGCAGGAACGGCGACGAGTCGACCGACCCCGTCGACACGGCGGTCGCCGTCGAACTCTTCCGGGCCTACGGTCTCACGCGGGAGCTTTCCCTCCACGAGGACGCCGACACAGAACCCGGAGTCGCACCGTCTCCGCCGTCGATCCTGGCGGGGGACCGATTTCTCTCGACGTCGTTCGACCGGATCGCCCGGGAAACGGCATCGACACGTCGGATATCCTGCGGGATCCGGACGGCCTCGGCGACGGTCGAACAGTTCTGTACGTTCCGATCCGACCGCGGGACGGACGACGAGGCGGACGGCCGAACCGACGACCGGGCGGACGGCCGAACCGGCGACGACGTCCTCGCGCGACACGGTGACGACGGCCTCGACTCCGTAGGGATCGTGACCCCAGCGCTGACGGGCGTACTCGCCGTCGACCTCGCGGCCGTCCTCGCTCGTGGATCTCCGAACGCATCCGAACCTCTCCGGGCGGCCGGCGCGTCGATCGGCGCGTCGATCGCGTGCCGGCGACTCGCTCCGGGAAGCGCACCGCGTCGTGATCGGCCGACCGCGGTCGAGCCCCGACACGACGCCGACGCCCCGGGGTGGAGCCGGGACGGATCGAACCCGTACCGGGCACTTGGCGGCGGTGAAGTCCGATTCGACCGGCTCGCGACCGAGCACCTCGAGGACGCGAGACGCCATCTCGGGGATGCGTCGGCGCTCGTTTCGGAGTCGTTCGGCGGCTATTTCGACCGGATCGACGGCGTCGCCAGCGAACCGATCCGATGAGGCGTACGGGGGGAACGGGACGGAACGAGCGGGCAGAGAAAGATAGAACCCGAGACGACGGTCGACGGATGCCGGTTGAAAACCCCCGAGAGAGGGACCCTACCGGAGGCGGCTATTTATAAATACTCCCGTCGAGTACGGCCGGCATGGTCGTCCTCCAGTCCCTCCGCCAAGCCCCGGGTATCCTCCGGGAGAACCCCGTGATACTCGCTCCGTTCGCGCTGCTTGCGGTCCTCCAGACTCCGCAACTGTTCTTCGACTCGCTCGACCCGATCGTTTCGGCGGTTGTGTCGGTGCTGTTCGCCGGGGTGCTGTTGTTCGTCACGCCCGCGATCTATGCGGCTGTCATCGGGATGACGAACGAGGCCGCGAGCGGTGAGCGGACCTCGATCGGTCGCTTCCGGCGACACGCGCGCGAGAACTACGTTAGCGTGCTGATCGCGTACCTGTTCATCACCGGCGTTACGCTCGCGGTCGTGATCGCAGTCGTGCTCGCAGTCGTCGTCGGTGCCGTTGCCTTCGGGGTTGCGGGCGGAGGTACTCCCCTGCTCGTCGCCGGTGTCGGGGCGCTCGCGCTCGTCGGACTCGCGTTCCTCATCGCGCTGTTCGCCGTCCACTTCTACGCGCACGCCATCGTCATCGAGGGCGAGGGCGCGGTGTCCGGCCTCGTACGGAGCGTGAACGTCGTCCGGGGGAACCTCACGGCGATCGCGGGGTACGCCCTCGTCTCGCTCGTTTTCGGCGGCGTTCTCGGCGGCGGGTACGCGTTCGTGATCTCCCTCGTGTTCCCCACCGCCCCCGCCCCGGGTGAGCCAGCCCCCCTCCCCGACCTCGTTCCCGCGGTGCTCGGATCGGGCGGGGTCGTGGTCGGAACCACGCTGTTCGGCGCGTTCTTCCTCGCCTTCTCGGTCGTCTTCTACCGCGAACTCGTCGGTGTGGGGAGCCGAGAGGCGACCGCCGCGAGTGGTCCGGTGGACGGGTTCGGGGCGGGATCCGCGGAGATCAGTCGATGATGGACGCGCCCCGGAGTCCGCCCGAGCACCCTCACGCCATCGAGGCCCGCGACCTCACGAAGCGCTTCGGCGACGACACCGCCGTTGAGGGGCTCGATCTCACGGTCGAGTCCGGCACGGTGTACGGCTTTCTCGGCCCGAACGGGGCCGGGAAGACGACCACGATGCGGATGTTGACGTCGCTGACGCGGCCGACCGACGGGGAGGCGTGGATCGAGGGGAACCCCGTCTCCGACCGCGACGCGATCCGGTCTTCGATCGGCTATCTCCCCGAGGAGCCGCCGGTGTTCGACGAGCTCACCGGGCGCGAGCAGCTGGAGTACTTCGGCCGACTGCGGAATCTCCCGCGCGAGGAGATGACCGATCGGATCGACGACTGGCTCGACCGGTTCGACCTCGCGGGCGACGCGAACAAGCGGATCGACGACTACTCGAAGGGAATGCGGGGAAAGATCGGGTTGATACAGGCGCTCCTTCACCGACCCGACGTGGTGTTCCTCGACGAGCCGACGAGCGGGCTCGACCCGCGGGCGGCCCGGACCGTCCTCGACGTGATCGCCGAGTTGACCGAGGAGGGGCAGACGGTGTTCCTCTCGACGCACATCCTCCCGGTCGTCGAGGAGCTCGCCGACGTCGTCGGCGTGCTCTACGAGGGCGACCTCGTCACCGAGGGCGCTCCCGCCGAACTCACGGCGCGTATGGCCGCGGAGGAGGGGACGACGCTCGAAGACGTGTTCCTCTCGGTGACCGCCGACCGCGACGACGTGAGGCTCGCGGGCGACGAGTCGAGCGTGAGCGACGAATGACGGGTGTGAGCGACGAATGATGGGTGTGAGCGACGAATGACGGGGGTGAGTCGTGCCCACGTCGTGCTCATCGCTGGGACCGAGCTCCGGCGTCGGTGGCGCTCGATCCGGGACAACACCGCCCAGATGCTGGCGTTCGCGTTCGTCGGGCTCCTCCTGCTTCCGTTCTCCCTCGCTGGGGTGTTCGGCGCGTACCTCCTCGGTGGTGTCGCCGCCGAATCGGAGGCGGACACCGTTCTCGACGTGGCGGGGATGGTCGCCGTATACGCGTGGATCTTCGTCGTCGGTTTCGGCGGATATCGGGCGTACGCGGTCGCGCTCCGCCCGGACAACGTCGACGGACTCCTGACGACCGTTTCCCACCGGGAGGTGATCGGGGGGCTCGCGCTCGCGGAACTGCTCTTATGGGCCGCGTTCGTCCTCACGGCCGGGGTCGCCGCCGCGGTCGCGTTCGGGATCGGTGCCGGATCACCTTTCATGGTTCCGTTCGTCGGTGCGACGCTCGTCTGTATCCTCACCACGGGGCTCCTCGGCGGATTCCTGCTCGCGCTCGCGGTGCGAAACACGGGGGTTCGCTCGGTGCTTCTCACCCGCCTCCGGACGCTCTTTTTCGTCCTCCTCGGCGTCGCCTACTTCTGGGTGGCGTTCACGGGCGCGTTCGTCTCCGTACTCGACCCGCTGTACCGGGTTTTCGCGCCCACGCCGCTGGGATGGCTCGGCGACCTCGCCGTCCTTGGGCTCGGCGTCGGCGCGTCGCCGCTCCGGGCGGTTGGAGCCGTGGCGTTCGTCGGCGGCTTCGTCGTCGTCGCCGTCCCAGCGATCCACCGACTCGCGGCGTGGCTCTGGTACGCCGACGGAGTTCACATCGATCACTCGGTCGAGCGGGAGACCGAAACCGGACGGTCGTCCCGGCTGTCGGGGCTGCTCCCCGCGCCCGTCCTCGGCGTCGTGGCCGCCGACTGGAAGCGCGCTCGCCGGTCACCGCTGTCGCTGTCGTTCGCGCTGTACCCGCTCATCGTGCTCGCCGGGCCCATCACGACGGCGGTCCAGACCGGATCGATCGGGACGGGGCTTCCGTTGTGGCTTCTCCTGTGTGGCGCGTGGATCGCCGGCTCGCTGTTCGCGTTGAACGTCCTCGGGCACGAGGGGGCCGTGTTGCCGTCGACGTTGCTGGCGGCGGACGGGGGACGATCGCTCGTCGTCGGACACGTCATCGCGGGCGCGCTGCTCGTCGCGCCGCTCACCGTTGTGGCGACCGTGGTGACGGGGGTGGCGAGCCCGCACTCGCTACCGATGGTCGCGAGTCTCGCACTCTCGGCCGTCGTTCTCTCGGTCGCGACCGGCGCGATCGCGACGGGGATCGGGGTCGCGTTCCCGCGGTTCGAGGCGGTCAGCGTCTCCCGAAGCACGAAGGCGGTCGTCCCGAGCACCATCGCCTTCGCGGTCTACTCGGTCGTCGTCGCCGTCGTCTCGCTGCCGACGCTGCTCGCACACTCGGGGTTCGTCGGCGGCGCGCTGGCGGAGTGGTTCGGCGTCAGTCGACTCGCCATCGGGGTGGTTGGGTCCGGGACCGCCGCCGTCGTCGCGGTCGGCGTGGGGGTCGTCTCCGCGTCCGTCGCGCTCGACCGTCTGGACGGCTACCGAATGGGGTGAAACGAGTCAGCCGACGAACACCGATTCGAGCGCGGAGAGGCCCGCGACGGAGCCGGCGACGAGGAGAGCCGTCCAAACGGCGAGTCCGGCCGTGAGCCAGCCGATTGTCGACCGATCGTCGGGGCCGATCGCGGCTCCGACGACCGCCATGAGGTGGAGTCCGGCCAGCGGGGGCCCGGCGAGCGCGAGACCGACGAGCCCGTAGCGCTCGCCGACCCGCCGCGCGCGCTCGTATCGACCGCTCGATCCGTCATCGGAGTCGTCCGCGGTCGAATCTTCGTCGCTCTCGGCGGGGTCGTCCGGCGTCGATCCCGACCGGTTCGTCCACCACGCGCGGAGGCGGTGTCCCGCGAGAACGATGGCGACGACGGCGGTGACGCTTCCGCCGAACGCCGCGAGTCCGGTGAGCACCGGGTCGAAGCCGAGGCCGATCGCCACGGGGATCACGACGAACGGCTCGATCAGGGGGATCATCGCGAGCAAGAACACCAGCGGGTAGGCAATGAATCCCGACGCCCCGTCGAGAACGCTGCCGACGTCAACGAGTGTGAGTGGAGGAATCATCGAGCACTACGTCCGGATCAAGGGAACCGGACGCGAAAAGCGCTCGCGTTTCGGATCGGTTTCGTGGGCGTCGTCGGCAACGACGTCGTCCGGGCGGCGCTCGGACGACGTTCAGGCCCCCATCACGCGAAGGGGATCATTTCGGGCAGCGGAAGCATCGGGACGGCGAACAGCCCGACGATCGTCGCCACCCCCATCAGGACCGGGAAGACGACGAGCGCGAGAGTCGTTCCACCGAGGACGCCGCCGAGGTCGCCGCTCATCTCGGAGAGCCCCGGCGTGTCGCTGCTCGAAAGCGCCGCCAACTCCAGACCGAAGAGGATCACGGTTGCGGCCGCCGAGACCATACAGAACGGACAGATCTCACCGATGACGAACAGTTGGAGGTAGACGAAGTACGCCGAAAACGCCACCCCGCTCGCCGTGATCGGCGTCAGGATCTTGATGATCAGCGGGTGCCGAGTGTCGAACCACCACAGCGCCATCGCGATGGTCGTCAGGTAATACAAGGCACCGAGCGTCGCCAGCGGGACGCCGAACACGTACGCCCACTGGCTCGTGATCACCTCGATGCTGCCCGCGACCGGCGCGTCGGCCGGCACCGACGGCAGCGCGAACAGGTGGATCGAGGTCAACATCACGCTCACGAGCCAGCCGACCACCGCGACCGAAGTGAATATCCCGAACAGGAGCGACACTCGCGAGGAGTAGTCCCAGTCGTAGTCGAATCGATTCGCGGTGTAGGTCTGCGTTCCCATACGAACCGATACTACCTACAGTATTTTAAGAATTGTGCTTTTCTATCAATACTATCGAGGACGTTCGTGATCGATACGAGACGCGGATGTGAGGGTACGGAGTCGCTTCCGATGGAGGAGAACTCGTCGCTATCCGGCGTGTTCGAGGACCCACTCGCTCAGATCCTCGCCGGGGATGAACCCCTCTGCGCGACGTGCGACGGGCTCACCGTCGACGAAGAGGACGAAAAGCGGCACGCTCCGGACGTCGAAGCGCTCGACGAGCGGCGGATCGTCCCGCGGGTTCACCAGGCCAACGAGAACGTCGAGTTCGTGCGCAATATTCCCGAGAACGGCCTCCATGCTCGCACAGATCCCGCAGCCGTCGGTGTAGAACTCGACGAGGGCGGCGTCGGCGTCCCCGACGAACGCGTCGAGTTCCGCCGCGTCTGTGAGCGGGACGGGCCGATCCGCGGACGCGTTCGTGACTGCCTCCGATTCAACTGTATTGTTTTCCATACACACTATCGTGTGCGGGTGGTGATAAACACCACGCCGACACGGCTCCGCTGAATCCTGTCCCTCAGAGCTGTTCTTGTCTGAAACGACCGGTCGCTGAATGGATACGCCCGACTCCCACCTCTCGACCCCACCACCCCACGACTCCGACGACCTACGGGAACCGATCCCGCCGTGGTCGACAGCGACGACCCACGGAGTCGTGAGACGATCGTACCACACGCGGTAAGGCGGCGGGGAAGAGAGGATCCGATATGCGACGACGCGACCTGTTGGCCGGGCTCGCCGGAGCGGGAGTCATCGCCGGCGGGGTCGCGGTCGGCTGTCCCCACGCGGTCGGCTCCTCCTCGAACGGCTCGGTCGAGGACGAAAGAGCCGGAGACGAACGGGACGGCACGAACGACCGCACGACCGTCCCGACGACGCGGATCGAGACGTTCGATGCGCCGGGCAGCGAGGCGGGCCACGAGGAGGTCCCCAAGCGCGGGTCCCCGACGGTACTCGAGTTCTTCGCGACCACCTGTGAGGTCTGTGCGGGCTACATGGAGACGCTCCGGGCGGTCGAGAGCGACGTCGACGCGACGTTCGTCTCGATCACGGTCGAGGTCGTCGACGTGACCGTCGAGCGCGAGACCGTCGTCGACTGGTGGCGCGAACACGACGGGACATGGACGGTCGGCGTCGACGATGACCTGATCCTCTCGACCGCGCTCGACGCCGCAAGCGTCCCCTTCACTGCCGTCCTCGACGGCTCGAACGCGGTCGTGTACGCCGGCGTGGGAGCGGTGGCCGAACACGACCTCCGCGACGCGATCGACCGGGCATGAGCGTGGTCGGAATGTTCGGGTTCGGAGCCGGGGGCGGGTCGATTGCGTTCGCCGCGGGCGTCGGCGTCGCTGCCTTCTTCTCCCCGTGTGCGTACGCGCTGTTGCCGGGCTACGTCGGCTACTACGTCGCCGCGACCGACGGCAACGGGCCGCCGCTCGCCGGGGCGCTCGTCCGCGGTGGAGCCGCCGTCATCGGTGTGTTCACCACGTTCGCCGTGATCGCGGGGGCGGCACTGCTCGCCGGTGACCTGCTCCGGACGACGCTCCCGTTTCTCGAGGGCGGCGTCGGCGTTGCGTTGGTGCTTCTCGGAACCATGACGCTTGCGGGCCTCGATCTCGACACACACGTCCCGCTTCCGCGTCGTCGGACGAGTATCGCCGGATTCGGGGCGTTCGGGGCGATGTACGCGCTCGCGGCGGCCGGCTGCGTCTCCCCGATCGTGATCGCTGTCGCCGTTCAGTCGCTCTCGCTGCCGACGACGACCGCGATCGCTTCCTTCGGCGCGCTCGCGGGGACGTTCGCCGCGCTGCTGCTCGCGACGACCGTCCTCGTTGCGCTCGGCCGCGACGCCGGCGTGAAGCGACTCGTCGGCCACTCCCGGTCGCTAACGCGAGTCGCCGGCGCGGTCCTCGTCGTCGCCGGCGCGGTCCAGATCGGCCTCGTGCTCTGACCCGTCCGAACGCTTCGGAGCGGCCGGGTACGGCGGCTCCGCGCGGTCCGATCGGGAGCGGTCCGGTCGAAGCAGCGGGGAGTCCTCGTCGACTAGTCCCGGGACTCCGCACACACCGGCGGCCGCGCCGGCACGCTCGACGCCGCCCGAGAGCGACTCGATCCGCCAGTCGACCGCGTGACCCGTCTCGCTCCGGTGGTCGTCCAGCGTCGTGCGGGCCGACCGGAGCTTCGCGTGTGTCGACTCGAACGAGCAGTCGTCACACGCTACCATGACCCGGGTTCGTTCCATACGAGCACGGAGGAGCCCCGCCGCGATAACCACCACGGTCGACTTGGATCGGAGTCGGTGGGTCCGCGCCCGACACGGTCGCGAGAGGATCGCACCAGACGCGTTAATCGGGCGTGGATCGAACCATGGCGCGTGGAGACACTCGGACCCCGTAACGCGAACGCGCCGACGCGACGAGGTCGGTCTGCGTGACGGTCGAGACCTGCGAGCCGTCCGGCAGCATCTACGCGTCCGAACCGTTGAGCCTCGTCGTCTTCCTCCTCATCGGACTGTTGGGCGGTGCCCACTGTATCGGGATGTGCGGCCCGCTCGTGACGACCTATGCCGATCGGATGCGCGAGTCGGGTCGGCGTGAGGATCATCTCACGGTCGGGCAGGTTCGCCAACACGCTCTCTTTAATCTCGGGCGGACGGCGAGCTACACCGCCATCGGTGGGCTGTTCGGTCTCGCCGGTAGCCTCGCGTTCGTTACGGGCCGGACGGCGACGACCGTCGCGCGCGACATCCACGCCGTAGCCGGGATCGTCGTCGGCGCGGTTATCGTCGCGATCGGAGTTCGGTACGCGGTGCGACTTGAGTTCCCGTCCACGACCGTCCCCGGACTCGGCCGGCTCTCGACGGCCGTCACCGGACGGATCGTTCCACGTGTCGACGCGTGGGTGGGAGATGTCCGGATCGCCGGGCTCGGGGCAGCCCACGGGCTGTTGCCGTGTCCGCTCCTGTACCCCGCGTTCCTCTACGCGTTCGTCCAAGGCGATCCCCTCGGCGGTGCGGTCGCGCTCGCCGCGCTCGGGATCGGAACGATTCCGGCGATGTTCCTCACGGGAACCCTCTTTGCGTCCGTGAGCCGCGAGACCAGGCTCCGTTTTCACCGGGTGCTGGGGGTCGTCTACGTCGTCCTCGGGTATGTCCCCCTCCAGCACGGGCTCGCGGCGCTCGGCGTCCCCCTGCCGCATCCGCCGATCCCCTACTACTCCCCGATCTGAAGGGGACGAACGTCCGAGCGGTCACGGCACTCCCCGCCGCGGCTCGTCAGTCGATCGTACCAGACGGGTTATTCCGATCGCGTGCCGAGATCAGGTATGAACCGACGTGCGCTGCTCGGCGGTGCCGCCGCCGTGACTGCGGGGACGGCAGGGTGTCTCACCCGGCTGTTCGAGGACGGGCCCGAGGGGGTCGTCCTCGGCCCACAAGCGGACCAGATCGCCGAGAGCGACGCGCTCTCGTACCCCGCCTACGGGCAGTCGATGCCGACGATCTCGCTTCCGGACCCGGTCGGGGGGATCACCGTCGACACGGAGGATCTCGACCGAACCGCGGTGTACACTACCTTTTTCGCCTCGTGTCCGGCGGAGTGCGGGATCCTCATGGGTCGGCTCAGTGCGGTCCAGGAGCTCGTCGCCGAACGAGGGCTGACCGAGAAGACCGCATTCCTCCCGATCACGTTCGATCCCGACCGTGACGACGCCGACGCGCTCCGTGAGAACGCCGACATCTACGGCGTCGACCTCGAGGCGGGTAACTGGCACTACCTCCGGCCCGAGGACCCCGACGAGGCGAACCGCGTCGTCACCGAGGAGTTCGGACTCGAGTTTGAGCGCGACACCGGGAGCGATCGGCTCCCCGGCTACGACTTCACCCACGTCGTGCTCACGACGCTCGTCAACCCCGACGGGGTCGTTGAGCGCGCCTACCGCGGCGAGAACCTCGATCACGATCGCGTCGCCGACGACATCGAAACGGTCGTCGAGGCGTTCGCCGACCGAGAGTAGTCAAGAGCCGCCCGTCGGCCGCACGGTTGTTTATAACTGAACGACGACACCACGAACACCGATCTCACCGCCGGCAGCTGCCCGCTCCGCGAACGATCACGCCGACAAGCAGGAGCGCGGCACTCACGAACGCGACCGTCGACAGTCGGTAGGAGCCGACGCCCTCGAACAGCGGTACGCCGACGGCCGACGCGGCAGCCGCGACGATCGGCAGCAGACAGCCCGCACAGCTGAACAGCCCGACGACGCCCGCCGCCAGTGACCCGGATCGGACGGTGAGCGCTCTCGCGAGCAACACGCCGAGGACGACGTAGCCGACCGACTGGAACGGGACGATAGCGAGCCCGACGATCCCGAGGTCGGCGAGGACGACGGGTCCCCAGCCGGGAAGCGCGCCGGTCACGGAGCCGCCGAACCCGGCCGCGTCCAGCGTGACGAGCCCGCTGACCGCCGCGAGCAGCAGAACGTAGCCGACGGCGACCCCGACCGCCCACGGGGACGTTCGCCGTCGACCGCTCGACGCGCGCCCGTCGACCGCCGTGATCGCCGCCAGCGCCCCCGCCCCGGTCACGAACCAGACGAGCGGGTAGCCCGCCCGCCCTACGTCGATCACGTCGGTGCTCGTCACCGAGAGGTACGCCGCGAGGACGACGAGGTACGCGAGCGCGACGAGCGTTCCCGCCAGTACGCCGCGATACACCGCACCTCGGACGCCGTGGAACCGGGCGGGCAGGCCGTCGACGGTACCGAGATCGGTCGCCATGATCGGATCAGACCGGGTCGTTCGGGTCGGTCCCGTTCGATCCCGTCTCGTCCGCTTCCCGCCACCCCCCTTTGAGTTGGATGACGGCGATGACGAGGCCCGCAAGTGCGAACACGCCGATCATGTACGGGATGAGCGGAAGTTCGACGCCGACGAAATCCAACACGGTCCGGAGTTCATAGAGGATCACGCCGAAGACGGCGAGCGCGACGTAGAGCCCCCCGCGAGTGATGTCTACGGTCATCGGATCACCCCTGAGACCGGTGTCGCGGCGTCGGCGATCGCTCCCGCTATCGGAGCGACCGCGTCCGCGAACGCGACGAGCGGTGCGCCGATCCACTGCGGATACGTCCCGACGCCGGGGCCGAACAGTCCGCCGTTGTCGATGATCGCGGCCAGCGGGAGTGCGTACGCGAGTACGACGAGGACGATCGCGATTCCCACCCAGAGCCGCAGGTTATCGAGGACTTTCGGCGCGTCCTCGGGACCCGAGAGCGCGGGCGGCAGCGGCTCCGCCAGCCCGGACACTTTCGGGTTCCCCATCGTCAACACGACGTTGCCGATGAAGAGGATGGTCGAGACGAAAAGCAGCGTCCCGCCGATGGCGATCTGAACGTTGAGCTCCTCCACGCCCCCGAAACCAATCGGGTAGTCGAAGCCGGAGTACTCCGGCTCGGCGGTCCGACGGGGGACTCCGAGGAGCCCCTGCGCGTGCATCGCGTTCGACATGAGCGCCATCCCGATGAACCAGAGGACGACTTGGAACAGCCCGATCGCCTTGCTGTAGATCGGCTTGTTCGATATCTGCGGCCAGATCCAGTACGTCCCCGCCATGAACGTGAGCGCGACCGCGGTGCCGACGGTGAGATGGAAGTGGCCGGGCACCCACATCGTGTTGTGGATCATGTAGTTGATGTTGAGCCCGGCGTTCACCATCCCGGAGAAGCCGCCGGCCGCGAACATCAGGCCCGCAAGCATCATGCCGGTGAACGCGGGGTCGCGCCACGGCAACGACGTGAGCCAGCCGAAGAGCCCGGTCCCACCCCGCTGGCGTGCGCCGTATTCGACGCTCGCGACGACGGTAAACGCGGTGAGCAGGCTGGGCAGCAACAGGAACATCGTGTTCGTCATCGAGATGAACTTGAACCCCTCCGCGATGCCGGGGTCGAGGTACTGGTGGTGGATCCCGACGGGCGTCGAGAGCAGCAGGAACAACACGAACACGACCCGCGCGAGCGGATCGCTGAACAGCCGTCCGCCGGCGATCTTCGGGAGGACGGTGTACCACAGCAGGTACGCGGGCATCAGCCAGAAGTAGACGACCGGATGGCCGAAGAACCAGAACAGCGTTCGCGTCAGGGTCGGGTTTATCTGCTCTATCAGCCCGAGCGACCACGGCAGCAGGAAGACCAGCACGGAGGCCGCGATCGCTGACGTCGCGATGTACCACATGATCATCGTCGTCAACACCATGAACGTCTGGAGCGGGATCCGCTCGTTCGGGTTCTCCTCGCGCCACGCGAGCCACGTGCGGAACCAGTCGGCGCCCGCGAGCCACGTTCCGATAATGAACACGACGAGGCCAGCATAGAAGAGCGGATGCGCCTGAAGCGGGGCGTAGAACGTGAACAGCACGTCGGCGCTCATGTCGAGTCGGTCAGTGAACCCGGCGAGGATCGCGATCCCGGTCATCGTGATCCCCGCTGACATCAGGAGGTACCACGTCCACGTGATCCGGATATCGACGACAGGGCGGTCAAGACTCCGGACGACCGCCCACGTGAACAGACCGACGAGGAAGAAGATGGTGAAGCTGATGACGAGGAAAACGCCGTGGGCCGTAAGCACCGTGTAATACTCGCCGGAGCTGATGAGTCCACGGAGGATATCAGTCCGGTGGAGCGTCTGGACGATACCGAAGGCGGCCCCCAGCGTGAGCGCGAGGAACGAGCCGAGGAACGCGGCGCGGACGACCTTCGCCTCTTGCGGGAACTTGTCGACGAACGTCGGCTCGGTTTCGAGCTCGGCGCTCATGCGTCCTCACCTCCCTCGGTCAACTCGGCGTACTCCTCCTCGGTGACGACCTCCATCGTCCCCTCCATGTCGTGGTGGCCCGCGCCGCAGTACTCGTTACAGACGATCCCGTACTCACGGGGTTCGTTCGCCTCAACGGTGATCTCGGCGACCTCGCCGGGCACGACCATCGTGTTCGCGTTCGTTCCGACGACCTCGAAGCCGTGGATCACGTCAGGAGAGGTGATATAAAAGGTGACCTCGCTGTTCTCCGGCACGACGATCGGATCGATAGTTCCCGGGTCGAACCCGTACTGGAACGCGACGACGTACACCTCGTAGCTGTTCTCGCCGACCTGCTCGACGCGCGGGTCGGCAAACCGATCGTCCTCGTCGAGAGCGGTCGCGTCGATCTGTCCGCCGCTGTCGGAGACCATCGCGATCCCCGGCCCGACCGCTCCGTACGTGACGGAGCCAATGAGCAGCAGTATCAGGACGATCGAGAGCGCCAACCAGAGCTTCTCGTAGGCGTGAATGTGCATCCAGTGATCACCCCACAATAACGAGATCCCGGCTCAGGAACTCGATGTAGTAGACGTAGATCCACGCCAACACGAGGATCGCGAAGTAGACGCCGATGAGCGCCAAGGTTCCGATCGGATCGAACTCCTCTTCGCCACCGTCGTCGACGACGGTTTCTGCGGTCTCGGTTCGGCTCATGGTAGCTGTTGAATACCCCCTTTCATATACCGTCGAACCATTCCCAAGTAATAAGAATCTTGCCGCTATCTATGACATCAGGTGACCGTGTACCAGTATGCAACTCCCGTTACAGTGGGCGTTACTCCTCGTGTTGGGCGCTCTCGTGCCCGTCGTCGCGTATGCGGCCGCCCGCGCTGACGTACTCGTTGTCATCGCCGGCGTGAACGTCCTCCTCATCTGGGCGAGCCTCCGAGTCGCCACCGGTGGAGGGTTCCGATCCGGCAGTACCGGCGACGACCCTCACGACGGCGTCTGATTCGGCGGAGTCGACCCACGGTGCTCACACCGTGACCGGCATCGAACTGCGAAACGCGGACACCCACTCATGTCGAACTGTACCCTCTGTGACCTGCCAAACGGGGACGACCCGCACACCGCCGCGGACGTCGACGGCGAGTTCTGCTGCCGGGGCTGTCTCGCGGTCGCCCGGTCGCTCGACGGCGTCGACGACCCCGCGGATCTCGACGAGCGACGGCCGGGGACGGAGCCAAGCGAGTCGTTCGACGGCGAGACGACCTTCCTCCACGTGAACGGAATGCACTGTGCGACCTGTGAGTCCTTTCTCGAACTGACTGCCGGGAAACGGAACGGGGTCGAGGCCGCGGAGGCGAGCTACGCGACGGACACGATCCGGGTCGACTACGATCCCGAGCGGATCGACCGCGACGAGTTGCCGAGCGCGCTCTCCGTCGCGGGCTACACTGCGAGCGACCGCGCGGAACCGACACCCGAGGGCGACGACGTCGATGTGGTCCGGTTCCTCGTCGGCGGCGGGTTCTTCGGGATGATGGCGATGCTGTGGTACGTGATCTTTCTGTATCCCACCTACTTCGGCTACGAGCCGCTGCTCGATCTGGGCGGTGTCTCCGGGCTCTACCTGTTCACTCAGATCTGGGTGTTTACCTCGATCATCCTCTTTTATACGGGGTTCCCGATCCTCCGGGGAGCATACGTGAGCCTCCGGGCGGGGCAGCCGAACATGGATCTGTTAGTGTCGCTGGCGGCGGTCAGCTCTTACGCGTACAGCACGCTCGCGATGTTTCTCGGTCGAACTGACCTCTACTTCGACGTCACCATCGCCGTGATCCTCGTCGTCACCGCGGGCGGCCACTACGAGGCGATAATCAAGGAGCGCGCGACCGGAGCGCTCTCGGCGCTGACGACGGCGGCGGAGACGACCGCCAGACGCGAGTCGGGAGAGACCGTTCCCACGGAGGCGATAGAGCCCGGAGACCGGCTGCTCGTTCGGCCGGGAGAGCGGGTTCCGTTCGACGGGACGGTCGCGGAGGGAACCGCCGCGGTCGACGAAGCGCTCGTCACCGGCGAGTCGCTGCCGACGACGAAACGCGAGGGCGACGCGGTCCGCGGCGGCACCGTCGTCACCGACTCGCCGGTCGTCGTCGCGGTCGGCGAGGAGGCGACGAGCACGCTCGACACGCTCGTCCGACTCCTCTGGGAGATACAGAGTTCGCGGTCGGGGATCCAGCGGCTCGTCGACAAACTGGCGACCATCTTCGTCCCGCTTGTGATCGTCGTCGCGGTGCTCGTCGGCGGCGCGACGCTCGCGACCGGTGGATCGGCAACGGCCGCCGCGCTCGTCGCGCTCACGGTGCTCATCGTCTCGTGTCCGTGTGCCCTCGGGCTCGCGACTCCGCTCGCGATTGCGGCCGGGATCCGAGACGCTGCTCGACGCGGGATCGTGGTCGTCTCAGACGCGGTTTTCGAGTCGGCCGGCGATGTCGACACCGTCGTACTCGATAAGACCGGCACCCTCACCGACGGAGAGATGCGGCTCGTCGGATCCACGGCCGCCGACGGGATCACAACGGAGCGCGTTCTCGAACGGGCGGCCACACTCGAACGCGCCTCCGCACACCCGATCGCCGACGCGATCGTCGGCGCGGTCGACCCGACCGCCGGGTCAGAGACCGCAACCGACGGCGGGACGGAGTCGGCCGTCGGCGTCGACGAACGGGCGGAAACGACCCCGCAGCAGGGGTCGAGAGCCGATGTGTCCGGAGTCGCCGAGGTGCCCGGCGTCGCCGATGTGACGGTCACCGACCGAGGGGTTGCGGGACAGGTGGGCGGCGACCGGGTTATCGTCGGTCACCGGTCGCTGTTCGCGGGAGCGGCGTGGTCGCTTTCCGACCGACTGGTCACAGCGGGCACGGAGGCCGAGTCTGCGGGCCACGTTCCAGTGTACGTCGGCTGGAACGGGTCGGTTCGCGGCGTGCTTGTCGTCGGCGACGCGGTCCGGGACGGGTGGGAGACTCTGGTTGAGGAACTCGACGCGCGGGGGAAACGGGTGGTCGTACTCACCGGCGACTCGACCGCCGCCGCCCGGCGCTTCGAGGAGCACCCCGCGATCGACGAGGTGTTCGCGGAGGTGCCCCCGGAGGCGAAAGCCGAGACGGTGCGGCGGCTGGGGGCGACCGAGCAGGTGGCGATGGTCGGCGACGGGAGCAACGACGCCCCCGCGCTCGCGGCGGCCGACATCGGGATATCGATCGCGAGCGGAACCGATCTGGCCGCCGACGCGGCCGATGCCGTCCTGTTGGAGGATCGACTGTCGGCGATTCCCGAGCTGTTCGACATCACCGCCGGAACGAACCGACGCTTAAAAGAGAACCTCGGCTGGGCGTTCGTGTACAACGGGGTCGCCATTCCGCTCGCGATCACCGGTGCGTTGAACCCGCTTCTGGCCGCGCTGGCGATGGGCGCGAGCAGCCTGCTCGTCGTGAGCAACTCGGCGCGGGCGGTGTTCGACGCGAATTAACAGTCTCTGGCTCTGTTGAAATATAATTCGTCAGATACGTTGTAGTCTGAAACAACCATTCGTTGAAGAGCGCGTAGTGATCGGTTCCGGGAGTGAGTCTCTCACATCGGCAGCGACGTGACCGTTTTAAAAAGACTGTGAGCGGCTGCGACGATCCCTTATAAATGAACGATGCGGTGGCGCGCCCCGGTTCGCGCCCTTTTGAGGGCGCGAACCGACGGTGCGAGGGAGCCCGGAACGGCGCTTATAAGCGCCGTTCCGGCGAGGCTGGGGAGGCGTGAGGTGCGGATGCTGTGCGGGGCGGGACTCAAAGGGGCAGTCGTGTGGGCGGCGTAGGCGTTCACGAGAGCGGAGCTCTCGTGAGCCAATCAGAACGCTACGCGTTCTGATGACGATGTAAGCAGCGTGGCGCTCCGCGCCACGGGCAGCCGGCGGCTCCGCCGCCGGCGACACCGCAACGAGGGAGCCTGCGACCGAGTGAGGAGCACAGCGAGCGTACGCCGCCCACACGGCTGGGGCTTTGGGAGTGTTCACCGCCGATCCGCCAGCAACCACTTATAAACGAACAGCTGGAGAAGTAGAGCCGCTCACCACAGCACCATCTACTTATAAACAGCCGCCAGCAACACCACTATCCCACTTATAAACAACTACTCCAACGTATTGCGAGACCTACTCCCGACATCACTCACTACTGCGTCTGTACTGACCCAAGGAAAGAACAGTATCACTTGCTACGGAGTTCAACAGGGCCAACCTTCTCCGTCTTCGGGCCGTCTCGCCGCAGTCAGGCCGCCGCGCCGACGTGGGGTTTCACGGCGCGGACGATGGCGTCCACGTCGTACTCGTCTTCGGTCTTGTCGAAGACGACCTCGTCGTCGACGCGGACGACAAACACGCCGTCGTCGCCGGTGACGAGGGCGACTTCGTCGACGCCCTCGCCGAACTGTTCGAGGACCGCTCCGGAGACGTCCTGTGCGCGGTTCAACATGCCACACGGTACGCAGTACTCGACCTCGACTCGTGTCATACTCCCACATGTCGGGCCCGCTGAGACTTAAAAGGGAGCCTCGCGGAACCGATATTTCGCGGACGGGCGGGGACGAACTGGAACGGCCGCTTTCGGCTGCGTCGTGCCGGACCCACTGGTGCGCAGCAGTCAAGGAGAAACGCACAAAAACGACTGTAATGAGACAGGAGATCATCCAGCTTTTATTTGGTGATCCGTTCGCTGTGATGAATACGATTGGTCTGGTCGCATTCGCGCTCGTTGGCGCCGCAAAAGCGATCCGTGAGGAGTTCGATCTGTTTGGAATCACCATCGTTGGATTGGCAATGGCGTTCGCCGGCGGGGCAACACGTGATCTGCTCGTGACGCGAACTCCGCTCGCGCTTCAGGCACCCACCGAGATTGCTCTCGGGCTGCTCGGTGTCGGGTTAGCCATCGCCCTGAGTGTCGTTCTGTCGACGCCGGATACACATCCCATTACGGTTCTTTCGGACGCTATCGGCTTGGCAGCGTTCACGACGACAGGCGTAATCGTGGCCACCGAGGCAGGAGTGTCCGTCTTCGGTATCGTTGCTATCGGCACAATAAACGCCGTCGGGGGAGGCGCATTTGCCGACATTCTGCTTGACCGATCGCCGTTTATTCTCTTCGAGGACTTCTATGCGAGTTGCGCAGTTCTCGGCGGGGTCGCGTACTGGCTCGCCGGGAGCGTGGGAGTTGCTGAAGGGATCGCTGCCGGGATGTGTGCGGGAGTCGTCGTCATAACACGAATAGCGGCAGTTACCTACAACTGGAGTCTTCCGACCATCCAAACACCCGACTCGGGAGAGTAGCCAGCTATTGACAGCCGGGAGAGGTGGCTGAACCAAGAGACGCTGGCGACACTCTCACGACCGGAATCCCGGCCGCCAGTACAACAGTCCGACTGTGATCAGAAACACGGCTGTCGAGAGTCCGTAGGAAACGTCGAGGGTGGTCGCCGCGAGAATCCCACTTCCGCCGAACACGGCCGAAGCGACCATCGCGATGATCGGAAACGTACAAGAGACACACGAGAGCAGTCCGACGACGCCGGCGACGACCGATCCGGACGCCTCCAACACGGTGATGTATACGAGCTTCGCAAGCGCGGCGTAGCCGATCAGGTAAGCAGGCACCAACACCAGCGTCAGGTACTCGCTCGCGTAGACGACCGCGGGCCCCCAGCCTAGTGGAAGCCACGCGATTCGGGCGTCGACCGCGCGCTCCGGAACACCGGTCGCAACCAGCCCGGCGAAGAAGGCTAACAGCCCGAAGTAGGCGGTCGCGATCGCCAGCGCGCGACGACGGGTCGGGAAGTTGTATCCGGCGGGCAGCGGCACGGCATACAGGACGTACGCGCCCACGTTGACCCACACGAGCCCGTAAAAGACGTATCTCGGAGTCGACGGGAACGAGCCGAGAAACGCGTAGTACAGGACGACCGCGAGCAGCTGGAAGTTGCCGATCAGCGCGAGCACGCCGGCGGTCCGCGCGGACGGAAGCGCCGCCTGGAGCCGGCCGACGAGGTCAGTCCCGCCGACCTCCGTCCAGCTCGCGGTCATACGACGACCAGCGCGTCGAGGACGACGGCGAACAACAGCAGGCCGAGATAGGCGTTCGACGCGTGGAACGCCCGGAACGCCGCCGCCTCAGTCCGCTCGTAGTGGAGCCGGATCACCGCCCACAGGAACACCCCGCCGAGCGCGACGCCGACGGCCGCGTACAGTCCGCCCAGTGGCTCCGCGACGAGCGCGAGCACCGCGGCGGCGACGAGCGTCGCGCCGAGATACCAGACGATGTGTCGGCGCGTCGCCGTCTCGCCGTGAACGACGGGCATCATCGGGAACCCGCCGCGCTCGTAGTCGTCTCTGTACGCCAACGCGAGGTTATAAAAGTGGGCTGGCGTCCACAGGAAGATGACCGTTGCGAGCAACAGCCCGCCGCCGCCGATCGTTCCCGTCACGGCCGCCCAGCCGATGAGCGCCGGGAGCGCGCCCGCAGCCCCGCCGAGAACGGTGTTCTGGACGGTGTTCGGCTTCAGTATCAGGGTGTACACGACACTGTAAAACAGGATCGCGACCAGCCCGAGGAACGCCGTCAACGCGTTCACGCTCCAGAACAGTCCGAGCGAAACCGCAGCCAGGAGTCCTCCAAACGCTAACGCGTGCGGGACTGGAACGAGGTCGGTCGCCAGCGGGCGGTCGTTTGTGCGTTGCATCCGCTTGTCGACGTCGCGTTCGAGCACGTGGTTGAACGTCCCTGACGCGCCGATGGCGAGCGCGCCGCCGACGAGCGTCGCGGCGACCGTGTACGGGGTGAAGCCCGCGCCGCCGGCCAGCGCCATCGCGGCGGCGGCGACGAGACAGAGCAGCCACATCAATCGTGGCTTCATCAGCCGGAAATACGCCGCGGCGGTCGCCTTCAAGCGCGGGATCGTCGCGGTCGGCACCGTCGGCGACGGAGTCTCCTCGACGGGCGGGAGGTCGTCGGTACCGGGCTCGAAATCGATCGGGACGTCGTCGTCGTCGCCGGTCGCGGCCTCCAGCCACCACGCGAGCGCGGCGAGAACGCCGCCGAATATCGCCACGCCGATCCCGAGATGGACAGCAGGGAGGGGAACAGAGGCGATCACGGGCGTCGACGTGCCGCCGAGGGCGACGAGCGCACCCAGTCCGATCTGGACCGGGTAGAGGAGGAGGGCGAACGCGAGCGCGGCACGGACCCGGCGGGCCGCGTTCTCGCGCCACGCGAGCAGCGCGGACGCCGCGATAGACGCGCCGACGACCGCCGCGAGAAGGCGGTGGCCCAAGGCGACCCAGCCGGCACGCGCAGTCGGGAGCGCGTAGCCGTTGCCACAGGCGGGCCAGCCGGTACAGGCCGCCGCGGCGTCCGCCAGCGAGGTCGTCGCCCCGACGACGAGCAGGAGGTACGCCCCCATCGCCGTCGCGCCGAGGACCGCGGGGAACCGATCGGGTATCGTCACGTGGATACGCTTAGGGATCTGTCCATATATGTCCCGCGCTTCCGCGGCCACGGACCGGTTCGCCCGCCGATCCCGTTTACCGTGCCGATCCCGGAGTCACTCCCGACGCGAGAGCACTCGATCGACGATGTCGCCGGTCGAAAGCAGTTCGTCGTCGTATCGGGGCTCCCGCGCGCTCGCCCGCTCGACTCGACAGTCGATGCCCCGGTCGGCGAGGGCGGCCGCGATCTCCGCCTCGTCGTGGTGTTGGTCGAACCCCAACACGATGACGTCCGGGTCGATCCGCGTTATCGGGACGAACACGTCGTCCGGGTCGCCGAGGTGTGCCTCGTCGACGGCGTCGAGCGCGGCGATCATGTCCCGTCGCTGTCGGGCGTCAAGGATCGGTTTCGGCTTGTGGGTGACGTTGGACGGCCGGGCGACGATGGCGTGTAGCTCGTCGCCGTACGTCGCCGCGTCCTCCACGTAGTGGACGTGCCCCGGATGGAGGAGGTCGAACGTCCCCTGCGCGACGACCCGAGTCATCGCCGCAGCCACGAGAGGAAGCCACCGGAGTCGTCGTCCTCGTCGCCCCAGCTGCCGCCGTCATCACGAGCGTGACCGCCACGACCCTCCCGGGCGTGGTCGTCGGGATCGATGACGCCGCGGTCGTGGCCGTCCTCGACGAGCTCCCGGTCGATGTCCTCCTGCGTGAAATGGAAGAAGTGCTCGTCCGGAACCTCGACGTCGAGCACGTCGAGGGTCGTCTGGTTCCCCTCGTTGTCGAACGCCTTCCAGTCGCCCCACCCGTAGGGCGCGCCGACGATGATGTGTACCTCGCCCTGGCCGAACGTGGCGAGGTCGGCCGAGCTCGGTCGAAGCGCTCCGTTCGGGTGCGAGTGGACGGAGCCGACCGAGCGCATGTCGTTCGGTTTCATGTGTGATCTGACGGAGGCGCTCACCGGGTTCGACTCCGTGCCCGGGATGACGAGCACGTCCGTGATCACCTGTCCCTCCCGGTCGATGTCGAGCTTTCTGGCGTCGTCGCTCCGCAGAAACCCCATGTACTCGTTGGGATGGGTCTCCTCGCTGGCTTCGAGGATGAACTCCATGGTCTCCCGGGCGATCCCGAGGAGCTCGTCCGACCGGAACAGTCGCATACCAGAAGTAACTCGTCGTCGCCTCATAGGGGTTCCGGACCGGTGGCAGGGACTCGGAGACGGTCCTGATCCCGCAGGATCCCAGCGGAGGCGGAGATAACAAGCTTAACACCTACTGATCCCGAACGACCCGTATGAGCGAGAACACCGCCGGGGATTCCGGCATGCGGGACGATTCGAGTCCCGAACCCGACGCCGCGACGGCGAAGGGGACCGCCGACGAGGCGATCGTCTACGACCTAGCGCCTGACTGTACGCTCGAGGACGTCGAGAGCGACGCGCTGTACCACGCCGAAGTCAACGGCGTCGTCGAGTACGGCGTCTTCGTCGACGTCTCCGACGCCGTCTCCGGACTCATCCACTCGTCGACGCTCGACGGATCCTACGAGGTCGGCGACCGGCTGGTCGTCCGGCTCACGGATATCAAGGAGAACGGTGACATCGCCTTCGCCGACGAGTCGCCGGAGGCCTACACGACCGAGACCGTCGAACACGAGCCGACCGTCTCGCGAGTTCACGGGCTCGTTCCCGGCGACGAGGTCACCGTCGAGGGAGAGGTCGTCCAGGCGAAACAGACGGGCGGTCCGACGATCTTCGGCGTCGCGGACGGATCCGGCGTCCTCTCGTGTGCCGCCTTCGAGGAGGCGGGCGTCCGCGCGTACCCCGAGATCGGCGTCGGTGACGTGGTCCACGTCGCCGGAACCGTCGAGACCCGCGAGGGCGGTATTCAACTGGAGGTCGACTCGCTAAAGCCGCTCGACGGCGACCGTGAAAACGAGGCACGGGACCGCTTCGAGACCGCGCTCGACGAGCGCGCCGAGCCCGCGGACGTGGAACCGCTCGTGGAGTGGGAGTCGTTCGAGTCGATTCACGAGGACCTCCGTGAACTCGCCCGAACCCTCCGTCGGACGGTGCTCGCGGGCCGGCCGCTCCGCGTCCGGCATCACGCCGACGGCGACGGGATGTGTGCGGCGATCCCCGTCCAGCTGGCGTTGGAGCGGCTCATCCGCGACGTCTACGAGGATCCCGACGCTCCGCAGCACCTGTTCAAGCGACTGCCGAGCAAGGCCCCCTACTACGAGATGGAGGACGTCACGCGCGACCTCAACTTCGCGTTGGAGGGTCGTGCCCGCCACGGCCGGAAGCTGCCCCTCCTGTTGATGCTCGACAACGGCTCGACCGAGGAGGATGTGCCCGCCTACGAGAACCTCACCCACTACGACATCCCGATCGCGGCCGTCGACCACCACCATCCGGATCCGGAGGCGGTCGCTCCGCTGCTCGACGCACACGTCAACCCGTACCTCCACGGCGAGGACTACCGGATCACGACCGGAATGATGTGCGTCGAGCTCGCGCGACTGATCGACCCGTCGATCGGCGACGAGCTCGAACACGTCCCCGCGGTCGCGGGACTCTCGGACCGCTCGAAGGCGGAGGCGATGGACGACTACCTCGCGCTGGCCGCGGACGCCGGCTACGACGTGGACGACCTCCGCGACATCGGCGAGGCGCTCGATTACGCCGCCCACTGGCTGCGCTACTCCGAGGGGAAGACCCTCGTCAACGACGTGCTCAACGTCGGCTGCGACGATCCCGAACGCCACTCCGAGCTCGTAGAGTTCCTCTCCGATCGCGCCGAGCGCGACGTGAACCGCCAGCTGAACGCCCTCGACGAACACGTCGAACACGAGCGACTCGCCTCCGGCGCACACCTCTACCGGATCGACGTCGACGAGTACGCCCACCGATTCACCTATCCCGCACCGGGGACGACCACCGGGGAGCTTCACGACTCGCGCGTGACGGAGACGGGCGATCCCGTCATCACGATCGGTTACGGGCCCGACTTCTGTGTGCTCCGCTCCGACGGCGTTCGGCTCGACATCCCGAACATGGTCACGGAGCTGAACGAGGAACTCCCCGAGGCGGGCGTCTCGGGCGGCGGCCACCTCGTCGTCGGCTCGATCAAGTTCGTGAAAGGTCGGCGTGAGGCCGTCATCGAGGCGCTCATTGGGAAGATGGCTGACGCCGAGATCGACGAGGCGCTCTCCTCGACGATCGCGATCGACGACTGAGACGCGGTTCCCGGTCGGCGACCGAGACTCCGTTCGCAGTCGACCGGGGGACGACTCCGTCTCGCAGCACTACCTCACGGTACGATCACGCGAGCACCGACACGGTCACGCGAGCACCGACACGGTCACGCGAACGCCACCCTCCGACGCGCAACGACTCCCGCACCCGCAAGCGACGCGACTAATCCGCCGACGAGTCCGACGGGGAGGTGGACCCCGCCCCCGCGCCAGTCGGCCGCGTACGTTCGCGCGTAGAAGTCGGCTACGTCGGGACTCTCGACCGCGAGCAACACCTCGCGGTTCTCCGTCGCCGCCTGCTCGTTCCAGTTGAGACTCCCCACGACCGCGGTGTCGTCGATCACGAGTCCCTTGGCGTGGACCTTTCCGTACCGACCACGGGGGTCGGCGACGGCGACATCGATCGGCTCGTCGGCTAGCGTTTCGGCCAGTTCCCGGTTCTCCTCGCGGTCGTACCACTCGCCGGAAAGCAGGAGATGCGTGTCGACGCCGCGGTCGGCGGCCCGGCGGAGCGCCCGGACGATCCGCTCGTCGGGGCCGCCGGTCCGGGGGACGACGGCCAGCACGCGGTCGTCCGCCGCGTCGATCCGCGCCACGATCCGGGCGGCGGCGTTTCCGGGGGCAGTGAGGAGTTCCACGTCCGCGGGTGCGGGAGACGACGGCTCGAAACGGGACGGATACGGCCTCTCACGCTTCCCGCCCGATCCGTCGGTAGGATCCGATGGCGGTCCGTGAAACGTCGTGTCCGCCCGAAACGACGCCCAGTCTCGGGTGTCTTCGGCGGTCGCGTCGTTCCAAAAGAGGGTAGCGATCTCGGCTGCGATCGCGTCGTCGTCGGTGAGAACTCCCCAGCCGCGGTTCGAGCCGCCACCCGTCCCCGAACGCTTCCAGTTCTCCGTGAGGACGAGGGCACGATCGTCGGCGACGGCGTACTTCGCGTGATGGAATCGGAACCGATCGGGGTCGCCGTCGAGGACGCGGACATCGATGCCCGCTTCGTCGAGCCGATCGGCCGCGTCTGCGCCCCCCTTCTGGAACCCACCCACCGGGGTTCCCTCGATCAACACCCGGACCTCGACGCCCCGCTCGTGGGCGGCGACCAGCCGGTCGACGACTCGATCGGACTCGACCGTGTAGCCGGCGAGCAGGACGCGCTCCTCCGCCGTTTCGAGGGGATCGACGGGCACGGACGGACTGTCAGGAAGGACGAACGGCGTCACCGTCGTATCCGAGACGGGTTTCGGCGACCGGGGCTCGTATCCGTCCGGTCGCCACTCGCCCCATTCCGCACGCCAGCGATGCCCCTCGCGAACGCGTCCGTACTCGACGACGTCGACGACCTCGTCGTCGTTACGGAGCTCGATCCGGTCGCCGGCAGCCGCGAGGGGGAAGTGGCCCTCAAGAGCGTGGACATCGATCCCCTCGAGGTGGGCCGCCGCGAGCTCCGGCTTCATCGAGAGCGCAACGGTTCCGTTCGCTGCCGGTGGGACCTCGACCTCGTGGTAGCCGTCCGAGAGCGACCAGTTTCCGGACGGGGGAAGCCTGACGACGAGGTACTCTCCACGATTTCCTTCCGCGACCGGGTTCGGATACAGCTCGACGATCCCCGGATCTTCCGTTGAGGACGCGTTCGAGTCGGTTAACACGGGGTGTAACGTGTTCGGTGGAACGTCCGAACCCGCGGTGTCCGAACTCGCGGCGATCGGAGTGGCGGCGTCCGAACTCGCGGCGATCGGAGTGGCGGGAGAGACCGTTCCAGCGGGGACGACCGCCGCAGTGAGGGCAAGAGTCGTGAGTACTGCGACGACTAAGACGGGAAACACGACACTCCCGATCCGGCGAGGACCGGCGGTATCGTCGGCCGTGCTACCGGGCGGATCGGACCGACGGGATCGCCTGGACGAGGAACGCACGGGAGAGAGTCGCCGCGGTATCCCGTATAAACGATCGCTCGGAGCTCGTCAACATCGGCTCGTCGGATCCACCGTGATACCACGGCTCTCGGAAGGGTTATCACCGGACCGACCCTACGTTCGTTTGTAATGGCAAACGGAAAGGTTGATTTCTTCAACGATACTGGCGGCTACGGTTTCATTTCGACGGACGACGGCGACTTGGACGAGGACGATGACGTGTTCTTCCACATGGAAGACGTTGGCGGCCCGGACCTCGAAGAGGGACAGGAGTTAGAGTTCGACATCGAGTCGTCGCCGAAAGGCCCCCGCGCGACGAACGTCGTCCGTAACTAACTACGTCTTCCGGCGACCGTCGCCCGGAGATCCTCTCACCACGACCATCGAGCCCGGTTCCTCTACGCGAGAACGCCGGACGCGACACAGTTTTAACGAGCTGTCGACCATCGAGCGACTGCGATCGGTGACGGTGGTCCGACTACAGCGCCGTGACCGCGTTCAGCGTGATCCGAATGGCGCGTTCGACGTTGTTTTTCGCCTTTTCAGGGAGTTCACCGTCGGAGTCCGCACCCTTCTGTGAGCCCGCGACGAGGTTGCCGTCGACGGTACAGATCGCGCCCGCGGCGAGCCCCTTCCGGCGAGCCAGCGAGAACACGGTCGCGGCCTCCATCTCGATCGCGAGGAGGTTCGCGTCGTTCCAGTCGTCGACGTACTTGTCGCTCTCATTATAAAAGGCGTCGTCGGAGACGATGGGCCCGACGTGGACGTCTTCGTCGTTCGCCTCCGCGCCGTCGACGAGCGCCGAGAGGGCCTCGTAATCCGGCACCGCGGGATAGTTCGCCGACTCGTAGCGCTTGCTCGTTCCCTCCTCCTTGGCCGCGCCCGTCGCGACGACCATGTCGCCGACCTCCATGTCCGCCTGGAGCGCGCCGCAGGTGCCACACCGGAGGAACGTCTCGACGCCGACGCGCGAGAGCTCCTCGACGGCGATGGCCGCGGAGGGGCAACCGATACCGGTCGAACAGATCGTGAGGTCGACGCCCTCGTAGCTCGCGTTGACGACGCGGTACTCGCGGTTCTCCGCGACGAGCTCGCTGTCGTCACACAGGTCCGCGATGCGGTCGACGCGCCCCGGATCGCCCGGGACGATCGCGATCTCGTGGACGTCGCCCTCCTCGATCAGCAGATGCGGCTGTTTCGCCATGTCCGCGAAGAGCACCGCCGCGCGCAAAAACGACCCGGTAGCGAGCGAGGGGTACGCTCGGCATCTACATTCTCTATAGCAGTATACGATGTATTTTGCTCAGCAAGTGTGTTCACTTATATACTGGTAGCCGGTGGGTTTCGTATGGACGACGATTCCGCTGACGGGGGGTCGCTGCTCTCGACGCTCGGCGCGGTCGTGGTGTCGTTCGTGGGGATCACCCTCCTGTCGGGAACGCTTCTCGGATACAACTGGACCCAGGCCGTCCTACTCGGCGGGTTCGGCGGGGTCGTCGCCGCGGCCTCGGCGGCGGTGACGGCGCGGCGGTCGTCGAACGAGTGACCAACTCGAGGAGGGCCAGAAACCGGTTATCGGACGTGAGACGTGGTCGCGGGAATTTATAAGCACGGACGACCGAACGTCGTCAATGAGCTTCAGTCACGACCGTCGAGGTCAGTCGGTCGTGGTCGGGACGGTGATCCTGTTCGGCTTCCTCATCTTGGCGCTGTCGCTGTACCAGGTGCAGGTGGTGCCACAGGAGAACAGCGACATCGAGTTTGACCACAGCCAGCAGGTCGAAGGAGAGTTTTTGGACCTCCGAAACGCGGTCTTGAGCGCGAGCCGCACCGGTGCCGGCCGCTCGACATCGTTGAAACTCGGAACCCGGTATCCACAGCGGACGTTCGCGCTGAACCCGCCGCCGGCCGCGGGCCAGTTATCGACGACCGACCCCCGTGAGCTGCGTGTCGAGAACGCCACGGTCGAGGGAGAAGGGAACGTCGTCGCATACTGGAACAACCGGACTACGAGGGACGGTGCGATCGCGTTCAACACGAGCTCGCTGCGGTACTCGCCCGGATACAACGAGTTCCGGGACGGTCCCGACCTCGTGTACGAGCACTCGCTCGTCGTCGCCGAGTTCGAGAACACGGTCCTCTCCCGGACCGGGCAGACCGCGGTGGACGGCGACAACCGGATCCGGCTGACCGCGCTGGACGGAAGCGTAGACGAGTCGGGCGTCGAGCGGACGAGTCTGGACCCGGAAGCGCTCTCGCAGAGCCGGCGTTCGGTGACGCTGAACTCGACCGGAAGCGATCCGATCGTCCTCGAGCTACCGACGGATGTGTCGACTGAGCGAGCCGGGGATCTCGAGTCGGTGTGGCGCGACCGACTTGCGGAAGACGATGCGAATGTCGAGGATGTCACCGTCGCGAGCGGCACGGTTCGAGTCGAACTGAACGGTACAGCAACGTACCGCCTTGAGCTTGGCAAGGTCGGACTCGGAACTGAGACGACCGCTACCAACGAATCGGACGGGTACATCATCAAGGTCTCTTCGGAGAACGGGGTCGCAGTCGCGGAAGTTCGTGACCGATACAACAACCCTGTTGGGAACGCACAAGTCACTATCTCGGTCGACGGTTCGTTCGAGGAGACCGCGCAGACCAATGAAGAGGGTCGCGTCAGTTACGAGGTTGACGACGTTTCGGATATTGAGATGGCGATCAACGACGGGACCGAAACGTGGGAATCCATTTCGTTCGAGAGTGTCGGTGCTGGTGCCCCTGGCGGAGGTGGTGGTGCCCAATCGCTCCTCGTCGCACCGGAGGAGGCAGTCGCGTTCAATGGTCCTGGCTCTACCGAACGAGGCGGGTTTCAATTAGATGTCGAGAATCAACACGATGAGCAAGTCCGCATCACCGACGTAACGGTCCTTCCAGAGGATCCGGCCCTCAACGGGTTGTCCGATGAGGCGGATAGCTCTGGACCGGGTCGATCTGAACTGTACGTGCAGTCCGAAACCGACGCCATCGGTGATAAAAACGTTCTCTTAATTCCCGATCGGGAGTACGCTTTCATTCCGAACAGCGGACTCCAACTGAATCTCCAGCGCGGCCCTGAAAAACGAGCGTACGACACGGACACCGGGGAATATGTCGACGCCGAGACGGACTTTTCCGGTGTAGAAGTCCCGCTGAATTCCGGAGAACAGGCCACGATTACCCTAGCGGAGTTCTACAAAGTTGATCTGTTTGATGCGGCTGTCGTCGATGTCGCTGGTGAGACGTTCAGCGTTACTATCGGATACAAGGTCGCAGGTGAGCGACAGACCAAACAGTTCGTTACGACGATCGAGGAAGCGCCGATAGGGCGCGTGAACGTCCAAGAAAACATTGCACCCGGTGACGTCGACTTCGATGTGACCACCGATCAGTTCCAGAGTTTAGCAGCGGGATGGGTCGTTGTCGAGAACGCAGCAAGTGGCCAAACGGTTTCGTTTGAGTCGACTGATGGGGAGACGACGGCGGTCGATTCGGCTGACGTCGGCGGACTCTCTGAGGGCGATGAAATCGTCGCCACCCTCTATGAAAGTGACACGGAAGAGCGGCAACTGGATCAGGATAGCACCACCGTCGGAGGTGGAGCGTCTGCGATCAATGCGTTCGACGTGACGGACCAGAGCGGTAACCAAGCTCGGTTTGATGTCGATTGGGTTGTGACAAATGACGACGACGACCTCGATACAGTCGAAATCGAACTACAAGATGAGACCGGTACTGTTGTCGATACAGTTCTTAACGACGTCGGCGGTGGGAGTGCTTCGGGAACCGATCGGGTCGAACAGACCGCAAATCCTCCCGATCAAACGTATACCGTACGACTGATCGTGACAGACAACAACGGAAACGAGGTCGTCGAAACGCGGGAAATTGTGTATAGTGGCTGAGTCGGCTCCGCTTTTGCAGCGGTCTCAGTGTAGTACAGGCCGCTTTTAGCTCTCGTGCTGGCAAATGTACGAGAACCGGTTTCTGTAGGTGGCTTTAGAAGATACAACAATCGACGTAATCCACCATCGACAAAGCCATATGCCCACCTCATGAACAATCGCCTATGACCGAAGTCGGCATCGACGCCGTCGAGATCTGGACCGGAAAGCTCAAGCTCGACTTGCCCGGCACGTTCGCGCCGGAGAAGGGCGACGACCCGGAGAAGTACACGAAGGGGCTCGGGCTCCAGAACTCCTCGTTCCCGGACGTGTACGAGGACATCGTCACGATGGGCGCGAACGCCGCGAAGCGCCTGATGGACCGCAAGGGGCTCGAACCGGCCGACATCGGCCGGATCGACGTCGCCACCGAGTCCGCGTTCGACCACTCGAAACCGGTTTCGACGTACATCGCGGGCTGTCTGGAGAAGGTGTACGACGGCGACTTCCGCCACGCTAACAAGGGCGAGCGTAAGTTCGCCTGCGTCGCGGGCACCCAAGCGATCGACGACGCGTACAACTGGATCCAGGCGGGTCGCAACCGCGACCGTGCCGCGCTCGTGATCGCGACGGACACGGCGCTGTACGCCCGCGGTGACCCCGGCGAGGCAACGCAGGGTGCGGGCGCGGTCGCGATGCTTATCGACGAAGACCCTGACCTCGTCGAGCTGTCGACCCATCAGGGGTACGGCTCGATGGACGAGACGGACTTTCTCAAGCCGAATCAGCAGTTCCCCAGCGTCGACGGCAAGCGATCGATGCAGGTGTATCTTTCACGGATGCGCGAGGCGCTCGAAGACTACGAGTCGGTCTCGGGGAAGATCCACCTCGACGACTTCGCGTACGCTCCGTACCATACTCCGTTCCCGGGGATGGTCCGGAAGGCGGCCCTACTCGCGTACCGGCACGTCATCCGCGACACGGAGTACGAGGACGACTTGGCGGGCGAGATCGGTCGTCAGCCCCGTGAGAACGAGTACGCGGACCGCGAGGCGTACGAGGAGGCGATCCGCGAGTACATGGACGAGCTGAAAACGACCGAGCAGTACGGAGCGTGGTACGACGACGTCGTGGAGCCGACGCTCGAACTCTCTCGGGAGGTTGGCAACTGGTACACCGGGTCCGTCCACATCGCCCGTGTCAGCGCGCTACGGGACGCTCTCGACCGCGACCGCGACTTCGTCGGCGAAACGCTGCTCGTCGCCTCATACGGTTCCGGCGCGCAGGCCGAGATACACGCCGAAACGGTTCAGGAAGGATGGCGTGAGGAGATCGAGACGCTCGATATCGACGCACAGCTCGACGCACGGTATGACCTCTCGTGGGACGAATACGAGGACGTCCATGACGTACACGAGTACGACAAGGACCTCGATCGCGAGATTGAGGAGTTCACCGCTCCCGATGGGGAGTTCGTGTTCACCGGTTGGGGTCGGATGAACGAGCGGAAGTACGAGTACGTGGCGTAACTGCGACTCGTGGCGAGCGTGCCGCTCCCCCGTGAAAACGCGTCACACGACGCTTCTCGAAGACGATGGGTTTAAACGACGTTAGAGTGAATTCTCACTCAATGGTGACCATCTACGACGTGCCCGCCGACGCCCTGATCGAGGCGGTCGCGGCACGACTCGAGGACCGGATCGACGAGCCCGACTGGGTGGAGTTCGCGAAGAGCGGTGCCGGCAAGGAGCTACCCCCGGAACAGGACGACTTCTGGTACGTTCGGTCGGCGAGCCTTCTCCGGAAGGTCGCGCAGAACGAGCCGATCGGCATCGAGCGGCTCGCGACCGAGTACGGCTCGAAGAAGCGCGGCTCGAACCGCTACATCGTCCGCCCCGGCGAGCACGCCGGTGGCTCCCGAAAGCTCATTCGTGCGTCGCTTCAGACCCTTGAGGAGGATGGGCTCGTGACCACGGCGGCCGGTGAGGGTCGCCGAGTCTCCGACGAGGGCGAGGCGTTCCTCTCCGAGGTCGCAAGCGAGGTCCTCGAAGATCTCGACCGCCCCGAACTCGAACGCTACGCGTAGAGCGGCTTTTTCGGACTTCTCGATTTTACCGCCCATAGCGTCGGGCTTCGCGGGATACCTAACGCAGTTTGCGAGTGATCCTCGGATAGTCAAGCGCATACTCTCCGCGGCTCTAGACGGATACGACAACAATATAAATAGTATAACGCGATATCAAATATTGATTCGAGATCCGAACGCGCAGTCACGTGTTGGACGGGCGTGTTGGGAGTCGGGATGCTCGGTCGGTGTGCTCGGAGTCGACGCGTCCGAGCCGATGTCGAGGTGAAGACGGGCGTCTGAGCTCACCGGAAGGGCTGGGAGAGCAAGACGAGAGCGGAACGATCGTGGGCAGCGAACGACCGGAGCTGAGGAACGACTGCGCAAGGATCGAAGACGGATCACGAACGCGGGACAAGGAGAGCCGGTTTTTTGTCTCGTGGTGTGAACCCCTACAGCCGGGTCAATACGCGTGTTATCCGGTGTTCTTCATTCCGGCCGCGATCCCGTTGACAGTGAGCCGGAGGGTCCGTTCCTCCTCGTCTGTTCGGTGGGTCCGCCCGAGGAGATCGGCCTGTAGCAGGTTGAGCGGGTCGACGTACGGATTCCGACGATCGAGGCTCTCGGAGAGCCATTCGCGACGAATGAGCTGGTCACGTCCGCTGATCGCGAGAACGAGTTCGCGGCCGCGCTCGTACTCGCCGACGAGTTCGGGGAAGAACCGCTCCCGGAGCTCGTCGTCCGCCAGATCCGCGTACTCCGCCGCGATCTCCGGTTCGGTTCTCGCGAGCGCGAGTCCAGCGTTATCGAGGGTCGTCCGGAAGAACGGCCACTCCTCGTACATCTCGCGAAGCGTCTCCAGTCCGTCCTCCTCGCCGACCGAATCGAGATACGCGTCGATCCCGGAGGCCAGTGCGTACCATCCGGGGAGGATGAGCCGGGTCTGCGTCCAGGAGAACACCCACGGGATGGCACGGAGGTCCTCTACGGTTCGCTCGCCGGAACGCGAGGCGGGCCGGGAGCCGAGGTTGAGGTCCTCGACGACCGAGATTGGCGTCGCCTGCCCGAAGTAGGAGACGAACCCGTCGCTGTTCAGCAGATCACGATAGGTCGTCCGTGCGGCTGGAGCCATTGTCTCCATCGCGTCGACCCACGCCTCCGGAACCTCCTCGTTGGGTTCCTCCTTCGCCTCACGACGGGCGTGGATCTGTGCGTCGAGCATCTGTTCGAGTTCGCGCTCGGCGATCCGACGGTTGGCGTACTTCTCCGCTATCGCCTCGCCCTGCTCGGTGAATTTCACCTGACCGGTGACCGTCTCGTTGGGGAGGGCGAGCAGCGCTTCGTTCATCGGACCGCCGCCACGGGAGATCGACCCGCCGCGTCCGTGGAACAGTCGAAGCGTGACCTCCTCCTCGCGGCAGAAACTCGCGAGTCGGCGCTGGTTCTTGTAGAGGTCCCAGTTAGCCGCGAGGAAGCCGTTCTCCTTGTTGGAGTCGGAGTAGCCGAGCATGACCTCCTGGACTTCCCCGCGAGCCTCGAGTGCCGCGCCGTACGCGTCGTTCTCGAAGAGCGTCCCGAGGATCCGTTCGGCCCCGTTGAGCGCCGACTCGGTCTCCAACAGCGGCACGACGTCGACGCCGCAGTGATCGGGCAAGGACACGACACCCACCTGATCGGCCAAGAAGAGCACTTCGAGGACGTGGCTCGGCTCCTCGGTCATCGAGATACAGTAGGTGTCGATGGCCTGCGTGCCGTACTCCGCCTGCCACTCCGAGAACTCGCAGAAGCGGTCGAGCACGCGCTCGGCCGTCTCGGAGACGTCACCGGGCTCCTCGACCTCGATCACGGGCTCGTTCTGAAGGATCGCCTCCGTGAGGAACTCCTCACGCTCCGATTCGTCCATCGAGCGGTAGTCGACGCCCTCGACGCCGACGGTCTCGGCGACCGCCTCGGTGTGGTTCTCGCGGTGATCGCGGAGGTCCAGCGACGCGAGGACGAACCCGAAGGTGTCGACCTGCCGACGAAGCGGGTCGATGAACGACTCCCGGACGACCTCGTTCCGGTCCGCCGACAGCGACTCCGCGATGACGTCGAGGTCCTCGAGGAACGCGTCGCCGTCGGGGTAGCCGCCGGGACGCACGTCGTCGACGCGATCGAGTCGCTCGCGCATCAGCTTGAGCTTCTGTCGGTACGGTTCGTCCGGGTACCGCTCGCGCGCTTCCTGGACGACCGTCGGGAAGCGCTCGGCGTCGGCCGCGAGCGACTCGGCGAAGGCATCGCTGACCGCGTATCGCTCGCCGTCCTGGCTCAACACCGCCGAGAGACGCTTACACTGTTCTCGGTACTTCCCGAGCGCGACCGAACGCTGTCCGGCCAGCGTCTCGTCGGTGACCTCCGGCGTGACGAACGGGTTGCCGTCGCGGTCGGAGCCGGCCCACGAGCGGAACTCGAACAGCTTCGGACAGTCGACGTCCTCGTACTCCTCGGAGATCGTTCTCTCGAACTCCTCGTAGGCGTCGCCGACGACGTCGAACAGCGTATTCTCGAGATACCACCGGACGTTTCGCGCCTCGTCTTCCGGCTCCGGCCGGCGCTGTCGGACCTGTCGAGTACCCCAGAGGCTCGTCACTTCCGCGGTCACGTCGCGCCAGACCGCGTTCTGCTCGCGTTCGGAGAGTCGGTGTTCGTCCAACTCCTCGAGGTGGTTCGCGATGGATCGCAGCTTCGATTTCACGGTTGCGCGGCGGGCCTCCGTCGGGTGCGCGGTGAACGTCGGCTCGATGAGCACATCGTCGAGGAGGGATTCGAGTTCGTCGGCGTCGACGCCGGCGTCCGCGAACTCCTCGATCGTCGCCTCGAAGGAATCGTGTAGCGCACCGTCAGCGTCCGTGTTCCGGACTGCCCGAACCCGCTCGCGCTCCTCCGCGAGGTTGATGAGTTCGAAATACGTCGTGAACGCCCGGGCGACTATCCCCTCTCGAGTGGTCGAGAGGTCGTCGACCGACGCGTGCAGGGGACTCCGATCCGCCGCGTCTCCCCGCCGGTAGTCTATCGCCGCGTTCCGGAGATCCTCGACCGTCTGGAAGGCTTCAGTAGAGGTCTGTGCGGCGAGTACGTCCCCGAGCAGCGCACCGAGTTCACGGACATCGGTTCGTACGGCCCGATCGTGCAACTCCATACCATTCACGGTACGTCCGTGACCGGTTAAAACCGCCGTCCGGACGAATCCTTGCCTCGGTGGCGAGTAACTTTTCGAAACGAAGCCGTGCGCGTCGTGTACCTCGATAGCGCCACGGACCGCTACGTCGGAGTCGACGTTCGCGGCCAGGAGTACGGATGGAGTCCTCGGCTTGGCGGTGGATCGGCATCGCCGTATTCCGTGATGTCCCATGGTTCGTCACCCTTTTTACTGGCCCCACCCGACTGTTACTATGAGCATGTCCGACAAGTATCCGGCCGAGTCCGGACGGCGACGCTTCGTGAAGGGCGTCGTCGGTGGTGCGACCCTCGCAGGGGTCGGTGCGATGGGATCCGCGACGGTGAACAGCCTGACGACGGCCGGCGGCGTCGGCGGCGGACAGACCGTCGCAATGACGATCGAGCACACCGGCGGTCCGGCGCCCCGCGGTCTCCCGCAGATCCCGGTTCGGGTCGACGACGACGGCTTCATACAGGGCATCTGGCCCGAGGTCCAGACCATCGAGGACGAGGGGTTCGAGATCGAGGTGGCACGGGAGGAGCTCGGCGGCCGGACGTACGCCGGCGAGTGGTTCCAGTACTGCGGCATCGAGTCCCAAGAGAACGTCCGCCCGAACTTCGAGTCGGACAACATCTTCCGAGCGAATCCGGGCACGTACGACTGGCAGGACGAGACGTACGACGCGGGCGATAGGATCCACATCGACGACTTCGAGGACTACGACTCCTGGGGGAACAACGTCGGCAACGACGGGGTCGGAAAGCCGGCGTCGGCGACGTGGCGCTCCGAGGATGCCGACGCCGATCTCAACGCGGTCGTGATCCGCTCCGAACGGATCGAGGAGGCGGCCGAGGACGACGAGTGGCTGGCGGCCTCGACCGATCAGGGATTTATGGCGTATCTCAACGTCTGTACGCACTTCTGCTGTATTCCCGGCTACAAGGAGCTGGAGGAGTCGGCACGGTACAGCGCCGAGGACGGTGCCTACTGCGTCTGCCACCAGTCGACGTACGACCCGTTCACGCTCGAGGAGGCCCTGTTCATCGCCCGCCCCCGCCCCGAATAACTCCCTCCTCCCGCCCTTCTCTCCCGGCTTCCGACGCTCGCCGCAACGCCGCGCTTTTCAGGCTCTCGCACCGAGGATACGTATGAGCGACGAGCACGGGTCCGACGGAGCGGCTGACGAGCACGATTCCGAAGACGACGAGACGTTCGCAACGGAACTCGAACGTGCCCGCGACCTCCTCGACGCGGAGGGGATCGAGGCGGTCCACGTCGGCGTCGTCCGCGACGGCGAGGTCGACACCACGTTCGCCCAACGAACGGACGGCGACGGGGAAAGTGAGGGGTTGCGTGCGCTCGCGCTGCTGGCAGCCCACGTCCGGGTGGTCGCCGACGAGGCCGGCGTCGAGGCCTCGACCGTCGCCGGAGACGCCGCGACGCTCGCCGGCCAGGTCGAGCGGATTCCGGGACGCACCGAGGACCTCCCCGACGAGTGACCCCGGGAACGAACCGACGGTCACCCGTCCGGCTACGTCATGACCGACGCTTACCCCGCCCGTGGCTCGCTATCGTCATCAGTCCCGCTACCGTCCCCGTGCGTACCGTCGTCGCTGCCCCGTATCCGGTATAGCTGGTGGGCGACGCCGGCGAGCGCGAGGAACGCGACGATCAGGTTGAATGCCGCCAAGGCGATCGGCTGGTAGGCCGGATCGAGCCACGTCCGGATCGCGGTGCCCGCGTGGCCGTAGAAGCTCCACGCCGCAATGAGCGCGAGCAGCGCCAGCGCGGCGAGCGCCAGTCGGTCGAGGATCCCGCGGAGGTCCTCGGAATCCAGCCGCGTGAATCCGACTCGACTCCCGCCGGTCGTCTCCTCGCTCGATCCCGTCTCGGTTTGGCCGTCGTCCGTGGTCGGTTCCGTACTCGTGGTGTCGCTCATGGGGTATGGATCGTTTCCGTCGCGTCGGTGGTCGGTCGGTTCGACTCCATAGCAGCGGTCGATTCGTTCGGTTCTCCGGTCGCCGACGGTTGCGGGGTCCCGCTCATCGATACCTCCGTGCGACGACCGTCGCGACGAGAAGCGCGGCCACGGCGACGACGACGCCGAATCCGGGGGTATCGTCGTCGACTGTGGCGTCGTCCTCGTCGACGTCGCGGACGGGCGCGTCGTCGAGGTCGTCCGCCACCTCGTCCTGCGTGAAGTCCTCGACTGCGAAGCCGACGTCCTCGACGGTCTCGTTCGCGTCGATGGTCTCCTGTGGGTCGAGGTTGGCGACGTCCTGCGTCTCGTCTATCAGGACATCGTCGTCGAACAGCGCCGCGTCCACGTAGTAGTTGTATTCGTCAGGCACCTCGACGGTCGTGGTCACCGTCTCGGTGCGGCCGGGACGCACCGATCCGACGGTCTCGGTCGCCTCGTCGGCGACCACGTTGGAGTCGGCCTGTCGGAGCAATACTCGGAGATCGAGACCGTCGGAGAGATCGTCACCACGGTTCGTTACTGCCGTCGATATCGAGAGCGTCGCCTCCGTCTCGCCGGCCTCCGAGACGGAGACTGCGATGGTCGGCCAGACGCTACCGTCGGAGAAGCCGACGTTCGAATCCGCGTACGTGGGCGTAAGCGCCGACACGCCGGCGATGCGCGTCGTCCGCTCCGTTTGACGCTCTCCATCGGCGTAGATGACGGTTTCGAGGTGATAGCCGCCGTCGCGGTCGACATCGACGCTTCCGTTCATCGTCATCTCGCCGCCGCGGTCGACGTCGCCGACCTCGACGACTGTTTCGTCGACGAGCAAGCCGGAGTCGGACCCGATGGCGCGGTGGCGGACGGTGACGTTCTCCACGGTCGATCCGTCGTGTTCGAGATCGGCGAGGAGATCGAGCGTCGCGGTGTCACCGCGGACATCTCCGGGTTCGACGACGACGTCGACGAGGTCAACGTCTCCGGGTGGACCGGTCGTGTCGCGGGGGTCGTCGAGCGCGTCCGGTGCCGCGACGAGCCCGACCGCACCCGCGAGAAGGACCGCGGCGGCGAGCGCCAGGAGGGTTGTTCGAGCGTCCATACCGGGGGATCCTCGTGAGTATATAAGTGCTTTCTCCGGCGGATGCTCACCGCCGTCCCGGCACATGGAGCCGGCCGGCTACGATCCGTGGACGCCTGCCCTCATCGTCGGCGAAACCGGGCATGGAAAGCGTTTTGGCCCGGGCCCGAGTTCACCGACATTGTATGCGGAACCCCGCGATCCGTACCCTCCTCGTCGCGTTTCTCGTCGTCGCCCTCGTCGCCGGCGCGGGAATCGTCGTCAGCGGAGACGCCCCCTCCACCCCGGAAGCGGACCAGTACGTGACGTCGTCCTCGACGCTCGAACCGCAACCCGTCCACGCGACCGGTTCGACCGCCGTCGATCCGGTTCCACAAGCCGACCCGCCGTCACAGATCGAGACCTTCGATCCGGACTCCGAGACGCGGGTCCGGATAGATCTACAACCCAACCGCGACGCACGGTGGGAGATCGCCGTCAGGTACGAGTTCGACGACGAGAACCGGACGGAACCGTTCGAGAGCGTCGGAGACCGGTTCTTGAACGGCGATATCGGACCCGATCCGGCGCTGTTCGAGCGGTTCGCGGCCGATGCGAGCGCGAACGTGGACCGTGAAATGGGCATAACCGGCGTCGACCGCGAGGTCGTCGTCATCGAGGATCCGGACGAGATGGATCTCGAAAGCGCACGCGACGACGATGCCGACGCGACCGACGGAGAGCCGCCGGTCGCGATCGGCGAACTCCGACTCACGTTCGTCTGGACCGGGTTCCTCGCACAGGACGGCGAGAACCTCGAATTAGGTGATGCCTTCACGACTCCCGACGACGGAACGTGGCTCCAGTCGCTGGAGGGGAGCCAGACCATCACGGTCATGACGCCCGAGGGCTACTCGGTTATCGACACGGACGTTCCGCTTCAGGACAACGCGGTGATAATCGAGGGGCCGCGGGTGTTCGAGGATGACGACCGAGTCGTAGTCGTCTACTCCCCGACGTCGTCGACGCCGCCGTGGACCCTCATCACGGGCGCGATCGTGCTCGCTGCCCTGCTCATCGCCGGGGGACTCGTCGGATATCGCCGATTCGAGACCGGAACGGACGACGGGGAATCCGCTGACCGGACGGACGAGGCGGCCGGAGGGGCCGTAGCGTCGTCTCGCGAGTCGAACGGTGTGGGCCTTGATGCCGACGGCGGCGACGATGCGGACGGGACCGGGACGGAGCCGGACCTCTCGCTCCTCTCGGACGAGGAGCGGGTCGAACGGCTTCTCGACCGAAACGGCGGACGGATGCGACAGGCCGACATCGTCTCCGAGACGGGCTGGTCGGACGCGAAGGTGTCTCAACTGCTCTCGACGATGTCGGACGAGGATCGCGTCGAGAAACTCCGTCTCGGCCGAGAGAACCTGATCTCGTTCCCCGACCACGAGGAGACCGACGACTCGCGGGAGGGCGGAAGCGGTTCGAGCCCGGCCCGTGACGGACCACACGGCGGAGACGACGGATCGAGTGACGGTGACGACGCACGGGGCTGATCGAGGTCAACCGCCAGTTCCGATCGAGGGCCGACACGGGGCGTCCGAACCCGAGAGTTCAACATACGGCCGTCCGAACCCGCGGGTATGTACGCGGTCGTCGGCTGTAACGAGTGTGGCAACCTGTGGCTCCTCCGCGATCCTCGGACGAACGACTCCGCTCGCTGTTCACGATGTGGGAAGACGCATCGGACGGCGAAGCTCAAGCGGCTCTTCGAGTCCGACGACCGCGCGGCGGCTCGCGAGGCGCGCTCGGCGCTGCTCGCGAAGAAGCGCGGCGATAGCGAGGCGTTTGCTGCCGTCGACCACGTGGCCGAACTCGAGCGAGCGGTAGAGGAGGCGGGGATCGACGACAGAGAATACCTCGAGGAGTCTGGACTCGACGCGGACGCGGTGTTCGAAGCCGGAAGCGGGTCGGACGGTGGGTCCTCACGAACTCGCAAGGAGACGGTCCGTGAGGCCGTCCGGAAGGTGGACGTGCCGACGGAGTCCAAAATAGTCGCGCACGCGACCGAGAACGGCGTTACGGAGGACGCCGCCCGCAACCTCCTGGAGAAACTCGTCCGGAACGGAGACGTATCGGAGTCCCGCGGCCGGTATCGACTCCTGTGATGCGGGACCCACCACCCCATTGAGGTGGCTTTTTACTTCTCGACGGCAAACCGGTCGATGATGAGAGCCCTCCCCGTCGTCGTCGTCGCCGTTCTCCTCTTCGTCGCCCCCGTCGCCGGCGGCGTCTCGCCCGCTGCGACGGGTGCCGACGATGCTGGAACGGTGAACGGCGATTACGTTTCGACGACCGCGAACGCCATCGACGGGCCGACCGACACGACATCGGTCGATCCGGAGAGCCGTACGTTCCGCGTGTTATCAACGCCACCGGGCATCGACCCGACGACCGGGGATCATCACCGTAACGCGAACTTCGGTACGGCAGTCGGGCTCGCGGCCGGCGAGGTCGACGCCGCGATCCGGACCGAGACCACGATCCAGCGGATCGAGTCGGCCGAGACGAACGCGGAGCGCCAGCGCCGGATCCTCGCGGCCATCAACGAGGTCGAACAGGACGAGGTGAGCCTCGACAGCCGCCAGACCGCCGCGATCGATGCGCACGCGAGTGGCGACCTCACCGACCGGGAGCTGCTCGACGAACTCGTCCGTATCGCCGCGGTCGCGACGGAGTTCGACGCCCGGCTGGACGTCCTCGACGAACTGTCCGAGGAGACGGAAGGCTTCAGCGCGCCGAGCCGCCTCGACGAGTTACAGGTCCAACTGCAAGTGTACGAGGGTCCGGTTCGAGACCGGGCGGTCCGGACCGTCCGCGGGGACGCGGACGACACCGAGATCCGCGTCGAGTCGGGGCCAAACGCCGTCGTCCTCGCCACCATCGAGGACGGAGAGTACGTCCGGGAGTCGTTCCGGCGGGATCGGTGGGACCGGGGCGGTGGAACCCTCTCCAGTGAAGCCGCGATCGACATCGCGAGCGCGAGCTATCCCGAGACGGCGGCGCTTCGTGAGCCCGACGCGTTCGGTGCCGGGTCCGTCCAGCGGATCACCGTCCCCCACGAGTTCGGAACGCTTCGAGCGTTCGTCAGCGGCGGAAGCGAGCGGGTGTTCGTGGAACACCAGTGGATGGATCTCGACGGGTTCCCCGACACCGAAACCGGTTCGCTCACCGAGGACGGGTTCGACGTCACCGTGAACCGGAGCTACTCCGGCGGACCGGTAACGGTGACCGTCAACGACGCCGAGAGCGGCGATCCGGTGTCCGGCGTTACGGTGACGAAGAGCGTCGGCGGCGGGGACAGCGATTCCATCGGCACGACCGACGAGAACGGCGTCGTTCGGACGCTCTCCCCGACTGGAGCGTACCGGATCACGGTGATCGACGAACCGCGGGTCGCCGTGGTGGACGGAATACAACCGCTCGAACTCCCACGTCTCACCGACGATGTCGACGACTCCGGCGGTACCGACGACATCGACGGTTCCGACGGCGGAACGTGAGCGGTATCGGCCCCAGCAGACCGTTACCGTCGGTTCTGCGGTCCGAAACGGTGGGCCGTTGCGGACCGTTCCGTGAGCGAGACCGGGAGTACGTCTCGCAATACGGCGGAGTGAGTGTTTATAAGTGAAATAGCGGTGTTGCTGGCGGCTTTTTGTAAGTAACCGATCGCGTACGGGATGCGTCCAGATCCCAGCTGATTCGTTTATAAGTCGACGACTGTGGATCGACGGTGGACACCTCCAAAGCCTCAGCCCGCACAGCAACCGCGCCTCAGATCCCCCTGACTCCAGCGAGAGCGAAGCTCTCGCTTACAGCCGGCGCTACGCGTCGGCGACGCCACCCAGTTGTTCATTTATAAACGGTCGTCGCAGCCGCTCACGGTCTTTTTAAACACGATCCCGCCCCCACCGATCTGAGAGACTCACTCCCGCCATCGCTTACCGGATCCCTGATCACGATCCGACGTGGACGGCGCGACACGACCCTTTTTAACCGATACCGGGCCAGTCGTTCCGTGTTGATCCGGTCTCGACTCGCGACCCGGTTTCGGTCGGCGTCCAGAGCCGTCGCACCCCTCGCGGGCGTGCTCCTCGTCGCCATCACCGTCCTCCTCGCCGGCGGAGTGGTGACCGCCGCGCTCGACGCGCCGGCCGAACCCGCGCCGACCGCGACGTTCTCGCTCTCGGCGGAGGGTACGCAGCTCACGCTCACACACGAGGGCGGCGACCCGGTTCCGGTCGACGATCTGACCGTCCACGTGTCGGTGAACGACGAGCCGCTGGCCCGACAGCCCCCGGTACCGTTCTTCTCCGCGTCGGGGTTCCGTCCGGGTCCGAACGGACCGTTCAACACTGCGAGCGACGACGAATGGGTCGTCGGGGGATCCGCGTCGTTCGCGGTCGCCGGGACGAACGAGCCGACGCCGGGGGCCGGTGACGTCGTTGAGATACGGCTTTCCGTCCGGGAACAGCCGATAGCGACGATGCGGGCGACCGTTGACCCGGGGTGATCGACGAGGGCTCTCGGCGGTTCTTATAACACCAACGTGGCCCCTCGCGGTCGGCGGGGGGCTCGAACCGTTCTACGACTCAGGGACCCGTGCGACGGTCGTTATCGCTCGCGGGCTCCGGGGCGTCGCCTGCTGGATGTGGTGTTCGAACGACTCGTAGCCGGCTTCCTCGAACATCCGGTCCGCCTCCTCCTCGTCGTAGAACAGCATGATCGCGTCGGCGATGCGCTGGAACACGCGGTTGTGCGGGTAGTCGGGACCGACGACGAGCACTTGGCCGCCGGGCTTCGCGACGCGGCGTAGCTCCGCGAGCCCCTGAACGGGGTCCGGCCAGTACTCGATCGAGCCCGACGACCAGACGATGTCGAACGTGTCGTCGACGAAGGGGAGCCGCTCGGCGTCCCCGCGGTAGAAGTTCACGCGATCACGCTTGCCGAACTTCTCGAACGCTTTCTCCATCTGGTGGATGCTCTGGTCGAGTCCGTGGACGTCGTCGGCGTGTTCGAGCAGGCCCTCGGTTCCGAAGCCGGTTCCACACCCGACGTCGAGCACCCGGTCGTCGTCGCCGAACTCCAGCCAGGAGAGCGCCTCCGAGCGCATCTCGTCGTTCCAGTTGAACCGGTTGACTTGGTCGTACACCTTCGAGAGGTACTTGTAGAACAGACGCGCGTTCGACTTGTCCTCGAGGATCCCCATTTACCGATCGATTGGGGATCCACTCCCATAACGACACGGATCCGGCCGCACAACGACACGGATCCGGCCGGCTTATCCGATGGCCGACCAAGGGGCGGACATGGATCCGACGACGAGCGGCCGGTTCCGCGTCCACGATCGACGCCCCCGACCGACCGACGGGGACGCCGATCCGTCCGCGGAGTTCGTGTTGGTAGAGCTGCCCGAAACGCCCGTCGACCCGGCCGATCCGGATGCGGACGAGGCGTACGACCCCCTGTACGCGACCGCGGAGGGGTACGAGGGCGATCTGGCCGACCGGATCGACGCCCTCGACCCCGGCACCGTCGTCGACGCCACGCTGGCTTGGGACGACGGAAGCGCACGGGTCACGGAGCTGTCCGTCGTTCGCGAGAGCCGCTTCCGGTTCGCGGACGACGTCGAAGGAATGTTCGAAGCCGCCGTTGAGGCGTGGCAGGGAATACGTGCCGACGGCGAGGCAATGGGGTCGATCACGACGAAGTCGACCGACGGCGAGCCGAACGGCGCGTTGTATCTGTTCGCCGACGGTCCCGGAACCGACACGTTCGACGAGGTGAAGACGGGACGGCTGCCGATCGAACCGCTGATCGAACGCGTTAACGACCGGCGAGCGGACGACGCTCCCCGGGAGGTGTTCGTGTTGCGGCCGGCGGCGCACGACTTCGTCGCGGTCTACGTCGTGTTCGAGCGCGACGGCGTGCTCGCGCGGACCGTCCGTGACACCTACGGTCTCGGCGAGGGGCTCGCCGCGGGAATCGACGAATCCGGCGGCGACGACGCCGAGAACGGCGGTGAAGAGACCGAAAACGGCGGCGAGGCCGGGAACGACGATGACGACACCGACGACACGAATGGCGAAGGCGACGGGGAGTTCGACATCACGGATCGACTGTGAACGCGGTGCGATCCATCCCGATCTTCCGTTAGAATCAAACGGTCTCCGGGCCCAGATGGGGTATGAGCGTCGAAACCGAGGAACGGGCCATCCGCTGTCTGGTCGCAAAGGTCGGGCTCGACGGACACGACCGGGGAGCACACGTGATCGCGCGAGCGTTTCGTGACGCCGGCTTCGAGGTCGTCTACTCCGGGCTACATCGTGCGCCCGACGACATCGTTCAGGCCGCGGTCCAGGAGGACGTCGACGTCCTCGGGATCTCGATCCTCTCGGGGGCACACAACACGCTCGTACCCAAGGTGATCGAGGGGCTGAAGGAGTACGGCGCGTTCGAGGACACGCTGATCATCGTCGGCGGGATCATCCCCGACGACGACGAGGCGGAGCTGAAGGAGCTCGGCGTCGCCGAGGTGTTCGGCCCGGGGACGCCGATGGAGGAGACCATCGAATTCGTCCGGACGAACGTCCCGGAGCGCGCGTAGATGGACGGGCACGATGGAGACGCGGACACGTCCGCGACGACCGCCGAGCTCCGGGACGTCGACGCGGAGCTGGTCGCCGACCTCCTCGACGGGAGCCACCGCGCGCTCGCCCGAGTGATAACGCGGATCGAGAACCGGTCGCCCGGGTATCGCGGGATCGTGGGGGCGCTTCACGAGCACACCGGCGGCGCGGACGTGATCGGCGTCACGGGTGCGCCCGGCGCGGGCAAGTCCACGCTCGTCGACAAGCTCGCGGCGGCCTACCGCGAGCGCGGCGACACGGTCGGCGTCGTCGCCGTCGACCCCTCGTCGCCGTACACGGGCGGCGCGTTGCTGGGCGACCGGATCCGGATGGCCTCGAACGTAGGCGACATGGACGTGTTCTTCCGGTCGATGAGCGCCCGCGGCCAACTCGGCGGGCTCTCGATGGCGACCGCGGACGCGGTGAAAGCGCTCGACGCCTTCGGGAAGGACACTGTCATCATCGAGACGGTCGGGGCCGGGCAGAACGAGGTCGACATCGTTCGGACCGCCGACACGGTCGCGGTCCTCGTCCAACCGGGCTCGGGCGACGACGTACAGACGCTGAAGGCCGGAATCCTCGAAATCGGCGACGTGTTCGTCGTCAACAAGGCCGATATGGACGGTGCGGATCGAACTCTCGCCGAGCTGGAAGAGATGGTTCACCGACGCGAGAGTCCGACGAAGGGGCTCGACACGGGCCACCACGGCTTCGAGACCCCTGACGGTCCGGACGACACTGACGCCGAGACCGACTCCGAGGCGAATGCGGACAGGCCCACCGAGTGGACTCCCGACGTGCTCGGGACCGTGGCGAAAACGGGGGAGGGCGTCGAGGCGCTGATCGACGCGTTCGACGCACACGCACAGTATCTCCGCGAGTCGGGTACGCTCGACCGGACTCAGCGCGAGCGCTACGCCGAGGAGATCCGCACCCTCGTTCGGTCGGACATCGGATCGCTCGCGACGGCAGCGATCGACCGACGCGGTGGCATCGATACCCTCGCCGAGCGCGTCCGCCGCCGCGAGACGGATCCGTACAGCGTCGCCGCTGCTATCGTTGACCCGATTGCGTCGTGTGCCGGTGACGACGACGAAACAGTGACAGGCAAGCGTGACGACGCGGCGACAGACGACCGCGGGATCGGTCGGGACGATGAGTGAAACACCTCGCTGCCCACGTATTATAAGTCGCCCGCGAACCAACAGGTTTCTATGAAGCTCAGGAACCTCGCAGGAACCGCCCTCCTCGGTATCGGATCGATAGCACTGGCGAATACCGGGCTCCGTTACGACGGTGAACTCGAATCTCCCCTCGTTGGCAACGAGGAAACGTTCCGCTGGCGCGGGATGGATGTTGCCTACACGGAGGGCGGCGACCCCGACGATCCCGATCTGGTGTTGTTACACGGCATCAACGCGGCCGGCTCCTCGGGCGAGTGGCGCGAGGTTTTCGGCGACCTCACCGCGGACTACCACGTCGTCGCACCGGACTTCCCGGGATACGGTCGGTCGGACCGACCGCCGCTGCGCTACTCGGCGACGCTGTACGAGGATTTCGTTCGGGACTTCCTCTCGACGTTCGACGATCCCGCCGTGGTCGCCTCGTCGCTGTCGGCGGCGTACGCCGCCGCGGCCGACGACGTCGACTTCTCCGGATTCGTCGCGATCTGTCCGACGACGAGGGCGGGGCCGAGCCCGCCGAAGTCTCCGGTCCGCGAGCTGATCCGAGCGCCGCTGGTCGGTGAGGCGGTGTTCAACCTGATCAGTTCAAAACCATCGATTCGGTATTTCAACGCCGATCACGGCTACGACGACCCCACGAACGCGACGGAGGAGTGGATAGAGTACGAGTGGCGGACGACTCACGTCGAGAACGCGCGGTTCGCACCCGCCTCGTTCGTCTCCGGCTACCTCAACAGCGACATCGATCTGGCGGCCGCGCTCGCAGATCTCGACGTTCCCCCGACGATCGTCTGGGGGCGGGAAGCCGAGGTGAGTCCGTTAACGGACGGGAGAGAACTCGCCGACGCGGCAGACGTACGGCTGGTCGTGTTCGACCGTGCGAAGCTACTCCCGCACGTCGAGCACCCGAACCGGTTCCTCGAAACCGTCCGGGAGAGCCTCGTCGCCGGAGCGACCGCCTGAACCGGGACGCTCACTCGTCCCGTCGTACGTACAGCGTTTTTCGACAGAGCGCGTGGACCGTTCCCCCGTCGTCGACGATCGGAACGAGATAGTCTCGGTCTGTCGACTCGCCGGGGTCGAGTGAGTCCTCGATTCCCGTCGTTTCCGCCTCGTCGAGTTCAAACTCCGCGTACAGCGTCTCGCGTCCGGGTTCGATGAATTCGATGGCGGCCGACTTGTCCCAGATTGTAAACTCGTCGCCGAGGATCCGCTGGAACATCGTCATGTACACCGGATCAACCGCGCCGTAGAGGCTCCCGCCGAAGATCGTTCCGACGCCGTTCCTCGTCCGCCAGTTGAACGGGATCCGGACACGAACGTATCGCCAGCCGTCGGCGATGTGCTCGACTCGCGCGCCGGTTCCACGGTAGGCGGGGAGGAGGTTGAACCCGTAGCGCCACAGCTTCGTCCGGCGGCTTTCGGCCGGTGGATCCGGGTCGATCGGGTTCGGATCGGGATCGCGGTCGAGGCCGGTCGGGGTATCCCTCACGTCGTAGGCGCGGGGTTCCGCGGGCAAACCCGTGTCGGAACGCGAACCAACCGACGAGGTGTTGTCGGAGTCGGCGGGCACGCCTGCGGCCCGAAACCCGTATGACTACCCGTCGGCAACCGGAGGGTGATGGAGTGTGACAAGTGCGGAGACGACGCGATCCACCACGCCGCCTATTCGGGGGCACATCTCTGTGGCGAGCACCTCTGTCGCTCGGTCGAGAAGCGCGTGAAACGCCGGGTCCGCGAGGATACTCTGCTCGATCCGGACGCAACTCCCGAGGAGCCCGACCGGTGGGTGATCGGCCTCTCCGGCGGGAAGGACAGCGTCGTGTTGACGCACATCCTGGACGACGTGTTCGGAAAGGACCGCCGCGTCGAGATGCTCGCGCTCACGATCCACGAGGGGATCGAGGGGTACCGTGACGAGAGCCTCGACGCCTGCGTTGAGTTGACCGCCGACAGAACGATCCGCCACGAGATCGTCTCCTACGACGACGAGTTCGGCGTCCGCATGGACGACGTCGTTGAAAAAGATCCCGAGAACATGGCCCCCTGCGCGTACTGTGGCGTGTTCCGTCGGGACGTGTTGGAGCGGTACGCCGCCGAGTTCGACGCCGACAAACTGCTCACCGGCCACAACCTCGACGACGAGGCCCAAACCGCCCTGATGAACGTCCTCGAAGGGGACGTGCGTCAGGTCGCGAAACACTTTGACGCCTCGCTCGGTCCGTTCGACGAGCGCGGCGATACCGACCAGTTCGTCCCGCGGGCGAAGCCGCTCCGCGACGTTCCTGAAAAGGAGATCGCGCTCTACTGTCACGTCCGTGACCTCCCGGTTCACATGGCGGAGTGTCCCCACGCCTCGGAGGCGTACCGGGGAGAGGTCCAGTCGCTGCTTCACGATCTGGAGGAGAACCACCCCGGAACCCGCCACTCGATCATGGCCGGCTACGAGGAGATATCCGGAATCGTCGCGGACCGATACCAGGGAACCGCCGCCGACGAGAGCGATCGGAGCAGCGAGGGCAGGGATACTCAAGGGGACGACGGCCAGCCAACGCTCCGCGAGTGCGAGCGATGTGGGTCAAAAACCAGCCGCGACGTCTGTCGGAAGTGCCGGCTGCTTGACTCGATCGAGGCGGTGTGACGTACCGTTCTGTACGGAGAATCCAGAGACTAGGCGGGTGTCCAGATACAGGTGGTGAAACAATTATGTCAGTAGAGTCCATTAGTACGGCAATGAGTATCACGGGACGGATCCGGGCTGATGAACTCACACCACTACATTGGCTCGGGGTGACGATGGCGGTCGTCTCAGCGGTCGTTCATCTGGTGCTCGCGGTCACGATCCCCGGAGTGCTTGGCCTCTCGTTCGCCGGAGCGACCGCAGGGTTTGCCGTCGGAATTGTCGCCGTGTTGATGGACATCCGGCGTCGTCTAACCTACCTCCTCGGGATCCCCTTTACTGCCGGACAGATCGTGTTGTGGTACCAACTCAACGGACAACCCGGACTCGCCGATCTCGGTGCCATCGACGTCGTCGACAAGGTCGCACAGACCGTGTTGGTCGTCGTCCTCATTGCCCTGTACGCCCGCGAGACGTGACCCGGTCTGCGCGCAAAGAGTCTATTGGCACCGTTCGACAGCTTCGCGGGCGGGTCGTTTCGGCGTTCCAGTCACGGGTATCGTCGCCGATACGTCGCATCGCTCCGCTCGCGCCGCTTTCGGCTGGACATCGAGTACGGCGTCGGCTACGGCCGCATCGGTACACCGACGCGCCGCCGTTTCGGTTGTTGTACGTCGACCCCGGGCGTATTCGCCGAAGCCTTCTCGAAGTCGCGCCACGGGTTCCACAGTGGGGACGGGTCGTCGACGGCGACTGGGAGTCGGAGTGGGAGCCGTTTCACGAGCGCGCGGTCCCACAGGGGATCGAACAACGATATCTGGGGGGTCGCAACTGGCGGGACACGGCGCTGTTCGACGCCTTTCGCGACCAGCTCAACCGGTTCGGCAACGCATGGGGATACACCGATGAAGCCGAGTTCTCGGAGCGATGTCGAGAGATCGACCGCCTTCACGACTCGATCCGCGATGGCGGCTATCGCCGACAGGAGGACCTTCATGGCCCCGACGGGTACGCGACGACAGCTCGATTCGACGAAATAAACGTCGATATCGGTCGTGAGGGAGAGATATACTGGCGTTCGTACGGTCAGCATCGACTCGCGCTCGCGACCCTGCTTGATATCGACTCCGTGCCCGTGATCGTCCACCGCCGACACGCAGCGTGGCAGGCGGTTCGGGACGCGACCGACAGATCGGCTGGATGCGCAACTGCGGTCCATCCCGACCTTCGCGAAGCGACCAACCGCGAGACCGTACCAGCGAGACACAAAAATAAAAAACAATTTGGGTTGATGGGTTGATGCCGCCGGACCAGATTGACAGAGCGGTGATCGCAAAATGACAGGAACCTCACGGTCGCCGGCGGCCGGCATCACCAGTCGGCAGTTTCCGTTGACGGTCGCGGGGACGGGTGTCGTCGCCCTGCTTGCGCTCGTCGGTTCCGGCGTAGCGTGGGATGGGAAGCCGACGTTACGCTTCATCGTCGGGGTCTGTATTACCCTCCTCATTGTTTCTGCCGTCACGTACCGATCGTTGGTTCGCGCACGAGCGGTTGACGGTGCGCAGCTTATTACCGTCGCAACGTGGGTGACTATCGTTCGTGGTGGACTGGTGACCGCGTTTGCCGGATTTGTTTTCACTGACCCGCCGGGCGGTGCCGCGACCTGGGTCCCAGCCGGACTCTTCGCGACGGCAGCGCTCCTTGACGCGGCCGACGGCGCAGTAGCGCGTCGAACGGACTCCGTCACCGAGTTCGGGGGTAATCTCGACACCGAGATCGACGCTTTGCTCGTCGCTGTCGGTGCCGTAACGGTCGTGCTCGCGGGGACGGCTCCGGCTATCTTCCTCGCGGTTGGCGTGGCGCGATACGGGTTTACGGCCGGCATCCGGTGGCGTCGTCATCGTGGACTGCCCGTGAAAGAACTTCATCCGAGCCAGTTCCGCCGGGCGACCGGTGCCGTGATCATGTCGACCGTCTTCCTCGCGCTGCTTCCGGTACCTGGACCGGCGGTCTCACGGACGGTTGCGTGGTTCGTTTCGGTCCCCGTGTTGGCACACTTTATCTGGGACTGGCTGACGGTGTCCGGACGACTCGGCTAAGCAGGTGTCGCGTGGCGCAGACGACTCGATCGCACTCTCTCCCGTGGCCGTTTGCCGGACGGACGGCACCAACGGAAGGTTGATGCGAATAGCAGTCGGATCGACGCTGTCCGATGGGACTTCCCGATGACGCGGTTCGACACGAGATCGATGACGGCGAGGTGTACGTCGTAGGCGACGCGGTTGAGGTACTCGCCGAGTACCGAGAGGAAGCCGTGGCCGTCTTTCTTGACGATGCGTGGGCGCGGCCGGGACGCGTCCAACAGGAGGGACTCGCGTACGATCTTCATCCCTTCGACGAAGATCACGCCGCCGACGGCGATGTCGACGAGACGCTCACCACCGCGGAGATCATCGACGCGGCACGCGATGCGCTCGTCGATGGTGGGTGGCTCGTCGCCGACGCCGACGATTGGCTGTTCCCCCGGTTTGTCGAGTACCTCCGCTCGGAGTGGGGAGACGCCGCCGCGAGCCCTGACGGCGGCGGCGGCTTCCGAAAGCTCGGAGGGGTAACGTATCTGACAAACGACGGAGCGCCGGACCGCAAGACCCACGGCGACCACCTCACGACCGGCGGGTACACCGTGCTGTTCGCCCACGACGGACCGACCGATCGCCGGACGGATGTCTCCGCACGACAGGTAGCGAGGTGGCCCGAGCGGACTTACGGACGGGGCGGTCGGGCGAAACCGATCGGCCCGTACGAGGCGTGGATCGACGGCCTCGTTGACGAAGGAGAACTCATACTCGTGCCGTGTGCGGGGACTGCTCCCGCCGCGCTTGCGGCACGGAGGGTGTTCGGCGACGACGCGAGATACGTCTGTGTCGACGTCCAACCGGAGGCGTACGAGGGGTTCCGGGAACGATACGCCGAGGAGTTCGGCGAGTAACACGCGTTTCCGGGGGGAACGAAACTAAGCGTCTAGGGGGCAACGATGACGTATGTACTCGGTGTCCGTCTCCCGCGCCTGTATCGCACAGCACTACCTCACCGTCCCGGACCCGGGCCCCGAAGGAACCCTCCACTCGCATCGATTCGACATCGAAGCATCGTTCCACGGTCCAGAACTCAACGAGTACGGCTACCTCGTCGATATCGACGCCGTCATCGCCGCGCTCGAAGCAGTGGTCGGCGAGGTTCGCGACCGAACGCTCAACGATATGTCCGCGTTTGAAGGACAGAATCCGAGCGCGGAGCGGCTGGCGAAACACGTCGGCGATCAGCTACTCGACCGACTAGATCCAGAAACCGCAACGGAGCTCTCCGTCCGTGTCCGTGAGGACGAGGTCGCCGAGGTCGTCCACAAACGAGCGATCTGACCGTGCCATCCCTACCGCCATCGACTGGAACCGGCTCATCCGAGGACGATGTCGCATCGTTGACTACCGGCTCATCCCAGACCGGCGAGCCGCGCGAGGAGGACACTGATCCGAGTATCGACCGCGCGAGAACCGTTGCTAGCGACGGTTCTGAAGCCGTGGATGACGGACCACCGATGGAGATATGCCTCGTCGTATACGGTGACATCAACGCTACCTCCGGAGGATTCCGATACGATAGGGAGGTCGTTTCCGGACTCCGCGAACGTGGTGACTCGGTAGAGGTGATCTCCCTTCCGTGGCGGAGCTACGGCCGAGGGCTCGCCGACACGCTCGATCCTCGCGTTCGAGACCGGCTGAACCGTGACGTCGATGTGCTTATTGAGGACGGTCTCTGTCACCCGTCCGTTTGGCGGCATAATCGCCAACTGACGGGACCTGACGCGGTCGTTGGCCTCGTCCACCACGTCCGCTCCGATGATCCGACCGATCGGTACGCGCCACTGATACAACCGTTCGAGCGGCGTTTTTTCGGATCCGTCGACGCGACGATCACGACGAGCCGGTTCACGCGGGACCGCGTGGCACAGATTACTCCGTCGACCGCGACCGACCCGTCAGTCGTCGCTCCCCCAGCAGGACGCACGGAAGGACCAGCAACGACCGTCGAACGGGTTCGGGCGCGGGCGCGGCGAGGCCCATTACGCGTTGTTTTCGTCGGTAACGTCGTTCCACGAAAGAACCTTGAGACGCTCATCGACGCGCTCTCGCGACTCGATCGATCGACGGGAGCCGGCGTCGGCTGGCGGGCAACAGTCGTCGGGAGCTTGGACGCTGCCCCGTCGTACGCCGACCGACTCCGGACGCGGACTGAACGGTTCGGACTCGACGACCGCGTCGAGTTCGCCGGCGAGCTCTCCGACGACGCGCTCGCGTCGACGATGGCGGAGAGCCACGTCTGTTGTGTCCCAGCTCGGTACGAGGCGTTCGGCATGGTCCATCTGGAGGCGATGGAACACGGGACGGTCCCGATAGCCGGAACCGTTGGGGGGACCGACGAGTTCCTCCGTGACGGAACGAACGGATTCCTCGTCGACCCCGAGGATCACCGATCGATCGCCGAGCGGCTGGAACGCCTCGCGGCTGACCGCGACCGGCTCGCTGCGCTCGGTGTCGCGGCGCTTCACACCGCCGAGACGCATCCCGATTGGGCGGAGACGACCGACCGGATCCGTGCGTGGCTCCGGTCGCTCGTCGACGACGGGCAGACCGACCCCCAACGAACCGCGGCCACGGGCGCGCACGATACCAAGACAGATGTGTCGAGACCGGTCCGACCGAGACGGGCCACGGACGGTACCGGAGGTGGCAACGAGTGAGCGACCTCATTCCGTACCTCACCGCCAAACGGACCGTGGACGATCGAGCGCTGAACCGCCGGGTGTGGGATCAGTTTGTCTCGGGACTGGAGAGTCGCGCGTCCGGGGTCGATCGGCCCATCCGGATCGTCGAACTCGGTGCCGGCGTCGGCTCGATGATCGCCCGTCTCGGCGATTGGGAACAGCTCACCGGGACCATCTCGTACCGCGCTGTCGATGTCGACGACGCCTGTGTGTCGGCCGCCCGCGAGCGTGTTCCGGAGTGGCTCTCAGCGGCGGGCTACGCCACGACGGTCGACGACGAGACACTGATAGCCGAGCAGGGCGACACGCGCTTCGAGATCACCGTCGAGTGCGCGGATGCTCGAACGGTCAGAGATGAGGCCGACGCCGTGATCGCCGCGGCGTTTCTCGACATCGTCGATCCGGCTCGTCTCCTCCCCTCGCTTCACGATGTTCTCCGGCCCGGTGGGATGCTTTACGCCCCGTGTACCTTCGATGGGGCAACCCACTTCTCGCCGGCTCACCCCGACGACGACCGGATCGAACGTCTCTACCACCGACACATGGACGAAATACGCGAGCTGCCCGGGAGCAGTCGAGCAGCACGAGATGTCATCGAGCAGGCACCGAAACACGAATACACCGTGACGGCGACCGGTGGCTGCGACTGGGTCGTTGGGGCGCGGACCGGCACGTACCCGGCTGAAGAGGCGGCGTTCCTCGAACACCTGCTTGAGACGATCGACGGCGCGCTCGCCGACTACGCCCCGGCCGATCTGGACCCGTCGGTCCGCGGGGAATGGGTCTCGACCCGTCGAACGCAGCTGGCAAACGAGGAGTTCGGGATGGTCGCACACCACCTCGATATTCTCGCTCGTCTCCGCCCAGAACTGTAACCGGACCAGCTGCGTGGCGGATAGTCGGCTCGGACAACCGTGTGGGTCGTCGTCACGGCTCGGATCCGAGCCGTCATTTTTGTTTCGAGTCGAGCCGCTGTTACTCCTCGTGGGTCCGTTCAGCAATCGGTCCGTCCATTCGGATCGGCTCCGAAACGAGTCCGCGGAGCCGGCGGATTCCCTCCGCGGGGTCGTAGCCGTCCTGTCTGAGATGCGCAAGTGGGGAGACGTTCGGGTTTCGCTCCCAGTGACACCAGACATCGGTCTGACCGTCAGGCGTCGGAAACAGCCGGACGTGAAGCTGCCACTCGCTCGTGAACCCGTTCGGGCGATACGCACAGCTCGCGGCCTCGTACACGGTTTCACCGCCGCGTTCGTACGCGTGGAGATACGCCCGAAGCTGCTGGCTGAACCCGTACTCGTTCGTCAATCGCTTCCGCGCCGTCTCGGGGGAAACCGACCACACCCCGGCATATTCCCGGTCCGGCGGCGGCAACACGGAAAGCGGGTACGGAATGAAACGGTCTGGAGCGCGGTCAGACACCCGTGCCGCAGCCGCGCGGATGCGCCAGAGCGGAACCGATGACGCAACGACCAGCACCACGAGCAGGAGGGTGATACCTGCCGCCCGCATCGAGACATCGCGTACGCGGTTGCGGACGTGCCGGCAGAACCGCATCAGTACTCCAACACCACCTGAACCGTTGATTCGGGACTCACGTCCAACAGTTCGTACGCCTCGGCGGCGCGCTCGAACGGAACACGGTCAGTGACGAGCGCGTCGGCATCGATCCGTGTCAGACGGTCGAGCGCAGCGTCGGTCCGCCGATCACGATCCCACCGGCCGCGAAGCTCGGGAGCGATTGTGCTCACCTGACTGGAAACGATGTCGATCCGATCCCGATGAAACCGCCCACCGAGGTCGATCGGCGCGCGTTTCGATCCGTACCACGAGCCGACGACGATCCGGCCGTCGTAGCCGACAACATCGATCGCGTCGTCGAGCGCCGACGGCTGCCCGGAGATCTCGACGACGAGATCGGCATCATCGGTCGCCTCGGTGATGGTTTCTGGTGTTTCAGTCCGATGTGCTCCCATCTCTCGGGCAAGCTCACGCCGATGGTCGATCGGGTCGACGACGACAAGATCGCCAAGCGGGAACGACGACAACACCTCAGTCACGCACAGTCCGATGGTCCCCGCACCGAGGACGACGACACGCTCGCCCAGCCGAGGAGCGGCGTCGAGAACGATGTTCGTTGCCGTCTCGACGGACGGTAACATCGATCCGGTCTCCGGGTCCATCCCGTCCGGGAGGGGAACCACGGACTCCGGATCGGTGCGAAACCGGGTCTGATGGGGTACGAACGAGAACACCGTCCGGCCGAGCCAGCTCTCGTCCACCTCGCGGCCGACCTCACGGACGACCCCGCTCGCGGCGTATCCGTATCGCAGCGGATACGAGAACTCGCCGTCGAGCGCGTCTATCGTCTCGTCGACGGGGATTCCCGACGGCGTCTCGTCGCGATACACCAGCAGCTCCGTCCCCGCACTGATCGCGGACACGCGGGTGTCGACGAGGAGTTCGTCGGCGTCGGGGGGACCGATCGTCACGGATCGGCGCTCGACCGTTTCCGGAGCGGTAAAATAGAGGGCCTCGTCGGTCATCGTTCGGTCACCCGGAACCAGTCACGTTCGACACCCGCGGGGCATCGCGGGATTCGAGTTCGTCGGTGACACACTACACGGATCCTACGCACGTTTCGACCTTAAGCCCTCGCGTCGAGGTACGGTCGCTCGGCGGATCGCGTGTCGAAAAAAGCCTCGGGTGTTCGCCCGCGGGGGTCCGCCGACTACCGGATGACGTCGAGCCCGTTGTTCTTCTCGACGGGCTCGGTGCCGCCATCGGACTCCCACGCCGCACGGTCGGCACCGCCGGATCCCTGGACTGCCGAGCCGGTCTCGGTGGCCCGCGAACGGGAGTCGCCGAGGTCGTCGGCGTCCACCGCGGCGCGGGACTTATCGGCCTGCTTCTGTGTCGACGGGCCGAGCACCTGCGCGCTCTGGACGCCGGTCATGATCGCCATGACGCGGACCTTCCCCTTGTACTCGTCCTGGATGCGTGCGCCCCAGATCACGTTGGCGCTCGCTTCGAGGCGTTCGGTGATGTTGTTCGCGATCCCCTCCGCCTCCTTCAGCGTGAGGTCCGGACCGCCCGTGATATGGACGAGTCCGCCGGAGGCACCGCGGTAGTCGACGTCGAGCAGCGGGTGGTTCATCGCGTCGTTGACCACCTCCTGGGTCTTGTTCTTGTCCTGCGTCTCGCCGACCAACATGACGGCAACGCCGCCTTGGTTCATGATGGTCGACATGTCCGCGTAGTCGAGGTTGATGAGGCTCGGCTGGGTGATCGTCTCGGAGATCCCCTTGACCGTCTCCGCGATGATCTGGTCCATCACGGAAAAGGCCTTGCCGATCGGCAGGTTCGGGACGTAGTCGAGCAGCCGGTTGTTATCGAGCACGATGATCGAATCGGCCTCGTTGCGGAGGCTCTCTAGCCCTTCCTCGGCTTTCACCGTGCGGGCGCGCTCGACGTTGAACGGCGTCGAGACCATCCCAACGACGATAGCTCCCTGCTCCTTGGCGATCTTCGAGACGACGGGCGCTGCGCCGGTTCCGGTTCCGCCACCCATGCCGGCGGTGACGAAGACGAGGTCCGCGTCGCCGAGCACTTCCTTGATGGTCCCCTGCGCCATCTCGGTCGCGCGCTCGCCCATCTTGGGGTCGCCGCCGGCACCCAGACCCTGCGTGAGCGACTTGCCCACGAGGATCTTGGTGTCGGCCTCGACCATCTTGAGGTGCTGTTTGTCCGTGTTGATGGCGACGGTGTCCGCGCCGTCGACGCCGATGTTGTACAGTCGATTGACGGTGTTGTTCCCGGCACCTCCGGCACCGACGATGACGATTCGGGGGTCCCCGAACTCGTCGTCGTCCATGTCGACGTCCATGTCGCGCTTCTCCGCTTCCGCGTTGTCGAGGGCGTCCTGAACGAGATCCTGCATCGTTCTACACCTTGGCCCAGCTGCGGTTGCGGCCGCGCTCCTCGCGCTCGCCGTCCTGTTCGTTCAACATGTCGCGGACGGCCGACCGGATCGCCTCGCTCCGGTTCGGGAACTCCCCCGTCTCGACCATCTGTTCGACCTCGTCTATCTGCTGTTTCGGGATCCGTAGTGTCACACGCTCCATTTGTATATTCCCCCGGTAAGACGGCACGACCCGCGTCGTGCGTCTTACAGCGTCGGATCGCCCGACTGCGGAGACATCCCCGCTTGCGGGCACCGGCTGTAAGACGACCGTCTTACGCGATTGTAGTCACCGAGGCTATATATATAAAACTACCGGCGGGTGTAAGACACATTTTCGGATCGCCCGTATGCGGGCAGTATGGGCTTGTATACGACGGTTATTTGTCCTTCAGAACGTCTGCTGCGGGGGTTCGACGACCGCATCCCGGACAGAACGCCCAGTCGGTTCGGACCTCGTCGCCGCACTCACAGAACGCCCTATGGGACTGCTTTTCTCCACAGTTCGGGCAGTAAACGTGGTCCTCCGGAACGTTTTCGCCGCATCCGCCACACACGTTTTCGGCCGTTTGCATCCCGGATCTCGTCGGCGTCTTACGCGTTTTCGACTCGTCCTCCTCGACCGTCTCACGCGTCACACGAGTGTCGGACTCCGAGGCAGCAGGGGCGTCGAGAGTGACGTTTACGTTGATCTCACCGGTTCCAGACGGTGTATACGCGTTTTCAGGCGCGGAGCGTGCCGTCCCGAGCCGTTCGTCCAACGCGGCGTCCAGCCGGTCCGCGATGAGGTCATCGACGCGGTCGGCGACCGCGGCGTCGACACTGCCGTCCGCGGGATCGCCGTCCGCGGGATCGTCATTCGCGTCGAGGTGCGCACGAAGCGCCTGGCGCATCACCTCGCTTTTGGAAGCGTCACACGATTCCAGCCGCTCGACGAGATCGTCGTCGGCCCGGAACGTGATCTTGCTCATCGACTGTCGGTATCCGTGGCGGGTACAAGTATTTTTCTCACCGTCCGACGGCTGACTGACGCGTCGTGATCCGACCGCCCCATGATACATGATCACACATGTGTCTGACGCAGATTTATACGGCCCGCGCGGGCATACATGAGTACATGAGCAACCGCGTCGAGGACCTCGAACGACAGGTCGCGGAGCTACAGGCGGCGGTCAACGGGCTTACCGAGGAGCTCGTCGAAATGAAAGAGCGCGTCCGACAGGTCGAGGACGCACAGGAGGTGGCGGTCGAGACCGACACCGAGGATGCCGCGTCCGACGCTCCCGCCGACATCGACGAGACGTCCGACACGCCGGCAGACGCGACGGGCGATGCGAGTCGGAGCGGCGGCGAACATCGGACCCACTCCGACGACCACGTCGAGGTCGTCGAGCGGACCGACTCCCCGGCCGAGAGTGCCGACGAGCCCACTTCCGAGGCGATCGCGGACGCCGGCGACGACGTGGTCGTCCCGGAGCGGGGAGCCACGACGCCCGACGCCGAGGCCGCCTCGTCGGAGGCGGACGGGGACGAGGCAAACGAGGACGAGTCCGACGACAGCGACATCATCGTCGCGTAAGGTCGGATCCACCGCCACATGCACATCACGGAAGTCGTTCTGGACGGGTTCAAGAGCTTCGGGCGGACGACGAGGATCCCCTTTTATGAGGACTTCACCGTCGTCACCGGGCCGAACGGTTCCGGCAAGTCGAACATCATCGACGGGGTCCTGTTCGCGCTCGGGCTGGCACGCACCCGCGGGATCAGAGCGAAGAAGCTCACCGACCTCATCTACAACCCCGGCCACGACGACGGTGAGGGGGGTGACGGCCCCTCGGAAGCGTCGGTCACGGTCGTGCTCTCCAACGAGGACGGGACGCTCGACCGCTCACAGGTCGTCTCCGCCGCCGGCTCGGAGAACGTCGGCGACGTCTCAGAGATCACGATCAAACGCCGGGTGAAGGAGACCGAGGACAACTACTACTCCTACTACTACCTCAACGGGCGCTCGGTGAACCTCTCGGACATCCGGGACCTGCTGGCGGCCGCCGGCGTCACGCCGGAGGGGTACAACGTCGTCATGCAGGGCGACGTCACCGAGATCATCAACATGACCCCGTATCAGCGCCGGGGGATCATCGACGAGATCGCCGGCGTCGCGGAGTTCGACGAAAAGAAGGAGGCCGCCTACGAGGAGCTCGATACGGTGAAAGACCGGATCGGGGAGGCGGACCTTCGGATCGGCGAGAAAGAGGACCGGCTCGAACGGCTGTCCGACGAGCGTGAGACGGCCCTCGAATACCAGTCGCTCCGCGAGGAGGTAGAGGAGTATCGCGGGTACCGCAAGGCTTCCGAGCTGGCGGACAAACGCGATTCGCTCGCGGCCGTCCAGTCCGAGATCGACGAGACGGAGGCGGAACTCGAGGAGCTGCGCGCCGAGCTCGACACGAGACAGGGGACGCTTACGCGACTGGAGGAGGATCTGGCCGATCTCACCCACGAGATCGAGACGAAGGGCGAGGACGAGCAGATCGAGATCCGCGCGGAGATAGAGGAGATCAAAGGCGAGATATCCCGGTTGGAGGACAAGATCGAGGCCGCCGAGGACCGTGCCGCGGAGGCCGAGACCGAGCGCCGGAACGCGTTCGTCCAGATCGACCGGAAACAGGAGACGATCGACGATCTGGAGTCGGAGATCCGCGACGTGAAGGTCGAACAGGCGTCGATCAAATCCGAGATCGCGACGGAACGCTCCGAGCTCGCCGACGTGGAAGCCGAGATCGAGGGCGCGGACACCGAGTTCGACGAGCTGAAAGAGGAGCTCGCCGAGAAGAAGGAGCGCGCCGAGACGCTTCGCGAGGAGAAACACGAGGCCCAACGCGAGAAGGACCGGCTGCTCGATGAGGCGCGTCGCCGCTCGAACGCCGTCGAGGAGACGCGCGAGGCGCTCGACGCCGCCCACGAGGAGGTCCCCGAGTTGAAAGCGCGGATCTCGGAGCTCCACGGGGAGCTCGACAAAGCGCGAAAGAACCAGTCGAAGATCGAGGATGTCGTCGCCGACCTGTTCGCGGAGAAGGCTGAACGGAACGAGCGTCTGGAGGCGATCGAGGAGGACCTCCGCGAGAAGCAGAACGAGTACGCCAAGCTGGAAGCGGCCGCCAGCGAGCGCGGCGACACCTCGTGGCCGCGTGCGGTGACGGAGGTGAAGAACGGTGACATCGACGGCGTCCACGGCGCGGTCGGCGAGCTCGGCTCGGTCGACGCAGAGTACGCCGAGGCGTGTGAGACCGCGGCCGGCGGCCGGCTCGCGAACGTCGTCGTCGACGACGACGGGGTCGGTTCGACGTGTATCGACTACCTCAAGCGCCGGAACGCGGGGCAGGCGACGTTCCTCCCGATCACGGAGATGGACGACCGGGGGCTCCCGCGGAAACCGTCGCTGCCCGGCGTGGTCGACTTCGCGCGGAACCTCGTCGACTACGACTCGCGGTACGAGACGATCTTCTCGTACGTGCTCGGCTCGACGCTCGTCGTCGAGGACATGGCGACCGCCCGCGATCTGATGGGCGACTACCGAATGGTGACGCTCGACGGAGACCTCGTCGAGAAGTCGGGAGCGATGACCGGCGGCTCTGGCGGCGGCTCCCGGTACGCGTTCACCAAGTCGGGCGGCGGGAAGCTCGAACGGCTCGCCGAGGAGATATCGGCCCTCGAGGACGACCGGCGCGCGGTCGAATCCGAGATCGAGGAGCTGGAGACCGATATCGACGACGCCCGCGATCGGAAGGCGGACGCTGCGGACCGGGTCCGGTCGCTGGAAGCCGACGTCGAACGCGCCGAAGGGGAGCTCGCGGAGGCCGAAACGCGGATCGACGACCTAGAGGACGAACTCGACGAGCTCCGTACCGAACGCGAGTCCGTCGACGAGGAGATGGACGGGATCGACGAGACCATCGGCGCGCTGGAGACCGACATCGACGCCTTGGAAGCCGACGTCGAGTCGATCGAGGCGGAACTCGCCGACTCGAAGATCCCGGAGCTCTCCGAACGTGCCGACGAGATCCGCGCGGAGATCGACGAGTTGGACGAGCGAATGGACGACCTCGACGCACGGCGGAACGAGCTCGAGTTGGAGAAGGGATACGCCGAGGACGCGGTCGACGACCTCCACGATACGGTCGAGACGGCACAGAACCGGAAGAGCGAGGCGGAGGAGGCGATCGCAGAGCACGAGGAGACGATCGCGGAGAAGGAGGAGCTGCTGGCGGAAAAAAAGGAGTCGATCGCCGATCTGGAAGAAGAGCTCGCGGAGCTGAAAGACGAACGCGAGACGCTGCGCGAGGAGATCGCGGACGCGACCCGCGAGCGCGACGAGCAGCGTTCGCTCGTCGCCGACGCGGAGTCCGACCTCGAGGACCTGACCGACCGACGCGACCGGCTGGAGTGGGAGGTCGACGAGCTGGAGTCGCAGGTCGGCGAGCACGACCCCGAGGAGGTCCCGGACATCTCGGAGGTGGAGTCGCGGATCGAGGAGCTAGAAACAGAGATGGAAACGTTAGAGCCCGTCAACATGCTCGCAATCGACGAGTACGACGAAGTGGAGGCGGAGCTCGACCAGCTTCAGGAGCGTCGGGACGTGCTCGTCGAGGAGCGCGACGCGATCACCGAGCGGATCGAGGGGTACGAGGCCGAGAAGAAGGCGACGTTCATGGAGACGTTCGAGTCGATAAACGACCACTTCCGGGACATCTTCTCGCGGCTGTCGGCCGGCAGCGGGGAGCTCGTCTTGGAGAACCCCGACGACCCCTTCGAGGAGGGGCTGACGATGAAAGCACAGCCGGCGGACAAGCCGGTCCAGCGACTGGCGGCGATGAGCGGCGGAGAGAAGTCGCTGACCGCGCTGTCGTTCATCTTCGCGGTCCAGCGGCACAACCCCGCACCGTTCTACGCGCTCGACGAGATCGACGCGTTCCTCGACGCGGTCAACGCCGAACGCGTCGGCGAGATGATCGAGGAACTGGCCGAGGAGGCGCAGTTCGTCGTCGTCGGCCACCGCTCCGCGCTGCTCGAGCGATCCGACCGTGCCATCGGCGTCACGATGCAGGGGGACAACCTCTCGGCGGTGACCGGGATGCAGTTCGGCGAGGAGGCGAGCGCGGATGACTGAGGAGGGCGTTCCGGATCTCGACCTGACGACCGAACGGGAGGGATCGACCCCTGCGTTCGGCGGTGACGCCGACGGCAGCGCGACGGATACGGGCGACGCGGACTCGGACGTCGCTGCCGATCCGGACTCGGACGTCGCTGCCGACGCGAAACCCGACGTCGTGAGCGAGGGGGTCGACGGCGGGTCGGGGTCGGCGGACGACGACGAGGTCGAGCCCGTCGAACTGCTCGTCCAGTTGGCCGAGGAGGGCGAGATCGAGCCGTGGGACATCGACATCGTTCAGGTCACCGACGCGTTCCTCGAGAAGCTCGACGAGACGGACCTTCGGACGACCGGCCGAGCGCTGTTTTACGCCAGCGTCCTGCTCCGGATGAAAAGCGACGGGATGCTCGCGGATGACGACGAGACGGAGGAGCCGGCCGCCGAGCCGTGGGAGATCGCGATGGAGGGCGGCGCGGACGACCCGGCCGACCCCGGCTTCGACCCCGTCGAGCAGTTGGAGGCGGAGATGGACCGCCGGCTTGAACGGAAGAACACACGGGGGTCACCGGAGACGCTCGACGAGCTGGTCCGCGAGCTCCGGGAGGCGGAGCGCGGCTCGTGGTGGAAGGACTCCCGCGAGTACGACACCTCCGAGTCGCCGAGCGGGCACGCCCGCGGCACGCAGACGCTCGATTACCACGCCGGTGACGAGTTCCGTCAGGACGGCGAGCCGACCGCCGGGGAGGCCACGGACCGCACCCACGACGAGGACATCGAGGAGGTGATCGTCGACATCGACAACGCTCTCCGCACCCGCTTCGACCGCGGGCGCACGGAGGTGCTGTTCACGGAGATCGAGACCGCGGGTGGACGCCCCTTTATGACGTACCTCGCGCTGCTGTTCATGGCTCATCGCGGCTCGGTGCGACTCCAGCAGGACGACCTGTTCGGCGACCTGTGGGTCAAAGACCCCGCGGCGACGGCCGGCGAGTCCGAGGCGATCGCGGACTGAGTCGATCGGTCGGGACAGGTCGGTGTTTTCTTATCGGCTCGGAAGTATGACGAGTCGTGATCGAGTTCGTCGCTGCCGACCCCGTGCTCGCGACCGTCGTCGCCGCGCTGTGGATCGCGTTAGTGCTGTACGGGCTCTCGGCGTTGTGGTGGCTGTTCGAGTCGGTCGTGCTCGCGCGCGGCGGGCGCGTCGATCCCGACGAGATCGAGTGGGGATACGACGACGTACAGGTGCGGATCCTGACGATCGACGCGGAGGCGGTCGTCCAGGCGACGGTCGACTCGGTGCCGGACGGCCTCGACGACGTGCGCGTGATCGCCGAAACGCCGATGGAGATAGACGGGGCGTCGGTTCACGTCGTGCCGGAATCGTTCGAGTGTAAGGCGACGAACAAGGGCCGGGCGGTCGAGTGGGCGCGACGCAACGTCTCCTGTGACCGCGAGTACGTGCTCTACCTCGACGAGGACACGATCATGGCGGGGTTCCAAGGCCTCCCGGACACCGACGTGGTCCAGTTCACGGAGAAGCCGCTGTACACGGGCTCTCGGCTCGCGTACCTCAGCGAGGTGTTCCGGGTCGGTTACCAGTACGAGCAGTTCGCGTTCCATCGCCTTCGCTACCCCCTGTACGCGTGGGGTGGCGGCGTCGCGGTCCGTCACTCGCTGGAGAACGCGATCACGTGGGACACCGCGACGATCACCGAGGACACGAACTTCATCTGGCGGGCCGCCGATCAAACCGGCGTCTCCTTCGCCGTACTCGACGTCCGATTCCGAAACCAGGCTCCGCCCTCGCTGCGCGCGATGGCCAAGCAGCGCCGCCGGTGGATCTCGGGCACGCGCGCCGACGGCCACCTACTCCCGCTCGCGTACCGGCCGGTGTACTACACCCGGATCGTCGCGTGGGCATTCTCGCCGCTGGTACCGCTTCTGGTCCTCGCTTCGATCCTCCTCCCGGGCACCGCGCCGGGAGCGGAGTGGTATCGGACCGCGTCGCTCGCGCTGTTCGGCATCCTGTTCGTCTACACGCTCGTCGGTGCCGCCAGCTACGACAAACACCCGCTCACGTGGCCGGTGTATCTCATTCTGACGCCGATCGCCTTCCTGGTCCACTCGATCGGCGCGCTGTGGGGCGTCGTCAGCCCGGTGACGACGTTCGAGGTGACGGAGAAAGTGACGCCGGAGGTGATCGAGCGGGTCCACGAGTCGATGGAACCGGGCGAACTCCACGAGCACGACGGCTCCGAGCGGCTGACCCGTGAGTCCGACGCGGAGTTCACGTTCGACGTCTTCGACGACTGAGAGGGTCTTATAAGCGATACGACGGGGTCGTCCGGCCGACGCTCCGGCCGCTCACTTATAAGTACTCGCCCAGCAGCGGCTCGACGCGCTCGCGGGTCGTCTCGGGGATCGCCTCGGTGGGCGTGTTGACGGTGCCCGCAAGTGCCGTGTGTGCCTCACAGGTGTGGTCGTCGGGAAGCGTCCGAACGGCCTCCTCGACAGTGGCCTTGATCGCTTTCTGGTTCTGCTCGGCGTTCTCTAGGACCTCCGCGAGCGTCACCTCGCTGTCCGCCTTCCAGACGTCGTAGTCGGTGACGCCGGCGATCGTCGCGTACGCGATCTCCGCCTCGCGGGCGAGTTTCGCCTCGGGGATCGCCGTCATCCCGACCAGATCCCACCCCTGCGACTTATAAAACTCCGACTCGGCACGGGTGGAGTACTGCGGTCCCTCGATACAGACGTAGGTACCGCCTTTCACGACCTTCGTGTCGTCGTCGGTCGTCGACGCCGCGGCGACGGAGAGGTGGTCGACGAGTTCGGGGCTGTACGGGTCCGCGAACGGCTGGTGGACGACGACGCCGTCGCCGTAAAAGGAGAGGTCGCGGTGCTTCGTCCGGTCGTAGATCTGATCGGGGACGACGAGGGTGCCGGGCTCCAGCTCCTCTTTTAAACTGCCGACCGCGTTCGAGGCGAACACGTGGGTGACGCCCGCCTGTTTTAAGGCGTACATGTTCGCGCGGTACGGGAGGTCCGTCGGCGAGACGCCGTGGTTCGACCCGTGTCGCGGGAGAAAGGCGACCTCCTTGCCCGTCTCGCCGAACTCGCCGATCGTGACCGCGTCGCTCGGCTCGCCGTACGGCGTGTCGTACTCGACCTCGCGAACGTCGTTGAGCGGGAGCGCCTCGTAGATACCGCTGCCGCCGATGAAGCCGATAGTGCTCATGATCAAGTGCTCGGCCGCTCGCTACTTATAAGGAGTGAACGAGGGCGGCGCGCGGCCGACGGTCTCGCGGCGGGCACCGGAACAGGTCGGTCACGCTCACAGCAGCCACCGCACCGCCGCCAGCGTCACCGCGCTGACGACGAGCAGGTGGATGAGGACGGCTCCGACGGCCGCCCCGCCGACCGCTCGCATCTCGCGGAGCCGGATCGAGAGGCCGAGACCGACGAACGCGAGGGTAAAGAGCGCGTCGGAGATGCGGCCGATCGAGTCGAGCGCGGCCGGCGAGAGCAGCCCGCTGTTGGCGACGGCGGCGACGACGAGAAAGCCGAGGAGGAACTTCGGGAACTCCGCCCACAGCCGGCGCACGCCGGGTTCAGTCGCCGATCGGGCGGTGTACGCCACCGAGTAGGCGATCGCGACGCCGCCGAGAAGCGAGTTGCGCGCGAGCTTCGTCACGGTCGCCCACTGGCCGGCCTCCGGCGAGTGGGCGAACCCCGCCGCGGCGACGGGACCGGTTGAGAACATGCTGAGGCCGGCCCAGACGCCGAACTCCCGGCTCGTCAGTCCGAGCCACTCGCCGGCGAGCGGGAACGCGACGAGGGTGATCGCGTCGAAAAGCAGGATCGTTGCCGCCGCAAAGGTGATCGCTGCGCCGCGCGCGTCGAGCACGCGCCCGACGGCGACGACCGCGGAGACCCCGCAGATGCTCGTCCCCGCCGCGAGCAGCGACGGCGTCGTCCCGTCCAGTCGAAAGAGGAGCCGGGCGATCAGTTCGGCGAGCAGGAGTCCGCCGGCGACCGTCCCGAGAACGAGTCCCAGCACGGTCGGCCCGGCGGCAAGGAACTCGTCGACGACGACCGCCGCGCCGAGCAGCACGATTCCGGTCTCCAAACAGAGCTTGTCGACGTCGACTCCCGGCTCCGCCGCCGCCGGCGTCCCGACGGTGTTGCCGCCGACGACGCCGAGCGCGACGGCGACGACGAGCGGCTGGAGTCCGTCGACCGCGCCCGCGAGAAGGTGCGCGCCGACCGCGCCGGCGACGAGCAGCGCGAGGCCGGGCGCGTACGGACGAGCGGCGTCGACGACGCTCATCGGAACGGTGCGGCCGCGACCCCTATCGCGACGTGGACTGCGACGATACCGAGTCCGAGCGCGAGCGCCTGCCAGCCGCGGTCGAGCGCGAGCCATCGGTCGACGATGGGGGAGCCGGTTCCGTCATCGCCGGCCGGTTCCCGGCCGTCCGGTCCGTCGGCCTCGCTCGCCTCGCGCCCGTCCGATACCATACCCGACCGTCGCGGCTCTCGTTACTTATACGGACGGAATCGACGCGGTCGGCCCGCGGTCGACCCGCGACGACCGCGTCCGGAACCGAAAGACCGAGGTCGTGAGGCGACGTCGATCGGACCGTTCGATGGGGATCACACAGATCAAGGACCCGGTACACGGCTACGTGGAGTTGCCGGACGCGCTCGTCGACGGCGTCGTCGACACCCGCCCGTTCCAGCGGCTGCGATACGTCCGACAGCTCTCGGCCACCCATCTCGTGTATCCCGGCGCGAACCACACCCGCTTCGAGCACTCGCTCGGGGTCTACCACCTCGGGCGAACCGTCTTCGAGAACCTCCGCGGGCAGTCGTACTTCACGCGGGACGCCGACATCGACGAGATCGAGGAGATCCAGCGCACCTTGGAGTGTGCGTGCCTGCTCCATGACGTCGGCCATCCGCCCTTCTCACACCTATCCGAAGGGTTACTCGACGAGACGACGCTGCGCGAGCGGATCGTCGACACCGGGCTGGTCGACGCCTTCGACGAGGCGGGCGTCGGTGGCGAGCCGCTCCGCGCCGCGAGCCCCCACGAGCTGCTCGGCTGCGTGCTGATCGTCGAGGAGTACGGCGACGCGATCCGGGCGTTCGACGTCGACCCCTTCGAAGTGTGCGGGTACGTGCTCGGCTACAGCCTCGCGTACGAGCGCGGTGAGGCGTGGCAGTACGGCGTCGGCGCGCAGCTCCTCCACTCGCCGATCGATGTCGATCGGCTCGACTACATCACCCGCGACAACCGCATGACCGGCGCGGGCGTGTTGAGCTTCGACGTCGACCGGATGGTCGACGCGTACACCGCCCATCCCGAGGAGGGGTTGGCGCTCACCGAGAAGGCACTGTCGACGATCGGCAACTACCTCGAAGGCCGCATCGCGTTGTACATGTGGGTCACACAACACCACAAGGCGGTGTACGCGAACCGTCTCCTCCAAGCGATGCTCGGCGAGTACGAGGCGGAAACCGGCGAGAGCCCCGTCACGGTCGACGGCGTTCTCGGTCGCGAGTTGGACGACAACACGGTGCTCGAACGGCTTCGGATCGCCGCCCGAGAGAACCCGGACTCCACGCTGGCCTCGATGTACGACCGCTTCCGCGGGCGGCGATTCCCCGACACCTGTTGGAAACACCGGATCGCACTCGCCGACCGGATCGGATCCGAACTCGGCGGCCGTACTGGCGACCTCGACGATTTCACCGCGTGGCTGGTTGCGGAGGACGACCGGCTGGAGCGGATGCTCGCGGAGGCGCTGGACGTACCGACACACGAGGTGTGGATCGACCGCTCGTACGTGCCCGCGTACGACCCGGACGAGTTGGAGGACATCCCCATCGCGTACGGGGGAACGACCCGCTCAGTCGGCGAGTGGGGGTTGTACGGCGACCGCGCGTTCGACGTGCCGATCCCCTTCGTGTTCGTTCCGGAGGGGACGAAGCGGACGGCCATCCGACTCCTTCGGGAGACGTTCGCGGACGAAACGGACGAGAAGGAGCCGTAGCCGACGTGCGTCAGCGAGTCAGTCGTCGGCCTCGGTGGGAACCGGGTCGTCGTCGACTTCGGCGACGTCGATATCGCGGTCGCTCATTCGGATCTATCGTTCATTTCCCCCGCGGTCACTCGACGAGCGTCCACTGCTCGATGCCGGTCCGTTCGAGCACGTCGCGACGGACCATCTCGTCGAGTACTTCGTCGAGCCGGCCCGGCTGTGCGACCTCCATCTCGATCCGGCCGACGCCGTGGTCCGCGTCAAGGTGATGGCGGATCGCCTCGCGGTCGAACGTCGTCGCGTCGGCACGCTCCATTGCCCCCTCGATGATGTCTATCATGTCCTCGATGAAGTTCCACGGGTAGACGACCCACGTCCACCGTTCGAGACGCTCGCCGACGAAGTCGGGCTCGAACTCCGAGGTCCCGAGCAGTTGGAGGGTCGCCGTGCGCACCGAGCCGGCGTTCCGGTCCTCGACGTACTCCTCGGCGCGTCGGATCGACCCGCCGGTGTCGGCGATGTCGTCGATGATGAGGACGTCCTTCCCCTCGACGCTTCCCTCCGGCATCGGGTAGCGTATCTGCGGCTCGTCCGCCTTCTCGGCGGTTCCGACGTAGTGTTCCATCTTGAGACTCGTGAGGTCGTCGAGCCCGAGGAAGTCACAGATACACCGCCCCGCGAACCATCCACCGCGCGCGAGCGCGACGACGACGTCGGGTTGGAACTCGTCGCGTTTCACGCCATTAGAGACGTTTCGACAGAGCCCATAGATGTACTCCCAGTTGGTGACGGTACAGTCGAAGTCGTCCGGGAGGTCGCTCATACGGCTGAGACTGGCACGCCCGTGCTCATAAGGGTTTAGACACGGTTGTGGCCGTGTTTCGTCGTTCGTTCCCGTTCGTGACGCCGACTCCGCGCCGAGAGGAGAGACCGGCCCGGGAACACCGTGAATTTAATACTGGAACGGCGACCTCTCCGAACATGGAACGCGTAGACGTCGCCATCGTTGGTGGCGGTCCGGCCGGCTCCGCTGCGGCGCACGCGGCCGCACGTGCCGGTGCCGACGCCCTCGCCCTCGAGAAGGGGGTGCCGCGGGCCGACCGAGAGGGGCTGGGTCCGGACTCGACCGACGCCGCCGGAATCCTGGACTACTGGGTGGACATCATGGGGATCCACCCCGACGAGTTCGACGACGGGATCCTCCAGCGGGAACTGAACCGGGCGGAGTTCCGCGGGCCGAGCGAGTCGGCGACGCTGTACTCCACCGGCATCGAGTCCTCCTATGACGGGTTCGGCTACACCTTCCAGCGCGCACGCTTCGACGACTGGATGCGCGACCGCGCCGAGGACGCCGGTGCGGAGTACCGGGTCGGCGAGTCGGTTCGCGGCGTCGACACGGACCTTTCGGTCGATCCCGGCGACGAGGAGCCCCGCCACACTCTCGAACTCGCCTCCGGCGAGTCGATCGGCGCCGGCTTCGTCGTGCTCGCCGACGGGCCACAGCGAACCGTCACGAACCGGGTGCTCGACGAGTACCTCCCCGCGGGCGAGGGCGGCTCGGATCGGCTCGCGCCCCCGGAGGCGAACCACATCGCGTATCAGGAGTATCGACGGGTCCCCGAGGAGGTGTACGCGGAGTTCGACGACGCGATCGTCTTCTGGTGGGGCGTGATACCCGGCGAGACCGCTTATCCGTGGATCTTCCCCAACGCCGACCGCGTCTGCCGGATCGGGCTGACGATGCCGATCGGGATGGACATCGACGCGTTCGACGCCGACGAGTACGAGTTGCTCTCCGTGGACGACGACTCGATCCCGAGCGGCTCAGAGTACATCGACCGGCTGCTCGAATGGCAGTACGGCGACGAGTACGACATCGAGTCGGCGTTCCCCGTCGTCGAGGACGGGGGCAAACGGAACGGCACGGAGACGTATCCGATCTCGTCGACTCGCCCGATCGACTCGCCGGTCGAGGCGGGGATCGCGGTCGTCGGCGGTGCGATGGGGACGACCTCGGCGTTCCACGAAGGCGGCGACCACGTCGCCGTTCGGACGGGAGCGATCGCGGGCGAGTTGGCGGCCGAAGGCGACCTGGCCGCTTACAACCGTCGCTGGAAGGAGGCGATCGGCGACGAGATCGTCCGGAACGTCACGATGGCGGACATGGTCGCCGAGTACGACCCGGACGACTGGAACCGCGTCATCGGCGCGGCGGACGCGATGCTCGGTGCCGAGACGAGCGACGGACTGCTCTCACAGCCGTACCGCTCGGGCTGGGAGTCGATGAAGCTCCTGCTCGGCTACAAGTGGAACAAGCGGAAGACAAAACGGGACTACGTGACGATCCGCGAGGACGAGTACGTCTACTGATCGGCAACTGTCGCACTCGTCGGTCGCAACGTCCGGCGACCGCGACGCCCGTCTCAGCGAATCACCGGCGCGTGTCGCTCGAACGTCTCGCTCGGAACGCCGTCGACTGCCACTGACTCCACCTCGTGGGTCGGCCACTGGCCGGTCTTCGTCAGCGTCTCGTATCGATCCCTCGCGACGAGGTACGTGTCCTCGCTTTTCGCCCCCTGTATCGTGGGGTTCCACGCGTAGCCCATCGGCTCGGTCACCGGTTCGTCGCTCTCGGGGGTCGCGATCCACTCGCGGCCGTCGAACCCCGCCGCGCCGCCCTGGTGGTGGCGTTTCCACTCCCCCTCGAACCCGACGGCGGCGTACGCTTCCCGGATCGCGTCGAACACGTCGCCGGCGGTTCCGTGTCCGTTGCCGTCGCCGAGATCGCCGGTCGCGGCGGCCCGGGTCGCTGCGAGCGCGGTCGCTTCGACTCGGGCGGCGGCGCGATGTCGCTCCTCCAGCCACTCCGGGGCGTCGAACGCGACGGTCCGAGTGATCGAGGCGTACAGCCCGGCTCGTTCGGCCGTGACGGAGACGAGCGCGTAGTCGTCGAGGGTCGCGTCGCTCGGGGTGAAGTGTCGGTACGTCCGGGCGCGCTCGCTGCCCCCGACGAGCACGACCGGGGTGTTCACGTCACGGGAGGACAGCGAGATGTCGATCCCGGCAGCCACCTCGTACTCGGGGTCCTCGGGTTCGAGGTTCCGACAGACGGTCTCGACCGCGGCGGCGACCTCGCGGCCGAGTTCGCGATAGCGCTCCACGTCGTCGTCGGTGAGCGGCTGGCGGAGCGCGCTCGCGTCCGCGTCCTCGAACCCGGGGACGTCGAAGTCGGCTGCGGCGGGAGCCGGAGAGCGCTCGGCGACGGCTCCCGCGAGCGAGTCCGTGTGCCACGGGAACGACTCGGTGGCCACGGCCTCCGGGAGTTCCTCGTCGACGAGTCGGTCGGCCTCGATGTCGTCGGTAATGACCCGGAACTCGCCGTCGTAGCCGGCGGCGGCGACGCCGTGGGGGGCGTCCGCGTCGACGACGTTGTCGCCGCCGACCAGCCACGCGAAGCCGTTCGGCCGGGCGAACCAGACCGCTTCGAGTCCGCGCGTCTCGAGATAGGAGTCCAACCGCTCCGCACGCGCTGAGAGATCGACCATACGGAAGGACTCGCGGCGACCCAGTAAAACCGGTCGATCGCGTGGCGTGTCACGCTCGTCCACGGTCCCCGTTCGTGGGTTGGATCCCCACGCCGGACCCCGTTCCGAAAGGTTCAATTACGTCCCCCGGGTACCTCGAAATGCGTCAGTAAGCCCCGGCGGGTTGGTAGTCTAGTCCGGTTATGACACCTCCTTGACATGGAGGAGGCCGGCGGTTCAAATCCGCCCCAACCCATTTCTGTGAACGCTCGTGTCGAGGAGACCGGCGTCCGTGCCGACCCTGCGAGCCACGAGTTCGGACGGTATACCTCCTGAACGATCCTCCGGATCGTCACGTGTGCGACGTGTTTTTATTCGTCGACTCCACTCATCGACCAAGACCATGCCACGCGAACAGTATCAGACGAAACTCGAGGGACTCCGCGACGACGTGCTCTACATGAGCGAACTCGTCGCGGACCGGCTTCGGCTCGCCCTCGACGCGTTAGAACAGCAGGACGGCGAACTCGGCGAGGAGGTCATCACCGGTGACGCCGAGATCAACGAGCTCTACTTGGAGCTGGAAGGTGAGTGTACCGACCTCATCGCGCTCCAACAGCCGGTCGCGGGCGATCTCCGGTTCATTGCCGCGTCGTTCAAGATCATCACCGATCTCGAACGGATCGCCGACCTGGCGACCAACCTCGGCCGCTACGCCGGCACGGCCGAGCGTGAGGTGTTTCCGGACGTCGACGTTCAACGGATCGGCGTCGACACCCTAGAGATGCTCGAGATCGCGATGGAGGCGTACGCGGAGTCCGACCCAGCCCGGTGTTACGAGGTCGCGGAGATGGACGACGACATCGACGCGGCGTGCGAGGCCGCCAGCGACCTCGTCGTCCGCGACCTCATCGAAGAGGACCGGTTCCGCGACGACGAGGACGTGGAGGCGACGATGGAGAACGTCTCCCGGCTGCTGCTCACGATCCGCGACCTCGAACGGGTCGGCGACCACGCGGTTAACATCGCGGCTCGCGCGCTGTACATGATCGAGAACGACGACGAACTGCTGTACTGACCGGTTTCTCAGCCGCTCGGTACACCGAGATGAGTCCGTCCGGACGGCTCCGGTGTGCCCCGTCGCGAGTGAGATGCTCGTTCACGGAGGAACGAGGAGGAAGCCCACGGCTTCAGTCGTGGGAGGAATCCGACTCCGCGTCCGGATCGATCCGCTCGGCGAACCCGAACCGCGGTTTCACGTCGTCGACGACGACTTCGACGGTCTCGCCGGGTTCAACGTCAGGGACGAAGATCGAGTATCCCTCGACGTAGGCGATACCGTCTCCTTCCTCGCCGCGCTCCTCGACGGTGACTTCGATCCGATCGCCGATCTCGACGGGCGCGGTGAGCAACCCCTTCGCGACGAGGTACACCTCCGAGGAGGCGTCACGCGACGCGGGCGGGGAGTTCGTCTTGACGTACTCGAACTCCTCGCTCACGTCCGCGCGGAGCGCGTCGAGGTCCTCCCCTTGGAACACCTTCACGACGAAGTCGCCGCCCGGTTCGAGGAGCTCCAGTGCGACATCGAACGCCTGCCGCGCGAGGTGGACCGACCGGGCGTGATCCAGCGAGTACTCGCCGGTCATGTTGGGGGCCATGTCGCTCACGACGACGTCGGCACCGCCCTCGCCGACCGCCTCCCGAAGGTAGTGTCGGGTGCGCTCCTCGGTCATATCTCCGCGGATGGTCTCCACGTCGTGCTCGTCGAGGTCCTCGATCCGCTGGAGGTCGACGCCGACGACGGTGCCCGTCTCGCCGACCGCTTCGGCGGCGACCTGAAGCCAACCGCCCGGCGCGGCCCCGAGGTCGACGACGGTGTCGCCGTGGCCGAGGAGGTCCGCGTCCTCGTCCAACTGTTTCAGCTTGTACGAGGAGCGGCTCCGATACCCCTGCTGTTTCGACCGGTTGTAGTAGTCGTCTTTGCCTCCCATTTGGTTTCCATAGGCCCGCTGTCGGTTTATCGGCGTCGTTCGAGCGCGACGCGTTCGTATATTGGTGCGGTCGAGGTTGCTACACCCAGTCCGCGTCCGGGTCGACCCGGCCGGCCGGCACCTCGCCGTTCAATACGGCGGCGACGTCGTCCGCGGCGCTCCGGTTCAGGTCGTCGTAGGCGTCCTCGCTGTACCACGCGGCGTGGGGGGTGACCACCGTGTCCGGTCGTCCGACGAGGGGGTCGTCCGCGGGCGGCTCCTCGGCGAGCACGTCCAGCCCCGCGGCCTTGATCGTCCCCGAGTCGAGCGCGTCGAGGAGTGCGTCCTCGTCGATCACGGGGCCGCGACCCACGTTGACGACGACCGAATCAGGTGTGAGTCGCGCGAGCGCGTCCGCGTCGACCATCCCCCGAGTGGAGTCCGTCAGGGGGGCGTATACCGCGACGTGGTCGCTCCGATCGAACAGCTCGTCGAACTCGACCTTCTCGACGCCATACGGGTCCATCGCCTCGGCGTCGGCGAACGGGTCGTACGCGACGAGCTCCGCGTCGAACCCGGAGAGCTGTTCGGCTGCCCGCTGCGCGATGGGGCCGAACGAGAGGAGCCCCACGGTCGACGCCCTCAGCCGGCGGATCGGGCGACCGTCCTCCCAGCTCCAGCCGCCGGTCGCGACCGCGTCGTCGTACGCTTTCAGCGATCGGAGACAGCTCAACAACAGCGAAACCGAGTGGGTCGCGACCTCGTCGGTACAGTAGTCGGGGACCCGCGTTACGGTCACTCCGGCGTCGGCCGCGGCCGCGACGTCGACGTTGTCGACGCCGACCGCCGACCGGACGACGACGTCGAGCTCCGGCGAGAGCGCCGCGATTGCCTCCGCGGTGACCGGCGTGTTGATGTCGGTAACGACGGCATCAAACCCCTGAGCGGCGTCGATCAGCCGCTCCGTGGAGCCGAGCGGCGCGACCTCGATCTCGACGTCCTCGTCGACCGCGGTCCCGAGCCGCGTCCGGTACGTTTCCGGGTCGATCATCGGGAACTCGGAGAGCAGAACGCGTTTCATGTGTACGGGTACGGGGTCCCCGTACTTGATGCCTACCGATCGCGTCGGCGGGGTGATCGTCGACATCGACCGGGCGACCGCGGATCGCTCCTCTAACGCGTTTCGACGCCTCTTTGCTGACACGGCTACAACAGGCGCGCGTGAGCGACGATACGTCCGAGAACCGACCGACATCGGAAGCCTCGTCGGAGAAACCCCCGATGCTCGTCCTCCTCGAGTCGCTGGAGTTCTATCGGAACGTCCGTACAGGCGTCGTCGTCGGGGCGATCGCCGCGGTGGCGCTATACCTCGTTCGGACGCTGGAACTCCTTCCGTGGTCCCTGGTCGAGACCCGTGAGTACCCCCTGTTCAGTCCGGACGTCTGGTTTCTCCTGCTGGCGTTCGTGCTGGCGGCGACGCTGTCGTTGTTGGTCGCGATAGCACTCACCGTTCTGGAGGCGGTTCGCGGGGCGCGTGAGGTCACGGATGCCGAACGCGGTTAGTCCGCGGTACAGGACACGTCACCGTCATCGCTCGTGAACTCCTGTGCGGGGTCGGTGAGTTTATAAAGGCTCTGTCGGGCGTCGGCGAAGTAGACGTCCTCGTCGACCACGTCGATCCCCTCGAGTCGTTCGAGCGCGTAGCGGACGGTTCGAGCCGACAACATCGACTCCTCGACGATCCCCTTCTGCGTCAGCGCTCCGTTGTATTCGAGTACCTTGAAGACGAGTTTGGCGCTCGGTGGGAGGTCGTCGAGACCCTCCGTTTGGGTTCCAGCCATCAGTACAATTTGAAACCGCACATCGGGATAAATGTTGATGGAAAACCCGCCGTTTCGTCCCAAGTACCAGACACTATTGCCGATAAGTGTGCGAATAACCAGCAATAACTTCCGCATATCTCCCGTAGACTGACTAGTCAGTCAGTCATATTTCTCGCGCGCGATCCCTCGATCCCGGATCGTGACGATCTCGACCGGACCGTGACGATCTCGACCGGACCGTGACGATCGCGATGGCGACACGGGGGGGTCCCTCCGAGCGACCCCGCGATCATGGGGAGGCTCCCATGGTTCACGCGGTTCGACCGGTTCCTGAAGCCCGCTGTAGGAGTCGAAACGGGCGGTTCGACCGAAGGGGACGGAACGAACGGCTTTTCACCGGCGGTTGCGGAACCGTAGGTATGAGCGACGACTCGGGAATCACCGGCCACGCCCGGAGCGTGGTCGTCACCACGATCTGTTGTCTCGCAGGGATCGCCGCGGGCGTGGTGTCGACTGCGTACGTCGGGACCGGCGATGCCGCCGCCACGAGCACGACCGCCGTCCTCGTGATGGGCGCGTTCGTGCTCGTCCAGTACCCGCTGTACAAGGTCATCGGCGTCGGCGACTTCGGCGTCAAGGACAACCTCTACGTGGCGTTCATGACGTTCACGCTGTGGTTCATCAGCTACACTGTCCTCCTCACCTCCGAAGTGGGGTTCTGAGATGGCCGACGACAGCATCGCAGTGGTCGATCTGGATCGGTGCCAGCCCGACCGCTGTAACTACGAGTGTGCCAACTACTGTCCGCCCAACCGGACGGGCAAGGAGTGTATCACCGAGCGCGGCGAGGACACCGCCGAGGGCGACCCGGACCAGATCCACATCTCCGAGGAGCTGTGTCTCGGCGAGACCTGTGGCATCTGCGTCGAGAAGTGTCCGTTCGATGCCATCGAGATAATCAACCTCCCCTCCGAGTTGGAGGAGGAGCCCGTCCACCGCTACGGCGAGAACGCGTTCGCGCTGTACGGCCTCCCGACCCCAGAGCCCGGCAGCGTCACCGGGATCCTCGGCCCGAACGGGATCGGAAAGTCGACCGCTGTCCACGCGCTCGCGGGCGAACGAGTCCCCAATCTCGGTGACCACGAGGACGAGCCCGGCTGGGAACGCGTGCTCGACCGGTTCCGCGGGACCGGCCTCCAGAACTACCTCGAATCGTTGAAGGACGGAGAGGTCACCGTCGCCCGCAAGCCGCAGTACGTCGACCAGATACCGAAGCAGTTCGACGGCAACACCCGCGAGCTGTTGGAGCAAACTGACGAACGCGGCGAGCTCGACACCCTCATCGACCGGCTCAACATCCGGCCGGTGATGGACCAGAGCATCGACTCGATCTCCGGCGGGGAGCTCCAGCGTGTCGCCATCGCGGCGTGTCTCGCCCGCGACGCCGACTTCTACTTCCTCGACGAGATCACGCCGTACCTGGACATCGGCCAGCGGATGGTCGCCGCCCGGCTCATCCAGGAGCTGGCGAACGACGAGAACGCCGAACGCTCGATGCTCGTCGTCGAGCACGACCTCGCTATCCTCGATCTCCTCGCCGACACCCTCCACGTCGCGTACGGTGAGCCCGGCGCGTACGGCGTCATTACGGATCCGAAATCGGTCCGAAACGGCATCAACGAGTACCTCAAGGGATACCTCGACAACGAGAACATGCGGATCCGTCCGTCGGCGATCACCTTCGAGGAGCACGCGCCCCGAGTCTCCTCGAAGGGAACGCCGCTCGTCGAGTACCCCGACCTCGAGAAGTCCTACGGCGACGGGGAGTTCGAACTCCACGTCGACGGCGGCGCGATCCACGAGTCCGAGGTCCTCGGGATCGTCGGACCGAACGGGATCGGGAAGTCCACGCTCGCGAAGCTGTTCGCGGGGTCGTTGGAGCCCGACGTCGGAGAACTCGACTTCCAGCTCGACATCGCGTACAAGCCACAGTACATCGAGATCGACCAGCCGATGCGCGTCGACGCGTTCCTCTCCTCGATCACCGACGAGTTCGGCACCTCCTACTGGAACACCGAGATCGCCCAGCCGCTCCAGCTCGACCGGATCATGGAGCAGGATCTGGTCGACCTCTCGGGCGGCGAGCGTCAGCGAGTCGCCATCGCGGCGTGTCTCTCTGAGGACGCGGATCTGTACGTATTGGACGAGCCCTCCGCGCACCTCGACGTGGAACAGCGTGTCCGCGCGACGACCGCGATCCGTCGGTACGCCGAGAACCACGACGCGACCGTGATGGTGATCGACCACGACATCTACATGATCGACCTCCTCGCGGACCGGCTAATGGTGTTCGACGGCGAGCCGGCACAGCGCGGTCACGCCACGCCGCCACAGGAGATGCGCGAGGGGATGAACGAGTTCCTCGCGGATCTGGACATCACGTTCCGCCGCGACGAGCGCACCGGCCGTCCCCGGATCAACAAGCCCGAGTCCCAGAAGGACCGCCAGCAGAAGCGGGACGGCGAGTACTACTACGCGCCCTGAGGCCGGTTCGCCACGGACCCGTTTCGATCCCCCTCGCCAACTGGTGAGTCGGTCGCCGCTACCCCGACCCCTATAGGCTCGGACGTTCCGCACGGGAGTATGCCCGAAACCGACGCCGACCTGTTCGGACTGACTCACGAGGAGGCGGGCGACGCCATCGACGACGCTGACTTCGGCGTTCTCCCGACCGGAAGCATCGAACAACACTCGACACATCTCCCCGTTTCGACCGACACGCTACGAGCGGACCACCTCACCGCCGAACTGGTGGCGGCCGCCCCCGAGTTCGACCTCGACCTCCTCAGGCTCCCGCCGCTACCGTACGGCCAGTCGGAACACCACATGCGGTTCCCGGGAACGGTGACGCTCTCGACGGAGACGTACGTCGACGTCATTCGAGATATCGGCGAATCGGTGGCGACACACGGACTCGACCGGCTCCTGATCGTGAACTGTCACGGTGGGAACCGAGATCCGCTCTCGATCGCCGCGGATCGTCTCGGTCGAGACACCGATCTCACGGTTCATTTCCTCCACTGGACGGACTTTGCGCGTGAGGACCTTACGGAAACGTTCGGGGAGGGGTGGGGCCACGCGGGCGACCACGAGACGAGTTTCGTCGAGCTGTACCGGCCCGATCTCGTGCGAACCGATCGCAAGGAGCCACAGAACGCCGAGCCGTTTCCGCGGACGCGGAGCTACGAGTACTTCGACGACGTGACCGAACTCGGCGGGCTCGGCGACCCGACCGCGAGCGATCCGGAGGCGATGGAACGGATCGTTGCCGACACGACGGAATCGATACTCGACGCGCTCGTCGAGGACATCGAGAAGGGGTGGTGACCACGGATCGATCGGTAGTATCGGATCACGGATCGATCGGCGGTATCGAAGCGATTAAGCGCGGAACCCGCTAACGGCCGCGCATGCGACACCTCATCGTCCGCGGGGACCCCGGCATCCGTAAGGACGCGATCATCGAGTACGAGGGCGAGGAGCTGGTCTGTTTCGGGATCAACAAACAGGGCGACTGGCACGGCCCGGACGAGCCCCAACTCTGGTGTACGGTCGGCACCGAAGAAGAGCGTGAGGTCTACGACAAACGCGAGTACGTCCCTCACTGGCTCGACGTCGACACCGTCGATGCCGAGGCGCTCGACGTGATCAAAGCCAAGGGCGACCTCTCCGTCTAGTCGCGCTGCGACGATCGGTATCTCTTCGACGTTTCACTCCGACGAGTCGGCGAGCCACGCCTCCACCGCGCCCGCCATCGCGCCGCGGCGATGGATCCGACCGGCCTCGGGGTCGGCGACCGTGCTCTCGGCTCCCGGCGTCTCGCCGCCGTCGACCACGACAGCGGCGCGCTCCCGGATCCGGTCGTCGAGGTCGGTAGGGCGGGTGACGCTCCCCGCGCCTGAGACGTTGGCGCTCGTCGCCGTAATCGGTCCCGCGTCGGCGGCCAGTCTCCGTGCGATCGGATGGTCGGGGACGCGGACGCCGACGCGGTCGCGACCGGCCGTCAGCGCGTCCGGGACCTCCCGCCCGCGCCGCACGATAACGGTTATCGGACCCGGAAGGAACGCCCGCATGAACGCCAGCGCGGTCGGTGACGGTCGAGCGTGTTCAAGCGCGTCGTCGACGCCCGCGACGCCCATGGAGAGCGGGGCGTCGCGGTCGCGACCCTTCGTCTCGAAGACCATCTCGACCGCGTCGGGGTCGAGCGCGTCCGCACCCAGCCCGTACACCGTCTCGGTGGGATAGACGACGCAGTCGCCGGCCGAGACCGCTCTCGCTGCCCGCCCGATCGACTCGCGCGTCGCCAGCGACAGATCGCCTTCGGGGGTCGGATCGTTCGAGTGCTCGCCGTCGTCGGTCACGGCGATCGCTTGGCGAGTCAGTATAAAAAGGGTAGCGGCTCCGATCGGATCCATCCGTGGATCGCGATCCCGTAGCGTCCGTTTCGGTGGACTCGCTGAGCACTCATTCTCGATCCATGAATACGTACGAAACGGCTTCCCCGAACGGGATCGTTCCGTGAGCGACAGCGAGAGTAGGTATATCGATATGGATGATCGGTTGTTTATAAGTCGGATGTGGGTGGTGCTGGCGGCTGTGTATACGTGGTTGGTGGCGGATCGGTGACGACCTCCAAAGCCCCAGTCGCGAGGACTCGCGCGCTTTGCTGCGCTCCTCGTCACTCGCGTTGTCGCCGGCGGCTCTGCCGCCGGCTGCCAGAGGGACCTTCGGTCCCTCACTGCTCGTTCCTGCGGTGCTTGCTGCAGCGTGCTTCGTCCTCGCGACTGCCCCTTTGAGTCCCACCCCGCCCCACAGCCGCACCGCACCTCACACCTCCCCAGCCTCGCCGGAACGGCGCTTATAAGCGCCGTTCCGGGCTCCAGCGAGGAACCTCTGGTTCCTCTGGCAGCGAGGGACAGAGTCCCTCGGGCAACCGGGCTTCGCCCGGTGACAGCCGGCGCGTCGCGCCGGCGACCTCGCACCGTCGGTTCGCGGCCCTTCGGGCCGCTCACCGGGGCGCGCCACCGCAGTGTTTATTTATAAATGATCGTCACCACCGCTCATACTCCCCTTAAATACGATCTCGTCGCCAGCGGTCTGATACACTCACTCCCGACATCGATCATTGCCGTACTTATACGGGCCGGAGCCGAATCAGAGCTGTCGCGTAATAGTTGTTTCAACGGACCCGTTCGAGTTTTTATATACCGCCGTTCCCGCTCGCGTGGACCGTCCGAACGGTCTAAGTACGCGCGAACCCGATCACATCCAATGAGTCTTCGGCCCGCGTGGTTGACCTTCCGGCGGTACGCGGCGGCGACGACCGCGATGACGCTGTCGCTGTTCGCGCTCGGCGTGTACACCGCGGCGACCGGGTCCGGGCTGGCGTGTCAGGCCCAGTGGCCGCTGTGTTCCGACCAGCTAATCCCGGCGCTCACGATCAACCCCGACTTCATCGAGTGGTTCCATCGCGTCTGGGCGATGATCACCGGCTTCCTCATCATCGGTGTCGCCGGCTGGGCGTGGCGCGGCGGGTTCGACCGCCGGACGCGGCTGGCGGCGACGCTCGCAGTGGCGATCCTGCCGTTCCAGATCACGGTCGGGGCGATCACCGTCACCGTCGGCGGACTGGTCCCGGGCGGCTACACCGTCTCGACGCACGCCGCCCACCTGATCGTCGCGCTGTGTATCTTCACGCTGCTCACGCTGGCGACCGTCTGGGGCGGGGACCGCGGTGCGTCTCCTCGGCTCCTCCGTGCTGCCGTCGGGATCGCTCTCGTCGGCGTACTCGCGAGCGCCGTCTTCTCCCGGGCGGTCCGGTTCGTAACGTATTCGCCGGGCGCACAGGCCGCCTTTTATATTGCCGGACTGGCGGCACACCTCGGGCTGATCGTAGCCATGGTCGGCGCGACGGCAGGGGTTCGTGGCGAGCGTACCGATATCGACGCGTCGACGGCACGAACGGTGCGGACGCTCGCGGCCGGGTCGATGGCGGCGCTCGTCACCACCCTGCTTCTCGGACGTGACCTCGTGTTGTACGACGGCTTCTGGCAGCAGGTCAACCTCGTGGCGCTGGGGGCCGCGCTTGCGCTCGCGCTCGGTGCGGCATGGGTCCTGCGGAGCGCGGAGTCGGTGTCGGGAACCCCCACGCCCGTCGGCGGCGACTGAACACCGTTCCGACACGCGAGCGACGATCGCCGACTCGGGCTCGGACCGATCTCAGTTATACGAAAGAGTCGTTGACTAACGATTGATTCGGTGACGAGTAATCGTATCACACGGTGTTCCCGAAGAAATTTGGACAGTTTTTTAAGAGATATGGAATATATAGTGGTAGGTAGCATTGACAACAGTGAACAGTGTTCTGCCCCGCCCCGCGTACGGACGCTGTTCGACAACGACGACTGCTACTAACACCCATGAGTTCAGCAGACCCATCAGTTGACCGTCGCAAAGTACTACAAGGTATTGCCGGTGCATCCGTCGTCGGAATGGCCGGCTGTCTGGGGGAAGACGATGACGACGAGGTCGACATCGATCCCGCGCTCGAACGAAACGATATCGACGTCGACGAGATCCAGGACGGCGGCACGCTAGAGGTTTCCATTCCCCGCGACAGCATCGACGATTACGACGCCGCCGAGAGCAGTGCCGCGGAGGACACCGCGGTGTTCTCGCTGGTGTACGACAACCTGCTTACGACGGACGCGGAGGGAACCACCGAGCTGTGGATGGCCGAGGAGTACGACGCCGTCGACTCCCAGAACGTGGACTACGAGGACTACGAGGAGTACATGCGCGAGGAGGAGATCGTCGAGATCGACGGTGGAATACCGATATTCGATCTCGACGACGACCTCAACCTCGTCCTCCTCCAGCACCCCGAAGACCTCGAGGGTGCGGAGGAGGGAGACGAGGTTCGCGTACTCACCCGCCACGAGGCGGAGGACGCCGTCGACGACGGCGTGTACGGAACGCAGGTGTCCGGTCGCCTCCACGAGGGTATCGAGTTCCACAACGGCGACGAGTGTACCGCCGGCGACATCGTCGGGTCGTACGACCGGTACGTCGGCTCGACCAATCAGGGTCAGGTGTTCGACGCGTTCATGTACGCGGAAGCGCCCGACGGCGACGACGGGTACGAGTTCAATCTCTACTCGCTGGAGCCGGACGCGGCCGCCTTCGTGGAGCTCCCGCCGATCGACCTCTTCCCGGAGGAGCACCACGACCTCGGACCTGGTGAGCTGGAGCCGCGGGCCGGCGGTCCGGTCCCGGTCGGAACCGGGCCGTACGAGATCGCCGAGTTCGACGAGGGCTCGGTGCTCCGGCTCGAACGCACCGACAACTACTGGGTCGAGGAGGTCGGTCTCGAGAACCTGCCCGACTACGACGGTCCCGCCGACTTCCCGGAGCGTCCGGCGATCGAGGAGATTAACGTCCGGTTCGTCCCGGAGAGTTCCCAGCGCTCGGCCGCATTGGAGGACGGCGACCTCGACGTAACGTACGAGCTGGCATCCGACGCCCGGAACAACTTCATGCAGTCGGACGACTTCGACGTCTCCGCACAGGAGAGTACCGGGTACAAGTTCATGCAGTTCCCGCTGGAGGACACCGACGAGGGCGGGGCTTTTGCCGAGGCCGAAGTTCGACAGGCGGTTAGCGCGCTCATGCCGCGCCAGACCATCGTCGACGTCGTCGAGCAGGGGTGGGGCTCGCCCGCACAGGCACCCATCCCCGAGCCGGCCTCCGACTTCGGGACCGCGATGGGGTACGACGAGCTCATCGAACAGGAGTTCGCGTACAGCGTCGAGCCCGACGAGGAGCGAGCAACGGAGCTGATCGAGCAGTCCAGCTTCGAAGCGCCCATCGAGGTCACCATCCAGACGAACGCCGACGACGACGAGCGCATCGACAAGATGTCGCTGGTCGTCGACCAGCTCAACCAGAGCGGCCTCTTCGATGCGGAGCTCGAGACGCCGGCCGCACTCGGCGATTGGACGACCGGGGACCTCTACACGGACGAAGCACACATCGACGACGCGGAGAACAACGCGTGTGCCGTCATCGGACTCGCGACGGGGTTCGACCCCCACGGCTACATCGAGGCGATCCACGACCCGGAGAACTGGAACGGGTGTTGTAACTTCTACTTCCCGCCGGGGACGTTCGACGACGAGTTCGTCGACCTGCTCAACGGCTGCCGCTTCGGCGCGGACGTCGCGGAGGATCCGGACCTGCGTCGCGAGCGGTACGACGAGTTCTGGGAGGCGCACACCGACTTGATGGCGAACACCATCGTCGACTACTCGTTGACGACGCTGACGTTCAACGAGGACGTGGCCGGAGTCAACTGTCATCCCAACACGCAGTCGATCTTCACGTACGCTGTCTATGCGCCGCTCGACGAGCAGATAGCCTACCTCGACCGGTAGGTCTCCCGTCCCGATCCGACGACCATCCACCATGGACCCTGATCCCGGAACAATGCGTTCGATACCCTCATGGACTTACTGAAATTCACCGTTCGCCGTACGCTGGCGTCGATACCCGTGTTGTTCGGGGTGTCAGTGATCACGTTCGGGCTCGTACACCTGACTCCCGGAGACGTGGTCTCACAGCTCGTGGCGGCGAACCCCGACGCGTCACAGGCCGACGCCGTACGACTTCGTCGAGAGTTCGGGCTCGATGACCCGGTCTGGGTACAGTATATTAATTGGCTCGGTGACGTCCTCACCGGCGATTTCGGTGAGCACTTCACCTCCGGTCGCGACGTGAGTGCGCTCGTGTGGGCGCGGCTGCCGGAGACGCTCGCGCTCGGCCTGTTCGGCTGGGTGTTCGCCCTGCTGATCGCCATTCCCGGCGGCATATACGCCGCGATCAACCGGGGCGAGATCGGTGACGACGTTAGCCGTTTCGCGGCGCTATCCGGCATCTCCATTCCGAACTTCTGGCTCGGGTTGATGCTCATCGCCGTCTTCTCGGTACAGTTGAACCTGTTCCCGACGCTGGATCCACAGGAGCCGCTGCTCTCGACGTCGATGCTGTGGTGGCTCGTCCTGCCCGGCGTCACCATCGGCACCGCCGCGTCCGCGAACCTGATGCGGATCATGCGCACGTCGATGGCCGAGGAACTGAACAAGGAGTACGTCACCGCTGCGCGCGCGAAGGGGCTTCCCGAGCGCACGGTGGTACTGAAACACGTGCTCCGGAACTCGCTCATCTCCGTGACGACGATCGCGGCGTTCCTGACGGCCTCGATCGTCTCCGGGTCGGTCGTCGTCGAGACCGTGTTCGGGTGGCCCGGGCTCGGGATCCTGTTCGTGGAAGCGATCAACGTCCGCGAGATCAACCTGATTCTTGTGATCACGCTTTTCACCGGCGTGTTCATCGTGCTCGCGAACCTGCTCGCCGACATCGTCTACGCGCTGCTCGACCCGCGGATTCGACACGACTACTAACAATGTCTCAGATACGCACCAATGTCAACTGAACGAGGCCGCATTCGGGTGTCGGGGTTCGAGACGGAACGGATCGCGGACCACGACGCGGCGGAACCGACCGGCGACGACGCCGAGGAAGCAGAGGACGACCCGGAGGTCCAGAACCGCTGGGTTCGTGTGATCCACCAGTTGAAACGCGATCGGCTCGCACTGACTGGGATGGCCGTCGTCGTCGTGATGCTGTTCGTGGCGGTGTTCTCCCGCCCGATCGTGGTTGGTGACGTCACCGTCCAGCCGCTCAGTCTCACGCCGTACGACCCCGCACAGACCGGCGTCGGCGATCGATACGACTCGCCGTCGCTGACGCACCCGATGGGGACCGATCGACTCGGTCGTGACACGTTCTCGCGGGTGGTCGCCGGCTCGCGATACAGCGTCACCATCGGTTTCGTGGTGACCGCGCTCGCCGCGAGTTTCGGCGTGATCTACGGCGGTGTGTCCGGCTACTTCGGCGGCACGACTGACGGCGTGATGATGCGGCTCGTCGACGTCATATTCGCGTTCCCTGCGCTCGTGCTGGCGATGATCCTCGTCTCGCTTTTCGGGGGCGGATTCATCCCGCTGGTCGGGGCGTTCGCGCTCGTCGGCTGGGCGAGCTACGCTCGGATCATCCGCGGTGAGATCCTGAAAGTGAAACAGAACGAGTACGTGATGGCCGCGAAGGCGCTCGGCGCTCGGGACAAGTCCGTACTGTTCAGACACATCATCCCGAACGCGATCGCGCCGGTCGTCGTACAGGCGACGCTGTCGATCGGGACGGTCGTGATCGGCGTCGCTGCGCTCGGCTTCCTCGGTCTCGGCTTCGACCCCGGTACTCCGGAGTGGGGGACGATGCTGGACGCGGAACGCGACACGCTCATCACCGGGGCGGGCGGCACCTGGTTCTGGTGGACTACCGTCTTCCCGGGAATGATGATCTTCCTCTTCGTGATGTCGATCAACATGGTTGGTGACGCGGTGAACGACGCACTGGACGTACAGGTCGATGACGTTCGGGGAGGTGGCGGATAATGGCGCTCCTCGAAGTGCGTGATCTCACGGTCACGTTCTACACCGCGGAAGGCGTCGTGACGGCCGTCGACGACCTCTCGTACTCCATCGAGGCCGGCGAGAAGTTCGGCGTCGTCGGCGAGAGCGGTGCCGGAAAGAGCGTCACTGCACTCTCCCTGCTTCGGCTCATCGAGAGTCCGGGGCGCATCGAGAGCGGGGAGATCCTGCTTGACGGCGATGACCTCCTCGAAATGACCGAAACGGAGATACAGGAGGTTCGTGGCAACCGTGTCGCCATGATCTTCCAAGACGCACAGACGGCGTTGAATCCCGTGTACACCGTCGGCGACCAGATATCGGAGGCGATCCGTCATCATCTCGATCACACCGACGAGGAAGCACGGGAACGCGCGATCGAACTCCTCGATCGAGTCGGGATACCGGACGCGGAGGCCAGATACTCCGATTACCCACACGAGTTCTCCGGCGGAATGCAACAGCGTGCCGTCATCGCCATGGCACTGTCGTGTGATCCGGACCTGTTGGTTGCCGACGAGCCGACCACCGCACTCGACGTGACGACGGAGGCGAAGATCCTCGCGGAACTCGAGGACCTCGCGGAGGAGTTCGACACGGCAGTACAGCTCATCACTCACGACCTCGGCGTCGTTGCGGACCTCTGTGACCGGGTGATGGTGATGTACGCGGGCAAGTCCGTCGAGCGTGCGTCGGCAGAGGACCTGTTCTACGATCCCAAACACCCGTACACGGTAGGGTTGATGAGTTCCATTCCCCGAATCGGTGACGACCGGGACCGGCTCCAGACGATCCCCGGTTCGATGCCGGACCTCATCAGCACGCCGACCGGCTGCTCGTTCCATCCGCGGTGCCCGTACGCCGAGGAGGCGTGCCGCCGGACGGAGCCGGCGCTCACCGAACCGGAAACGGGGAAGCCGGCGACGGTCGGTAGCGAGCGCAGCGCGCGCTGTCTGGAATACACGGGAGAGCTCAACGGCGGGCTCGACTACGACGTCACGGTGCGTGACGACGCTGCCGCACCCACGGAGGGGTCCCAATGAGCACCGGTCCCGACCGTAGTGGCGATCCGCTTCTCCGGACCGAGGGGCTCCAGAAGTATTACGAGACCTCGTCCGGATTCATCGAGAGCTTTCTCAACCGTGCGGACCAGGTGAAGGCGGTCGACGGCGTCGACCTCGAAGTGTACCCCGGGGAGACGCTCGGCGTCGTCGGGGAATCCGGCTGCGGGAAGACGACGCTCGGTCGGTCGATGCTCCGGCTCATCGAGCCGACCGGTGGATCCGTTACGTACCACAAACGCAACGAGGAGACCGGCGAGAACGAGACGATCGAGATCACCGACCTCTCGGGAAGCGAACTCCGAGATCTACGGACGGACGTACAGTACATCTTCCAGGATCCGTTCTCCAGTCTCAACCCGCGGCTCACCGTCGGTGATATCGTCGGCGAGCCGCTGGACATCCACGGGATCCTCGAGGGCGAGGAACGCGAACGACGCATCTACGAGTTGCTGGAGACGGTGGGGCTCAACCCGAGCCATGCCAACCGCTATCCGCACGAGTTCTCCGGCGGACAGCGTCAGCGAATCGGGATCGCTCGCGCGCTCGCCGTCGACCCCGAGCTGATCGTCTGTGACGAGCCGGTGTCGGCACTCGACGTTTCGGTACAGGCACAGATCCTCAACCTCTTGGAGGACCTCCAGGAAGAGTTCGACCTCGCGTACGTGTTCATCGCACACGATCTAAGCGTCGTCGAGCACATCTCCGACCGGATAGCGGTGATGTACCTCGGCGAACTCGCCGAGGTGGGAACGACCGAGGAGATCTTCGCCGAGCCGTATCACCCGTACACGGAGGCACTGCTGTCGGCGATCCCCGAGCCGGATCCGCTGTGGGAGGGGAACCAGATCTTCCTTCGGGGGGAGGTGCCGTCACCGATGAATCCGCCGAGCGGCTGTCGGTTCCACACCCGGTGTCCGCGGGTCATCCCGCCGACGGACCTCGACGTCGATCAGCCGGCGTTCCGCGGAGTGATGGACCTTCGACTTCGGCTCTCCGGACTGGAAGCGGCCGACGGTCTGGTTACGACGGCCGACACCGACACCGATGCCGGCGGCGTCGAGGACGTGACCGCCATGGACGTCGAGTCGGCGGAGGCGCTAGTCCGAAACACGTTCGACATCCCGGAGTGGATCGGCGACGGTGAGGCGGACGACGCGGTCTCGGACGCGGTCCGTCTGTTGGTCGACGGCGAGGTCGACGCGGCGAACGACCGGCTCGAGGCCGTCTTCGAGTCGCCGTGTGAGACTCGACATCCGTCGTCGAACCACATCCGGAACACCCACGAGATAGCGTGTCTCCGGTACGATGCCGACGCACCCGGCGACCGCCCCGCGGTCGGGGACGCGAAGTAGTGCACGTGAGGTATCTCGTCCGTTGAGACGCCGCACTTTTTTGCGTGTGCGTCACGGTCTTACGGGTAATGCGCCGGATCTACGAGTCGGACGCCGTCGAGCGGGATCGGTCGGACCCGTTTCGACCCGGTGACGCCGAGGAGGGGGTCGAACCGCAGGCGGCCCGGTCGATCACGAGTTCGGCCTGGAGCAAGCGACTCCTCCCACACTGGCTTCGCCACCGAGTCGTCACGGTCGACGTAACGGCCGAGCGCACGCACGTCGGTCCGGCGGAGTCCGTCCCGTTCACCGTCACGTTCACCAATCGCCTGCCGATCCCCGTCTCGGTGGAAGTACGCTCCCCGCTCCTATGGACGTGGTCGGTCGACGGTCACGTGGAGGCCTCACGCGTTCCAGTACACGACCCCCCGGACGGAACCGCCTACCTGAACCTCGATCGAGGCGAGAGACGACGGTTCCGCAGGGAGTGGTCGGGACTGTTCAGGATCTCCGACCGCGAGTGGGACCGTGCCGACCGAGGGGAGCACACGCTTCGCGTCGCAGTGAACGTCGCGGATCCGGACGGGAAGGGGCTGGCCGACGAGACGACGATCACCGTGGAGTGAAACGCCGTCTCCGGCGCACACGTATCCGGCGTACGGAGGATCGGGGAGGAAGCCTCGTGGTTCAGTCCAGAGGATCTCAGACTGGAACGGAACCGGGCGAGAACTCGAAGAACCGCGTCTCGCAGCCGGTACAGTGGATGACGTGGACTAGGTTCTCGTCACAGCAGGACTCGACCTTGTCGTTGCTCACCCCGACGGTTCCGGCACAGAACGGACACTCGTCCTGGAACGTGCGCAGCGACTGGACGATCCGCTGCCGTTGGCGGGGCGGAACCGCCTCCCAATCCGCGTGGGACTCACGGAGCGCACCGTCGACCGCGAGGTCGAAGTAGAGCGCCTCCTCGGAGGGCCAGTTGCGGACGATGTCGCCGGTCTTGTACGCGAGATACTCCCGATCCGCCACGTGAGTCTCCGCCTCCCGGGCGCTGAACAGTCTGGCCACGTCAGCGGACGAGTGACCCCGGTCGAGCAGCGTCTCGATCTCGGCTTCAACCGCCTCGAGGAACTCGTCGGTGAGGGTGAGATCGTCGTCGACCGTGTCGAACTCGATCGCCTCCGCCTCGAACAGGAAGTCCTCCGGGTCGACCGCGTTGTTCCGGCGGTATTCGATCTGCTCGGCCACCGAGCGGTCCGCGTGCTCCGTCATACCGACTCTATTGGCCGGGTGAAAAAAACCGTTCGGGTCCCGTGGTCGACGAGCGGCCACCCCGAGCGAGATAGTTATTTATAAATTACATTTGTCTAGTTGTTTCAACTCCGATAGTCTAAGAACGCGTTACCGGTAGCTTTGGGCGTCGTATTCGGGGATATCGGTCCTGACCCGTCGGCGAGTGAAATGTTATTCAAGCAAGATTTATTGCGATCGCGAAACGAATTGGCGGTAATGTCTCCGCGGACGGATCCCCGGCCGGGGATCGCCTATCGTCGACCGGACGGTGATCCGAACCGCCTCCAAGTCGAATCGAACGGCGACTCCGACCTCTCCGTCGATGAGCTACCACGGACCGAGTGGCTCGCGGCGGTCCATCCATCGGATCGGACACAGCTTCGCGAGGAACTCGACACGACCGAAGTCGATATCACGTATCGAATCCAGACCGGGTCCGACCCGACATGGGTCCAAGAACACGGTCGGCGGGCCGACGACGGCGACGTCGTCGGATATCTCTTTCCAGCGTCCGATCGTGTCCGACGACAGCAACAGCTCGAGCGGCAGCGCGAGCGACTCGACGAGTTCGCGAGCGTCGTCTCACACGACCTTCGGAACCCCATGTCGGTCGCCGTCGGCAACCTCGAACTGGCCCGCGAGTTCGAGGGCGAGGCGGCCGACGAGCGCGTCGACCGTGCGATGGACGCGCTGGATAGAATGGACGAACTCATCTCCGACCTCCTCTCGCTCGCACGGGAGGGCCGGACCGTCGAATCGACCGCCGAAGCCGACCTCCGATCGGTCGTCGATCGCGCGTGGTCGACGATCGGCGGGACCGCGAGCGCCGAACTCGTCGTCGACGACGAGCTCCCGTCGATCGACTGTGATCGGAGCCGGCTCCGACAGGCGTTGGAGAACCTGTTCCGGAACGCCGTCGAGCACGGAACCGAGAGCGATCCGGACGCAGTCGCTCCCGCCACGGAAGCCGCCGGACCGACCGACGGGGTTCCCCCCGGAACGTTCGACGACGCGGCCGACGACGACGGTACCGACGGCGACGTTCGCGTCCGCGTCGGTCGAACGCCGGACGGCTTCTATGTCGCCGACGACGGACCGGGGATCGCTCCCGAGCAGCGCGAGGCCGTCTTCGAGCCCGGGCACACGACGGCGGACGACGGAACGGGATTCGGGCTTGCCATCGTCGAACGTGTCGCGGAAGCACATGGCTGGTCCGTCTCGATTGCCGAGAGCCGGGCCGGGGGCGCTCGGTTCGAGTTCGTCGATGTCGACGTGTTCGAGGGATCGGGAGCGACCGACGACCCGGTCGCCGACGACTCCGGACGCTCCTCGGCAGAGTGAGCTGATCGCCACGTGGCGCGGGGCTCCCGGTCAGACGAAGTCGCCCAGTCCCGCCTGATCGTCGCCAGCTTCCTCGCCGTCCGCGTCGTCGCCATCAGTTACGTCGTCCGTCGCTTCCTGACCCGCTGCGGCGTCGACCCCGCTCTCTTCGTTCACTCCGGCGGCGGCAGCCCCCGAACCGTCGCCTCCCGTGTCGGACGATCGGTCGGTCTCGGACGGTTTCCCGTCGTCGAGGCTCCCGGAGGGAGTCCCGGCGAACGCGCCACCCGCGTTCTCCTCCAGTCGCTGTTCTCTGCGTTCCTGGGCGTCCTCGACTATCGAAGCCACCTTGTTCGTCGACTCTCCCGATCCCGTGACGAACGCGACACCGGCCTCGTCGAGGTCGTACGCGGCCGCCATCGCGACGGTCAGATCCCGCGGTTTACAGTGGTGTGTGACCGTCGCGAGGAACGGTAGCACCTCGCGGCGGGCGGTCGCGACGCTACACCCGCTCGCGGCCGCGATCCGGCCGACCACCTCGTCGGCAGTCGCGTCCGAGGAGGGCCAGAACTGCGGGCGACCGTACCGTGTCCATCCGCCCTTGGTCCCATCGCGGGCGGCCGCGACCCCGGCGGCCGCGTTGTCGGTCGCGTAGCGCCAGTAGGAGTAGTTCTGTGAGGCGCGCACGCGGCCGAGCCAGACGTCGGCGTTCGCGAGGAAGTCGTACGCGCGGACCGCCTCCATCGGCTCGTACACGTCCAGCATATTGTCCTCGACCCACTTCGTGAGGTCGTCCGGCGTCTCGTCGACGGCGTACGCCGACTGAAGCGCCTCCTCTGCGGACTCCTCTTTTAAGACTGCGTCGAGAAACGGGAAGATCCCCATCGCCTTGTCGCGGTCCGCGGTGACGACGTCCTCGACTGCGATCGACGACCGACCCTCGCAGGCGGCTTGAAGGTCGTTTATCGCGCCACGCAGGTCGCCACGGTTCCGCTCGGCGATGCGTTCGAGCGCGTCGGACTCGAACTCGATCCCCTCCTTGCGGCAGACGTCCCGGAGCACGGGAACGATGGAGCGCGCGGAGACGTCGCGGAACTCGATGTCCTGACACGCGTTCCGGAGCCCTCGCGAGATGTCGTAGAACTCGTTGGCGATGAGGACGATGGGTTGCCCCGACTCCTTGACGAGTTCCGTGATCGCGGACGCCCCACCGCGGTCGTAGTTGCCGTGGATGTTGTCCGCCTCGTCGAGAATCACGAGCTGTCTGGAGGCGGTGTCGCCGCCGCTTGCCCCGCCGCCGGCGGCGCTCCCGCCGAGGGTCGCGTTCCGGGCCGCGCGCCCGGCAAAGCGCTCGATAACATCGGCGGTTCGCTGGTCGGAGGCGTTCAACTCGACCGTCTCCCAGTCCATGTCGCTCGCGAGCGCGTGGGCCGCACTCGTCTTCCCAACGCCGGGACTGCCATGGAGGATGACGGCCTCTCGATGGTCGTCCCACGAGCGGGCCCACTCCGCGAACGCGTCGCGTGCCTTGTCGTTGCCGCGGACCTCCGAGAGCGTGCTCGGGCGGTATCTCTCCGTCCAGTCGGCCATTGTCGAAGGAACGCGCGAGTGCCGTTTAGTGGTTGCGGAGCAGCGTGTGTTTCTGGGTCCGAGTTGCGCGGCCGGTGGATCTGGAGCCACCTGCCCGTGACAGCCAGATTGAGGATTAGTTGCCTGTGGCCGCGTCGGCGACGAGGGTATCAGCGAGCACCGGCGCGACGCTCGCAACGCTACAGCCGCGTTCGATCGTATCGGTCCCGACGATCCGGTCGACGCCCGCATCACGGAGCTTTGTCACGGCGTTTGCGGCGAGCATCGGGTGGACGCACGCGGCGACGATGCGCGACGCACCCCGATCAGTTAACACCCCAACCGCCTCGCTCATCGTGGAGCCGGTGGCGACGATGTCGTCGACGACGACGACATCCCGTCCGGAGACGGACGCATCCGAGGGAGACACCTCGACCGCGCCCGTCTCGCGGTCGCGGTGTTTCTCGAAGTAGTCGGTCTCGCCCGTCCCGTACGCGTCACGGACAGTTCTGGCGATCTCGACAGCACCCTCATCGGGCGCGAGAAACAGCGGCTCGGTAAGATCGCTCGCCAGCGGGTCCGCGAGGACGCTTGCGGCGTCGACGATCTCGACAGGAACCGCGTAGAACTCGCTGACTGCGGACTCGTGGGGGTTTACTAGCACGACCCGGTCGGTTCCTGTCGATATTGCGCGAGCCATGGCCCGCGCTGAGACCGGCTGTCCGTCGGTAAACGACTGGTCTTGTCTCGCGTAGCCCATGTACGGGATCACGGTTGTGACGTGTTCCGCTCCCGCCTCCCGGACCGCGTCCTGTAGCTGGAGCAGTTCGACCCACGCGGAATCGGAGTCGGTCGTCGCCACCACGGTCGCCGTTTCGCCGTCGAACTCGGGTACGGCTGCGAGGCGCTCGTCGTCCGGAAACCGGTCGTACGTCGCCGTCGCCAGCGGTCGATCCGTCTCGTCGGCGAGCGCGGCCGCCAGCTGTTGGGAACTCGACCCGGGTACGATCATAGGCGTTCGTTCCGCAGTCATCGGTAAACCAGTTTCTGTACTCGGCCGCGATGTGGAAGCGATCGCCACGCACCGATCCCGCGTGACACCATCGATCTCGTCTCCCACCGCCGACCCCGCCTCCCACCGCCGACCCCGCGGCAGCCATCCACACACGGCGGCCACAAAGGCGGATATTTACGCTCGGGGCGGGAAGAGTGCCGTAATGAGCGAAACCGGAGACCGAGTCGGTCTCCCCTGCCCGTCCTGTTCCCCGGGCGAGGAGACCGTCCACGAAGTACTGAAACCCGGCGGCCAAGCCACCGTCCGGTGTACCGACTGCGATCACACGCACAAAACCGAGATCCCCGAACCCGAGACGACCGATCTGACGATCATCGTCTCTCAGGACGGCGAATCCTTTTCCACGGAGATGGAGGTTCCCGCCGAGGGGGGAATCGAGACCGGCGAGGAGTTCGTCGTCGACACCGAAGACGCGCTGATGCAGGTCCGGATCACCGGCATCGAACTCGGCCCGGAACACCGCGTCGAGGACGCCGCGATCACCAGCGTCGACACGCTCTGGACTCGCGCGATCGACAACGTCGCCATCGACGTCACGCTTCACCCGAAGGACGGCGACGCCGATCGCACCCGGTCGATCGAGGTGAACGTCCCGGGCGACATGGAGTTCGTCGTCGGCGACACCGTCGAGTTCGGCGAGGAGGAGTTCACCATCGAGGGACTCCACATCCGAGAGGACGCGCCCGAGTACCGCCACGAGAAGCTCGACCACGCCGGCGACATGGCGTACGCGAAGGACCTCAAGCGGGTGTACGGCCGCGACGAGAGCCTGACCGCGTGGTCCGCGTGGTAGTCGTTCTGCGGTAGTCGACGTTCGCCGGACCGAGGACGCCGCCACGACCGAGGCACATCTCCCCGGCAGGTTTCATGCGAATCTCCGACCGCGTGGAGACGTGAGACTGGAGGGTGCGAGAAGTACGGTTTCCGACACGCGCCCGAAAACGGGTGTCGCGGCGAATACCCGGGTTCACGGGACTCGTCGGACGTTAGATGACGCGGTTCTGGAGGTAATCGAGGTGTTTCGCGTTGTAGACGATCTTGACCTCGTCGGCCGCGGGGCTACCGATACAGGTCAGCCGAACGTTCTTTTCTTCGACTTCCTCGTCGGAGAGGATCTGTTGCATGTCCATCTCGATCTCGCCCTCCTTGACGATGGACGCGCAGTTCGCGCACGCGCCGGCACGACACGAGAAGGGCCAGTCGTAGCCCTGCGCCTCGGCCGCTTCGAGGATGTACTCGCCTTGGTTCACTTCGAGACTGCCGTAGTCCTCGTCGCCGAGATCGGCGTCGGCCGCCTCCTCGAAGAGGTCGTCGTCGTCCATCGACCAGCCGTGGTCGTCGAGCACTTCGTAGTTAAGGTATTCTACAGTGGGCATCACTTGTTTGTTCAGGCCCCTCCTCATTAGGCTTTGCTGTTCACCGCCTCGGCGACCGGGCGATATATGAACCCTTCGGCGCGCCTCGCTTCGCTCGGCGGGAACGCCGGCCTGCTCCGGATCCCTCGTCAACACCAAAACACAGTGGGTCGGGGCGGATTCGAACGCTAGCGGATTCCCTCCGGTCATCCGCTGCTTCCCGCCTCGCTTCGCTCGGCGGGAACGCCGGCCTGTTCCGGCTCCCTCATCAACACCAAAACACAGTGGGTCGGGGCGGATTCGAACCGCCGGCCTGCTCCGTGTGAAGGAGCCGTCATAACCGGACTAGACCACCGACCCGCGTGCTCCAGTTTTTCCGTCGTCAGAACTTAAGGGTTGCTTTGTCGCTCGGATTCAACTATCATGGGGTGATCGGTTCGAACGAAATGGAGTAGGGTACGTCGTCACACCCGACGGAAAATCGAGTGATCGCCGACGAGTGACCGTTGGTCGGTAAAAGGAGGAGTTATTCGATCGGCTGGTCGTCGTTTCGGCTCCGGTAGGCGTCGACGCGCTCGCGAGCCGATGCCACAGCCTCACGGGCCTCGCCCTCGGCACGCTCTTCGAGGTCCTTGAGGTCAGCCTGAAGCTTGTCGAGCCGCGAGGGCTCGGGCCCCTCCTCGGGCTCGTCACCGACGAGCTTCGAGACTCGCTCCTGAAGCGGCTCCAACTCCTCCTTAATGCCGGCTTTCGCGTGTTCGGTCGCTCGGCCGAGGTAGTATCGCGCGTCTTCGAAGTGTTTGCTCATATCTGCCCTTTGGCGAAGGACAGATAAATGCTTTGCGGGAGGAGGCATGAAAAGCGGTCGATCATCCGCCCGAAAGTGTGTCCCGTCAGTACGAGGGGGACTCCTCCGGTTCGCCGTCACGCGCGTTCGCGACGCGTCCGAGAGTAAAGAGGAGATCGGAGAGTCGGTTGAGATACGTGACGACCGCTTCGTTTATAGGTTCAGCTCCGGCGAGCGCGACGACCCGACGCTCGGCTCGCCTGACGACCGTCCGAGCGTAATGGAGCTTCGAACCCGCCTCACCGCCGCCCGGCAACACGAACGACCGGAGCGGCTCCAACTCCTCGTCGAGGTCGTCGATCGCGTCCTCCAACTCGGTCGCGTGTGACGGCTCCACCTGCGGGTCGTCGGGGTCGGGATCGGGGTTCGCCAGATCCGCTTGGACGACGTGGAGGTGGTTCTGGACGGCCGCCAGCAGATCGTCGAGGTCGTCGTGGCCGGTCGGTCGGACCGTCCCGATCAGCGCGTTCGCCTCATCGACGGTCCCGTACGCCTCGATCCGCGGGCTGGACTTCGACACCCGGCTCAAGTCGCGTAAGTCCGTCTTCCCCTCGTCGCCGCGGCCGGTGTACACCGTCATGCGAGGGTCCGCTCGACGTACTCCAAGACGTTCGCGCTCTCTGCCATCGTCACGCCGCGCTCCTCGTCGACGAGAACGGGAACGCCGCGCTGCCCGCTCACGCGTTTCACCTCGTTGCGGTCGGAGTGTAACGCGTCGACCCACGTCGTCTCGTACTCGACGTCCAACTCGTCGAGCGCGTCGCTCACCTTCTCACACCACGGGCAGCCGTCCAGCGCGTACAGTCGGATAGACATACCCGATCGATCGATGTCCGCGGGCAAGAAGGTACGGCTCGCGGATCCAACCGATACGAGTCGGAGCGAACCCGATCCATGGATTCGTGGATCAGAGCCCGTGATAGGACTCGATCGCCGTCCGGTGGTCCTCGGAGATCGGTCGGGAGGACCCCTCGTCGTCGACGGCGACCTGGACCGACTCCGCCTCGGCGACGACGCCGTCCTCGGCCCGGATCTCGTAGGTCATCGGGACGCTCGATTCGCCCAGTTCGGGAACGTCGATCTCGACGGTCACGGAACCGTCCTCCAGCAGAACCGGACGACGAAACTCCAGAGACAGGGACGCGAGTACCGTCGGGATCGACGAGAGGTCCGCCCCGAGCACGTCCCGGACGTACGCCGTACGAGCCTGCTCGAGATAGGTCGCGTAGACGGCGTTGTTCACGTGGCCCATCGCGTCGATATCGCGGAACCGAACGGGAATCTCGGTGACGTACGTGCTCATACGGGGGCCTCGTCCCGAAGTCGTATGTACGCGTCGGCTTTCGTCGGAACGGACCGCCCGGATCCGGTGAAACAACGAGCCGGTAGCGACTGCCTTTTGAGTGATATCGGGAGTGGGTCTCGCAATACGTTGGAGTGAGCGTTTATAAGTGGGTTAGTGATGTTGCTGGCGGCTGTTTATAAGTAGATGATGCTGTGGTGAACAGTTCCACATCTCTAACTGTTCATTTATAAGTGGTTGAGTACGGATCGTCGGTGAACACTTCCAAAGCCCCAGCCTGCTCCG